>JBBQRQ010000032.1:0-48184 GCA_038214755.1 Verrucomicrobiota bacterium
GGGCAAGTGTCATCTGATGTTGGTCAGGGAAGTGTCATCTGATCTAGGTCAGTCTGCTACAGTTTTGAGCATGAAAAACTCTCTGAAAAAGATCGGCAGGCGATGGTGTTGGCGGTGCGGCGCGGACAAACGCAGCGGCGCGTGGCCCGTCGGTTTGGGGTGGGGCTGGGACACTTGCAATACTGGCTGGCACGGACTCACGGACAAAAGCTGGCGCAGGTGGACTGGTCGGATCAATCCCATGCGCCGCGCCTGCAAGGTCGCCAAACCAAGCCCAGCTTGCAACGGCGCGTTCTGTCTTTGCGTCACGAATTGCGGCAGGGCGATCTGGGATTCATCGGGGCACAGGCCATCCATGATGCGCTGCGCTCTGGAAACTCCAAAGCCAGGTTGCCGAGCCTGCGCACCATCGGGCGCATTCTCAAACGGCACGGAGCCTTGGATGGCGTGCGTCGGGTGCGCCGCGCCTCTCCCCCGGCTGGCTGGTATCTGCCGGACGTGGCTGCGGGGCAAGCGGAGCTGGACGCCTTTGATGTCATTGAGGACCTCCCGCTGGAGGCAGGGCCAAAGCTGGATGTGCTTACGACCCGGGCCCTCTGGGGATCGGTTTGTGGCGCGTGGGTCAGTGCCGCTTTGCGTGCGCGTTGGCTCTGCGAAAGGCTGGAAATACACTGGCGGCAGCATGGTTGTCCGACTTATGCCCAGTTCGACAATGATTCGCGCTTTCAAGGAACGCACACGCATCCCGATGTGTTGGGACAGGTCATCCGCTTCTGTCTTTCGTTGGGAGTCACGCCGGTCTTTGCCCCGCCCCGGGAGCATGGGCCGCAAAATCTCAATGAGAGTTTCAACCATCTGTGGCAGCAAAAAGTCTGGCATCGTTTTCACCACGCCAATGCGTCGGCCTTCCAAGCCACCAGTGATCGGTTCGTGGCCGCCTACCAGCAACGTCGCGCCGTTCGCGACGACCAGTCGCCCATCCGGCGAACCTTTCCCAAGGGATGGAAGCTGGACCTGCAACGTCGTCCCAAAGGCACGGTCATTTATCTGCGTCGCACGGACGAGACGGGAGCGATCCGGGTGCTGGGGCATCGTTGGGCAGTGGATGCGTTGTGGGTGCATCGTCTGGTGCGAGCCGAGGTGGACTTGGATGCCAATCAAATCCGCTGCTACCGGTTGCGCCGCCGCGCGCTGGAGGAGCAACCCCTGGCCAAAACTTTCCAATATGTGTTTCCTAAAAAACATTTTCACCCCACCTGACCAACATCAGATGGCACACCGATTTTCACACTTCCTCTGACCAACATCAGATGACACTTGCCCGATTGTGTCGAATGATGCGGTCAGATTTGTTCGGCAGTAGAAGCAGAGGTTTAAGAGGCAGCGCGCCAAGGCGAACTTATTTCAAGAATTCTTCCGTAGTTAGCCCTGCCTGCGCGATGATGGCGCGCAGGGTTCCGCGCGGAATGTCGCCCGGATGGCAGGCAATCATCGTTATTTTTTTGGTTTGGCGGTTGCTCCAAAATTCATGGCTGCCTTTCTCAGGATGCAGATACTCGAAGCCATTACTGCGCAGACAAGCTACAACGTCGCGGTATTTGAGCGATGGCAGCCGACTCATGCGGGAACGGGCAGGGAAACCGGCAGGGCGAAATTCATCGACTTGGATTTGCGCTTGAAAACGCGGCGCAGCGCCGCTGGCAGGGACAGTCTCTCCGACAGATAAACTTCCATGAGAATACGCGCATTGGCCTGGGCCAGTTCCATGGTCTCGGCGCGGGTGCGTCCCTGCACCACGAGGCCGGGCAGGTCGGGGCTAATCGCCAAAAACCCGCCTTCGTCCAGCGCTTCAACCTTCACGTTCAACACGATTTCGGTTTCCATGCGGCCAAGTTAAGCCCCGCCGCCGGGTTGTTCAATCAGGAATTCAATGCTTGCAACTGCGCGCGCAGCCATACGAAGTGGCGACGGTTTTCACCGGTGTGGCTATCACGATTGACAATATAAAAACCAAAACGCGACTAGAAAGTCGCTTAACCGGCAGGCTGGAAAGCCTGCCCTACAACGTGCGGCCACCCGCATGAAATCCGTGGCAGGTTGCGCAATCATTTTTGACTCCGCCTTTGGGACTGTGACAGGCAACGCATGTTGATTTCATTGGGAGTAAAATATCTTCGGTTTTTTCGCTTTTCCGGGCGTCGTGACATTCCGCACACGTCACGTTGGGATGTTTGGAATGATCGAACTTGCCCCGCACAAACCAGCGATCAGGAATTTGCGGTTTCGTAATCGCCGGAACCATTTCGCCGCGCGCTTTGACTTCGTGGCAGTAAGCGCAGCCGGGATAAAGCGCGCGCTCGTCCAGGGATTTCTTTGCGTTGCTGAAAAAAATCTGCCGCTCCAGATTTTCTCCGCTGAACGTTTCCGCCCGCAATATTTTCAACTGCTCTTGCACAAATTTTTTCAATGCGCCCTGTTCGGTCACACCTTTTTTCCGGTCGAGATCGGCGTATTGAATTTCCAGGCTGCGCAAAAACGCGCGCACTGCTTCGGGATTTCCATGCGGCAACTGAAGGTCAGGATTGCGCTTGTCGAATTGCAACGCGTGGCACTCGCGGCAATTGGCGGCAAAAGAAATTTTTTGATGAAACGCGCCGGAGGCATCGGGCTTGTGACAATTGGCGCAGTCGAGATGACCGCCGTTTTTTGTCCGCACCGAATCGCTCAGGTGAACCCGATGATTAAATCTAAGCGTGTCGGGGTCTTGCAAATTTTCCGCGTGAATCTGGAATTCGGGATGATCGCTGGCGAATGAATAAAAAACTTTGGTGTAACCGCGCTCCGGCCTCGGCGCGTTGAAAACGATTTGCCCGTGTGGAATGCGAAAATCAAATGCGGCGGCAGAAAGCATTTTCCCTTTTTCCGCCGACAACTGCATCACGGTGCGGTCCGCGTGGCAACCATTGCAGTTGGCGCTGGCGGGCGCGCGCATCGGTCCGTGGCCGAGATGTTCGCGATGACACGCGGAGCAGGAAAAATCTTTTACGACATTCGGCTCGTGAAAATTATGTTGAGCGTGACACCGCTGACAGGATTGATCCAGGCGGGTCATGGCAGTTTCAGGCGGCGAAAAAAGTTTTGCAAATTGGAGCGGTCTCGGATCGGCGCTCATGGCCACGCGCGACCAACCGGCAATGTTGGTTTCCGCAGCGTGATGGCAATCGGCGCAAGTGAGGATGGCGTGTTGCGCGGAGATTTTTCCCGGAGAAATAAATGGCAACCGCGCCGGACTGTAAAAAGCGATGAGAAGTCCGGCGATGGTCAATGCCACAACGCACACGGTGAAAACTCCGCGCTTGCCGCGAAGGCTGCGCTTGGGCTGGCAACGGGGTACGGCGCGGCTGCAAGTTCCATCGGGCATCGGGCCGTGTTCGCACGGGTCGCCAAATTCTTTTGGGCGGGTGCATTTGAAACGTCCTTTGGTTTCGCCTTCACGCAATTCGAGCGCCGGTTTGCATTCGAAAGTGGCGCGACAATTCCCTTTTGTATCAGGCCCGATGCGGCAGGGTTTGCCTTCCCTCGCCCAACCGCAGACCCAATTTTGATTCGGGCGTTCGTATTGATTGAAATCGAAATCGGGCGAAGGCTCTTTCATCGCGCACCTCCCGAAAAAGCAAAGACGATCACGATGTGAACAACGGAAAAAATCAACAGGCTGTAGGTGAGCGGGATGTGCGCGAAGAGCCAGGTCTTCATCGTGATTTGCAATGCGCGCTGATAATCCAATCCGTCTTTTTGCCGGACGAGGTCAGCGAGTTGTTCAGCGGTGGCGCGCTCCTTTTCGTCGAGAAAACGTTTCAAGTCTCCAATTTTATTGAGGAGCGAATTGAGCGAGCTGCGGTTTTCAAAGAGATGCGGCCAAAAGTTTTGCCGGCGCTCAAAAAAACTTTTCAGATGACGCAAATAAAAATCGGCGAGCGTGGTCGATTGCGCATCGGGAACAGACTTGAGCGCAAGAGTCTCGGCCTGTTCCTGAAAGGAACGGCGAAGGGCGGGAATCCTTTCGTAGAGAACCTCGCCGCCGCGGGTGGTGAGGCGTTGCGGAATAACGCGCGAGACAAACAACCCAAAAATTCCGCTGAGTGTGACCAGCCAGTAGAGCAGAAAAAGAATGAGGTCGAACCAGCCCGTCGGCATTCGGAAACGAATGTGCAAAAGAAAAAGCACAACGGTCAACAGCCCGGCATAAATATGAAATTGCAGCCAACCTTCGGAGGTGCCGAGCGGGAGAAACGAAAGTTTTTTTCGCGCGTTGTAGAGTGACAAAATTACGATCAGGAAAAAAAGCAGCCAGCCGTAAATAAAAATCAGACGCGGAAGGCGCGGCGCGAAAATGAAATGTGCGTAAAGCAAGGCGACTGCGAGCAAAGCCACAAAAAGGACGACGAAGCCGCGTCGTTTGACAAAGGAGATCATCGTTAAGCATCAAAAGAAATCCGAGATCCGAAATCCGAAAGAAATCCGAAGATCGAAATCTGAATACCGTCCAGCCGAACGCGATTTCGGATTTCGGATTTCGGGCTTCTTTCGGATTTCGGATCTCGGTTTTCGGATTTCATCGCTTCAGCCACTCTGCGAAAGAATCAATATCGTTCAAGTTCATTCTTTTCAGAGCGCCGTGCGGACACGCCCGTTCGCACGACGGCCCGCCGAATTGTTCAACGCACAAGTCACATTTGGTCGCTTTGATGATCGGTTTCATCTCTTTATCAATCATGATTTGTCCATCGTCGTCGCGAATTTCCACCATGCGAATGGCTTCGTACGGACAATTGTTCGCGCAGGTGTTGCAACCGATGCAGGTGCTTTGGTTAATAACAACCTGGCCGCCAAATGCGTCCCGATGAATCGCGCCCGTCGGACAACCGATCATGCAAACCGGATCAGCGCAATGCATGCAGGCGTTGGCGATCATAATTTTTCCGTTGATCGGCCCGCTGCGTAAAAAACGCGGATTATTATTGTGGGTCGAGGCGCAGGCACGCACGCAATCGTCGCAACGGGTGCAACGGTCCAGATCAATCACCATCGTTGCGGTGCCGTTGAAGAAGCGGTTCTCCGCCAAAAACTCCAACATGTCCGGACCGATTTTTGCGCTGGCGTCGATATCGGGTTTCGCGTCTTCCTCCTCGCGAGTCGGCTCGATCAGCGGGGGCAATTCCGATTCGGGGACGGTCGGGAGAACCACACTTTCGAGAATCGCCGTCGGGATAATCAAAACATGCGTGTAACCAATGACGCGCAAAGTGTATTGCAGTGGGATCGGCTCCTCATCTTTCTTGCGCCAGTTATGCGCGATTTCCTGAAAGCCGTAGCTCTGGCCGCCGCCGAGATAATTCAGCGTGCGATTGCCGTGGCCGAATTTCTGGCTGAGCCGAGCGAACCCGGCGCGAATCAAAATCATTCCGTTTGGATAATCGCCCTCCTGCGAGATAACCGGTTCGCTCTGACTGGCCGCGCCCGATTGGGCGAGCCGTTTGTAATCGCCCGACCAATCGTAATCGCCATAGGTGCCGAAGATGGTTTGGTCCATTACTTTTTGCAGTTGTTCGCCGGTGAGTTGCTGAAAAATGGGAATCTCGCGCAAGTGCGAAGCCAAGGCGCGCGCGCGATAAATCTTATCAATGTGATCGCGCAACGTGCTGTCGTAGCGCATCAGATCGCGCAAACCTTGCCAGCGGATCTCCAACAGTTCCGTCTCGTTTGTTTCGGCGAAAACCGTTGCGGTGCGCGGCATCCGGCTCAGCGCGGCGATCTCTCCAAAAAATTCTCCCGCCTCGATGGTCGCGGTTTTGTATTCGCTCAAAATGCGCGGAATGTCCTGGAGAAAAACTTTTACCTCGCGGTTCCGATCTTTTCGCGCCGCCACCCGCGAATCTTTTTTCAACTCGGAACCTTTCCGCGTCTCCGGTTCGTTCGAGTTGGACCACAGTTGCGCGAGGGACCGGAAAATTCCTTTCTTCTGCGAAACCGCACGACCCAGGATGGCCGCAGGCAAATCCGTCAGCGCCACGCGCACGCTACCAGACATAATCATGAAGGCGGAAGTTCCGTAGTCGCCGGCGCGCACCACGATTTCTCCACGGCGAAATTTTCTGATGCGCGTGTCGTGCTGTAAAATGTCGCGCAAGGAAATGCGTTTGGGAAATTTGCTCGCGTCCATTTCGCGGAACGGCGCGAGCGTGAGAAGCCGGTCCACTTCGGACTCCGCCATTTCTGGATCGAACGAAGCGTCCCAGCGTCCGGGGCGATCTAAGATGGGTGAAGCAGCGGCCATATCAGGAGAACGCGGAATGCGGAATGCGAAACGCGGAATGAAGGAGGCAGAACCTTGGACTGCGGCGGCATGACGCCGCTTTGGTTGCATCGTCGCATTGGATGAAAGCGTCCGCATTTTTGAGAGCGTTCTCTGGCAAGCGGAGGTGAAGGAAAAACGGCGTCATGCCGCCGCAGTCCATGGAACGTCGCAACCCACAGTGATGCGGGACGGCTACGATGGTTGTTTGAATTGAATTACGCATCGAGGACCAAATCGCTTTTCGGTTTGCAAATGCAGGTCAGGCACGAGCCTTCCTCGGAAATCGCGCCGTGCTCGGTCACGTAATCGACGCTGCCGGATTTGATCGCGACCAGGCACGAACCGCAGTTCCCCGCGCGACAACCCGAATCGATTTTAATTCCGAGTTCATCCGCCAAATCCAGCAGCGAACCCAACTGCGGTTTCCACGCGGAAATTTTTCCAGATCGGCTGAATCGGATTTGAAAAGTCGGCGCGCCGGGTTCGACCACCACAACGGGTGCGATTTTTTTGACGGTGGCCGGACCGAATGCCTCGAAGAAAACACTGGAATCCGGGACGCCCCACGCGGTGAGTTCCTCAGTGATGCTGTTCATAAACGGCCCGGGGCCGCAGAGATAAAATTCAAAATTGTTCGAGGGCAAAAGTTGTTTCATCAAAGTGACGCTGACCCGCTCGGCATGTTGAAAGTCGCGGCCGACTTGTTCGGAGTCTCGCGGCTTGCTGAAGCAAACATGGAGATGAAAATTTTCGTGGTCCGCCGCCAGTTTCAGCAAATGTTCACGCTGAATAAATTCGTCGCCATTGCGCGCGCCGAAGAAAAACCAGATTTCGCGCTTCGACCCGCTTTCCAAAATCGCGTTGGCCATGCTCAACATCGGAGTGATCCCGACCCCGCCGGAAATGAGAACGACGGGCGTTGGTTTTTGCAGATCGAGAAAAAAATGTCCGGTTGGCGCTTTGACATTGAGGATGTCGCCTACTTTCAGTTTGTCGCAAAAAAGTTCGGAGGCGAGACCGTGCGGAATTCCGGTCTGGTCCGGCGGCGCGAGGGCTTTTTTAATGGTGACGCGATAAAAATCTTTGCGATGACAATCGGACAGCGAGTAGCAGCGGACGACTGGTTTATCGCGGCCGGGAACATCGAGTTGGAACGTCAGATATTGTCCGGGCTTGAAAGCGGGCAGCGCCTTGCCGTCGTGCGGCGCGAGATAGAATGAGTAAACGTCCTGGCACTCCTTGATCTTTTTTGCGATTTGAAATTTTCGGATTCCATTCCAGAGGGACTTGTTTTGTTCGACTTCCCGCAATTGCGACGCGGCGGCCTTGATTTGGAGCTTGAGCCGCTCCCGGGAAAGGCGGCGTTGCTCGCGCTCAAAAAAAACGGCGCGAGCCGAGGAATAAAGCATCAGCAGAATTTTCAGGAGCAGCGCGCCGATCAAAATACTTCCGAGAGTCAGGCCGATATTTCCGGCGAAAGCAGAATGAAGCCTCTGGATAATGGATTGCATTTGGATGGAATATTGTTTACCAAGCCGCGCGTGCTGAGTAAATATTTTCCTTCGCGAATTTTCGTTCTCGACGGCCTGTTTCTGAAAATATTTTTGGGTTTTTTCGCGATGATTGCGCCCCTTGTTGCGCAGGAAATAAACGAAAATATTTCGTCCGCAAAATTTCTCGGAATGAATTCATGCAGCTCTTCCAGTTGCCACGGCGGGGCCGCCAAACAGCATGACGAATGCGGTATCTGGTCGAAACAGGATTTTCACTCGCGCGCATTTGCCACGCTGACGACTGCGCGTTCCGCGCGAATGGCCGAAGTTTTGCAGATCGATTTGCCGGTTAAAAATCCGAGTTGCACGGTATGTCACGCGCCTTTCCAAACGGTGCCTGCCGCGCAGCAAGCGAAACCTTTGGATATTACGGCGGGCGTCTCCTGCGAGAGTTGTCACGCGCCCGCCGAGAACTGGCTGCGCAGTCACACGCGACCGGATTTCACACACGCGGATCGCATTGCCGCCGGAATGCGCGATTTAAAAAACCTTTACGTGCGCGCCAACACTTGCGTCGCGTGTCACCAAAATGTTTCGAGCAATTTGCTGGCGGCGGGTCATCCCGAATTGATTTTTGAATTGGATGGGCAGGCGGTCACCGAGCCGAAACATTGGCGCGAACCGACCAATTGGAGTGGCGCGCAGACATGGCTCATCGGGCAAGCGGTCGCGCTTCGTGAAGTCAGTTGGGAACTTTCCAAAGCGCCGAACGACAAAAAGCTCCGCGAAAAATTTGAAGGGTTGCGCTGGCTTTTAGAAAAACTCCCGGCGGAAATAAATTCAGATTCTTTCAACAGCCAGGCGAGCAGCGATCAGAGCAACGCGGGAAAGGTTCAGCAAAAAAGTGACGAACTTGCGCGCAACGTGGCAGCGATGAATTGGTCGGGAGAATTGACTAAACAGATTTTGTCCACGCTCGCCAACACGAGCGGGGATTTTAAATCGAAGGAATTAAGTCGATCTGCTCAAGCACGCCGCGCCGAGCGTCTGGTACTGGGATTGGACCGACTGGTCCTTGCTTCCGACAAAAAATGGAAGATCCATCTTGATTCTGAAATCAACGAACTTTTTGGCAAGGTGCAGTCGCTCCCCGATTTTGAGCCAACAAAATTTGCCGGCGCCTTGGAAAAGTTTTCCAGCAAGCTGCGCGACTCACGCTGACTTTGTGCCGGACGGCGGAATTTTCTCTGCCAGCTCCCCAGCAGGATAGGTCCAGATTTCCGCAAGCGTCGGATGGTAATGCGGCATTTTCGCCAGTTCATGCACCGTCATTTGTTTGTGCATGGCCGCGACAATTTCGTGAATCAATTCCCCGCCCATCGGCCCAACGCAACTGCCGCCGATGATTTCGCCCGTCGTCGGGTTGGCCAATAATTTTACAAAGCCATCCTGGGAAATCATCAGCATGGATTTCCCGTGGTCGCGGAACGGATAACTCGCGACGAGATATGGAATATTTTTTGCGCGCGCTTCTTTTTCCGTCAGGCCAACGCTGGCGATTTGCGGCTCGGTAAATACGATGCTCGTGAGCAAACGGTAATCGATGGTTTTTTTCTTCTGGGGATGCGCGATGTTGTGCGCGGCAATTTCTCCCTGCTGAATCGCAATATGGACTATCTCGTACGGCCCTGTGCAGTCGCCCGCGGCGTAAATATGCGGAGCGGTGGTTTGCATCTGAGGGTTGGTCACGATGCGAAAGTACTCGGTCGTTACACCCGCTTTTTCCAAATCGAGACCATCCGTATTCGGTAAACGGCCGAGCGCGAAAAGAATTTCTTCCGCCAAAACTTTTTTTGCTTCGCCTTTGTGCTGAAACGAAACGCATTTGAACTTTCCTTTTTTTGAAGCGTCGAGCAGCCGGGTGTCGCTGAGAACTTCCATGCCTTCGCGGCGAAAAACTTTCGCCAATTCTTCCGCGGCGTCTGCGTCGAAATCGCGCAGCAGATGTTCGCTGCGCTGGATCAACGTGACCTGCACGTCCAGCCGTAGAAAAAATTGCGCGAACTCCACCGCCACCGCGCCTCCGCCTAAAACGATCAACGACCTGGGCAGAACTTTTAGCGACACAGCGTCGTCGCTGTTCAGGAAGCCCACTTTTTTCAGATAAGGGAGGGGAGACGGCGCGGTGCGAGAACCGGTGCTGAGAATAAAATTTTTGGCACGAAGTGATTTTCCATTATCAAGAGCCACGGTGTGAGGATCGGTGAAGCGCGCGTTGGCCCGGATAAATTTGAATTTTCCGCTTTTGAGCTGGGCGTGTCGATACTCGGCGAAGTCACGAATCATCGCATTTTTCCGCGCCATAATTTTCGTGAAATCGAAATGCGCGTGTGGAATTTTCAACCCCAAAACTCCCGCGCTCCGGGCCAGATGCAAAACGTCCGAGGCATAGAGCAACGCCTTCGTCGGCATGCAACCGCGCAAAATGCAAAGACCGCCGACCTCCTCCCCGCCTTCGACGACGACGGTTTTCAAACCTGCGCCCGCCGCCGTGCGCGCCGCCGCATAACCGCCGCTGCCGCCGCCGATGATGGCGACGTCAAAATCAAATTTCTTCACGAAGCAAAGATGGAATGGCGCGACAAACTTTCAATCATCATGTTGTTACACCGTTAATAGAAACCCACTCGCTTTCCTGGCCGCTTTCGCGATTATTGCAGATGAAATGAAGAGCCGCTCTCGAGTCGTATTCGTTTTGTCACTCGCCATTGCGATATGCGTTTCAGGCATCTATGCGTTGTTGTCGCATGAGCCGACTTATCAAGGCAGAAGACTGAGTAGGTGGTTGAGAGACTTCGATGACGAACCGCCCGAAAAATGTGCGCTCGCGGCAAACGCTGTGAGAAACATCGGAACCAATGCCGTGCCTTTTCTGGTGAAGCGTCTTCAACATACTTCGCCCGACAGATATTCGCGGTTCACAAAATTAAAACAAAATATCTGGGAACTTTGGAACAAATATTCCCCGATCAAAATGACGTTGCGTCGTCCACCAGATCCTCGCCGTGAGGCGCTCGCCGGTCTCGACGCACTCGGTCCGGATGCCAAAGATGCAATACCAGCCTTGGAAAAATTACTTCATGAGGATCCACCCGACCCAGCGGCTCTTTATGTGATTGCTCGAATTGGGGAGCAAGGTTTGCCTCTCATAACCCAATCGTTGACCAACTCGGAGAAAGTGATCCGTCTTGAAGCGCGCGTTTGTTTGGAAATGATTAAAACCAAGTCAGCGATGTTATTCCCGAAATTCGAAACGGAACCTGAGTCTTCAGATTACAGGCGACGAATTTGCGAGTTTAATTCGCGCACATTGCGCGAGGCGTTCAAAGACTACCGCGCCCAACACCCGGAACAATTTGATGCAAACGGAGGGCCGGTATCATCACCACCGCCCGAGATGCCGCCCGCTATAGGAACCAATGGGGTCAACCAGGGGAATTATATTCCAGCTTCTACTTTTGAGTAGGCCGACTACCGCGCCTTTTGCAAATGTGCCCATGCAGCATCTTCCTCGGGTCGATTCCAATCCTGCGCCAGCGCGGTTTCACTCAGAATCGCCGTCTCGGTGGAATCATCCTCCAAAATTGTCACCAGCGCTCGTCGCGTTGTGGGCAGATGGATTTCTTCGAGAAGCCGAACCGCTCCTCGTTCATCAATCACAGCTTCAAGCGTTTTCAACATGTCAGAAGTCTAACCAGTTTACGATTGAGGGCAAGCCGGAGCTTCGAATGTTGTATTCTCGGGGTGTGATTAAAAGCCGGTGAGGCTAGATTTGGTTTCTTGGACTGCGGCGGCATGACGCCGCTTTTCCTGCACGTTACGCGATGGAGAAAGTGCGCAAAATGAAGAACCTTTCCGGCTTTTCCACGGTGCAGCCAAAGCGGGGACGTGTCCCCGCAGTCCAAAATAACATCGGTTCCAACCTCACCCACTTTTAATCACACCCGTATTCTCGATTGCGAAAAAGGCCCACGCCCAAAATGCGCGCGAGAACAATTATTTATCCGCGGGAGCCAGCGCTACTTCCCGATGCAAAATTGGCTGAAAATGGAATCCAACAAATCTTCGGTGGTAGTTTTTCCAACGATTTCTCCCACGGCATTTACGGCGATGCGCAAATCCATCGCCGCCAGTTCGAGCGCGATATTTTCTCGAAGCGCGTTGATCGTTTCGCGCGTCCCGACCTTCGCTCGTCTCAGCGCATCCTGATGGCGCGAGTTGATCATCACCTGCAACATTTCCGCGCGAATCTCTCCAACCCAAACCAAATCCTTGATGGCATCTTTCAACGTCTCAATTCCCTTTCCGCTCAGGCAGCAAACGTCCACCGTTTTCAAGCCGTTCGGCAAAAATAGTTTTTGCGGCAGATCGATTTTGTTGCGAACGAGGATTCGTTTCTTGCTGGAGAATTCCGCCAGATAATTTTCGTCAGCAAGAGTAAGCGGCTCGGCATGATCGAGGACGTGCAAAATCAATTCCGCTCTGGCCAACGTTGCGCGACTGCGACGAATTCCCTCGATTTCAATTTCATCGCGCGACTCGCGCAAACCGGCTGTGTCCACAAAAATCACCGGCAAGCCGCGAACGTTCGCCGTCTCCTCGATGGTGTCGCGCGTCGTGCCGGGGATGGCGGAAACAATGGCGCGATCGTGTCCGAGAAGTTGGTTAAGCAGACTCGATTTTCCAGCGTTGGGGCGACCGACAATGGCGGCGCGAATTCCGCGACGCAAAATTTGTCCTTCGTTTGCAGTACGCAAAAGTTCTTCCATGAACGCGACGGCATTTTCGAGTCGCTGAAGCAATTGCTCTTTCGTGTTGGGCGGAATGTCTTCCTCGGGAAAATCAATGTGGGCTTCGACGTGCGCCAGAATTTTCACCATGTCATCGCGCAGCGCATTGATGCGCTGGGAAAGTTTCCCGGCCAATTGTTCGTTGGCCGCCGTGAGCGCCAGGTCCGTGCGCGCGGCGATCAGGTCCGCCACGGCTTCGGCCTGGGTGAGATCAATTCTGCCATTGAGAAAAGCGCGTTTGGTAAATTCTCCCGGCATGGCCAGGCGCGCGCCATTTTCCAGCACGACATCCAAAACCATTTTGGCCGGGAGCAACCCGCCGTGGCATGTGATCTCGACCACATCTTCGCGCGTCAAAGTTCGCGGCGCGCGCAGAACGGAGAGCAAAACTTCATCAATTGTTTTTCCGTCGCGCAAAATTTTTCCGTAATGAATGGTGTGCGTCGGCGCTAGCGATGGTTTCAAAGAAGATTTGCCGACCGGGAAAAAACTTTTGTCGCCAATGTCCAGCGCCTGCGCGCCGGAAATGCGGATGACCGCCAATCCGCCTTCACCGAGAGGCGTGGCGATGGCGGCAATGGTGTCGTCAAACATTGTGAAAATAATTTAACCGGAACAATTGCGTTGAAACAGAAGATAACCAAGGGACCGAAGAGAACGACAGCGTCGGGCGTCTCGCCTGACGTGGAGGGCGCGTCTCGACGCCCGGATGAAGCCTTCGTGAAATTTTCAGGGAACTGAACTGGACGATACTTCGTTTGCTTCGTTTGCTTCCGTCAAAGTGTGAATGGGTCCGGATTAACCACAAGGATTCAGTTGGATAGATTGCCCTCTCCCCAGAGGAGAGGGAGAAAGTTACGCAGCGCTGGAAAATATTTACCGCTCCGTGACTGGCCAAGGGCGATGATTTCAGATTCCCTCTCCTCGGGGGAGAGGGTTAGGGTGAGGGCGAGCAAACTTCTAAATGACTCGTGACGGCTCAGACTCGACAGCTTAAAATTAATTTTTCCACGACAGCGCGATTGGATACGACGATGGAAACTTTTATCGGCATTGAAATCGGCGGGACAAAACTGCAAATCGTGGTGGGCGATCAAGCGGGTAAGATCCGGGAACGATTCCGTTTTTCCGTTGCGGCACACGACGGCGCGAAGGGAATTCGCCGGCAACTGGAATCCACTTTAATTGATTTGCGAAAAAAAATTAAACCGGCGGCGCTGGGCGTCGGCTTTGGAGGGCCAGTTGATTGGCGCACGGGAAAAATTTGTTGCTCGCACCAGGTCGAAGGCTGGTCGGATTTTGACTTGGCCGACTGGTTGCATTCGCTGACGAACGTCCCGGTGATGGTGGATAACGACGCCAATGTCGCCGCGCTCGGCGAAGCGATTCACGGCGCGGGCTCTGGTTTCAATTTAGTTTTTTACGTCACGCTCGGCAGCGGCGTCGGCGGCGGATTTGTGATTGATGGAAAAATTTTCCACGGCGCAACACCAGGCGAATCAGAAATCGGCCATCTGCGTTTGGACAAGTCGGGCACGATTGCCGAATCGACTTGCTCGGGTTGGGCCGTCGATAAAAAAATTCGCCGGGCGATTTCCCAAAATCCAAATGGCCCGCTGGCCGGCCTGGTTGGGAAAACAGCAGGCAACGAAGCCAGATTTTTGAAAGCGGCTTTGGAAAAAAATGATTCTGTTGCTGAAAAAATTTTAAATGAAACGGCTAAAGATTTGGCCTTCGCTCTTTCTCACGTTGTTCATTTATTTCACCCGGAAATTATTGTGCTCGGTGGTGGTTTGTCGCTCGTCGGTGAACTTCTTCGCGCCACGGTTGAGACGCATCTGGAAAATTTTGTGATGAAAGCGTTTGGAGCGAGAACAAAAATTTCCCTCGCGAAACTCGGAGAAGACGCGGTGCCGGTGGGAACCTTGGAATTAGCCCGAAGATCATTTGTTTCCAGTGCGGGAGCATGAGTTGGGTGGCATCTGCCTTCGGCTTGGAAGGCGCAGGCTACCCCGCTGACAACGGAATCGCCCTGTTTCAGAGATGACAGGATTGTCATTTGGAATTCATTGCAGGTTAATTTGGATTAATTAGGCTGGCGATGTTGGTTAAACAAAAATTGAAACAGAAATAAAAAACTCGATGAAAATTAAAAATATCATTTGCTCACTGACGGCGGTGGGTCTGTTGGTCGGGACTGGCTGCGAAACAAACAAGTGCGACATGGAAGCGGAAGCGAAAATTTCCAGGGTCGAGGCGGAAAGAATCGCTCTGCAAAAAGCCCCCGGCGGTATGGTCAAAGAGGGAGAATTGGAAAGAGAACACGGAAAGCTCATCTGGTCATTTGACATTTCACGGCCGGGCACCAGAGACATTACCGAAGTGCAAGTCGATGCGAAAACTGGCGCAATCGTCTCGGTTCAGAATGAAACCGCTGAGGACGAAGCGAAGGAAAAAGCCAGCGAAGGAAAAGGCAAAAAGCACGAAAAAGAAGACGACGAAAAAGAGAATAAATAATTGGAGCCAAATTCCAACGCCGTCCGTAGCGCAGGCTTTTAACCTGCCGTATCGCGGGTTTGCAACCCGCTGGACGTTCTTCCGTTTCGCGCACTGCCGGTGGCAAACCGGCGATACAGCAGCTTGCAAAGCTGCGCTACGTCCCATGCCGCGGCGTTTTACTTTTCCCGCTTAAAACTCTCACCCTCTTCGATCTATGCGTGTCCTGGTTGTCGAAGACGAAAAAAAAACCGCCGCCTTCATTCGAAAAGCGCTCCAGGCCGAAGGCTTCGTCGTGGAAGTTTTGCACAATGGCGCGGACGCTTTGAGTTTGGCCAACGCCTCGGCGTTCGATGCCATCGTCCTCGACATCATGTTGCCCGGTCGCGATGGGCTGAGCGTTCTTCGCCAGCTTCGCGAACGAAAAAACGGCACGCCGATTCTTTTGTTGTCGGCGAGGGGCGACGTGAACGAGCGCGTCGATGGCTTGAACGCCGGGGCGGACGATTATTTGCCGAAACCTTTTGCGCTGGCGGAATTGGTTGCTCGCGTTCGCGCGCTGGCGCGTCGAAGCAGCGATACCAAAGCCACGTTATTGCAAGTAGCGGACCTGACCCTCGACACCATCACCCATCGCGCTTTTCGCGGGACTGCGCCGCTCGAATTGACGACGCGTGAATATCGTTTGCTGGAATTTCTCATGCGAGTTCCCTCGCGCATCTGCGGGCGCATGGCGATTTTGGAAAATGTTTGGGACTACGATTTTGATCCGGGGACAAATATTGTGGACGTTTATGTCCGGCGGCTGCGCGAAAAGATCGATGTGTTCGAACCCAAATTGCTTCACACCATTCGCGGCGCGGGCTACGTGCTGAAGGACCCGCGATGACTATCCGCTCGCGACTGACACTTTGGTATGCGGCAATTCTCTGCGTCTCTACTCTGCTCATCGCGGGACTCTCGTATCACGAAATCGCGAAGGAGCGGCGTCATGCGCAAAAGGAAAAAAATCGTGGAGAAGAAAGTGAAGAAGATGGTTGGGAAGACGTTGTTCAAATTTCAATTCTCTGCGGAATTCCGGCGGCTCTGCTCGGCTTGGCGGGCGGCTGGTGGTTGATGCGCAAAGCGCTTTCGCCGGTCGCTGCGATCACGGAAGCGGCCATGCGCATCAATGAAAAAAATTTGCGCGAACGATTAGCGCGCACGGGCAACGGAGATGAACTCGATCAGCTTACGGAAGTTTTTAACTCCATGACTTCCCGTCTGGAAAATTCTTTTCAGCGCATCCACGAATTCACTTTGCACGCTTCACACGAATTGAAAACTCCGCTCACCGTGATGCAAGGCGAATTGGAAACGGCGTTGCGCGAAGAAAATTTAACGGAGATTCCGCGCGACCGAATCCTGAGCCAGTTGGACGAATTGCAACGCCTGACGAAAATCGTCAACGGTTTGACTTTATTGACCAAGGCCGACGCGGGCCAAATCCAATTGAAGAAAGAACCGGTGCGGCTGGATGAGTTGGTGCGCGAAAGTTTTGAAGATGCAAAAATCCTGGCGCAACCTATGGGCATAAAAGTTCAACTGAACCATTGCGAGGAATTGACGGTGGAGGCTGACCGGCATCGTTTGCGGCAACTGCTTCTCAATCTCACCGACAACGCGATAAAATATAATCGTCCCAATGGGCACGTTGAGATCGAGCTTCAACGCAAAAATGACGGAGCAGAAATAAAAATCAGCAACACCGGCGCGGGTATCGCGCCGGAATTTTTACCTCGCGTCTTTGACCGGTTCTTCCGTTGCGACGAAAGCCACAGCAGCGCGGTCGATGGCTGCGGTCTCGGCTTGAGCATCGCGCAATGGATCGTTGACGCGCATGGCGGCAGGATTCAAATCACCTCGGAGCCGGAACAATTGACCACCGTGATTGTTCGTCTGGAGTTGCGCGATCTCTCGTGAAATTGTTTTTAGAATTGGGAAAGGTTGAATCGTTGAATCGTGAATGGTTGAATCGGTATAACGATTTAACGTTTCAACGATTCGACGATTCACCTTATTGAGCAATGTTTCAAAAACCAATTCCGCAACGGCCCCTTCCATTTCTCCTCACACTATTGACGCTTTGCAGTTGTGTTCGATTCCATCCGCAACCGATTGATCCGGCGTTGAACGTGGCTCAGTTTGAAAATCGCTCGCTCGAAAATCCTGAGCTGAAAAAATTTCTCGAAGAAAATCTTAACCAGGAAATTTCGTCCTGGCCGCTGGAGTCATGGGACTTTCCACATTTGGTTTTGGCCGCATTTTATTTTCATCCCGACCTGGATGTGGCGCGCGCGAAATGGGCGGTCGCAAAAGCGGGAAAAATTACCGCGGGCGAACGGCCCAACCCGACGGTGGGTTTCTCGCCGGCCTACAACACCAGCGTGCCGCCACCGTGGATCCTTGGTTTCAATTTCGACATTCCTCTCGAGACGGCGGGAAAGCGCGGCTACCGCATCGCGCAGGCCAAAAATTTATCGCAGGCGGCGCAATGGAACATCGCCACCGCAGCCTGGAACATCCGCAGTCGTCTTCGTAAAAATCTGCTGGCGTTGTCCGCGGCGACGGAACGTCAAGCCCTTCTTAAAATTCAGGAGACGATTCAAACCAACAACGTCCGGCTCCTCGAAGAACAACAAAAAGCCGGCGCCATTTCCCAGTTTGTTCTCACGCAGTCGCGCCTCGCTATGAACACGGCGCGGCTGGCCTTGCGCGATGTCGAGACGCAACTCGCGCTCGCGAAAGTGGACGTGGCCAGCGCCATCGGCCTTCCCCTGAGCGCGCTAAATAATGTGAAACTCTCTTTGGAAGGAATCACTTTTTTGCCAGCGGAAATTTCTTACGACGAAATTCGGCGCAAGGCTCTGCTCAATCGCGCCGACATTTTAAGCGCGTTGGCCGAATACGCCGCGCTCGAATCTTCGCTCCGTCTGGAAATAGCAAAACAATATCCAGACATTCATCTCAGTCCCAATTACCAACTCGACCAAACCGACAACAAATGGGGCTTGGGAATTTCTGCGACGTTGCCGGTGTTCAATCATAACCGTGGCGCGATTGCCGAAGCGGCGGCCCGTCGTCAAGAAGCCGCCGCTCGATTCAATGCGCTCCAGGCCGCCGTGATTGGCGGGATCGACCGCGCCTTCGCCGGTTATCAGTCCATCCGGGAAAAAAATTCGACGGCGGACCTTCTATGGCAAAACCAGTCGAAACTCGCTAATTCGTCGAAGGCGATGTTGGAGGCAGGCGAGATTTCAAAACAGGAAAATGCCCTCGCGGAACTTGAACTCAACACCGCCAAACTGAATCGGCTGGCCGCCGCGATCGAAGCGCGAGACGCATTGGGCGCGCTGGAAGATGCGGTGCAACGTCCAATTAATTCCACTGGCGAATAGAGTTTCGTTTCGAACTCCGAAAATCCGAATTCCCGAAATCCGAAAGAAGACCGAAATCCGAACGCTGAAAACTATTTCCGGCTGGTGTCTGAAAAGTGCTTTGCCACCAGTACAGTTCCGCAGCACTTTCGGCCTTCGGATTTCGAATTTCTTTCGGCCTTCGGATTTCGGATTTCGGATTTCGTTCTCACTGCTCCTATTGATTTGAACAACGCGCTGACCAACAATTCGACTCGCTTTCTTGTGGGCTTCATGTCAGAAAATAATTATGCAAAAAGAACTTCGATTCCTGGGGGCGGGTCTCGTCCTGGCAGCGTCTCTTTTCACCCTCCCGACAGCCGCGCCCGCCCAAACTTTTCAAGTGCTCCACTTTTTTCAGAACACCAACGGCGCAAGTCCTCGCGCCAGTCTGGTCGAAGGGAGCGATGGGAACTTCTACGGCACAACCTACGCCGGTGGGATCTATGGCGCTCCGTTAGGTCTCGGAACCGTATTTCGAATGACCCCAAATGGTAGTGTCACCACGCTGGTCTCATTCGATCGCACCACCAATGGCTCGAATCCCTACGCCGAACTAAGGCGAGGCAGCGACGGTAATTTTTATGGGACAACATTATTTGGCGGCGCCGACGGATATAATTTAGGGACGGTTTTTCAAATGACCAATGGACTTTTGAACACGCTGGTTTCATTCCACGGCGAGACCAACGGCTCTAACCCAAACGCAGGATTGTTCCAGGCCAGCGACGGCAATTTCTACGGCACGACCCGATACGGCGGGACGAACGACCCGGGGATTGGTTTTGGGACGGTGTTTCGAATAACGAACAAAGGGTTGCTCACTTCGCTGGTGCATTTCAATAACACCAATGGCGCTTTCCCCAGGGCCACGCTCATCCAAGGAAGCAACGGAGATTTATTTGGCACCACGGACGGAGGCGGAACAAACTACGGATCGGTCTTTCGGCTGACCACCAATGGGGTGTTGAGCACGGTGTTTTCTTTCAGTGGAACTAATGTCAACAACGGCCGCAATCCACAAGCCGCCGTGTTGCAGACCAGCGACGGTAATTTATACGGGACCACTTTCACCGGAGGGACGAGTAATTTGGGGACGATTTTTAAGTTAACGACCAACGGGGTGTTGACCACGCTCGTTTCATTTAACGGAACCAACGGATCCAATCCTCGCGCCACACTCATCCAGGCCAGCGGCGGTAATTTGTATGGCACAGCCTCTACTGGCGGAGCGAATGGAGCGGGAACAGTTTTTCAAGTTACAACCAACGGAGTGTTGACCACGCTTGTTTCATTCAATTTCACCAACGGCTCCACTCCTCTCGCGGGAGTCATCCAAGCCAGTGATGGCAATCTTTATGGCACAACTGGCCTGGGCGGGACGAACGATTACGGAACGGTTTTTAGAATTCTCCTTTCGACTCCGCCCACTTTAAACGTGAGCGTAGTGACAAACCAAATCCGGCTGTCGTGGGCGACGAATGCAGTTGGGTTCACCTTGCAATCGACGACCAATCTCAATCCTATCGTGACCTGGATTGATTCCACCAATGTCCCTGCCGTGAGCGGCGCGCAGTTTGTGGTGACGAACAATATCTCCGGCAGCGCCCGGTTTTATCGGTTAAAAAAATAACCCTTTTGCCGCGCCTTTCTCCTTCGCGATTCCGACCTGCCACTTTTGAGTGTTTCTCAAAATAAATTTCCAAAAAGGTAGGCCACGATCTGCCGGTCCTCGCGCCCAATTAAACCCGAACTCCGAAGGAGCCGGCGGCGATGGCAAAGGTAGAACAGGCCACTGGCCTGTGCCGAGCGGCGACTCGCCGCTCGGAACGGAAAAACCACGTGAACTTTTCGGTGCGCTTGTTTCCAATCGCGACGTCCTTTCCATTCCGTCCGGCCAGCGGCCGGACGGTACGGGCGAGTCGCCCGTGCTACCATTCCAACTTCGGAGTTTGGGTTAAATATTTGGAGCAAAAAGGTTTTTCCCAAAAAGCGTTCAAATCTCTCGACTGCCTGGACTAACTCAGCCTCAATTTGGGAGCTGGCTCAATCAAACCCATTTCAATGAAAATCATTTTATCGACCGTCGCGTTTTTTCTAATTTTAAATTGTTCCAAGGGCGCTTCAACCAATCCGGCTCCATCGCTCGCCACCAATTCATTGTTTCGCAAAGTCATTCTCGACGCCGATCAAGAAGTCAGCGGCCAGCTCGAAGACACGCTCAAAGATCCAATGGAATTAGCGCTCGCCGCCGATGGCCAGGTCTTCTACGTCGAGCGCGCTGGCCTCGTCAAAATGTGGAACCCGAAAAACAAAAGCGTGACGACGATTGGCAAAGTGGAAGTTTTCACCGGACTGGAAGACGGCTTGCTCGGTATGACCCTTGATCCCAATTTTTTAAAGAACGGTTGGATTTATCTTTATCATTCCTTGCCGGAAACCGGGGTTGACGCGAGTGGCCAAAAAGCGGGAACCAATCGGCTCTCTCGTTTCACGGTGAAAAATGATTCGCTGGATTTGTCCTCGGAAAAAACTTTGGTCGAGGTAAAAACGCAGCGCGAGCAATGCTGCCATGCGGGCGGCTCCGTTTCTTTCGATGCCAAAGGAAATCTCTATGTCTCGGCGGGCGACAACACCAACCCATTTGCATCGGATGGTTACTCGCCGATTGACGAGACGCCGGGACGCAGCCCGTGGGACGCGCAAAAGTCCTCGGCCAACGCGAACGATTTGCGCGGAAAAATTCTTCGCATTCACCCCGAAAAAAACGGGAGCTACACCATTCCAAAAGGAAATCTATTCAAGCCGGGCACCGCGAAAACCCGTCCTGAAATTTATGTGATGGGCAATCGCAATCCGTTCCGCATTTCGTTGGATCGAAAAAATGGATTTCTTTATTGGGGTGAAGTTGGGCCTGATGCGGGCGTGCCTAATGAGAATCGCGGCCCCGCGGGATTCGATGAAGTCAACCAGGCGCGCGCCGCGGGAAATTTTGGCTGGCCTTATTTCGTCGCCGACAACAAAGCCTATTGGCACTGGGATTTTGCGGCGAAGACAAACACGTTCAAATACGATCCGGCCAAACCGATCAACACCTCGCCGAACAACACGGGAATTCAGGAACTGCCACCTGCCCAACCCGCGTTTATTTTCTATCCCTCCGGCCCGTCCACCCGATTTCCCGTCGTGAAAAGTGGTGGACGCACGGCAATGGCCGGGCCGGTTTATTATTTTTCAAAAAAATTAAAGTCGCCGCACGGACTGCCGCGATCATTCGATCACACTCTGTTCATTTACGAATGGTCGCGCAATTGGATTATTGCCGTGCATCTGGACCAGAATGAAAAAATCGAAAAGATGGAGCCGTTTTGTGCGGACATGGAGTTCAAGCGCCCGATGGACATGGAACTCGGGCCGGATGGTTGCCTCTATTTGATCGAGTGGGGAACGGCTTGGGGAAATAACAAAGATACGAAAATCATCCGGCTGGAATACATCGGCGACGACAAATAATTTTCAGCGCAGCAGAATTAAAAGGTTCTTCGATGGCCTTGTGAGTAGGGTGGCGGGGCTTTTTACCGCAAAGGACGCAGAGGTTTTCGCAAAGGACGCAGAGTGAGACTTGGTGCTGAGATCTTTTTCTTTGACGACTTCCCTTTGCGACCTCTGCGTGAACCTTCGCGCCCTCTGCGTTTAATCCGGGAGCCCGGTCCGAATTCTATAAAATTCCATGACCCACAAGAAACGTCCACGACCCAATTAAAATCACAACGCCCACCGCAATTCGATACCAGCCGAAACCGATGAAGGTGTGGTTTTGCACAAAACGGAGCAGCCATTTTACCGCGATAAACGAAACGACGGCGGCGACGATGGTTGCGAGCAAAACCATCCTCCAATTTTCTGTGGGAGCATCGGCGGAATGGTGATGGAGCGCCTTGAAAATTTTTAAACCGCCCGCCGCCAGCATCGTTGGAATTCCGACCAGAAAAGAAAATTCGGTGGCGAGCGGGCGATTTAAACCGAGAATCAGCGCGATCAAAATGGTCGCGCCCGACCGCGATGTTCCTGGAAAAATAGCCGCAACCAATTGCGCGAAACCAACTGCGATGGCGATTTGCCAGGTGATTTGATTGCGAACGGTTTTCCCCTTCAGCCAATACTCGACCAATAAAAATAAAATCCCGCCAATCAGAAGTGCCAAGGCCACCAGCAATGCTTTCTCAGGAAGTTTAAAATGTTTGTGTTCCAAAATAAATCCGCCGATCCCCGTGATGACAAAGGCACAAATAATCTTGAGCAAGTAGTCGCGCGTCGCCGCCTCACGCCAGCGAAACATAAATTGATGGAAACGCGCGTGAAAAAGAGGAATGACCGCGAGCACCGCGCCGCTTTGGATAACGACGTTAAATAAATCCGTCTGTCGCGGCAGCCAGAGTTCCGCGAGCAGAAGATGACCCGTGGAGGAGACTGGAATAAATTCCGTTATCCCTTCGATGATTCCCAACAGAATTGCGACGAGCCATTCAGACATGCGTGGTAGAAACGATAAACGAGCGAGAATGACAAGGACGTTTCGCCAACCGAGAGATCGGACTCAAATCACCATTGGTCAGGGTTGCGGAAAAGGAGTTCATCACCCCTCCATCTTCTCTGGGAAAATTCAGGTTCCGAAAGAAGTCGTCACGGTTTAAGTCCGGCGCTGTCCCAACGGGTAGTGATGGAAGATGGGAGATCGACTTTATCCTGGTAGAAATAGCACTTTCGATCCGCACTCCAACTGTGAAGAAATCTTAACTGATCTCCTTTGATCCACCTGGAGGAACCGTCGGCATAAACGTGATTGGCACCCGCGGGCAATGGTGAACTGCCAGTGCGGTGCGCCGGAGACCCCTTGAATATTGCCGCGTCCCGTGTATCCGTAAATGTCCCCCAAGGGTCGTTTCCCGCTCGCAAGATCAAATCAGCGGCCAGGGCCCAATGCGATTTTGCAAGAGAAAGTTTGATGGGGCTGAAGCCGCGGCCGGTGTAGGCAGGACCTGTCCAATTCGTAATCCCGCCGAAATATTGGTAGCCTATAACCCACTGCGGGTAGCTCGGTTCATAGTAAGGAAACGTCGGGGGGCGCGAAGGGCAGTTCCAGATTGCCATCGTATTGGTGATTTCCACAGTCAGACCAACAGACTTGCCTACAGCAGCGTCCACATCCAACGCGACCTGAACACTGTTGCCGCGCGCGCGAATTACGTAATCTTTATTGTCTGCTGCATAGATAAACATCCCTATTCCGATTTGTTTCAGGTTATTTAGACAGGCGATCCGCTTGCTCTTTTCCTTCGCCTTGGCAAGAGCCGGCAAGAGTAAACCGGCGAGGATCGCGATGATGGCGATTACGACCAGCAACTCGATGAGCGTGAAAGCTACTCTCCCCCAATTTTGATTGCTCCTGGAATTTTTCATAGGCCACAATTTTTTACGGCGCCCGATTGATGCGATAAAATTGCATTCCGTTTGCCGGTTGCGGGAATTCCAAGCGCAATGCGGTCGGGCTTAAAATCGTGGTGGTCACGCCCGAAACTGTGCTCCAGGAAATGGTGGAGAGGTTGTCGGTTTTTTCCACGGTGTGCTGCTTGGAAGAGTCGGATGTCTGGACGGTCAGGCGGATGGTTCCTCCGACAATTTCAATGTTGCTGATGACCGGCGGCGGGATGAAAATTTTCAGCGCATTCAAGAAAACGGAGACGCCCGTTCCGGTCGCTTCCCGTCGTCCTTGAAACAGAATTGTTCCCGCAGCATCGCTCGTCACATTGAAACTGAATTGATACTGCAAGTTGTTGGTCGGCGGAATCGAGCCGTCAAAAGTGTAGTTATCTTTCACCAAAATCCCGTTGGCATACCAATCGGAGATGCGAGCACCGGCGTTGATCACATCGAATGACCAGATCGTCGCGGTATACAGTTGGTTGGTGGCGAGAAATCTCACTCTGACATCCAGTCCCTCCGTGCCCGTCGTCGGCGGCGAGAAAATGAAATCCTGCAACAGTTTCATTTCCGTGAACTCATTTGTGTTAGGGGGCGAGACGCGATTTCGCGAGTCCACCGTTGTGCCGTTCGAACCATTGACGGTGACTTCTACTCCGCCGAAGAGCCGAGTGGTTTGCACCGGGGTCGCGCCTGTGCCATCCAAAGTAAAGGATTCGAAACCCGCTTCGACATCACCCGCACTGCTGCCTCGATCATTGAAATCAATTCCAAGAGACGAGGGCGCCGCAGGACGGGCTGTGACCGTCAACACGGCAGGCTGACTATTTGTTCGGCCACCCGCATTGGTGATGACAAGACTATAACTCCCGGCATCGGTCAGTTGAACATTGGTCAAAGTCAGGCTGAAGTTAGTAGCATTGAGAACAGGAGAGGAGCCTTTGAACCATTGATTGGTAAAAGGAGCCGTGCCCGCCACTCCCACGGTGAAGGTCAGATCCGCTCCCGTAAACACATTTGTGCCCACCGGCTGCGTGGTGATGGATGGAGGAGTAGCCGATACGGGAGGAGGGACCGACGTATTCTTAACCTGTTGGACTTCTGTATAAGTGAGGGGCCGATTCCACGTCGCCACTTCATCGATACTCCCAAAGATGCCATTGCTGACGTTTGTTCCGCGCGCGATTGCGCCGACCGACGTGGTGTTAAGAGTCAATGGAAGCAAGGGGGTAGGATTATAAGTAAAGTCTGTTTCATCCAACGCGCCATCAACGTAGAGTTTTCCTTGTCCATTCTTATCCACCCAAACGAGGTGATGCCATGTGGTGCCTCCAGCCTCAAAGACCGTCCGGGTGGAAAGGCGATCCAGCAAAATCGAACCGGCATCGGAGCGAATAAAAACTCTTGCCTGACCCAACGGGCTGACGGGATTCGCCGTGCCGATGGTGAACAACGGGTTGGCGTTGAAGGTGCCGTTGACATTCGTAAAACCTTCCGCGAAAACACGGGCATCACTTTGAAACGTTCCATCGGCCTTCACCCACAGGGAAACGGTATATCCCGTGTTTGTATTATAAATGCTCATTCCCCCCGTTCGGAAAGCAGCATTGGTCTCCAGATTGTTAAAGGAGAGAGCGTTACTAAATTGACCTACTACGACGTTTGTCTCGGTCATGTTAGTTAAGCGCAAGTCGTTCCGGCTATAGAGATCAATGGTGGTGTAGATGCCGCCGTTGTTGGTCACCGAGTCGAAAGGCCAATACGAGACTACTCCAGTCGGCACCGACGGAGGCGCTTCAGGCAACACGGTGAGAACGGCGTCAGAACTAATCTCGCCGCCAATCAGATTCGATACCGCAACACTGAAAAGTTTGCCGGAATCATTGGTCGTCAGGCTAAAGATCCGATAGGTCCGATTGGTCGCGTCGAGAATAGGAACACCGTTGCTCCTCCATTGGTAAGTTAAAACATTGTTCGGACGCAGAGCGCCGGCAGCCGCCACCGAAAAGGTCGCGGCATCCTGAAAACTCTTCGTCACGCTGGCTGGTTGAATAATGACGGCCGCAGGCAGAGTCGGCGGAACCGGCGTCGTGATTCCATTCGTCATGATATTTTGCACTTCGCTTTGCGTGAGGGGACGTTCCCAAAGGGAGAGATCATCAATTGCGCCGTTGAAAATATTGTTGGTGGCAACGTTGGTTCGGATCAACGTCCCAACTGAGGTGCGGTCAAAAGTGAATGTTCCGGCGGGAGTGTAGTTAAAAAGCGGCGAATTGCCGTCGAGATTACCGTCCACATAAAGTTTGACGTCCCCGAAATTATCCACGAACGCGACGTGATGCCAGTTATTATCGAAAACCACATTGCTGGAAACCGCGTGATTGATCAAAGAGGCGCCGGTATCGGGCCGGATGATGACATCAAATTTAGCATTGTTGGCGGCGGCATTTCCGGTTTGCAGGACGAAGAGCGGAGCTTGGTTGGCGCTGTTGCCATGGGTAAAAAGATAGCGGAGAGTCTGCGCTGCGCCTTTGACCCACATCGTCACGGAATAACTTCCCGCCTTATAGAGCGGCTGCCCGTTGATTGAGTTATCGGGCGAATGATCGAATTCCAAATATTGTGGGTTGGTAAAACGCGGGCCGGTCAGTCCGAGCACACTGGCGCGCGGTGCGGGATTGGTCGTAATCAACGCCGGTGCGTTTATGGCCATGAAATTATTCGTGTAGGCCGTGTCATTGGTCGTGGTGGTGTTGAACGGGTAATACGATAGTATTCCGGTACGGATATCATAGGCGTGGACTTGACTGGCGATTCCGCAGAACAAGAACAGACTGAGAATTTTTTTCACGATTTTTTTCATAAGAACTTGAGGGGAAGATAAAACGGCGACGTAAGGAGGATTTTTCATTGGATGATTGGACATTAAGTTCACAAAATTCTGTCCGAATGCAAGTTACTTCTTTATTTTTTTTGATACTTCTGCGTGGCGAGGGTGGGCGTGTCTCAAATTAATTTCTGCAACTCCCGATGATTTACTTTCCCCGTGCCGAGTTTGGGAATTTCGCGCACAACTTTTATTTCACGCGGCACGCAAAGATTGCTTAGCCCCTTTGCCTTTATTGCCGCGCGAATTTCATCCAGTTGCAATTTCGGTTCATTGGTCACGGCGATGAGTGCCTCGCCTCTTTCCTCGTCGTGCCGGGAAACCACGGCGACCTGGCAGCGCAATCCATACTGCGGGAATGCGCCAGCCAACGCATCCTCCACTGCGGTGAGGCTGACCATTTCTCCGCTGACTTTGGCGAAACGTTTTAAGCGTCCGAGAATTTGCACAAAACCATTTTCGTCCACGCTCACGATGTCGCCGGTGTCATACCAACCGTCGAGCGCCTGGAATTTTTCGTTCGCATCGGCATTCAAATAACCCCGCATCACGTTCGGTCCGCGCACGAACAGACGCCCCTTTGTAATCGTAGGAGCCGACGTGAGGAGGCTCTGATCCCGTTCCGCATTCCCCGTTCCGCCTTCCGCGTTTGAGATGTCTTTTTCCGCGTTCCCCGTTCCGAGTTCCGCGTTGGAAACCCCTTCCACCGGTTCCAACCTCCATTCGATCCCCGGCAAAAATCTCCCAGCCGATCCATGCGACGGCGTGAGCAGGGTGTTGACCGTGATCGCTGGACTGCACTCCGTCGCGCCGTAACCTTCGAGAATACGCACGCCGAAACGCCGCGCCCAAGTGTTGGCGGTGGCTTCCTGCAATTTTTCGGCGGCGGCAAATAAATACCGCAGCGACCGAAAATCGTAGGCGTGAGCTTTGCGCGCGTAGCCGTTTAAAAAAGTGTTCGTGCCGAACATCACGGTGCAGTTCAGGTCGTAAAAAAGCGTTGGGACAATTCGATAGTGCAGTGGCGATGGATAAACATAAACGTAAAGGCCGCGCACCAGCGGCAAGAGCGTACCGACGGTGAGTCCGAAACTATGAAAGAGCGGGAGCGCGTTGAAAAATCGGTCGCGGTCGAGCAGGTCAGTCACGGCCAGCATTTGCCGAATGTTCGCCAGCAAATTTCTGTGCGTGAGTTCAACACCTTTTGGAATTCCTTCCGAGCCGCTGGTGAAAAGAACGACGGCAGGGTCGTCGGAACGCGGAACGGGGAACGCGGAACGCGGAATAAAAAACATTCGTAACGCCGTCGAAAATTTTTCCATCGAAGAAATTTTCGCGCGAATTTCTTCGATGGAAATAAATTCAATCCCCGCCTCAATGAGCGGTTGAATGTTCAACTTCGCTCTCTCCAGAAAAGTTCGCGACGTGATGATTTGTTTCAGTCCGGCGAGTTGCGCGCAGGTCAGCATCGTCGCCGCGCCGGTGGAATAATTTAAAATTGCCGGAACTTTTTCCGCCGCCCACAAACTCAGCACCGTGACGGGCATGGCATTGACGTTGGGCAATAGCACGCCGATGTGCCCAGCCCTTCCGTGGAAGAGCTGGGTTTTTCGCCATTGCCGAGCGAACAACTCCACCCCGAGCATCAGTTTTCGATAAGTAATTTTTTGCCGCGTGACATCTTCGAGCACGACGTGACCGGGACGCAGTCGCGCGGTTTCTTGCACGGCGTCGAGCACGTTTTGCGCGCCGTGCTCCATTTCGATTTGAAATTGTTGCTCGACCAGTTTGTCGCGCAGCCAATTGGTCAACTTCGTGCGCGCTTGCGTGGTACTGAGATTTTGCGGCTTGGGCGGAGTGAGCGCGTCGCTGAAATGCGCCGACACCTGCGGGAAAAGTTTTTTCCAACCGCCATGCGGCGAAAATGGAAGTCGTCCCGCGCCGCGCAAATAACAGGTGATGACTTTCGCCTCCGTTTTAAAAAGGAGAAAGCCGGTGCCGTCGAAAAATTTCATCAGGCTGCCGGTTTGGGAAAGGCGGCCTTCTGGAAACAGCACGAGTTTGCCGCCGGTTTGCAAATATTCGGCCATGCGTTTGACGGCGTAAGGAGAATTGGTGTCCACCGGAAAAGTGAAACGATTGAGCATGAGAAATCGGTGGAGCGGACTGGTTTGGGCGGTGACGCTGGACGTGACGAAGCGCCATTCGCCATCGAGACAAACGCCGAGAAACAACCAATCAATCCACGAGAGGTGATTCGGCGCGAGAAGAACGGGGCCAGGCGTGCGGAGAGATTCCTCGTTGAAGGCGCGGAAGCGAAATAAAATTCGGAGCAAAGCGCGGAGAAAAATTTTCATGCGGCCGCCCGTTTCTTATTTTTGAACGATGCGAATCCCAGGCAGAGAACGACAAATCCCGTGACGATTGATGAGATCGGCGCAAGCCAATGATCGAGCGGAAGTTTTCCTTTTTCTCCCAAATCCATTTTGCCGCCTAACATCGCTTCGTCGCCGGGAAACGGCGCGGATGCCTCGACTTTTCCGCGCGCGTTTACGAGTTGGGAAATGCCCGAACTACAGACGCGAAAAATCGGAATGCCATATTCCGCGGAGCGAGTGGGCGCGACGCGAGAGTGTAATTCATGCTGATGTTTTCCCCAGTCCGCCACGTCCATGGTCGGAACGATGAGGGCTTGCGCGCCTTGTCGCACAAGTTCATCGACGACGCGGCGATAGCTCAAGTCGTAACAAATGCAGATGCCGATTTTTCCCCACGGTGAATTCCAAAGTTTTTGTTCGGGCGCGGGCAAACCATCTTTGAAAAACTGGATGGGAACACTTTTGACTTGGCGAAAAACTATTTCGCCATTGGGATCGATCACGAAAGCGGTGTTGTAATACTTTTCTTCGGGCAAAAGCTGTTTGCCACCCGCGACCAGATATTTCTGATTTTTCCGGCACCACGCTTTTACTTTTTCTGGAATTGGTCCGTCGAAAGTATATTCGCTGAGGACAATCAATTCGGCTTCGGGAAATTTTCTAATCAGCCGATCCAGCACGAAGGGCACACTGGGTTCTGGAGGAAATTCCATTTGGACACCAGCAACCGAAAGAGCTTTGTCTGGAATTGTTCTGATCACCGTCCCGCCGGAGAACAACGAAGTAATCACGTTCACGCCGACGAGGGCGGCGATCACAACGAGGTTCTGCCATCGTGGTTTAACCAGCGAGACACCGCTCAAAAATGCCATGAGAACGAAGCCCACTCCGTAAACGCCAAGCCACTTGATGATTTCGGGCCCCTCGGAAAAGACGTAGCCCACGTTCAACCACGAAAAACGCAGGTAATAAAGTTCACTGCGAAAATATTCCAAACCCATCCAGAGAAACGGAACCAGCAAAGCAAAATATTTTACCCCGAATTCTTTCAAAGCGGCTTGAGCAACCAAAAGAAACAATGCAATCCAAATGGCCGACACCATCCACAGCGCAATGGCCGCGCCCTTGAAGATGATCCAAAAGAAACCGAGTTGCGGGGCGTAGAGGCAAATTCCAATGACCAAGCCGAAGTAAAAAGCTTTTCGAGGCGAACTTAGATTCGCGAGCCGAAATAAAGAAAAGAGAAAAATTACGATGAGAAAACGACAGGGCGAAAAACGGTAGGCCCAATGAAAGGAAGCAATCGCGGCGAGAGAAAATAGAATTGCCAGCTTCCACGTCAACGGCGGATGAGAAGGCGGTTCGCTCATAATTCCTGATTCACTTTTAGCGGCGGCGGCATGGCCGGAATTTTTAGCCAGCAAACCACCAGCGTAATGACCAGAGCCAAAATTAAAAAAATTCCTGAAGCGGTCGTCCCCAAAACTGTGCCGAGAAAAATAAAGCCGCCGCCGGAGAGCATCGCTGCACTGTTGAGAAAATTTTGCGTGGCAATGGTCTTGCCGAGCTTGGCTGGGTCCGTCTCCGCCTGAATTCCGGCGTTGAGTGGGATCAAAAATAAACCTCCGCAAGCGCCGGCGAGGAGCAGCACACAAACCAGCGTGATGTGACTCGTGTATGGGCCGATCATCCCCAGCAAAACAATCATGCCGGCGAGCGCCCAACCGTAACGCTGCGTCGAACGCAAATCGCCGACGCGATGGAGTTGCCCCGCCAAAATGCTCCCGGCCATGATGCCGATGACCAGCCAGAGATTGAGCAGCGCGATTTGGAGATTTTCTTTCAGGCCGAGCGTCGAGAGTCCCCAGCGTTGGAAATTCATTTTCAAAATTGATCCGCAGGCCCAAAAGATCGCCGTGCCCAAAAGCATTTTGACGACGCGCGGAGAAGCGAGGAGTTCCCGGAAATGTTGGAAAAATTCCCGAAGGCTCGCGCCCAGCCGCACGTCGGGTTTGAACGGCGTTTTCGACATGAACAAGTTGAAGATGAGAGACAAAATAAAAACGCCAACCAACGCCGCGTAACATTGCGCGACGGTCAGTGTGTCGATCATCCACGCGCCGCCCATCACTCCGGAAAGAATGGCGACGAGCGTGAGCATTTCAATGGTGCCGTTGGCTTTGACGAGGCGTTCGGTCGGGACAATTTCAGGAAGGATTCCGTACTTGCCCGGCGAATAAATGCACGCGCCAAGTCCGACGACGAGATAGCCGACGCTTTGCCAAAAAGCGTGACCAAAAAGGCTGAGCGCAGCCACGGCCACCCCACAAAGTTTGATGAGATTGCCGCCGAGCAACCAGCGTGTTTTCGGAAAGCGGTCGTTCAAGAATCCGGCGAGCGGCGCGAAAAGAACGTAGGGCAAATAAAGCGCACAGGCGTAAAGGGCATTCGCCGTGCTGAGTTGTTTGCCCGTGATCGAACCCTGGTGAAGTTGGAATGTGAGTTGACCGAGAATGACGCCCAGCAATGCTTGATCGCCAAACGTGCTGAGAAACTGGCTGGCGAGAAGCAGGGGGTAGTTGCGATTAGCTCTCACGATTTTTTGAAATCACAGATAAACGCGGATAAACGCAGATGGCGAATGAAAAGGAAATAGCGTTCCGGATTTTTGCAGACTCAACAGGTTGCCAAAACAAATTCAAGTGCAGACCTGACGGTGGGGTGTGATTTCAAATGGCGATCCGGTAGCGCAGGATTGCATCCTGCTGTATCGCCAGTTTGAAACCGGCGGGACGTCGCAAATAAAGAAAATTTTTCCTGTTCGAAAGTTTCTGTTCTGGCGACCTCCCGCAGGTTGAAAACCTGCGATACGGCAGGATGCAATCCTGCGCTACAATTAAGACCGGATCCCCATTCCGGTTCCGCTCGGGAAGTCGAGCGCGGCGCTGTGCCGATTAGGAAATCGGCGTTCCTATCCTACCTCTCATCGGCGTGCATCCGCGTCCATCTGCGGTGGCTATTTTTTTCTTCTGAATCGTTGCCGGTCATTTCCTCCGACAAAATTCCGACAGATTAATTTTTTGCCGCTTTCAAAATTTCTTCGACCAGTTCGTCGCTGGTCCATTTATTTTCGGGAATAATTTTTTGCACTTTGCCGCTGGTGTCGATCACTGCGGTCCGGACGTTGTGGCTGATCGATCCGCTCTCGCGCCAAAACGTTTCGCCAAATTGTTCGGCAATGGCGGTGATTTCAATCAGATCGCCGGCCAGAAAGCTCCAATGCCGCGGATCGTATTTAAAACGTTCGGCATAATTTTTTAAAACGGCGGGCGTATCTTTTTCCGGGTCAAAAGAAATCGAGAGCAAATGCCAATTGGTCGGGGCGTTCGGCATCGACTCCAATTTTTTTTGCGCCTCGGAAAAATTTTGCGACAGACGCGGGCACATCGTCGGAAAGGGACACGTCGTGAAAATAAAAGTAAGCGCAACCGCTTGCCCTTTGAATTGGCTCAAGCTGACGGCCTCGCCCAGTTCATTCGTAAAATGATATTCGGGCAAAACATCGCCGATGTTCAACATCTCGACATCGCGCACGCGTCGAAAGGTGGCGCGCGAAGGCGGCTCAGTCGGCGGAACATTCAGCTTTTTGATTTGATCGATCCAGCCATCGTCCCCCGTCACGTTCAGGCGAAACGAAATCGCATCGCCCGCCTTCAATCCGCGGAGTTCATTCGTGTTTTTCGTTTCAAACTCCATCGTCATCGCCGCCATGTAATCTGGGATTTTCTCGTGCTTGATCACCGCGCTTTTTCCGTCGGGCTTGATTTCCTGGACAATGCCTTTGACTTGAAAAATCTTTTGATTGGGGTTCGCGGATTTTTTTTCATCGGAAAATTTCTCCGATGACCTTTCGCAAGAAATCGCCGCGCACGCCAACGCAGTTGCCAAAAACAAATTCAAACTTTTCATCGGATGAACTTCGCCTCATCACATTGATTTTGGCAAGCGCGCGGTAGGTAGCACCAAGGCTGACGCAGACCAGTTCGAAAGGACGCGTTCGAGGTAAGCGGGGTCGGTATGCCTCAGCCGGAAGGCGATAAAGCCGGGCCAATCGGAACGAAAAGATCACATCAGGGAGAATCTGGTGGTGCCGGTGGAGGAGTGACACGGAACGACGTTCGCGGTGCGAGTTCCATAAAATAAAGAAGCGCAGAACGTAAAAAAACGTCTTCAAGGCGGAATTGTCTTTAGAGCCTCTTCTCTATTTTTGGTTCTTCGACGTTTTCAGTGGAATAGAAATTGGTTTGTCCCCAAAAAACGGTGGAGGGCCAACGCAGTCCAAGACGCTGTCGCGCGATTCATGCACCATCGCCATTCGCGCGAGCGTCTGGGACTGCGGTGGCCCTCCACCGCTCTGGCCACGGCGACGTCAGAGCTTCCGCCGACCTCACCTTTGGATCATTGAGCCAAGGATCGGGACTCTTTCCAGAGGCGCCTCTCGTTTCGATTTCACCGAAAATAGCGAAGAGTTATCTCATGCTCTATCCACTGAAAACGTCGAAGAACCCTATTTTTCTTTCAACTCCACTTCGCCGTTCCATTGCGGCGGGGGAGGTTCTTGGCGGAAGTGATCGATCTGATGGAGGAAGAACTCCGCTGGACCATCTTTGGGCGCAAGATCAAGGACACGCCGGAACGCATTTTCCGCGTGAGCAAAATTCCCGTTCTGAAAAAGGCGCAAAGCTTCGGCGAAGACTTCGCGCATGGGTCGGGAGTTCTCTGCGTTATCAGGCCAGTCGATGAGTTGATGGACCTTGACGGTTCGTTCAAATCCTTTGAGTCGGAATGGGCCGAGGGAGCGGGTCACCAGTTGCCCCTCAATGCCCGCCAAAGTTTCACCGGTGATGAGCAGATTCGTTCCGAGATATTTGTTCAGTCCTTCCATACGCGATGCAAGGTTGATGTTTTCGCCGAGCGCTCCGTAGTTGACCCGCGTCGTGCTGCCAAAGTTTCCGACGTTGGCGACACCGGTGTGAAGACCAATGCGCGTGATAAGCTGCTGATTATTCATGTACTGAGGCGGCAGAGCGCGGAAACGCAACGCGGCTTCACAGGCGCGCAGTTGGTGATCGGCCTGCAAATCAGGCGCGTTCCAGAAAGCGTAAATGGCGTCGCCGATATATTGGAGGACGGTTCCGTCGGTGCGATGGATGCATTGGGTAACGACGTTCTCAAAATACCGGTTCATCTGTAACGCGAGATCATCCGAATCCATTCCTTCGGAGATGGTGGTGAAATTGGCAATATCACTGAAGAGGATAGTAAGGGTTTCTTTTTTTGCGCCGGGTTTGAGCAGTTCTTTGTTGCTGGAAAATTTTTTAACCAGTTTGGGTGACAGCAATTTGACCAAGGTCATTGCTCAACACAATTTCACCAACGAGCAGCGTCACGATCGTGAGTCCGTCCTCGGCCACATCAAGATGAAATTCCGTCCCGCGAATAGCGCCAGATGCCAGCGGCGTCCGAAACTCCAGCTCCGTCGGTTTTTCCCGGCTGAAAAAGTAGGCAGCTCCGGAGTTCACATTTACTACGGGTTGGTTTCCAGCGCGAGAGGGAGGCTGCAACTGCACAGTGGTCAGTTCGTTGACTCGCAAGACGGTAAGATTGGAGAGGCGGATGGTAGCGCGACTGCGGGCGCCAGTCCGCAGACGGTCCCCCACGCGCAAGAGTTGATTGGTTTGACCCGCTGCCCAATCCCGACCGTCAGTCCGGGAAACTTCAACCTTTCCTTCAATCGTCAAAAGGATCGAATCGTTTTTACCTTTCGGCTGCGAAGTTTCAGCCGATGCGGTTTCAACCACGAGGAACGTGAGAAGGCAGGTTCCTAAAGTTGAGAGAAAGCGATTCACACGTTGTGAGCAGAATGTGCGACCCGCGTCGCCCGAATAAGTATCCCGCGATGAAACCGGAAACAGTGAGGACGCTTGAGCAGAACAAGAACGGCGGGCACTTGGCGAGTGAAAAATTGGCCAATTATTTCCGAGCGCGAGAAAGATACTCTTGAGGTGTCGGCGAGAGAAATCGTGTCGCGAGAGAGCAAACTTAGGTACGCCTCCCGTTCTTTACCTTGCCGCACACCTCGGAGCGATTATCTTTCAACAGTGCTCGCGCGCGCGAAATTTTTTTTCACGTTTGTCACATTGGTCATGGCGGCCGGGTGCTCAGAAAAAAATCAACAAACCAAAAACAATTTTGCTGTGGCTACAAACTCCTCCACCGAAATTCACGCGCACACCAATCGGCTTGCCCGCGAAAAATCGCCCTACCTCCTCCAGCACCAGCACAATCCGGTCGATTGGTTTGGCTGGGGCGACGAGGCGTTTGCCAAAGCGCGAGCGGAAAATAAACCAATCTTTCTCAGCATAGGATATTCGACCTGCCATTGGTGCCACGTGATGGAACGTGAATCGTTCGAGGACGAAAAAATCGCGAAATTTCTCAACGAACATTTCGTCAGCATCAAGGTGGATCGCGAAGAACGGCCTGACGTTGATAAAATTTATATGACCGCGGCGCAGGCGATGTCCGGGCAAGGCGGATGGCCTTTGAATTGTTTTCTCACGCCGGATTTGAAACCGTTTTTCGCCGGAACTTATTTTCCGCCCGAGAGCAAATACGGCCGCCCAAGTTTTTTGCAGTTGCTCCAACAAATCAGCGAGGTGTGGCGCACCCGGCCAAAAGACGTGGCGGCGTCCGCGCAAGCATTGCACGAAAAACTTGAGGGGTTTACCACCCAACAAACTAATTCCAACATTCTTCTTTCGCCCGCGATTCTTTACAACGCCGCCGCGCAATTCAAAGAGGAGTTCGATCCCACCAATGGCGGATTCGGCGGCGCGCCAAAATTTCCGCGGCCGAGCCAGCCGCTGTTTCTCCTGCGCAACGGCGTCCGCCTTCACGACAATGAAGCCGTCAAAATGGTTTTGCTAACGTGCGATAAAATGGCCGCTGGCGGGATGCATGATCAACTCGGCGGCGGATTCGCGCGCTACGCCGTCGATGCGGAATGGCTCGTGCCGCATTTCGAGAAAATGCTCTACGACAACGCGCAACTGGCGAATCTCTACCTCGACGCCTTTCTCGTGAGCGGCGAGAAAAAATATGCGGACGTGGCGCGAGACATCATCACTTACGTGTTGCGAGACATGACGCATCCCGGCGGCGGATTTTTTTCCGCGGAAGACGCCGACAGCGAGGGCAAGGAAGGAAAATTTTATTGCTGGACGAAAAGCGTGTTGTCGAAGTTGCTCACGGTCGAGGAATTCAATGTCGCTGTTCGTTACTTCGGCATCACCGAGGATGGAAATTTCGTCGATCACAGCGATCCCCATCCCCTGCCCAATCAAAATGTTTTGAGCATCGCCCATCCCGATTTGTCCGAAGCCGACAAACTACTTTTAGCTTCGGTGAAAAAGAAAATGTTCGCCGCGCGCTCGAAACGAATTCGCCCGCATCTCGATGACAAGGTTTTGGCGTCATGGAATGGAATGATGCTCGGCGCAGTCGCGCGGGCTTACGCAATTCTGGGCGATGAAAAATATCGCGAAGCCGCCGAGAAAAATCTCACGTTCCTGCAAAACAAACTTTGGGACGCAAAAACCAAAACGCTTTACCACCGCTGGCGCGATGGCGAACGCGATTCCGTTCAACTGCTCGACGCCTATTCAGATTTGCTCGCGGGCGTGATTGATCTGTATGAAGCGACGCTGGAGCCGAAGCATTTGGATTTTGCGCTGGCGATTTCGGAGACAATGCTCGCAAAATTTTATGACGCGAAGGACGGCGGATTTTTTCAGAGCGCGGCTGACTCCAAAGACTTGATCCTGCGTGTCAAAGAAGATTACGACGGCGCGGAGCCTTCGGGAAATTCGGTGGCCACGCTTGCTTTGCTGAAACTGGGAGCGATCACCGACAAAAAAGAATTTAAAACCGCCGCCGAAAAAACGCTGCGCCTCCTCGCCGATCGCCTGCAAAAACTTCCGCAAGCCGTGCCGCACGCGTTGATCGCGCTCGATTTTTACCTCGAAGAACCGAGACGCGCCGTCGTCGTCGGCGATCCCAAAACGAGCGAAACAAAATCTTTGTTGCGCGCGATCCATTCTGTTTATCAGCCGAACAAAGTTGTTCTTGGAAATGCCGGAGCCGTCGAGCCATTCGCCAAAAAATTACCAACAACAGATGCGCCGATTGTTTTTCTTTGCACCGGCACCGCGTGCCAGCCGCCCACTAAAGATTCTGAAAAGTTGAAACATTTATTGAAGTAGTTACCGCGAACAGCTACGAAATTTGCTCATGCACAATTCTCTCGCTGGTCTCTGCATTGGAATGGCAGGGCACGTCACTCCGTTCGCGCCGCAAACTCATCGAAACCAACGACGGCGCGCACGGAGTGACGCGCCCTACCTCGCGTCTTTCCTTTTACTTTTCACAATTTTTCTTGGCGTAAATCCCGCCGTCGCCGAAAAGAAATCTGACATGCGCCCCAACATTCTCTATTGCCTGGCCGATGATTGGGCCTGGCCCCACGCGGGAGTTTACGGCGACAAAATCATTAAAACCCCTAACTTCGACCGCGTCGCCCGCAGCGGCTGTTTGTTCACGCGCGCTTTTTCCGCCGCGCCGTCGTGCACACCATCGCGCGCCGCCATGTTGACTGGACGCGCTGTGCATCAACTCGAAGAAGGGGCAAATCTGCACGGATTTCTACCGCGCAAATTTCAAGTTTCTCCGAATCTGTTGGAGAAGGCGGGATACTCCGTCGGGTTCACGGGCAAAGGTTGGGGGCCGGGGAATTTTCAAGCAGGCGAACGCACGCGCAATCCAGCGGGTCCGCAGTTTAAAAATTTTGAGACGTTTTTGAAAACCGTTCCGAGCGATCAACCATTTTGCTTTTGGTTCGGCAGCCACGAGCCGCATCGCCCCTACGAAAAAGGCTCCGGCAAAAACGCGGGAATGAAAATCAAGGATGTTATTGTTCCTCCCTTTTGGCCGGACACACTGGAAGTGCGCAGCGACATTCTCGATTACTACGTCGAGGCGCAGCAATTCGATTCGCAAGTCGGCGAACTGCTGGCCTTGCTCGAAGCGCGCGGACAAATCGAGAACACAATCGTGGTGATCAGCGGCGACAACGGCTGGCCATTTCCGCGCGGCAAAGCGAATCTCTACAATGCCGGCACACATCAACCGCTGGCCATTTCCTGGCCGAAGAAATTTCGCGGGGGCAATACCAGCGATGCCTTCGTCAATTTATACGATCTCGCTCCAACGTTCTTGGACGCGGCTGGTGTGTCCGTGCCGAAAGAAATGGTCGGGCGCAGTCTGCTCGATTTGCTTGACGGAAAATCGGATCGCGGTTGGGACAAAGTTTTTTTGGAACGCGAGCGTCACGCTAATGCGCGCAAGGGCGATTTGAGTTATCCTGCGCGCGCCATTCGCACGAAAGATTTTCTCTACATCCGCAACTTTCGCCCCGACCGCTGGCCCGCCGGCGATCCGGAAATGTGGAAAGCGGTCGGACCCTTCGGCGATTGCGATGCGTCGCCGACCAAGCAACTCATCCTCGACAATCGCGACCAGCCGGAGATGAAAAAGTTTTTCCAACTCTGTTTTGAGAAACGTCCCGCCGAAGAACTTTACGATCTGGCGCACGATCCGCACGAGATTACAAACGTCGCCGACCACCCGGAATTTGCCAAAGCCAAAAAGAAACTTCGCGCTGAACTGGACAAATGGTTGCGCGAAACCGGAGACCCACGCGCTCTCCATGACGATGATCGTTGGGACAGATTTCCGTATTTTGGAGCGGAACCCAAATCGGCCAAGTCAAATAAGTAATTTATGTTCAGCTTAAAAAATAAAACCGCGCTCGTGACGGGCGCGGGCTCTGGCATTGGCGCGGCCATCGCCCAAAGTTTTGCGGCGGCCGGCGCATTTGTTTTCGTGACGGATCGCGATACGGCCGGAGGTAAAAACACGGTTGAAAAAATAAATTCCGAGAACGGGCAGGCGGATTTTCTCTCTCTCGATGTCACCGATGAAGAGGCTTGTCAAAAAATCGCTCGACAAGTTCATGCGGAAAAATCGCGTCTGGATATTCTCGTTAACAACGCGGGCATCGGACACGTCGGAACAATTTTGCAGACGAGTGGCGCGGATTTCGACCGGCTTTACTCGGTGAATGTGCGCGGGGTTTTCAATGTCACAAAAGTTTTTCTTCCCGGAATGCTGGCGCAAAAAAATGGAGTGATTGTCAATCTCGCGTCCATCGGCGGCATCGTGGGGATGCGCGATCGGCTAGCGTATTGCGCGACAAAATTTGCGGTGGTCGGGATTACCAAATCCATGGCGCTCGATCATGCGATGCAGGGAATTCGGGTGAACTGTATTTGTCCGGGTCGCGTTGAAACGCCCTTCGTGGCCGCGCGCTTAAAAGAATATCCCGATCCGAAAAAAGCGTACGAGGAAATGTCAGCGACGCAGGCGGTCGGTCGCATGGGCAAGCCGGAGGAAATCGCGGCGGCGGCGCTCTATCTCGCGAGTGACGAGGCGAAGTTTATCACGGGCAGCGCGCTGATGATTGATGGCGGTTGGAGCGCGGGGAAATAATCTTTGCGGAACGAATTTCATTTCAGAGCGCGGGAAACCCAAACTTGATTGCTTTTGTCGCAGCCGATAAGGTTGCCCTATGACTGCTGTTGCTGAAATTGAAGCCGCAATTGAACGGTTGTCTTCGCACGAAGTGAAAGAAATCGCTGCATGGCTCGAGGAATATCAACAGATGATCAACGCATCCGCCGAGATATTTTCGATGTACGATCGCGAGGAAGGGCAAGCGAAAGAAAATGCCGAAAGCTAACCGGGGCGAAATCTGGCTCATTGATCTTGGTCTCGTGCAGAAAGTGCGACCTTGCCTGATTCTCAGCATCGATTTCTTGGACCATGAACGCGCCGTTGTTACCTACGTGCCTCGCACGACCAGCGTCCGTGACACTCGCTTTGAAATCCGGCACACCGCCCCACAATTTGAACTCGGAGCTTTCGATGCCCAAGGAATTGGAGGCGTCCCAGTAGCAAAATTAGTCCGACGGCTGGGCGTAATTAGCTCTCAGGATTTGGAAAAAATTGAACAAGCCGTTAAAGCCTGGCTTGGTTTTCAAAAACTTTCTTAATTTATCAATTTATTTTCGCCCACTTTCCTCATTCGACAACTCCGGCAAAAATAAACAGACTGCCGCCCCTGCCAAAAACAAAAAGCCAATTGCCATCAAGGTCGTTTGGAAATCGACTTTGAGATACAGACCGAACAGAACTGTGCCCAGAGCCGCAGCAACTCGTCCGATGTTGAAACAAAATCCAGCGCCGGTCGTGCGGAGTAACGTCGGAAAAAGCGGCGGCAGATACATCGTAAATAAGCCGAACATGCCGGAAAAAAATCCGATGATGGGGAGCCAAAGCAAAAGCGAGTGATGATCGCGCGGGACCGAATACGTTCCGTAAAACGCGAGAAAAAATCCAAGACACATCCAGAGAATCGTTCGCCGGTAGCCGAGAAAAGTTGCCAGCCATGAGGAGAAGAAATTTCCACCGATGGAAACAGCGACGACAGAAAAAAATGCTTTGGTGACGAGCTGACGCTTTTCCGATTCGGTCCAGTTCGCCAGTTCGGGCAGACTTCGCAAATGTTGCGGATGCCAAAACATGAAGGCCCACCAGCCGCTTAAAGTGAGAGCGCAAATCGCAATGCTCGTCAAAGTTGAGTAACGAACTTTTCCACGAAACAAATCAGCCACCGACGGTTCGCTTTGCGCGGCTGATTTTGCTGCGCGCCATTCCTCTGGCTCGGGAACATTTTTTCGAATCCAAAAAACCATGAGCGCGGGAATGACTCCGACCAAAAAAACAAAACGTTCGGGCCGGTGAGCGAGCGCGTAGGCTGCGACGCACGCGAGCAGCACGCCGAGGTTGACGCCGGTTTGCAAAACTCCGGCGATCCACGGACGCCATTTTTTCGGCCACGTTTCCGACAAGAGACTTGCGCCGACCGCCCATTCGCCGCCAATGCCGAGCGCGGCGAGAAAACGGCAAATTAAAAGTTGCCACCACGTCGTGACAAAAAAGGAAAGTCCAGTGAAGCAAGCGTAAGTCAAAATCGTCAGGCTCAACGCCCGGCTGCGTCCGAGTTTGTCGCCGAGCCGCCCGAAAAATCCGCCACCCAGCGCCCAGCCGATTAAAAACGCCGCCTGAATCCAGGAACTTTTTTCTTTCACGAGGGCATCCGCCGGGTTGGAGAGTCCCATCAGATGCGCAACGAATGGCGCGGCCACGAGCGTATAGAGGTGCATGTCCAATCCATCGAAGAGCCAGCCGAGCCACGCTGCGATTCCGGATTTCCATTGTTGTGGAGATAACTCTCGCAAGCGCGTTTTTTGTCGGTCCGCAGGCCGAGGGCCGGGAGCAATCAGAGGTTTTTCTGCCGGGATCATGTTTCGTGGCGACGGCTTATCCTAAGTCTGTCGCGACAAGAAACGAAACAGAATTCTGGCTTTCCGTGCTGGATTTTCCTTTGGCCGTTTTGATACATTGCTCCCATGTTCCGCGAGCGAGAGAAAGTTTTCCGTTCCATCCCAGGATTTACTTTAATTGAATTGCTCGTCGTGATTGCCATCATCGCGATCCTCGCTGCGCTGCTCCTTCCCACGCTGGCGAAGGCGAAGGAGAAGGCCCGTGAGATTCATTGCATCAATAATTTCAAACAGCTTCAGTACGGTTTCATCATGTACGTCGGCGAAAACCGGGATTTCCTTCCACCAAATTATGCGTTGTTCATTGGGGGCGAGCCTTACAGTGACACCAATTCCTGGGTTTTAGGAAACGCCAAAGTTTCAACCAATGAAAGCGATCTCAAGAACGGCGTGCTTTATTCCTATGTGGGTGGAGTGGGAGCCTACAAATGTCCGGCCGATCAATCGTTGGGGCGAGGGACTAAAATTCCTCGCCTCAGAAGTTGCGCGCTAAATCAATATATGACTCTGGACGGCTCGCCGGGCGTTTTGGCGAAAAGCTTGCAGATCCGAACCAACGCGCAGGTTTTTGTCTTTGTCGATGAGGAGGAAAACAGCATCGAAGACGGAAATTTTGGGACGTGGCGTTCGCCCAACACGACTTGGTTGAACATGCCTTCCGGCCGACACAATCAAGGCGCGATTTGGAGCTTCGCCGATGGCCATGTTGAAAAAGCAAAATGGCGCTGGAGGAAAAACTTTTCGGGCTATAACCAAAGTGTCGCCAACTCTCAAGACCAACAGGACCTACAACGAGTGCAACGGGCGTTACCGAACCTCTGAAATTCGAAATGCTATTTAAAACTTCCCGCGACTTTTGTGGACGACTGGAGAATTACCGGCACGAAGTTGGTAATTATATTTCCAGAAACCGAATCGAAAATTCGCACGCGGCCATCGTAGCCGCCGGTCGCAACCTGATTATTGATGGGATGAAAAGCGACTGCGAAAACCGCGCCGTCATTCCCTTTGAGCGTGGCGGCGAGTTTGCCGTCGCTCACCAAATAAATTCGCGCCTCACCAGTTGTCCCAAGCGCGATTCTGCTCCCGTCCGGACTCCAGGCAACGGAATGCACCGGCGAAGATTGGCGTTCGATTTGGCGAATTAGATTTGCATCCCGCGCCGTATCCCCTTGCCCGCGGTTTTGATTGTCGGAGATTTTATAAATGCGCGCTGTTCCCAAATCGCCGCCGTAGGCAATGACATCGTCCTTCGGATTGCGCGCGAAACATAAAATGCCTTCGAGCAATTTATTCACGTCGTCGATGAATTGCCCGTTGGCCGCGTCGATAAGCTTCATCGCTTTGTCACGACTGCACGAGAGAATGCGCTTGCCGTCGCGAGTGAAGACAGCGCCGAAAGTCCAGTCGCTGTGATTGTCGAACTTCACGGTCTCTTTTCCATCGTCGGCCGAAATGATGCGCACCGATTTGTCCGCCGCGCCGAATGCGATGCGCTTTCCATCGGGAGAAAATGTCGCGCCGTAAAGTGTGTCGGGAGAAATTTTAAACGATTTCAATTGTTGGCGCGCGGCGACCTCCCAAATCTGGATTTCGCCGAAGCGCGAAGGCGCACCACCTGCAACGCAAAGCAATTTTCCATCAGCAGAAAACGCGAGCGATTCGATTCGGGGCGATTCTCCCAATAATTTCCCGATCAATCCTGAGCCGTCTGGTTTGTGTAGAAGAACTTCGTGATAACCCGAGATCGCGAGAACATTTCCGTCCGGCGAAAACGCCATCGCGGAAATCACGGGCGGCGCGGTGTACTCGGGCGACTTGGTCAGCTTAAAGGGATTGCGCGCTTCCGGCGGCGTGTCATCGCTCGCGCCTTGAATGATCCACCGCTCGAACATGGCAACTTCTGCTTTGGTGAGTGGATCGCCTTCCTTCGGCATGTCCGGTTCTTCGCCGGAAATATTTTCAATCAGCGTTCCTTTTTTCAGATCGCCGGCGACAAAACTTGCGCCGTGTTTGCCGCCTTTTTTTAGAGCTTCATGAGTGGTCAGATCGAATTCGCCTTTGGCTTTGCTGGGATTGTGGCAACCAGTGCAACTCCGTTTCAAAATCGGAACAATTTCGTGGAAATAACTGACCGGTTTTTCCTGGGCGATGGCGGAAGCGGAAAGGCAAAGGGCAAGCGCGATGATGGGTAGCATCTGCCTCCGGCGGGTGCGAAAACAATTTTCCAACTTCGATGTTCGGAGTTCGATGTTCGATGTTCGATGTTCGCCAAATTGAAACATCGAACATCGAACATCGAACATCGAACATCGATTGCAAACGCACCCGCCGGAGGCAGATGCTACCCGGAATTGTGTTGCGTGCCTTTTCATTTTGCGGCGGCAGTTTCTTTTATTTCAGGAGCTGGATTCACGATGAATTGAATACCTGGCGCGCGAAGCTCGAATTTTCTTCCGTTCACCTCGGCTGTTCCAAGGACCGTCAATGTGTTTGTGCCGGGCTTGGTTTTCGCCGACGCATTTAATTTAAAATTCGCCTCCGTTACGCCGCGCAGCAGATTGGTTGAACTCGCCGCCACCCCCTCGGGCAACCCTTCGAGCGTCAGATGAATTTCTTCGGAGAACAAACCGCGCCGCTGCGTTTTGACAGAAAACTCCGCCTCGCTTGCTGTCGCGTTGGTCACGCCGGGCGCGGGCGTCGTCACGGCGAGACGCGGCAATGAATTCTCCAAAACAAATGGAAATTCGCTAATGCGCAGCGCCATGGGTCGACTGAATTCGACAACCGGTTGTCCATTCACTGTTCCCTCTCCGCGAACAAAGATGGGTCGCGTGCCTGTTTCCGAATCCATTTTTGCTTTCAAAGAAATTTCGGCGCGCGTCATGTTGGTCGGAACGGCGGCGGCGCTGACTTCCAAACTTTTTGTGCTCGGATCGTTCCCAGCGGAAAAACCTTCCACAGAAATTTTTACTTCGCCGCTGAAACCAGGACGACGCTCCACTTCTGCAAAAACTTTCGTCGATTGATTTTGCTCCACATTTGCGGCCAGCGTGACCCAATCCACCGTGAACGGCGCTGGCTCCAGCACCGTGAGATACGCGGCGCCAACCGTCCGTCCCGTGACTTTTCTTTCGCGCCCACGCTTGTCACGCGCGGTGGGTTTGCTGCCGGAAACGGATTGGAGCGCGCGTGTTTCTCTTTTCCCATTGATCGCGGCGACCGCTTTTAATTCGAGCGGCACCGAACCCAATTTCGCGGCGTCGGTCGCGTTGAAACAAAGCAGACCGGTTGGAAATTCGGCAGGAATAATTAACGGCGAACAAGTCACGCCATCGGGCAAATCTTCCGCGACGATTTCGATGCCGCTGTCCACTCCGCTGCGGGTGACTTCGACTCGCGCAATCGTTCGACCGCCGCGATTCAGGCGAACGGTGTCGGTTAAAATTTTTGCGCTGAAATCCGGGCGTGGCGGAGGAGTGGCGGACAAGCGATAACCGAAATTATCTCCACCACGCCGCAGAAGATCGCGCACAGAAATAAAATATTCTCCGGCCTCGCTAAAAGTTTGATCGATCCGCGCGTCCGCGCCCATCGCGTCATCGTTTTGCTGGAGGACATTTCCTTTCGCATCCGTCAGCGTCAAAAGGGGATCGAGTCTCGCTCCAAATCGGCGGGCGAAAATTTCAAAAATAAAACGCTGGCCTTTTTCCACTTTGAATTTGAAAACGTCCACGTCGTTTTCTTTGGCGATTTGTCCATTGGCATTTCCGGGCAGCGAAATAGAAGTGGCGTTGGTGGCGGTGTCGTTTGGCTCCATCTCAAAAAAATCTGGAGACAGACTGACCTCAAACTGTCGAGCGTTGGAAATACCTTTCGCGGTATGAGCGCGAATTTCCTGGGGCCCGCTCGGCGCGTTCGCGTCAATCGATAGTTTCATCTGTTCCGCACCATCGAGGTTCACTCCGCTCAACGCCAGATCGACTGGCTTTCCACGCTGGCCACCGAATGGAAAAAAAGATTCGAGATAAGGAATCGCGCCGATGGTCAGGTGATAATTATAGGGATCGCCGCCGCGATGTTGGAAATCGCGAAGCGTCACAAAAAATTCTCCATCGGCGGGCACTTGAAATTGGATGAACGAATCAAATCCGTTGGCGTCTTCGTTACGGACAACTTCTTTGCCCGTCGAATCCAAAATTGCCAGAGAAGAATCGAGCGCGGAGCCGAGCCGATTGGCTTGCACATCGAGAATGAAATGTTCGCCTTTCTTCGCTTTTAATTTGAAAAAATCGGTTTGATCCGCTTCGCCAACTTTTCCATTGATGCCGACGGGCAAACTAATTTCCTGCGCGTTGGTCAAAGAATGTTTTCCGCCGCTCTCCAAAATTTCTGGCGTGTCCGTGATGCGAACGGTCAATGGATTTGAAACGCCGTCCGGTGAAATGACACGAATCTCCTGCGAACCGAGCGCGGTTTCGGAAGCCACAGTCAATTTTGCAGTCAGACGTTTGTCGTCATTGACTGCGCCCGTCGAAAAAATATTTGCGCCGCTGGACTCCAAACGAACCGCCGGCTTCGATGGCGGCGCGATGATCGCGCTCACACCTTCCTCGCCGCTGAAAGCGAACTCATTGATCCTGGAAAGATTTGCTCCGACCAAAATGATTTCCACAGTCGCGCCGCGTTGAATCCATTTGGGCGAAATGGAGGTGAGTTTCGGGATGGGTTGAGCGGTTGCAGCGAAAGAGATAAATAGAATCGCGACGAGAACTTTGAAAAGTACACGCCGGGTAGCATCTGCCTCTGGCGGGTGCGTAAGGACTGGTTTTTGTTCCCCATGAAAAAGATGAACTCCGAAATGAATCCTTTCGCACCCGCCAGAGGCAGATGCTACCCGGAAGTTTTTTCGCACCCGCCGGAGGCAGATGCTACCCCACGATGGCGAAACGTTTCCTCTCATCGCGACAATTCTTGGCTCAGCCAAACAAAGTTGTGACCGGTTCGGCTTGGACGAGTTCTCGCGGCTGGTTGAGATGATTCAAGACCATCGTGTGCGGATCGATGCCGAGCGCGTGATAAAGCGTCGCCAGAATTTGCGTCGGATGAACGGGGTTTTCGGCGGGCGATGAACCGGTCGCGTCGGATTTTCCGTGAAGCGCGCCGCGTTTAATTCCCGCTCCAGCAATCAGTGCCGTGTAACAATATGGCCAATGGTCGCGGCCATCGGGCGCATTTCCATTTCCAGAAGTGCTGACGCCGAGACGCGGTGAGCGACCGAACTCGCCAATCGCAACAACCAAAGTTTCTTTGAGCAAACCGCGTTGATCCAAATCTTCGAGCAGCGTGGACAAACCGCTATCAAGCTTCGGGCAATGCAAATCGCGAAGCGGACCGAAATTCGCCGCGTGCGTGTCCCAGGCATCGACGGTTGGATTTCCGTTGGCGACCGCGGGCCAATTCATCTGCACAAATTTTGTTCCGGCTTCGACGAGGCGACGCGCGAGCAAACAACCCTGGCCAAAAGTATGGCGGCCATATTTGTCGCGCAGTTCGGTTTTCTCCTGGGACAAGTCGAACGCGTTGCGCGCCTGGCCGGAGAGAATCAGATCAAACGCTTTTTGGTAATAGCTATTGAGCGCATATTTCTCGACCGCCTTTTGCATTTCGGGCATTTGCGATTCCACTTTTTTCAAAAGCGATTGGCGGCGCTCCATGCGGTCCTTGGAAATTCCGCTGCGCAAGCTTAGGTCATCCAGTTTCGTTTCGGTGTTTGGGTCCTGATAAAAATAATACGGGTCATACGCCGCGCCGAGAAATCCCGCCGTGCCGCCTTTTCCCACTACGCCGCTTTCCTGCAATGGGCGGGGCAACATCACGAAGGGCAACATCGGAATGTCCGATGGGCGCAGCTTCACCACTTGCGAACCCATGTGCGGAAAATCATTCGGGGCGGGCGGTTCGAGTTGGCCGGAGGGCGAGACGCGGTCGGGCGTGTAACCGGTCATCATCTGATAAATTGCGGCAGTATGATTGAACAAACCAGCGGGCGTGTAACTGACCGAGCGAATCAGCGTCGCCTTGTCCATTTGTTTGGCGAGCTTGGGCATGACTTCGCTGAGCCAGATGCCGGGGACGTTGGATTTAATGGATTTGAATTCGCCGCGCACATTCGACGGGGCGTCCGGTTTCGGGTCCCAAA
>JBBQRQ010000033.1:0-46515 GCA_038214755.1 Verrucomicrobiota bacterium
CGCAACCGGCAGAAAAAACCGCAGCACAAAACCACCACCGACTTTTTCACCGCCATGAACGCCGAACATCATCGCTACGCCATCCGCTGCCTTCATGCCCGCCAGCCAAGCTTTCAATCATCTTCATGAATTGGCCGTGCCCAGAGGAGGAGGAGGCTGCTTGGGTATATGCTATGATTTTTTTAGGTGTTATTCTGGGAGATTATTCGTTTTCCGTGAGACAGCCACCACACAATATAGACGACTCTCCAAAGGTTCGATTTTAAATGGGATTCGTTACGGAGGAACTTCTGGCAGCGCGGCGATTTCCTCAACGCCCCCAATGGTGAATCGAAATCCCCCGCTTCCGTCGCGGTTGATTGAGTGAGGACTTTGGAGGTAGGTCGCCAAGCTTATTTTCCGGTTCCATGAGGTGTAATTTCAAACTGACCCACTACCAATATTTCGGCCCCGTGGGAAAGTTATTTCTTTTTCTGATACTGTCCGTAATTGCCTTCCCGCAAACCGTGAAAAGACAAATCCTCGTCGAGGTCGGGCCAATGCACTCCGAAGGGCGAGATTTCGACGTGGCTCAACTGCTGAGGGGTGCCGTGCGCGAGCCGGGGATTTTCGGCAACGGGAAAACGGATCTCTGTGCCACTTTCCATCCGGATGACGATGAAGCCATGCCAATGAATCACCGAACATGCTTTGTCAGTCAAAATATTCATGCCACTTCTGGATTATCATCTCGCGATTTTCTTCCGCAAGCAATTGTGCTTTGGATAACTCGCGCACCTTGAGGCCTTGCGATTCGCGCAACTCCACTCCGTTTTCGATGACGAACACCGCTTCGCCGCCGCCGTATCTCACGTGGACGTGAATCGGACGATGTTCGTTGCTATAAAATAAAAACTTATAACCCTCTTTATTGAAAAGCGTCGGCATCTTGGGCACGATGGCAAAATGATTCCGCCTCAACCAATAGCTTTCCCAAAATTGGTTTGACACTTTCGCTCTGCAAATGCTGAATTCGCGCATTCGCCAAAACATTTTCATTGTGACTACGCACCAATTTCGCCCTCGATGAAAAACGGAAAAGTGAATATCGCCATTGTCGGTCTCGGCTTCGGAGCTGAATTCATTCCCATTTATCAACGGCATCCCAACGCCAATCTCTACGCCATTTGCCAGCGCACGACGGAGAAACTCCACGCGATTGGCGACGCATTTGAAATCGAAAAACGTTACTCGGACTTCAATGAACTTTTGAAAGATCCAAACGTTGACGCGGTTCACATCAACTCGCCCATTCCCGATCACGCCGCGCAATCCATCGCCGCGTTGAAAGCCGGGAAGCACGTCGCTTGCACCGTGCCGATGGCGACTTCGATTGCGGATTGCAAAAAGATTGTCGATCTCGTCAAAAAAACCGGGCTGAAATACATGATGATGGAGACGGTCGTTTACGCCCGCGAATTTCTTTTCATCAAGGAACTTTTCGATCGCGGCGAACTGGGCAAAATCCAATTTCTCCAAGCCAGCCATCAGCAGGACATGGATGGCTGGCCGAATTATTGGCCGGGACTTCCTCCGATGTGGTATGCGACTCATTGCGTCGGCCCGATGCTCGCACTCAACAACGATATTGCAGAATATGTTTCCTGTTTCGGCTCCGGCACGATTCGCAAAGAGTTGGTTAAAAAATATAATTCTCCCTTCGCCGTTGAAACCGCGCACGTCAAATTTAAAAATTCCGATGTGAGTGCGCGCATCATTCGTTCGCTGTTCGATGTCGCGAGGCAATATCGCGAAAGCATCGACGTTTACGGCTCGAAAAAATCCTTTGAGTGGACGCTCGTAGAGCATGAGGAACACGTCCTGCACACCGCGAAATTACCGGAGCACAAAATTCCGAAAAAAATCAAAGTGCCCGATTACGCGAAGCGTTTGCCCAAAGGGATTCAGCCGTTCACGACGAAAGGCGTTTATGATCTCGGCAAGAAAACGCATCTCAGTTTCACGCAAGGCGCAGGTCACGGCGGTTCGCATCCGCATCTCGCCCACGAATTTTTACGCGCTTTAATCGAAGACCGCGACCCGATGCCGAATGCCAAACAATCCGCCAACTGGACGTGCGTCGGTCTCTGCGCGCACGCATCCGCGTTGAAAGGCGGCGCTATTGTCAAATTGCCTGGTTTCACGCAATAATTTCCCATGGCTACCGTAACGTTGAATCAAGTTCTCGAACTGACGCAAAAGCTTCCTGATGACGAACAGGAAATGCTGGTGGATTTGGTTCGCCGCCAACGCAGCGAGAATTGGCGGAAAGAATTGGCCCGCGATGCGGATCAAGCGAGAGAGGATTTTTTGGCGGGAAAACTTAAGGCGGAAAAGGTGGAAGTGATTATCGCACGCTTGGAATCGGATTGGGCCAAAGAGGATGAGACCAAGTGATTCGCGATCTTGTTGAGTCGCCACGTTTTACCCGAGTGTCGCGGAAATTCACGCAACATAATGAGCAACGAAAAAGATGTGTAAGAGCAACGCTTTTGCGAATGAGCACCGACGTTTTTGATCCAAAACTAAAAACTCACCCATTAGGCGGTCACCTCGCGGGACGTTACGCTTGTTCGTGCGGCTATGACTGCCGGATCATTTTTGAAATAGTTAAAAATCCTGCCGCCAACATTGAATTCATTTTGCTGCATGATGTCGGCACGCACGACGACGTTTATTAGCCAAAATTTATTCCGTTCACCCAAACAAACAAAAATTATGACAAACGTTGATAACACACCGATTGCACCAAACGCGAAACGGCTCTTATGTGCCGGTTTCATGGCTATTCTCGCGGCCGGCATGGGCTTCGCCCTGCGCGGCGGCATCTTTGATAACTGGGGCAAGGAATTCGGATTCACTGGCGTACAACTCGGCTCCATCGGTGGGGCGGGTCTTTCCGGTTTCTGTTTCGGTATCATTATTGGCGGCGTCATCTGCGATAAGATTGGCTACGGAAAGTTAGTCGTTGCTGCGTTTCTCCTACACATCGTCTCGGCATTCGTCACGTTCGCCGCGGTGCCGGGAGACGGCGGCGAAGCGGCCAAAGCCTTAGCCTATAACTGCCTGTTTGGTGGGATGTTCATATTCGCATTCGCCAACGGAACACTGGAAGCCGTCGCAAATCCTCTCGTCGCAACTCTTTTCCCGAACAATCGCACGCACTACCTGAATATTCTTCACGCTTCCTGGCCTGCGGGAATGATCATCGGAGTTTCACTCGGCTGGGTGCTCGATGACAAAATGAATTTACCGTGGAAGATGCAGCTCGCGCTTTATCTCGTCCCCACTGTCATTTACGGCATCATGTTTTTCGGACAACACTTTCCAAAGTCTGAGGCATCCGAGAAGGGCGCAAGCATTGGCGAAATGTTTAAGGATGTCGGCATGTTAGGCACGCTCGTCGTTGCGGCGTTACTCGTGCTTTTCTGTGGTGGTTTTCTTCCACTTTTCGGATTGTCGCCGGATATTTCGCAAAAAGTCGGTTACGTTGTAGGTGGCCTCGCGGTAATCGCAGTGGGCATCATCACCAAAGGCTCCATTGGTTCCATATTGCTTTTCGTGTTGTTCGTTACTCACGCGCTCATCGGATCAGTCGAGCTTGGCACCGATCAATGGATTCAGTTCATCACCGGCAACCTCTTTTCCTCCGAGCAGGGCAAATATCTCTTTCTTTGGACCTCCGCCATCATGTTTGGTCTTCGCTTCTGTGCGCACTGGATCGAGAGGACGCTCAAGATTTCCCCGGTCGCTCTCCTGCTCATTTGTTCGGTGCTGGCCTTCGTCGGTCTTCGAATGGCAAGCGGCATGGCAACTTTCGGGGCCGCTCTCGTGGCCCTTGGTATTTACGCCGTAGGTAAGACATTTTTCTGGCCCACTATGCTCGCGGTTGCCTCTGATCGTTTTCCACGGACCGGGGCTATAGCCATTTCGATTATGGGCGGCATCGGGATGCTTTCGGTCGGGACGATCGGCGGCCCGGGTCTTGGTTACTTGAAAGACCGTTATGCAGGCGAGGCGCTCCAGCAAAAGGACGCCGCCATTTATGCGGAATACAAAGCCGACAAACCCAGTGCTTTCCTTGGTATCAAGGCAATGGAAGCATATGGCCTTGATGGCAAGAAATTGGGCGAAGCCAAAGATGCCAAAGAAAAGACGGAGCAACAACAGGCCGTCGTCGTTGCTGATCAACATGGTGATCGTGAGACATTGAAAACGGACTCTTACATCCCGTTAACGATGGCCATTATTTATTTGGGCATCCTCCTCTACTTCAAATCGATTGGGGGCTACAAACCGGTGCATCTCGCGGGAACCAAGGCGGCGCAAACCTCCGCCGGAACTGGCACAGGCGAAGTCGTTTCTTAACGTTTCCCGGAAATTCAGAAAACGGCCTTGCCCGCCCGCTCGTATTTGAGCGGGCTTCAAATCACGCGCGCTTCGCCGTCACCCTTGACGACTTTGCCGATGAGCCATGCACTCTGTTTTTGCGCGCGAATAAATTTCAAAACTGAGTCCGCTTTTTCGCCATCGACAATGATCGTCATGCCGATGCCCATGTTGAAGACCTGATATAATTCCGCCTCCGGCACGCCGCCTTTCGCCCGGATGATTTGAAAAATCGGCAGCATCTCCCACGAACCTTTTCGGATCAGGACATCACAGTTTTTCGGAAGCACTCGGGGAATGTTATCGACGAAACCGCCGCCAGTGATGTGCGCCAGACCTTTTATAGTGCCGCCGACATCCTGTCGGCGGTTCCCTTGTTTCTGCCGAGTGGAACTGGATAGCACACTCTGCCGAGTGAAACTCGGCAGCACGCGGGGATTGAACTTCTCCAAAAGTTTTCGCACCAACGGCCAATAGCTGACGTGAACTTTCAACACCTCATCCCCAATCGTGTTTCCCAATTCGGCGACGCGGCTGTCCGGCTTGAGTTTCATTTTCTCAAAGAAAATTTTTCGCGCGAGAGAATAGCCATTCGTATGCAGCCCGCTGGATTCCACACCAATCACCGCGTCACCGGGACGAATTGTTTTTCCATCGAGCATTTTTGTTTTCTCAACCACCCCGACGATGGTGCCGCTCAGATCGTATTCGCCGCGCCGATAAAAACCCGGCATCTGCGCCGTCTCGCCACCGATGAGCGCGCAATTATTTTCCGCGCAGCCTGCAACAAAGCCCTTGATGATTTCCGTGAAAACATGCGGCTCCAGTTTTCCCATGCCGAGGTAATCGAGAAAAAAAAGCGGCTCCGCGCCAAGCACCGCAATATCGTTCACGCAATGATTCACGAGGTCGTGACCAATCGTGTCGTGTCGATTCATCGCGAAAGCAATTTTCAATTTCGTGCCGACGCCATCGACGCTGGAAACAAGAACTGGCTCGCGAAATTTTTTCGTATCAAGCGCGAACAATCCGCCGAAGCCGCCGACTTTTCCCAGGACTTCGCGTCGATGCGTCGAGGCCAGCAATCGCGGCAACGTGGATTTTACTTTGTTGCCTAAATCGATGTCCACGCCGGCGGCGGCGTAAGCTTTTTGTTTCATCGCGAGAAAGTTAAGCGGCAGCCTCGCGAAAACTCAAGGCGTGTTGCCCAGCGGAAAAGGAGCGCGGACAGCCTTGTCCGCGTGTTTCGAAATCGCAGGCGTTCATGGCCTCGGGTTGGCGCGGACAAGGCTGTCCGCGCTCCTGGCACCCAGCCGACGTCTAGGAAAATTATCCGATGGCGCGTGAAAGAAATTTTGTTAAAGCTCAGCACATCCAATTCAATGAAAAAACTATTTTTAAAAAATCTGTCCCTCCTCGCTCTGCTCTCGTTCGTGATCGGCTGCCAAACGCCGGAGCAAAATTCCATCGAACCTCGCGCGCGTTGGACGCCGGAAAAAGCCAACGCCTGGTATGCGGCACAACCGTGGCTGGTCGGCTGCAATTTTTCTCCCAGCACCGCGATCAATCAGTTGGAAATGTGGCAGGCGGAAACGTGGGACCCAAAGACGATTGATCGCGAACTTGGCTGGGCGCAGGACATCGGGTTCACGAGCGTTCGCGTTTATTTGCACGATTTGCTCTGGAAACAGGACGCGAAAGGTTTTGTCCAACGCCTCGACCAGTTTTTGGCCATGGCGCACAAACATAAAATTAGCGTGATGTTCGTTCTCTTCGATAGCGTGTGGGATCCGAACCCGCATCTCGGAAAACAGCGCGAGCCGCGTCCGCACATCCACAACTCCGGTTGGGTGCAAAATCCGGGCGCGGAAATTTTGGGCGATCCCGCGCGGCACGACGAATTAAAAAGTTACGTGCAAGGCGTCGTCGGCCATTTCCGCAACGACAGGCGCGTTCATGCCTGGGATATTTTCAACGAGCCGGACAATCTCGTGTCGCAATACAAAAATGAATTGAAAGACAAACCTGCGATGGCGTTGCTGCTCATGCGCAACGCATTTGCCTGGGCGCGCGAAATGAATCCATCGCAACCGCTGACCTCTGGCGTGTGGATCGGCACGTGGAGCGACCCCGAGAAAATGTCGCCGACGGAAAAAGCGCAGATCGAAGAATCCGACGTCATCACGTTCCACAATTATTCCAATCTCGACGAAATGAAAAAAAGCGTGGCGAGCCTGCGACGCTATCATCGCCCTTTGATTTGCACGGAATACATGGCGCGCGGCAACGACAGCCGGTTCGATCCAATTCTCGGTTATCTGAAAGAACAACACATCGGCGCTTTCAACTGGGGATTCGTCAGCGGAAAAACGCAGACGATTTACCCGTGGGATTCGTGGAAAAAAAATTACACCAGCGAACCCACCGTCTGGTTCCATGATATTTTTCGGCCAGATGGAACACCCTATGACGAAAACGAAGTGCGCTACATCAAGTCGCTGACACGCGATGCCTCTTTGCGAAAATGAGTTCGGGGGATTTCGATCTTTGTTGGAACGTCCAAAAAATACCTACCGCTTCTCGCTGGAGACGTTTAGCGTCCGGCTCATCCAGTTTGTTGCAGTCTGTGCCAGGTCAAATTTATGGAACCCGTGATCCTTCTCGTTGTTGGCCTGCTTCTCTTTCTGATCATTGCGCCTATCGTCGCCATCGTAAAATCCAACGGCGTTCGCAATGAGATGGAATCGTTGAAACTCCAACTTCGCCGGTTGGAACTCGAACTCAAAAAAATTGGCGAGCAATCCCAGTTTCCCGCCGAATCCAAACCGCAAACGGACGGACAAACCGCGCCGGTGGTTGAAGAGATTAAAGCCGTCATCACTCCACCGCCCATTTCCGAACACCCCTTTTTCCAATCTATTCCCCATACAGAAATCAGCCCGCCACCAGTGCTGCCGAAGCCGGAATTTAGTTTTCAGAAAACCGATCAAGAACCGCCTGTCGAGCCGACGTCGCCGCGAGAAAGAATAGTTCCTGCCATCAATTGGGAACAATTCATGGGCGTAAAATTGTTCGCGTGGATTGGCGGGCTCGCGCTGTTTATCGGGGTCGCGCTCTTTCTGAAATATTCGTTCGAGCACGATTTGATTCCGCCCGAAGTGCGCGTCGCACTCGGATTTCTCACGGGCCTCGGCCTTGTTATCGGCGGAATAAAAATGTCGCAAAAAAAATACGCTGTGACCTCGCAAACATTGTGCGCCACCGGCGTTGTCATTCTGTATGCCGTCACGTTCGCCTGCCGCGCCGTCTATCACTTCGCCTTTTTCGGCCCGCTTCCGACGTTTCTTCTCATGGTTCTGATCACCGCCACTGCATTTCTGCTGGCGGTGCGCCTCAATGCGTTGGTGGTCGCGTTGCTCGGAATGCTTGGCGGATTTCTAACGCCTATTTTACTTTCCACTGGCCAGGATAACCCGCTGGGCCTTTTCGCTTACATCGCGCTGCTTGATGCGGGATTGATCGCGGTGACGTTGCGTCGCCGCTGGAATTTTCTCGTGCTGCTCGCCGCGCTGGGAACCGTTGCCATGCAAATTGGATGGAGCGATAAATTTTTTGCGGTTCCTAAAGTTTTCACCGCGCTGAATATTTTTCTGACCTTCAACCTTCTTTTTCTGGCGGCCTTTTATTTCGCAAAACGTTTTCAGCAATCGAATCCGTGGGTGTCCGCTTCCGCCTTGCTCATGCCGCTCGTGACCGTTGTTTTCACGTTTTACTTGCTCACGTTTCCAGAACTCGGCCGTCGCCCGGGACTCGTCTTTACTTTCGTTTTGGTCGCAGATCTTTGCGCGCTCGCCCTTGTCCTCCTCGATGGAAAATTGTTTGCCGCCAATCTCGCCGCCGGTTGTTTCGCTTTTCTACTTCTTACGGTTTGGACGACACAATTTCTGAGCGGGCCGCTTTTGAATTGGGCGCTCGGCTTCTATCTCCTCTTCGCCATTTTGCATTCCGTCTTTCCCATCGTTCTCCAACGCTTGCGCCCCGACGTCGCGCCGACCTGGTGGGCGCATTTATTTCCTCCGATTGCGCTCCTGCTGGTGATGATGCCAATTCTCAAACTGAGCGAACTCTCTTTCTTTGTCTGGCCGTGCGTGTTGCTGATCGACTTGCTCGCCGTCGGGCTGGCCGTTGCCACCGCTTCGTTAGTATCAATTATCTCCGTGCTGATTCTGACGCTTGCGGCAACCGCGCTTTGGATTTTCAAAATTCCGGCGCAGCTTACTGGCTTGCCGGTCTCGTTGTTTTTAATCGGTGGCTTCGCCATTTTCTTTTTTGTGGTCGGTATCATTGCCACGCGAAAAATTCTGGCGAAATCCGCGGCGCAACCCGCGAATGAGAACTCGGACGTTCCTGGCTTTCTTAATTTTTCCACTTCTCCGGACGCACTCGCGCAATTGCCTGCTTTCTCCGCGCTGCTTCCATTTCTTCTTCTCATTATGGTCACGCTGCGATTGCCGCTGCAAAATCCCTCGCCCATTTTCGGCCTCGCTCTTTTGCTGGTCATTCTCGTGCTCGGCGTTGCCCGCGCCTTTCGTCACGATTGGCTGCCCGCCGTCGCGCTCGCCGCCACGCTCGCGCTGGAACACGCGTGGCACTATCGCCACTTGCACACGGAGCAACCGCTCATTCCGCTCGGCTGGTATCTTTTGTTCGCTGCCATCTTCGGAGTTTTTCCATTTCTTTTCCGGGGACGGTTTGCCGAACGTCTTCCCGTTTGGGCGAGCGCCGCTTTGGCCGCGCCCCTCCATTTTTATCTGGTGCATCAATTGATTTCCGCCGCCTATCCAAACCATTTCATGGGATTACTTCCCGCCGCCTTCGCCATCCCAAGCCTCGCCGCATTGATTTTTCTTTTGCGCAAAGTTCCCGCCGCCAATTCAATCAAGACCGCGCAACTGGCGTGGTTCGGTGGCGTCGCGCTCTTTTTCATCACGCTCATTTTCCCGATTCAATTTGATCGGCAATGGATCACCATCGGCTGGGCGTTGGAAGGCGCGGCGTTGCTCTGGCTTTTTCACCGCGTGCCGCATCCGGGATTGCGTTTGACGGGCGTCGGTCTGCTCGCGATTTCCTTTGTGCGCCTCGCTGCCAATCCCGCCGTGTTGGATTACCACCCGCGCAGTTCCACACCGATTTTGAATTGGTATCTCTACGCTTACGGCGTCGTAGCCATCAGCCTTTTCGTCGGCGCAAAATTGCTCGCGCCTCCACGAGAAAAGTTATTGGGGAAAAATGTCCAGCCATGGCTGAACGCCCTCGGCACAATCCTTTTGTTCCTGTTGCTCAACATTGAAATCGCCGATTACTTCAGCACGGGAACAACGCTCACGTTTCAATTTTCGGGGAATTTCGCCCGCGATATGAGCTACACAATTGCGTGGGCGTTGTTTGCCTTCGTGCTCTTATTGATCGGTATTTTGAAAAAACTGCCAGCAGCGCGTTACGCCGGAATTGGCCTGCTCAGCGTTGCGCTGCTCAAACTTTTTTTCCACGACCTCGCCCATCTCAAACAGCTCTATCGCATCGTCGCGTTGATCAGCGTCGCCATTATCGCCATGCTCGCTTCGTTTATTTATCAAAAATTTCTCAACAACACCGCGCCGAAAAATGAAACGCCCAAGCCGTAAATGCCGTCCGCCCATTGTGCGTTTCAGTTGGCCGCCTCCGTCTTGCTCGGAGGTCCTTCCAAGGGCGGATTGCCCAAACCAATTAGGAGCGCGGACGTTCTCGTCCGCGCGTTTGGAAACGGATAAAGCCCCAGCGATTTCGCTCCTCCCGATTCACGCGGACGAGAACGTCCGCGCTCCTTTTCATTTGGGCGACACGTCCTCAAGAGGCGCCCGGCTCGGTCTCTTCGGATTGCTTTTGCTAACAGCGACGATGCACGGAGCCACCTTTACGGATTGGGAACATCGCCAGCAAATCAACATTCCGGCGAGCGGTTTGATAAAAATTCCTTTGCCACCGGACACATTGGATTCCGCCCAGCCAAATCTGGCGGATTTGCGCGTGGCCGATTCCGCCGGAAACGAGGTGCCCTATTTTATCGAGCGCGCCGAACCTTCGCCGGAGTTATTTCATCGGCCAAAAATTTTTGAAACTTCACTGAATTCTCGAACGACCATTCTCGCGATTGAGATTGGCGTCAAACAACCGCTGATCGGCCTGACGCTTGCGACGCCGGAATTCTCTTTCATCAAGTCCGTGCGGCTCGAAGGCTCGAACAACAAAACGAAATGGGAAAAGATTTTGGATGGCCAGCCGATCTTTCGCCAGCCGAACGGCGCAAACCAATTGTATCTCGCGTTTGCTCCCGCTTCCTGGAATTACCTTCGCGCCACGATTGACGATGCGCGTTCGCAACCGATTCCATTCACCGGCGCGATGCTGCGCGTCGAGGGCGAAAAGTCTCCGACAGAATCTTTTCCCGTTGCGATTCGAGAGCGAGATGAATTTCCCGGCCAAACCCGGCTCACCCTCAATTTCGGCGCAGCCCATCTGCCCTTGACCGATTTGATTGTGGAAACGACCGAGCCGTTGTTCACGCGGCAAGTGACATTGGCCACGCAAGAGGTGGAAGAAAATGTCATCCACGAGAAAGCTCTGGCGCGCGGAACTATTTTTCGCGTCGCTCTTGAAAATGAGGCGACCGTTTCGCAACTCCGTCTCTCCATTAACTCGGCCTCACCCCGCCGCGAATTGCTGCTGTTGATTCAAAACGATGATAACCCTCCTATCTCCATCACCGCGATTCGTGCCGAACGCCGTCCGATTTATCTTCTCTTTCGCGCCGCGCAGCCGGGCGATTTTGTTCTCTTTTCTGGCAACGAAAAAGTTCCCGCGCCGCGCTATGATTTGGCCGCGCTGGGCAGAAATTTGAAAAGCGTGCCGGTGAACTCGTTGCGATTCTCCAGCATCGCCGCCAATCCAAATTATGTTCCTGCGGAAACGCTTCCTGAAATTGCCACGCTCGGCGCGCCGCTGGATATTTCTTCCTGGCGATTTCGCAAGCCGGTGATTTTGAGTCGAGCCGGCGTGCAACAACTCGAATTGGATTTGGATATTCTCGCTCACGCCCAACCGCACATTGCCGATCTGCGCTTGATGAAAGACAAGCGTCAGGTGCCTTTCATTCTCGAACGAACCAGTTTGAGCCGCGCGCTTGCTTTGAACGTCTCGCCCGCAAACGATTCTAAAAAACCGCGCCTTAGCCGATGGACTTTGCATTTGTCGCCGACCAATTTGCCGATCACGAAAATTACCTGCCAAACAAAAACCGCTTTGTTCAAACGGCGCGTTGTCCTCCACGAGCTAAGAAAAAATGAAATGGGCGAGACGATCACCAATATTTTGGGCGAAGCCGAATGGATAAAAACTCCCGGCGCATCCTCCCGGGAATTTGCTCTGCCCATTTCCAAGCCACCTTTGTCAGATACTTTGTTTTTGGAAATCGACAATGAAGACAATGCGCCAATTGATCTGGAAAATTTCCAGGCGTTTTATCCTGTGAGCAGGATTTGGTTCAAGACTGCTGGGGACAGTTCTCTCGAACTTTTTTATGGAAATCAAAACGTCGGCTTTCCCAATTACGATTTGAGTCTCGTCGCCAGCCAACTTCTTGCGGCTGACAAAAATCTCGCCAAAACCGACGGCGAAGAATTCGTCAAGACACCTTCGGAGTCGGGCGCCGTGTTGAAAAACAAACCGGGAATAATTTTCTGGATTGTTCTGGGACTGGTCGTCGTCGGATTGCTCGCCGTCATTTCGCGACTGCTGCCAAAAACAGCGTCGTAATAATTTTGGCTTGTGCAAAATCCGGGAGAGAAAATTGCGAGTGGGGGCGCGTTGAATTCGTAGCGCAGCTTTGCAAGCTGCCGTATCGCAGGTTTAAAACCTGCGGTGGCTCAAAACGATTGGAGCGCGTCAGGTTTTTCGAGCATCCTGCCGGTTGCAAACCGGCGATACGGCAGGATGCAATCCTGCGCTACACAGGGAATTCGGCTTGAATAAACTCCCGCAGCGTTGACGCATCATGGCGAATCTGTGACCCTCGCCGCCTTTAATAACCAAACTCTTCATCGTGGAAATCAGGAAAGCAGTTATCACGGCGGCGGGAAAAAATCAGCGCACCCTCCCGTTGCAAACGCTGGTCGATCGTGACGGCATTCAAAAAACCGCGCTCTGCATCATTATCGAAGAAATCTTGCGGGCGGGCGTCGAGGAAATTGGCGTCGTCGTTTCTCCCGGCGATCAAAATGCGTATCGAATCGCAGCGGGCAATTATGCGAGCCGCTTGCAATTTTTTGAACAATCCGCGCCGCTCGGTTACGGCCACGCCATTCAGTGCGCACAGGATTTTACAGGGGACGAATCGTTTCTCCTGCTCGTGGGCGATCACCTTTATCTTTCGCACAACGAAGAAAACTGCGCGGAACAACTCGTGGAAATCGCAAAAAACGAAGCGTGTTCAGTCTCCGCCGTGCAAGCCACGCACGAAAGCAATCTGCCCTACTACGGCGCGGTTGGCGGACGTTTGGTTCCCGGAAGACAACGCCTTTACGAGGTGGATCTCGTCATCGAAAAGCCGACGCCCACGGAAGCGGAACAAAAATTGATCGTGCCCGGTTTGCGCGCTGGAAATTATTTATGTTTTTTTGGGATGCATGTTCTCACGCCGACAGTGATGCAAATTTTGGCGGAGTTGGTTTCTGATCCCCTCAGCGCCGGAGCGCAGTTGACCTCCGCGTTGACCTGTCTGGCGGAAAAGGAGCGTTATCTCGCGGCGGAATTGCAAGGCCGCCGCTACGACATCGGTGTGAAATACGGTTTGCTTTTCGCGCAGCTCGCCCTGTCGCTCGCTGGAAAAGATCGCGATGAAGTTTTGTCGCAACTGGTTCGATTGCTTGCGATGAAACCCTGAGTCATGCCGGGAAAATTAATTCAAATTATCACCGCTTCGGACGCAGCCGTTCGCGATCAATCCCTCGACTCTTTTTGCCAGCAGGCCACATTGGAAAATTTATTGGCGGAAGGCGCCGAACTGGAAGCGTTTCGTCACCGAAGTGAAAATCTTTATGAACGGGTTCGCGCCTTGTTTTTCCTCTACGCGATTCATCGGTTTCATTTGCCGCAAAAATTAGATGACGCGATTTCCACCAAGCGTCCGGTAGCATCTGCCTCTGGCGGGTGCGAAATTACTTCCTCTCTTCCCTCTGAAAAAGTCGAATGCAACGACGAGTCTTTTCGCACCCGCCAGAGGCAGATGCTACCCGACGAAGGTTCGAACGCGCTGATTCCTTTTCGCGGTTACGAACAGCTTCTTCAACGCCGATTCGAGGAGGCCATTGAAATTTTTCTTCATTCACAAAACTCAAAAGGAGCAAGCGACACGATTTCCAGCGCGCTCGCCTCGGCGTATTATCGGCTCGGAATTCAAACGCTCGCCGACCAGGTCCGTCGCAGCGTCCGCTCCGTGCGAGGCAATCAATGGATGTTTCGCATGGGTCATCCCGCGGATCAGCCGTTGCGAATTCGCCCGGAATTATTGCAACGCGCCGACGACGGGAGTTATCCGATTTTGCGCGAGCTGACGCCGGTGCGAATGGATTTAACTCACAGCGCCTGGAGCGACATTTTTTTTCTTGGAATGGATTTTCCCGAAGGTGCGAAAGTTTTGAACATCTCGATCAACCTCGGCGTGAAAGGCCGCGACGCCGCACCAAAACCACCGGTCGAAGCGTATCTCCGCGTCATCGAAGAACCCGTGTTGCGTCTGACGAGCGTCGATCTTGGCGCGACCGTTGACATCACAAATCTCAACGAAGTTTTTGATTTCGCGAAAGATTATCTCGGTCTGCTCAAAGCTGCGGTGATCGCGGCGGGAATTGTTCCGCCCGGCATCGAAGGGTCGGGACAAAATCTTTCTGATTTGCTCGCACGAATTGTTGGAACGGGTCATGGACTCGAATTGGTGAGCAATGTGAATAGTATCCCCAAAGGATCGCGTCTTGCCGTTTCAACCAATCTTCTCGCCGCGCTGATTTCCGTTTGCATGCGCGCAACCCGCCAGGCGCAATCGCTCGAAGGCACACTCGAAGAAAACGAACGCCGTCTGGTTTTGGCCCGCGCCATTCTGGGCGAATGGCTCGGAGGTTCCGGCGGCGGCTGGCAGGATTCTGGCGGCGTGTGGCCCGGAATAAAATTGATCGAGGGCGTTTTGTCGGAGGAAGGCGATCCTGAATTTGGCGTGAGCCGGGGACGCCTCATGCCGCAACACAAAATTCTCGACTCAAATTTTGTGTCATCGGAGATGCGCGAAAAATTACAGCAGAGCCTCGTGCTGGTTCATGGCGGCATGGCGCAAAATGTCGGACCGATTCTGGAGATGGTGACGGAAAAATATCTCCTCCGCTCCGAAGCCGAATGGAAAGGACGACAACAGACGCTTGGAATTCTCGAAGAAATTTTGTCTGCGCTTCGCGAAAAAAATGTTCAAGCGCTCGGCCAGGCAACGACCCGGAATTTTGAAGGTCCATTGCAAACGATCATTCCATGGGCGAGCAATTTTTACACAGAGACTTTGATCCAGCGTGTCCACTCTGAATTCGCTGAAAATTTCTGGGGCTTTTGGATGCTCGGCGGGATGTCCGGCGGCGGAATGGGTTTCATGTTTTCGCCGGACAAAAAGGCGCGGGCGCAAATCCGCCTGCAGGAGATCATGTCCGAGACAAAACGCGAATTGGAAAACGCGTTGCCGTTCGCAATGGAGCCGGTGGTTTATGACTTCGCCATCAATGAGAATGGCACCTTCGCCGATTTGCTTGCTGGAGAAAAAGCGCTTTTGCCCGCGGGATATTACGCACTGACCATTCCGCAATTGCTGCGACTCGACCCACGCACTTTGCCCGCACTGCGTCGCGCCGAGTTGGATCGATTCAGCGCCGCGTCGCGCCGCAAACCTGAATTGGGCGGGATGATGCAAATTTTGTTCGACCGGCTTTTACCCAAGTTGAAACAAGAGGACGCCAGCCAGCAAAGTCTCGCGGCGTTGCTCGACCAAAACGGTTTCGATCGCGAGCAACATGAAAAAATTCGCGCGGACTTGAAAGATGGACGGATCGGATTGGCGCAAAATCGTTTGCCGTCCAACGTGAAAATTGAGGACGTACCCGAGGACGTGATCGATGTTAGTGGAGCAGACTTCCAGTCTGCTGTTGGGGCTTCCAGCCCCAGTAGCTACGCGGGCAAGATGCCCGCAGAAGCAGACAGGATGTCCGCTCCACTAGTGTCTGCCTCAGTGGTGTCTGCTACACTGCCAAGAGCCAAGCCTGTCGCGTTACCTTTTATTCCATTCGAGAAAGGACGTCCGGCAACGATTCAAAGACGTCGTTTGCCTCATTGGCAACAGGAAGGCGCGACTTACTTCGTCACCTATCGATTGGCGGACGCTCTACCGATGCGGGTTTTGCGACAATGGCAACAGGAACGCGACCATTGGTTGCGACAAAATCCGAAGCCGTGGCCGCCGGAAAAAGAAGAAGAATTCAACGAATTATTTCGTAACAAACTGGAAGAACAGTTGGATCGCAATTACGGCTCCTGCGTCTTGAGTGAATCAAACATCGCGGAGATTGTGGAAACCTCTCTCCGGTTTTTTGATGGTTCGCGTTATCAACTGGGAAGTTTTGTGGTCATGCCCAACCATGTGCATGTGTTGGTTCGTCCCGTGATGAACCATTCCCTTTCAGAAATTCTCCATTCGTGGAAATCGTTTACTGCGAACAAAGCAAACGAAGTGCTTAAACGCAGAGGAACTTTTTGGCAGGATGAATCGTTCGATCACATCGTCCGGGATGAAACTCAATTGCAGCGCTTTGAGCGATACATTGTGGAGAATCCCGCGAAAGCTCGTCTGCACGCGAAGGCGCATCGGCTGGGATATGGATCAGGTCATTCCGCTGGAGAAAACCAAAGCAGTCCGACAGCGCAAAGTAGTGGAGCAGGCTTCCAGCCTGCTTCTGGGGCTTCCAGCCCCAGTCTCGCGGGCAAGATGCCCGCCGCGGCAGACAGGTTGTCTGCCCCACTACAATTAGGTCTCGCTGCCCTCGCCGCAGGAAAAATTGCTGTTGTCACACTCGCGGCTGGCTCTGGGACGCGGTGGACGCAGGGCGCGGGAGTCGTAAAAGCGTTGCATCCATTTTGCAAACTGGCGGGACAGCATCGCACTTTCATCGAAACGCATCTTGCGAAAAGCCGTCAGACTTCAAAAAAATACGGCGTCGCTTTGCCACACATTGTCACCACGAGTTATCTGACGCATTCCGCCATCGAAACATTTTTGCTGCGCGAAAATAATTATGGTTACGACGGCCCGTTGCTGCTTTCCGAAGGACGCGCCATTGGTTTGCGTTTGGTTCCGATGGAACGGGATCTTCGTTTTGCCTGGGAAGAAATGCCGCAACAACTTCTCGACGAACAGGCGCAAAAGGTGCGCGAAAGTTTGCACGCCGCTCTCATCGGTTGGGCCAAACAGGCGGGTGAAGGGAGCGATTACGCAGACAATTTGCCGAGCCAATGTTTGCATCCGGTCGGACATTGGTACGAAGTGGCGAATCTGTTTCGCAATGGAACTTTGCAACGGTTGCTTGAGGAAAATCCGCGACTGAATTATTTATTGCTGCACAACATTGACACGCTCGGCGCGAATGTTGATCCCGCGTTGCTGGGACTTCATATCAGTGAAGGCGCGTGTCTCTCCTTTGAAGTTATCACCCGTCGAATCGAAGATCGGGGCGGCGGTTTGGCTCGGGTTAACGGTGCCGTTCGTTTGGTCGAAGGCTTGGCCATGCCGAGTGAAGAAGCGGAATTCGATCTCTCGTTTTACAATTCGATGACGACTTGGATCAACCTGGACAAGCTGCTCGAGGTTTTCAAATTAAGTCGTGAAGAAATTTCCGACGAAGAAAAAGTCTCAGTCGCCATTCGTAATCTCGCGGCGAGAATGCCTACTTATATCACGTTGAAAGATGTGAAAAAGCGGTGGGGCCATGGACAAGAAGACACTTTTCCCGTAGCGCAATTTGAAAAACTGTGGGGCGACATGACCGCCTTGCCGGAAGTCGATTGCAAATTTTTCGTCGTTCCGCGAATGCGCGGCCAGCAGTTGAAAGATCAGGCGCAACTCGACGGCTGGTTGCGCGACGGCTCGGCGGCGTATGTTGAGTCGTTGTGCGATTGGGATTAGATAGTCCCGTTCGTTTGTTCTTCCTCTCCCGCCGGAACAAGCGGGACGCAGTCCAACTTCTAAAACCAAGTGAACTTCGCCGGCACATAAACAATGTCGGCGGGCTTTAACTGAAATGAATCATGCTTCTTGCCCTGCATGACTTCTTTTAAATTGAGCCGATAGTTTTTGATTTTCCCGTTTTCTTCGCGAATCACCCGCACCGTCTTCAAGTTCGCAGAGGTGTAATTGAATCCTCCCGCTTGCATAATGGATTGAAGGACGGAAATGGGCCGGTCGGTCATAATTTTTCCTGGACCCATCACCGCCCCGGTGACGAAAACCGGGAAGGCGGAAGACTCAACCGAGACGATCACTTCTTTTGATACTAACTGCGGTCCGCAAAGCCTGATAATTTCTTTCTCCAATTCGGCTGGAGTCATTCCAACGGGACTCATCTCGCCAATGGGCTGGAGCGTTATTCTGCCATCGCGCCGGATCGTCTGCACGGTGTTGTAACTTGGGGCGCCCAGGAAACTAATCCTCACTACATCGCCTTCGTGGAGAGTAAGCGCTTTGGAAATATTCGTGCTCGCATCCGAGATATTCGTGTTCGCCGCGGAGATATTCGTGCTTTCGGTAGAACCTTGCTTGCTAATCGATTCGCGAATTTCAGCCAAGTTCTGGGTGGAGTCGGAAGACTTACATCCGGAGGCGAGAAGGGAAAAAAGCGCAATGGTAATTACCAGGCCGGGGAGGGCGAATAATTTTTGAGCAACAAGAATTTTTTTTCCGGCGTGGATATCAACGGCGAGATACTGGCCGTTTTCACGCGTGAGCTTATTGATGGAATTCATATAAATAAAATTGTCCCAAATGAAACCACTGGACCGACTTGGTGTAAAGGACGATTGGGCGAAGGTTCGTTTGGCCGATGAGATACGCCGCATTAAACTCCCTTGGCCCAAAGATCATTTATCCTACGGTCTATGTCTCTCAGATTACCGCAGGGGCCGTGAGCGCCATTCTCCCTGCGGAGCGCGGTGAAGGTGGCGGGCGTTCTGCAAGGCGGGGCGTTTTCCGGATTCAGGTCAGGTGAGCTTTGGAAATTCGTTTTGGGATAAGAACATAACTTTTCAGTCTGCAATCAATACTTCGCCACGCCGTGATCGATCTCATCCGACCACGCGTTAATTCCGCCCTTGACGCTTTTGACGTATTTGAATCCGCGCTCGCGCAGAAATTGCAGCGCCTTCATCGAACGCATGCCGCTTTTGCAATGAAGATAAATTTGTTGGTTCGGATCGAGTTCGGTGAATCGTTGCGGCAATGAGGCGAGTGGAATTTGCGGCACGCCGTCAATGTGCGCGATTTGATATTCGTCGGGGTCGCGCACGTCGATGACTTTGATATTCAACTTTGGATTGTCGATAGCGCGCTTCATTTCGTGCACATCGACTTCGTCGGGATTGGCGGCGGGATTTGCCGGCTCGGGCAAAATCCCGCAGAACATTTCGTAATCAATCAGCTTGGTGATGCTCGGATTTTCTCCGCACAAGGGACATTGCGGGTCGCGACGCAATTTCAATTCGCGAAACTTCATGTCCAACGCGTTGAACAAAAGTAAACGCCCGACGAGAGAACTGCCTTTGCCCAGCGCGAGCTTCAAAATTTCCGTCGCCTGAATGCAGCCGACAATTCCCGGCAACACGCCGAGCACGCCGCCTTCCGCGCAACTGGGAACCATTCCGGGCGGCGGCGGCTCGGGATAAAGACAGCGGTAACACGGCCCGCCAAGATGCGGCGCGAACACGCTGGCCTGTCCTTCAAAACGAAAAATCGAGCCATAGACATTTGGCTTCTTCAACAGCACGCAAGCGTCGTTCGTCAGGTAGCGCGTGGGAAAATTGTCGGTGCCATCGACGACGATGTCGTATTGCGAAATAATTTCCATCGCGTTCTCGGCAGAGATGCGCGTGTTGTGAATGACTACTTCAACGTTCGGATTGATGCGCTTGATCGTGTCGCGCGCCGAATCGGTTTTCGGTCGGCCCACGTCATCGGTGCCGTGAATGATTTGCCGTTGCAGGTTTGAAAAATCAACGGTGTCGAAATCGAGCAAACCTATTTTGCCGATGCCCGCCGCCGCCAGATACATCGCAATGGGCGAACCAAGTCCACCCGCGCCGATGCAGAGCACGCTGGTGGAGCAGATTTTTTTCTGACCGGCCAGACCGACCTCGGGCAAGATCAAGTGTCGCGAGTAGCGGCGGATTTCGTCATTGTTCAATTGCATAAATTGAGGAGTCGAAAGTAGGGCAGTGGCGAAATAAATCAAGACGCGTGGTTCAGTTGCTTCTGTAAACCATTTAGTTCGACAGAGCTTTGTTCAGATTCGGATAAGACTGCGGTGAATTTGGATTGGGAGGTAAATTCGCGATCAATTCCGCCAGCGCTTTGCCGCCGGCGCCATCGTAATTCTCCACAAACTTCCGAAAATCTTCACTCGCATTGTCGTCCGCTTTATCGCTCACCACGCGCCAGCAATGCAGCGGCAAATGATGATCGGCGCAAACGGTGATCAAGCCAAACAGGTTCATGTCAACTGCATCTGCGCCGGTTGTCTCCCGGACTTGGGTGCGATAATTGCCCGACGCGATGAAGATTTCTCCTGAGGCGACTTTGATGGCCTCGAGCTTTTGAAAGAGTTCCGGCAACTTGAATTTGTCGGTGAGGTTGGTTTGCAAACTTGTCGCGGAAGGTGGCGAAAGTTGAAACCCGGATTTTGTCCACGAACCTCTCTGGAAATTGGCAACTACTTCCACGCGATGCCAGGAACCGATTTTAAGTTTGTCTGAAAGCGCGCCGACAGGACCCACTGAGAACCCCGCGTCGCATTTCATGCGGGACAGCAATCCCTGCGCGGAAACCGCCGTCTCTACCGCGCCCGAACCCATCTTCACCGCATAAACTTTGTGTGTTTTGATTTGTAATACGGCGATGTTGCGGCTACCGACTTTGATGGGTTGCCCCGCTGATTCCGCTTGGGCTTTGAGTGCCTCGAAGTCTTTATCCAGCGCGTAGAAAAACGCGATAGTATCGCCGCGCACTTGAATTTCAAAAAGAAAAACGAATGCAACGATTACGGTTTTAAAAACGACCCGGCTCATGTTGTGAATAATTATTTAAAAAGAATTATTGACAGCCCCCCCCCCCCGTCAATGTTAACTCGCAAACAGAAAGAAAACATGAGAGCACAACTTTCGCGAAAAAGTTTCCTAAAGTTTCTCGGCTTGGGTTCTGCCACGTTGGTTGCCATGCCATTTTCAAATCTGTTCCGCAAACGCGCGGCAAAGAAAACTGCCAGCGTCATTCGCATAGAACCAATTTCCGGAAAAACTTATAGCCCATCTTTTTTGCGATTTTGTCAGCGGGCCCGTTTTCACTCGGTCAATGAAGCGGTCAAGCGCGTGAAAGACCGAAGTGTTGAATATCGGCTTATGGCCTGTCCGGTTTGATTTATATCGTCATACGGCCCAACCCCAGTGCGGCCCGAGACGACATAGCTTAACCCCGACTTCGTGTCGGGGTTAAGCACTTTTAAGTTTATGAAACGGAAAAGCAATCCGCTGCGGTTTCGGAAACATCAGTCCTCCCATCAAGTGGATCACGATTCGCGTTCCACGGTCTTGCGCGAGATTGCCGATTTGATTCATCGCGGAACCTTCGCGCAGGCGTTGACCCAAATTGATCAGGAAGTCGCCAACAATCCTGGCCCGGACGACAAATCCAAACTTCTGTCGCTCGCTGGGGATTGTTTGTTTAAGCAGGGAAAATTCGGCGACGCCGCGACACTTTACTTGCAGGTTTTTCAACAAGTCCACAATCGCCCAGAGGCATGGCTCCGCCCGCTTATCGGCCAAGTTCGTAGTCTGCTGAAGAACGTGCAGGTTGAAGAAGCGCAGGCTCGGGCAGTGACCGCGATGCAAACCGTGCTGGCCCATCAGCAACAATATCAAACGCTACTGGCGCAAGCGCAGGCAACCCTCGCGACTGGCGGTCAGGCGGTGATCCCGGCGCGTCCGCCGTCTCCCGCAGAAGTGGCGAACCGTTTGGGAAGATTCTTTTTCGCGGAAGGTGAACTGGCTGCGGCAAAAACGTTGTTTCAACAAGCGTTGGACCTCAGTCCTAACAGCACTCATGCGCAGCTCGGATTGGCGGAGATTGCTTTGCGTGAAGGCGACGGCGCAACGGCAGCAACGCTGGCAAGGCGAGTCATCGTAATCGGATTGTATCGCGCGAAGACGCTTTCAGCCTGGAATATTTTGCTGGCGGCTGGACGCAAAACCGGGACGAACGTCATTGACACCGCTTTATTGAACGGGTTGGCCCAAGCCACTCCTTCCGTTCGCGCGCGAGCGGTTCTTGTTTTGGCGCGAGGACTCCGCAATCAAAACGATTCGCGCTGGCAACAAGTCGCGACGAACTGGCTGCAACAATCCGCTGGATCAAATCCGACGATCACCGCCGAGTTACGGAAGCTAAAATCCGCCAACGCCCGAATGACGAATGATACGCTCGCCAACCGCATTCAAGCCGCGCAGACGTTGTTAAGCACAGCGAGCCTGAGTCCCAACGAATGGTTGTCCGCCGCCAAGGAAGTCGTTCAGTGTTCGCTCCTACAAAATCAATCTCCGGCGATGGCCGATTTGATCACGCAAGCGGTCAATCGTTTTGGTCCAACCAGGCGGGTGGCGGCCACGCACGGACTGGCGCTGGCCTGCAAGAAAGCAAATCGTCCCGACCTCGCCACGCAATTGTTCCAACAAAATATCGCCACGGCATTGGGCGACGATTTGGGCAGATCACTTTCGGCCTTGGGAAAATTGCAAAGTGAACAAGGCAACCACGCCGAGGCTGCGGCGAGCTTCTGGAGTTACAGCCAGAACACGGCGTTCCCGGCCCGGATGAGGCTTTACGCATTGTTGCAATGGACGCGCGAAGTGGTCAGCGCCAATCAGCCCGAGCTGATAACGCAAGCCCGCCCGCAGATCGAAGCCGCATTGCCGCAGATTCTGGATTACGAACTGGTGTTGGATTTGTCGCGGCAGATTCGTTTTTCCAAACTCCCACGCGATTTCGCTCTGCAAATTTTTCAGCGTGGACAACAACTGGCGCTGCAAACCTTCGATGCTTGCGCTCATCCTTCACCGGCCACAACCATTCTTTTCAAACTCTGTCGTCGCGCCAATGACCATGCTCAATATGACGCGATGATTGCCACGTGGACGCGGATAGGCGACGCCAGGCGGCAATGGTTATGGTCGGAGAGCAACGACTATTGGCAATGGTTGGAACACGTCTTTCGCGCCTACCGAGATAGCAAGCGCGCGCCGGAGGCCGAACAGTTTATCGCCCCTTTCCTGAACGACTCTGCTACTCCGCCCAACGGATACGCCGTGCTTGGAGTTTCCTATGCCGCCATGAAACGGAAACAGAACGACTTCACGGGAATGTTTGCCATTTACGAAAAGATGGCGCAGGTCGCCCCGACCTATGAATGGACAAGCGCAGCCTATTACTGGTTGGCTTTGCGCGCTTGGAAACAGAATCACGTAAACCAAGCCACCGCTTTCGCGGATAAGATACTTCTCTCCGTTGGGAAGGACTGGACGATGTATTGGAAACGCGACATGGCCGCTTGTGCGCTGCTGCTAAAGGCGAGATTGCATCTCAATCACGTTCCCGCGACATCGGGAATCGCCGCGGATAAGTTGCAGGCCAATCTAACGAAGCTGCAAAGTGACTTGTCCCGGCTACACCTGTGAACGAAAAATTTATTATATGAGGATCTCATCTTCACGACTGTTAATCGGGATGATGGTATTTGGTTTGGCGGTAACCCTCCAGGTTTCTGCGCAGACCGGGCAGAATGCCAATGGAGAAGCTGAGCCTTGCGACGATGAAACGGGACCTCATTACGGCCCGTGGAGTTGCACCACTGGTTCGGTGAACGATCCCGGCACGTTGAGCAAGACCGAGGACGTCATCTGCGTGTGCGACAGTTCCAGCGCATCAGTCAGCGGCACCACTTTCAACGATGGCAGCAAGTCGCGTGAGGTTACTTATGATTGCCCCGAGAACGAGCCTTACACGGATGGACCTTACCCAATTTCCTATTCGGCGACCAGTTGGTTTGAGCCGCCCATTCCAGAAAGTTTCCCGGATTGCGGGATATTCAGTTTTACGGCCAAGGTTAAAGGAATTTCAGGTGACAGCGATTGTCCGGATGATACAGACACGGTCACCGTCGGCACCTTCACGGTCAAAGTAGTGGCGGTGACTTCTTTAGCCCCGAACTTATCTCCAAGTGAGGGAACTAAAATTCCGGGAACCGACGAGCCTGCTGTTTACAGAGTATGTCCATGTGGTGGCGATGTAACCGTTATGGCCGGGGATTGCCCCGGACTGAATCCATCTGAGTTGCCGGGCTGTTGGACATTTACCGGCGGCGTGGAAATCGATCGGAAAACGCACAAGGTTGCAAAGTCGAGTCTTTTGAATGGCCCCGTTACTTTCACGGTGACTGCAGGTTGTTCAACGAAGACGGTTATATTGAAGGAGGATCCCAGCCCTAGAGGCCTTTGGAATTTGGTTTATTTCGACGGCCAAATCGAGTGTGCCTCCGGCCAGCAGACTCCCGCCAGGGTTTTCGGACCTCAGTACGACTGTTGTTCAAATAAGTTAGAAATTTGGTGTCAAAAGCCGAATCCCCAATCCGGCGCACAATTTCATTATAAGTACAACGGTGTCATCGTAGGTAGCTGTATTTACAACGGAGGAATCAAATAGATTTTGGTATCAAACTACCAAGGACGGTCGATTTCATTCCACATGGCATCTCACCCGGGAGCCTGGGTTAAGCGAAGGAACAGCTGGCAAAGTCGATTGGTGTGTCTGGAAGTACAACTGTTTAACAGGACAAGGCCCGTCTCAAATCTGCCGCGAACATCCTACGTTCGACGATAGTGTGAACACTGGCTGGGGCGATCCTAATAACAATCCCAATGGCGAGACAACCGGAACCACAAGTTTTTGTCCGTAATCCAATAAGGAGGCACAAATGCAATCAGATCAAATAGAAAGAAGATTCACTCAGCATCGTTGCGCTTTTACGGCCGTGATGATCACATTGTTATCAGTTTGTTGTCCCGAACCAATGAAGGCTGTTGAACAACGAGAATTTACCCTGAGCGGGACTTCAACTGGCGGTACGGTGTATTTGGTCCAAGTTCAGCAACGAGCACCTCGATTTGTTTGTACTCCGACGTTTAAGGGCGAATCATCCGAGGCGGTGTTGCAACGACTGGCAGCATTGATTAATCAATCGGATCCATTTGGATATTGGTGGGGGGATCGATTTTCCTCAATTGCACGACAGCCGGGAAGCAATCCCGGGGTTCGCGCAGTAACCCATGCGTTAGTAGGCTTGCCAAGAATAAAACTAGCATTGACCGGGACTGATAGGGGGCTAATTACCCTTAACCCAGCGACATCTGTCAGTGGTTTTTTAGATATGGATACCAAACAGATTATGTTGCAATGGGCTAAGCCAAGCGGAAATTACGATAATATTTACGTAGGGGGACTCAGGCTTCCTCCCGATGCGACGCAGTGTGTAATCGACTGGAGGAAGGAATTAACTGACGATTTGCTTGCTGGATGGTTCGGCGTAGTCCTAGCCAGAAACGATACTCTCTCCCCGCCGGCCAGCATCAATCTTTCAACGAATTCACAAGAGGAACTCGATTCCTTTCCATTTTACATGGGAGTCGCGCCGAACTGGAGCGCCTGGTCTGACAGTGACAATCCTGACGTGGTAAAGCTTGAACAAGGCACCAAGCCCGAAGTGGCGTCCAAAGGTTATATTGAGTTTCCCGATGACAAGCCGTTCTATCAAATTATCAAAACCACTCACGTAGGCGCGCACGGCGGGGTCTGGAGAAGGTTTTTAGGATTGAAGTCAGGCCACACCTATAAAGTTGAAGTCCGCTTGAACACCTTGGCCATGGATGCCTGCACGAACGACTGGGCCTACTCATTTCACGCAGCGCATGACAATCCTGACGGACAGGGATTGTCGGTAGCTCAGCTCGCCGGCACGGCTCTGCTGCCAAACGGGAGTAAAGGAACCGATGCGGGACGTGTCGCCCTTTACAAACCGGGCACCACCACAAAAGGGAAATGGGAGAAACGCTCGACCGACTATCCCGGCCCCGGTTTGGAAATCAAAAACATCATACTGCCCGCGAAGGTCACAAGCATCACCGTGTGGCTACGTCATAGTGGCGAGAATTCAACCGGCGTCGGAATGGATTGGATACGACTTGAGGATGTAACAAAAAATCCGTAGAGCGCACTTCAACAACGCTGCCATTTTTACGAGTAGAGCAGGTCCTAAACGCCGTGATTCGTAAAATGATCGCTCCAATCGTCGAGGCGCGGATGAAACAGTCGCGTTAGCTTTTTAGTTTTCGGTTCCAGCCCGGAGAGATTTGTGCCTTTGTGCAAATTGCAATGATGACAGGCAAGCGCGAGATTTTCCGACGCATCTTTTCCGCCGTGCTGACGGGGGGTTCTGTGTTCAATGTGGAAGGGCAACGGTTCTTGCTCCTGCCGCAGGCCACAATATTCGCAACGATTTTTCGCGCGCTGCCGGACCAGTTGGCGCAACTTCGCATCCATCAGGTGGCTTGAGAGAGAACGCGCCGGGCTTGGGCCTGAAGAATGCCGATGAGGGTGCTGGCCTGGACATACGCCTCGTACTCAGCCCGTTCGTCCGGGGTGAGCCGACCTTCATTGCATTTCTCCGCCAGTTTTCCCACTCGCGCTTGGGTGCGTCGGCTCACGCGCAACGCCGCCAAAGCCTTGGCTGTTTCCACCCCGAAACTGCGACTAACTGGTTCTAACAGTTCATGCAAAACCGCGTAGCCTGATCCATTTTCCTTTCGCATGGGAAAAATATTAAACAAGCCATCAACAAAGGCAATTTATTGTGACGGCAGGATTTTTCGCGTTGGTTGGCTTCTGCTTAATAACCGTGTTCACACAAGGAGCGACGCCCTGCCCGCTAGAATTCAATCGGCGCCGGAATGGTCGGAAACGGCTTGAGCAATTTAGGTTTGAGATAAATCAAGCGGCCAACCTATGATAGCGCGGTGATATTCAACGCAAAAGCCACCGCCGCTCTCCTCCGCAAACAGACCACTCTGCGCCCAACTCTCGCGATGGTTCTTGGGAGTGGATTTCAACATGCGTTGACCCATCTCGAAGTCGTGGGCGAAATTCCCTACGGGCAACTTCCCGGATTTATGTCTGTCGGAGTGAGCGGTCACGCGGGCAAACTTGTCTTCGGCAATTTTGGAAAAACTCCCGTGCTCGTGCTCAAGGGCAGGACCCATTTTTACGAGGGGCATGAGATGGAGCGTGTCACTTTTCCCATTCGCGTTCTGGCCGAGTTTGGAATTCGTTCGGTGCTTTTGACGAACGCGGCGGGCGGAATCAATCGCAAATTCAAGGCGGGCGATTTCATGGTGTTGGATGATCACATTAATTTTATGGGAACCAATCCGTTGCGCGGGCCGGCCGTTCTCGGTTTGCCGCGGTTCGTGGACATGACTCGCGTTTACTCTCCGGAACTCAACGAACTGGTAAAGAAAGCAGCCAAACAAACCAAACTCCGTTTGCACTCGGGCGTTTACCTCGCCGCGCTGGGACCGAGTTATGAAACCCCAGCGGAGATTCGCGCTTTTCGGCAGCTTGGTGCGGACGCGGTCGGAATGAGCACCGTGCCGGAAGCAATTGTCGCGCGACAATGCGGATTGTCCGTCGCCGCTATTTCCTGCATTACGAATCTGGCGGCCAATCGCGATTCCAGTGAGTTATCGCATCAGGAAGTTCTCGCCATCGCGGAACAAAAGAAAGGCGATGTCGCGCAATTTCTGAAAATCTTTTGTGAGCTTTATGCGAAAAGTTAGCAGAGCAAAATTAGTTTCCGCTGCGATGGAAGCTCGTGAAAAAGCGTGCGCGTCTTATTCAAAATTTAAAGTCGGCGCGGCGTTGGTGACGACCAACGGAAAAATTTTCCGCGGCGCCAACGTCGAGAGCGCGAGCTACGGCCTGACTTGTTGCGCGGAACGAATCGCCTTGTTCAACGCCCTGACCAACGGCGAACAGAAGTTCACCGCCATCGCCATCGTTTCTCGTATTGACGGCGGTGGAATGCCTTGTGGCGCGTGCCGGCAGTTGCTGGCCGAATACGCTCCTGCGGCGCTGGTTTGGGTGTGCGACAGCGCGAAGCCCGCGGAAGTAAAAGAATTTACGGTCGAGCAATTGTTGCCTGGCGCGTTTCTGGCTTTTAAAAAAAGCTAAGTTTATTGATGTAAAATCCGCGAGGGCCTATTGTAAGATTGTGACGCGACCACTCGTGAAACCGGATTTATTTTTCCTTCTTGAAAACGCGGCCTGGCCGGCCTTGCTCGTCGAAGAAGCGGGCACGATCCGTCGCGCCAATCAGGCGGCCATCGCCGTCTTTGGCTCGATCATTGAGGGAGAACATTCCCTGCTCTCCGCCATCTGGGTGTCTGAAAATGGTTCGACTGCTGAAAAATTCCTGGGCGCGGCTGAATCGGTTCGAGGCGCGAATGTTTTAAAATTTCAAATCAAAGGCGGCATCGCGGCGTCATTCAGCACTTATATTTCCTCGGTCAATCGCGAGGAGCAAAAATATTTCGTGTTCCAATTTTTCCGCGAGCTGCCTGTCGGCTCGGTCGAGATCCACACCGCGCACAAACAGAAACTGGATTGCGCGCTGCAATTGGCCCGGTCCGTTTCGCTGGATTTCAACAACGCGCTGACCAGCATCCTCGGTCACAGCACTTTGCTGTTGAGCAAAATGGAAACAACCCATCCGTGGCGCGCATCGCTTGCCGAGATCGAAAAGTCAGCGATGAAAGCGGCGGAGGTGGCGAGTGATCTCGCTGCGTTCAGTCGGAACGAGAAGGAAGCGCGGGTGCAGGTCGCCGGAAATTTAAATACGATTTTGCAGAGGACAGTGGACGCTTTTCGACCGGCGGACCGCGCACAAATCACCTGGTCCCTTCAACTGGAGCGCAAACTTTTTTCGGCAGTTTTTGACGAGGCGAAAATCCAGCAGGCTTTCGTAAAAATTTTGGAGAATGCGGTCGAATCGATTTCAGGCGAAGGCCGCATCAGCGTCCAAACGCGCAACCTGACTTTGTCAGAACCGACCCAGGATTTGACGGCCAAGCTGGGAGCCGGAACTTACATTTGCGTGGAATTTTCTGACACCGGTTCGGGCATCAACGCCGAAACTCTCCCGCGAATTTTCGAACCTTTTTTTACGACGAAGAACAGCAGTCGCCATCGTGGATTGGGGCTGGCGTGGGTTTACGGAATTGTGACCAATCACGGCGGAGGGGTGGCGGTATCAAGCCAGCCGGGGAATGGAACTTCGGTGAGAATTTATTTGCCGGCCAGCCAGTCCCTGGTCAAGGACAGCGCGGTGGACAGCGGCGATTTTCGGGGAACCCAAACCATTTTCCTGGTGGACGATGAAGATTTAATCCTGATGATGGGGCAAATGATTTTGTCCTCCTACGGCTATGAAGTTCTGACGGCAAATGCCGGACAAAAGGCTCTGGATATTTTTTCCAAGCGCGAAAAGCCAATCGATTTGCTGATCACGGATTTGGTCATGCCCAACATGAGCGGGCGCGAGTTGATGGAGAAGGTGCGCGAAATTTCTCCGGCGACTCGGGTCCTCTGCTCCAGCGGCTACGTGCGAGCGGGCGCGGGTGACAACGACGATTCCTATCTGCAAAAGCCTTTCACAAGCCAGGAACTTTTACGCAAAGTGAAACAGGTGCTGGCTCCCGAAGCGTAAAAGGGTTTTCACGAAACGGGAAATCCGAATCCCGAAATCCGAAAGAAATCCGAAACCCGGGGTCCGATAGAAGCACGAGCGTTGTGAGGGGTTGCAAAAGTTTTCGGAGGCTGGCGACCAGTGGTTTCCAACGCTCGGATTTCGGATTTCTTTCGGGATTCGGATTTCGGATTTTGGGTAACATTGCGGCGGTCACAGACACGCCGCTACAAGTCAGCCGATTGGTCGATTATTTCTTATGCAAATCGAGAGCCTGAAAGTTTTCTGCGACCTGACCGAGACCGAAAGTTTCACCAAGTCCGCGCAGATCAACGGCGTGACGCAATCCGCCGTCAGCCAACAAATCAGTTCATTGGAGAAGCAATTCAAATCGTTGTTGATCGAGCGGAGCAAAAAAAAGTTTCGGCTCACGCGCGAAGGCCAGGTGCTTTACGAATACAGCAAACAGATCATTCAAACCTATGACTCGCTCCACAACCGCTTGCAGGAAATCAAAGACATTATTTCGGGCACCATCCGGGTCGCGACCATTTACAGCATCGGCCTGCACGATCTTCCGCCCTACTTGAAAAAATTTCTGCGCACTTATCCTACGGTCAACGTCCATGTCGAATATCGGCGCGCCAATCAGGTTTACGAAGATATCCTCAGCAACGTCGTGGATTTAGGACTGGTCGCTTATCCCGTGAAGGATCCGAAGCTCGAATTAATTCCTTTGCGCAAGGATGCGCTGGTGATGATTTGTCATCCAAGTCATCCATTGGCGAAAAATAAAACGGTTAAACTCTCGCAACTGGCCGGACAGAAATTTATTGGCTTCGAGCCGGACATCCCGACGCGCAAAGCCATCGATAAAATTCTCAAGGAAAACAATGTCGAAGTGCAAACGGTGATGGAGTTCGACAACATCGAGACGGTCAAACGCGCGGTGGAAATCGAGGCGGGAATTTCCATCGTGCCGCAAGGGACGATCACTCAGGAAGTTTCCAAACAGACTTTGGCTGAATTAAAAATCGAGGGCCTCGACCTATTTCGTCCTCTGGCTGCCATCTACAAAATAAATAAAGTCCTCTCGCCCGCCATGAAACAATTCTTGAGAATTTTGAAAGGGTAAAAAATTGTCGTAGCGGGCGACGAGGCGGCTCACTTGAAATTAAAGCAGAATCCCGTCCCCATCGCGCTGGGGAGCACCTGCCTCCGGCCTTGTTATTACCCACATCTCAGGTTCACCCAGGGTAGCTCGTGCCTCGCAACCCTGGGCTGGATGATGCAATCCCTTTGGGATTGAAAAGCTGGCGACGAATTGTGGGTAATGACAAGGCCTCCTTCGGGTGCTACCCCGAAGAGTGGACGCATTGTTATGCTGCGGGTGGGAAGAAGAAATTCCACTCAAGAAGTTTTTTTCGGCTCCGGCACGTCAATGCCCAGCGCGTCGGCGAGATCAATCTCGTGCTCTTGTTCCTGAACGATGATTTGCCGCAAGGTTTCGCTCAGAGCAAATTCTCCCATCGCTTCCGCCTGCCGAATGCGAATGCGATAATTGGCGACCGTTTCCTGTTCGTTTTCCAGATCGAAGCGCAGCAATTCTTTTGGCTCCTTCGAGAGTTTCACCTTTCTGGCAACAACGGTTGGCGTGCCACCGAGGTAATCAATTTGTTTGGAAATTTTCAGCGCGTGATTCAATTCCTCTCCGGCGTGTTTCTCCAGTTCGCGAGCGATGTCCGTGTAAGCCGCGCCTTTGAGCAATTGGCTGTAAACCGTGTAGGCAATAATCGCCTGATACTCTCGCGCCAAATCTTCATTGAGAAGCTCAATCATTTTCTCGCGGGAAATGTTGAAAGAATCCGGCGAGGTGGAGTCATTTTTGTTTTGCATGAGTCGATGCTAGAACGAGGGAGCGATGCCGTCAATCGGTGGAGAATAGCTTTTGGAGGTGGAATTATCGCGAAATCCGAAATCCGAAATCCGAAAGAAATCCGAAGCCCGAAGGCCGAGAGTGGTGTCCATGGTTGCTTGACGTTTCGCCGAATTATTTCTTGTCCGTGGGTTGCCCCAAGAGTGCGGCAAACGGCAGCTTCACCGTCCGTCGCAGCGTATCCATAAAAGTTTTTTTCTTTTGCGGCTCGGTATTGATGCGCCCACATCTGCCGTTGCAAACGGGGCAGAAAAACAACGCCTCCCCGCCTTGCCGCTTCACCGAGCGCACGCATTTGCCGCACATCAATTCGCTGCACTGAGTGCATTTGTAGGTGGCCAGCGCGTTGTGATGGCGCGGGCAAACCAAAGCGCCGCCCGGCATCACGACGGGCGAACCGACTCCGGCTTGCGGAAATTTATTTTGCGCTGCGGGCTGCTGAAATTTTGGAATTGAAATGGTGACTTCGGTGCTTTCAACCACCAACTCCACCTCGCCAAGGTGAACGGTTTGTCCGGCGCGCAGTTGAGCTTCTTTGACTGATTCGCGATCGACGAATGTGCCATTGGTCGAGCCGCAGTCGTGAATGAAAACGCCTTCAGCCGAAAGAATCAGTTCGCAATGCACCGAGGAAACCGTCGCGTGTTGGATGTGAAAATCGCAGTCAGGATTGCGGCCAATTTTGTTCGGCCCGATGCGTAAATTCAGTGATCGATTCTCGAAGCCTTCCATCTTGATCAGCAGTCTGGCCATAGCTTTTTTACGGCTGGGAAGTTGCGCGGAACGATAGCTCAAGTCCACTGAAAAATAATTCAACTCGCCGGAATTTGTGGCAACGGATCAGGAACGCGATCAATAATTTTGCGGGCAACGAGTTTCGTCGCAATCTCCGCCAGATGAGTGTTGACGTAGTTGAGCAGCACCACCTCATGAGCCTTCCATCCATAGCGCAACATCTCGCGCCGCACCTCAGCCGGAGACTTGCCTCGCACCAGAAGCTCGTAGGCGGCAATAACTCCGCCGGTTCGTTGCGCTCCGGCAGCGCAATGGACCAGAACAGGATTGCCCTCCTTCACCGCCGCGTCCATTGCCGCAATGGCGCTGACATACGAATTGACATCTCCTGTTCCATTGCCGGCCAAGGGAAAGTTCAGGCGTTCGATCCCCAGTTCGCGGCAAGCGTCAAACTCGGCTTTTTGCAGTGGTTTTTTCGGGTTATAATTTTCCAGAGAAATGACCACCTTCACGTTGTTGTTCGTCAGCGTTTTTTTGATGAGCGCGGGCGAGAGTTGGCCGCTGCGATAAATCTGACCTGGCTCAACCACGCCGAAATTTTTTGGGAAGTAATTCCCTTTATGTTGGTCCCACCAAAAAGCGCCAGCGACGAAGGCGGCCAGCGCGATGGCGAGTAGCAACCATCGACAACGATGCTGTTGTTTTGCAATCACGCCGACACCTTAAAACAATCCCGATTAAGTCCAAATATTTTTAACTAATGAGAGATTGCAAGAATGGGCTAAATGATGCAATCCCTTGGGGATTGAGAACGAGCGATGACTTGTGGGTAATGACAAGGGCTTCAGCCGGGTGTTGAGGTCGCGAGGCCGGTTCAACCGCTTCAGCGGTTTGCTCCATGTGGGAAACCGCTGAAGCGGTTGAGGGTCGCAATCGGTTCCTGTTCACCCGGCTGAAGCCGGGTGCTAATGAGAGATTGCAAGAAAGTGAGATGCGCCCGTGTTCACCGGGCGCGACAGTGGGCTCGTGCGGAAAATTGAAAAGTAGGTTGTATTGCTGCGCCTATGATGCGCGCATCTGGATAAGGACTAACTTTCCGATTACTTCAAGTGCCAGTAAATCGTGTAGTGCCAATGCTCCTCTGGCTTGTAGGTCTGAGAGCCGCTCTCCGTCACGTTGAATTCGCCGGTGCTTTTGTCATCCATTTCATCGGAGCACTCGTCGCCGGAAACGTCATCGAGTTTCATGACAAATTTGCAGACTTGATCGGGGCGGACGCCAGGGATGGCCAGCTCGGTCGCAATGGTCTCGGTGTTGTTCGCGTAGGCTTTCTCGGCGACGTGGAATCGTTTGCTTGTATCACCGACTGCCGCGTCAAAACACAAGTACCATTCCGCGCCTTGCGGTGTCTTGTGCATGACAATTTTGTCAATGACGAGCGTCTTGGGTTCACCAGCCGAAGCCTTAACCCTAATATACTTTGTGACATTTGCAGGCTCGCCCCGCTCTTTGTCAAAGTTCACTCCCACCGTCATTTCATCATCTCCCAGCACATAGATCAACGTGTGGTCATCGTCTGATGGTTCAAGACTTGAGGCCGATTTGCCTGCTTTGATGTTGAAGAACTTCGCCGCCTTAAACGGACCGAGTTGTTCCGTCTTAACATCACCTTCGGCGTAGAGCACGGTTTGGTCCCCTCCCAGGATTTTGAAAATGAATTTGCTTTTCTTGATTTCCAGCACCTGTTTGTAGGCGCGGCCTTGGCCGTCGCTTTTTTCCGCAACCCAATTCCCGCTCAGTGATTCCGATTCATCGGCGGGGATGGACAGGACGGAAAATACCAACAGAACAGTCAGACTGCGGAAGATTCTTTTCATAGGTCTTTTTTTTTTGGGACTTCGTCGCGAGCTTGCCGGATGAGGAATGGAATGCAAGGGAAAAGACGCGTGGTTGTGGGAACGTGGGAACGGGCGCATCTCACGGATGTGTTGCCCAAATGTTTTTCCATCGCGTGTAGGGCAGGCTTTCCAGCCTGCCGGTTCCGGGGACTTTCTAGTCCCCGGAAATCTGCGAGAAAAACGTCAAATCATTTTTTTTGAAACTGGAAAGTTTCGTAACCGGCAGGCTCGAAAGCCCGCCCTACGATTTGGGCAACACGCCCTCACTTTCCTGCAATGTTCGTTTCAAATTTCATTAGCACCCGGCTTCAGCCGGGTGTTGAGGTCGCGAGGCCTAGTTCAACCGCTTTAGTTTGCTCAATGTGGGAAACCGCTGAAGCGGTTTGAGGGTCGCAATCTGCTCCTGTTCACCCGGCTGAAGCCGGGTGCTAATGAGAGTTCTCCTGAAGCCGGGTGCTAATGAGAGTTCTCCTGAAGCTGGGTGCTAATGAGAGTTCTCCTGAAGCTGGATGCTAATGAGAGGTTGCAGAAAGTGAGATACACCGCCTCGCGAAAGGTTTAGCGTTGCGGGCCTTTTTTTGGGTCGTGTTTTCTTATGAATTTCCGGGGCGGGCCATTTGTCGTTTGCAATAGGTCATTTAAATATTGTCGTGGAAAATCAGCCTGTGTTCTCTCGCAAATTCCTTTACCCTGTTTCGCGATGATTCAACTCTCATTTCCTTTTACCGAAGATAAAATCCGCGCCCTCAAAGTCGGCGATGAGGTTTTGATTTCCGGCGTCGTGTTCACCGGGCGCGATGCGGTTCACAAATATTTGCACGAAGGTGGCGCGTTGCCAGCGGAGGTGAATTTGCGTGACGGAATAATTTATCACTGTGGCCCCGTCGTCCTGCAAGATGAACAAGGCAACTGGAAAGTCACGGCGGCTGGGCCAACAACTTCCATTCGGGAAGAGCCGTATCAAGCGGACATCATCAAAAAATTTGGTGTCCGTGGCGTGATCGGAAAAGGCGGAATGGGTGAGCGCACTTTGGCCGCGTGCCAAGAACATGGATGTGTTTATTTGCACGGCGTCGGTGGTGCGGCGCAGGTTTTGGCGGAATGTATCAAGCGAGTCCGAGATGTTTATTTTCTCGAAAAATTTGGCTCGCCTGAGGCTATTTGGGAATTGGAAGTGGAAAATTTTCCCGTCGTCGTGACGATGGATGCGCACGGCAATTCGTTGCACAAAAAGATTTTTGCCGAAAGCCACGCCGCGCTGGCCGAGCGACTTTAGCCGGAGATTTTCTCAGTGCGCATTTGCGTCATTTTCAATCCCGCCGCTCGTGGACAAAAAGCGGAAAGGTTCAAAAAACTTCTTGGCCGTGTCACGCGCGATTGCCATTGCCAGCCCACCTCATTCGCCGGTGAAGCCCGCCTTCTCGCTGCCGCCGCCGTGCGCGAAGGGTTTGACACCATCGTCGCGGCCGGTGGCGATGGAACCGTCAACGAAGTGGTCAATGGCATGGGCGATGAACCGCGCGGATTTTCCAAAGTGCGTTTGGCCGTGTTGCCGATGGGCACGATCAATGTCTTTGCGCGCGAACTGAAAATCCCGCTGAACCTCGAACGCGCCTGGGAAATTATTTTGCTTGGGCGGGAAATTATGATTGATCTTCCGCAAGCCCAATTTATTCGCGCCGGAAAAGCCGAGAGCCGTTACTTCGCCCAACTGGCAGGCGCGGGACTGGATTCCAGCGCCGTGGAAATGGTGAGTTGGGAACTCAAGAAAAAAATCGGCGCGCTGGCCTACGTCGTCGCCGGAATGAAAGCGCTCCGAAGGAAACAATCAAAGATTACTGCCACAAGCCCAGCCTCATCCCTCACCGGAGAAATGGTCTTGATCGGAAATGGACGCCTCTATGGAGGCCCATTCGTTTTATTTCCTAAGGCGGACTTGCGCGATGGGCAGCTTGAAGTCTGTGCCTTTCCGAAAATCAATTGGCAAATTGTTGGTCGCGCGGGCATCGGTTTGGCGACGGCCAGTCTGCATCGTCTGTGCGGCGCACAGGAAATGCGCGCGGAGAGCGTGACGTTATCGGCGGACCAAAAAACTTTTTTGCAATTGGACGGAGAAAATGTGGGGGAACTGCCCGCGCGATTTTCGATTGAACCGAAAAAATTGCGAGTCATGGTGGCGTGATCGGGATGGGATTGATTTAAACCGGCGGCCCGAACAAGAGCGCCAGAGGGCTGGCGCACTCCAAGACGCTTCGCGCCATTCCCGCGCCATCGAAATTCGCGTGAGCGTCTTGGAGTGCGGCGGCCCTCCGCCGCTTTTAACAGCACCAGTAGTGACCGCCACTTGAAATCACGCCTGATCGGGATTGACAGCTTCAATTATCTCGGTGCTATTTGTTGCCATGAAATTTATCCGCTCTCTTCGCCAGCCGATTTTGCACAGGACACTTCTGCTTCTTATTATTATTTTTTGCGCCGCGATCAATTCGCGCGCGCTGCTGTTGCCGGGCAATGGAAAAATTCCCGCGAGATTCAAAATCAGCGGCTTCGCCATGGGTTGCCAGGCTTATACATTCAAGGAGTTTAGTGTTTTCGAAGCGATCGAGAAAACAGCAGAAGCCGGTGGGAAGGTCATCGAATTTTATCCCGGCCAAAAATTGAGCAAGGACGAGCCGGACGTCAAATGGAACCACGACGCCTCTGACGAAACCATAGCCAAGGTCAAAGCCAAATTGAAGCAACACGAAATTTTGGCAGTGAATTATGGCGTCGTCCCCATTCCGAACGATGAAACTGAGGCGTCCAAAATTTTTGAGTTCGCAAAAAAAATGGGGCTGATCGGCGTGACGACCGAATCGGAAAACTCCATCGACACCATCGAGAAGCTGGTCAAGAAATATAATATCAAAGTCGGTTTTCACGATCATCCGAAAAAGCCGAACGACCCAAGCTACAAGATGTGGGACCCCAATCACGTTTTGGCGCTGGTCAAAGATCGCGACCCGCGAATTGGTTCGTGCGCAGACACTGGCCATTGGGTGCGGTCGGGTTTGAAGCCGGTGGATTGTTTGAAAATTTTACGAGGGCGAATCATCAGCAGTCATCTCAAAGACTTGAATGAGTTTGGAAAAGTGGAGGCGCACGATGTTCCCTACGGCCAAGGCGTTTCCGACGTGAAAGGAATTCTCGACGAACTCAAGGCGCAAAAATTTTCCGGAAATATTTCTGTCGAATACGAATATCACTGGGAAACATCTCTGCCGGAAGTCAAGCAGTGCATCGACTTCGTCCGCAATTACGGCGAGAAAAAATAATCCCGCAGTTCGTAGGGCGGGCTTTCCAGCCTGCCGGTTACGAAACTTTCCAGTTTCGTAAATTATTTGACTTATTTGCGGATTCAGTGGGGACTGAAAGTCCCCGCCACCGGCAGGCTGGAAAGCCTGCCCTACGGCGTGGGCACACCGCGCACTTTGAAAAACCGCGGAGCCGAATTGGTAAATGGGGTGAACCATTCTGTCTCTGGAAATTTCCCCGCGAGATTTGTCACCACACTCAAATTGGTCACGCTGGTTCCAGAGCGAATTTCGTAGATAAAATTTTCACTGCCGGGCCAACTCAAACGCATCAGCTTTTCATCCAGCCGCGATAAATCGAGTCGGAACGCCACGTCTGCGGCCGTCGGATTCGTCCGCATGATTTGCTCGCGGGCGTTCGAATAACCATCTCCGTCCGGATCATCTTTTGGCCCGAATGCGAGCGAGCCGAACTTCGCCACTTCCCAAGCATCATCTAACCCGTCGGCGTCACTGTCGTTGATCGGCGCGCCTTCAATGTTGAGACTCACGCTCTGGACGTTCCCGATGTTCTCCTCAAATTCGTCGCCAAAAAACACCGTCCACGTTCCCGCGCTGCTTTCAAAAAAATGATGCGTGGAAAAATAAGTCCAATCCACCGGGCCTGAGTTGGTATCGCCGTTGAAACGTTGCAACACGCTTCGAGTGCCTTGAGGAGAAAGAAGCGTCATTCGCAAATCGCCACGCAAGGGATGATCCGTCATCACGCGAACTCCGACGTGTTCGCAAATCAAAGTGTTCGTGACGACGAAAGCATAATTGGTGGTTTGCAATTTCAGTTGCGCCAAAACATTGGAGCCTTGCTGAAGCAGATTGGTCAAAGTCGAGCCGTCCGTGAAACCGATGAACACGGCGGGAATCGGCACGTAATCGGTCCCGCCCATATTGCAAAGTTGATCGCCGCCGGGACAAGTACCGGGCGCGGCGGTTTCGGAATTGAAAACCACAGCGAACTTTGCGCCGGCATTCGCAGTCCGATTTATTTTATCCACAAAACTCGTCGCCACGCCGTTGGCATTGGTGCCGCCGCGTTGGATGAGCGCCGCTTTGTTCGTCAGATTTTGCGTGATGACATTGGTCGCCTGGCCAACGTAAACCAGCGGGAGGATTGGCGTGGGCAAATCCGGCTGAATGCCTGTGCTCGGCAAAGTGCGGAGGGAATTTGCCGCATCGCGAGAAATCAACACGCGCAGTCCGTCATCGGGAATGGCCGACGAATTTGTCGATATGAAAACAATGTTTGTGGCCGGCGGACGATTGCTCCATTGCCGCGCCAATTGCACTGCCACACCGGCGTCAGGAATTCCAAATCCGGCGTTGTGACTGACGCGAAACCCTGCGCCGTTCGTGGTCAGATCTGGGTCGGCGAAATCAAATTGTCGCGCGGAAAAAATTAAAATTTGTTGAACATCTCGATAGGTTAAATTCGTGTTGGCGGAAAGAATGAGCGCCGCGATGCCGGCGATTTGCGGCGCGGCGGCCGAGGTTCCGCTGAAACCCAAACTGCTGTAAACGTAGTCTGACAATTCTTCGTTGGGCGGAAAATAACTGATGGCATTCGCTCCGCGTGTTCCGATCAAATCGGTCGTGAATATATTTGTGTCGAGATCCCCGCTGGGCGCGCCAACCAAAATGCACGCGCCCGGCTCGCTGTAGCTGGTGACGCGCCCGTCATATCTCACCGCGGCCACGGCGATGACGCGCGGGTCCGAGGGATAACCATCGTCGTTGCAATTCGCGCCGAGCAGTCGGTCGTTGCCGGCCGAGCGCACGATCACCACGCCGCGACCAAACCGTCCGTAAGTCAGCGCGTTGGAAATTCCGATTTGTTCGAGTAAACTCGCGCCGTCCAAAATAATTCCCGAATTGCCCCAACTATGATTTTGCACCGCGACGGTGTTAGAGGCGAATTGATACATGTCCATCAGTTGCTCGTCACTCGCGAGGGACTGATTGTTCGTGGTAAAAATAACCCAGCTCGCCAGATTCGCTTTCGGCGCGACGCCCGCCATTCCGTGGCCGTTGTTCAGTTCGGCAACGGCGAGACCCGCGACTTCTGTTCCGTGCGCCCAACTCGCGTTCCCGCCAAATGGTGTGGCATTGGTCGATTGCCCAGTGAAATTAAAATGCGGAGCGCCCATCGCGCGCTGAACGAATTCAACGTGATTCAACTCAACGCCAATGTCCGCCACCGCAATGGTCACACCTTCACCCTGACTGAATGGCCACGCCGCCCGGACATTGAGGTCCACTCCCGTCGGATTTCCAGTCGCGCCGCTGCGATTTTCCAAATTCCATTGCGCGGAAAAATACTGATCGTTAGGGCGCGCCGCGTAAGCTCCATGCAGACTCCCGTTGCGCCGCATCACTGGATAGCACGCAGAAACTTCCGGTGAATTTGCCAACGCTTCAGCTTCCCGACTCGCGGTCAAGGCGTCGGGCGCTTGCAAAATAAAAACATCGGGCGCAACCGTTCTCGCCCATTTCGAAGTGTAGCCGGCGATTATTTTTTTTAGATCAGCGTCTCTTTTTATTTGGAGGACGATCCGATTTCCCAACTCAATGGTGTTCGTGCTGTGATCCACGGAGACTCTGAGCCACTCCGGGTTGGCAGAGTCCACGAGTGAATTTTCCGCGGCTCGACAAAGCAAGGGACGCGGTGTGCGGAAGTGGAAAAAGTTTTTATTGGTTTCGGCGCGCGCGGTCAAAGAGTTGAGCGATCCGACAAACAGAATTCCGGCGAACAGGAAAGAAAGTATTTTTTGCAAGCCGTGAAATTAACAGCTCGAGGCTAGAGTGAACAAATACATTTCGTTATCCATTGAAAGAAGGGCGCATCTCAGTTTCTTGCAACTCGAATCCCCCTCTCATTAGCACCCGGCTTGAGCCGGGTGGGCAGGAACAGATTGCCACCCTCAACCGCTTCAGCGGTTTCCCGCGTGGGGCAAACCGCTGAAGCGGTTGAACTCGCCTCACGACCTCAACACCCGGCTGAAGCCGGGTGCTAATGAGATTCGGAACGAACATGGCAAGAAACTCAGTCTCGCCTGCGGCTTTCTTCCCTTCCCGGCGCAGGCGAGACGCCCGGCGCTACTTTGTGGGCTGGAAGAATTATTCGCGTGGATGCCGGGCCACGATTTCCTGCGCGGCCTTATTTTTTACGATCATATTTTCCGGCAGAATGCTGCGCCAGTTTGTATTGGGATAAAGAATGGAATTACGACCGATGACGCTGCCGGGATTTAGAACCGAGTTGCAACCGACTTCCGCAAAATCTCCGAGCAACGCGCCAAATTTTCTCAAGCCTGTGTCAAACGGGACGCCGTCGATTTCCACGAACACATTTCCGGCAACAAGCTTCACATTGGAAATTTTCACGCCGGCGCCGAGGTGAGATTTGTAGCCGAGAATGGAATCGCCGACGTAATTGAAATGCGGGACGTGGCAATCATTGAACAAAATCGAATGTTTGATTTCACTGGAATTTCCCACCACGCAATTGTCGCCGATGATGACGTGCTCGCGGATGTAGGCGCTGTGACGAATCTGACAATTTTTTCCGACGATGGCGGGGCCTTTGATCATCGCGCCGTCTTCGACCATTGTTCCCTGACCGATGAAGACTTCATGGCCGATGTAAACTTTGCCGTCGCAACGATTGAGCAACTCGGGGCGAAGATTCGCTGAAATGTAATCCTTCAATTTCTTCAATGCGTCCCAGGCGTTCTCGCAGCCGTCGAAAATTTTGGCGTGTTCGGTTCGCGTTAAATCGAATAAGTCGGACGGTTTAACCATGGCGATTGTTTTCGAGCAACGTCAGGCAGTTTTATGTCTTGGCCAATCTTTCGGCCAAGATCATTTTGATCAGACTTTGGTAGGGCACATCCTGTTTGTTCGCCATGACTTTGAGGTCGTTGAGCATTGATTCAGGAAGCCGCAGCGAAATCGTCTCGGTGGATGGTTTCAAATTTGGAAACACCGCGCGATACGCTTTGCTTAAATCCAAATGGTCGGTGCTGGTGCCAGGCTCAGATTTGACATATCTTTTTTCAACTTTGGCTTTCATAGAATTTTCTTTCTCGTCTGTTCATTGGTCGCGCTGAGGTTAAGAAAAAAAATCAGGCGAAAAAAATATCGCTGCTAAGTCAAACGTTGAAAAAATCAAGCGCCCACCTTCTCGATCAAACCCACCAAAGGAAATCCAGACGCAGAGGGCGTTTCGGTGAAACGGGTTAATTCCAGATTATATTTGTCCAAAATCTGCAAGACCCGTTCTTCGGCAAGTCCAGTGTGCCGGGCAATGCCGCCCACCGTTCGCCACGTGTAAAAAGGACCGTCAAAAGCCATGAATACTTTCCTTTCCTCTGGATCAGAAACGCGCTCTCTCCAATTTTTCATAAAATTATTCTAAAATTTGTTACGGTTTTTTCAAGGAATCACTTCTGACGTTTTGACTGACGATATCTTCGATTTGATCCCGCAAGCTGGACGGTTCAATCGCCGCCGCAGAATGCTCCTCTTTCCCGTAAAGCAGATTTTTCGGACACGCAATGGTCAAGACAGTGACGATGATGACCACTGCGGCAAAAATGCCAATCATGCATAGAAAGCCGTTCCATTTTGTTTCTTCCTTAAAATTGGCGGCAGTGAGAACGACGCACAGAGTGGTTTCGATAATTAGAAGGGATAAAACATAAAACCCCAGCGGTGCCTGAATTTGACGCAAAGCAGAGTTGCGTTGTGATTTGTTGCGACTGGGCGGCACGCAGTCATTTGTGTGCAAGCCAGCAAGACTTTCAACTCAATTTCAAAAGGAAGCATCGCTGGCTCAACTCTTCGCTCGACAAATCACGGTTTGCCGTTTGAAATTTCTTCATGGCTTTGACACCTTCCACCATGTTGCCGCTCGGCACGGTCGCGCCGGATTTTCAGTTGCCCGACACAACGGGAAAAATTGTTTCACTCGCCGATTTCCAAGGCGCACCCGCCTTGCTTGTCCTGTTCATTTGCAACCATTGTCCCTTCGTCAAACATGTCCGCGCAGAGCTGGCCAATCTCGGGCGGGAATATCCGGCGAAAGGGGTGGGCATCGTCGCCATCAATTCCAACGATGCAAAAAATTATCCCGACGACAGCCCGGAGAAAATGAAACAGGAAATTAAATCAGCCGGTTACACTTTCCCGTATCTTTTTGACGAGACGCAATCTGTCGCCAAAGCCTATCGCGCCGCTTGCACGCCGGACATTTTCCTTTTCGATAAGAATTTGAAACTGGTTTATCGCGGCCAACTCGATGACAGCCGTCCGGGAAATGATCTTCCTGTCACCGGCTATGATCTTCGGTCCGCGTTGGACGCACTGCTGGCCGGAACACTCGTTTCGGAAAATCAAATCCCCAGCATCGGTTGCAACATCAAGTGGAAACCGGGCCACGAATCCGCCAGCTAGTCGGGTAGCATCTGCCTCTGGCGGGTGCGAATAACAAAATTCCAGATAGCGATGCCGCACCCGCCAGAGGCAGATGCTACCCCTCGCATTACGAGTTCCTGACACCCTTTTTAAACAAACCCTGATCCCGCATTCGAGAGCGTGTTGCCTAGATCGATTGCCAAAATACATTTCCGGATAGGAACGCCGATTTCCCAATCGGCACGCCCTGAACGTTGGAGAGTCACGAGCCGAACCGGAGTTCGGCGTTCCGTTCGCAGGATGTCTTTCCGGAAATTTATTTTGGCAATCAGTCGAAACCAAGTGGAGCGCGGACAGCCTTTGTCCGCGCGTTTCCAAACCATCAAAAAACACAACATTTTCCCTTGCCGGATTCACGCGGACAAGGCTGTCCGCGCTCCTTTTCCTTTGGGGGTGAACCCGCCCTCGACATGTCCTCCTTAAGATGGCTGCTGAATTGCTAGTGAGTTTGCGAACCTGAGTTTCATCGAAACCAAGTGTCTTTGGAACAGATTGTTTGTCCGAATTTTGGAAAAAACTGAAATGGTTAGCACACTAAATCCAAGCGAAGAGGCGCAATTGACGCAAACGATTGAGATGTTTGAAACCATCACTCAATCGCAGACCCAAGACTACCAATCGCTGGAAATCCTTAAGGAGGCGTATCTCAAGTTGGGCAAACCGAAGGAGGCGGTCAAAACCTCCAAACGCATTGCCCACGCCTACGTTCAACTGGGCCAGCTTTCCTCAGCCATTCTGGAATATGAAACCATTTTGCAGCGGGACGCCGGTGACAAAGAAGCGCTGGCCGCCATGGCCGAAATCGAAAGCAAGGCCAACAGTCTGACCACCCCATCCGGCCTTTGGGAGCCGCCGGATGGAAAGACGCTGGACCAGTCGGCGAAAAAAGTTGCGCACAAAACTGCGGCCAGGACGGACGTGATCGATGACGGCCGGCAGATGATGCACAAAATTTTTGTGGAGAGTAAGGTGATTTCGGCAGGCGATTTTGAGATGTGTTGGACCACGCCCAGCCTGACGGAACTCCCTGAAAAAATTTACGATCCATTCATCCAATTGCTCGCGGAAAAAGGGATCACCCAAATCGAGAAGTCATTGAAAATGGTTTTGGACAAATCGCGCCTTGGCTATTTGCTGATGGAAAAATACGACGTGGATATGGAACTGGCGCGCAGTTTTCCCCGCGACATTTGCCAGCGCTGGTGCCTGCTTCCATTTGATCGAATGAGCAAGTCGGTCATGATCGCCACCGCCAATCCCTTTAACAAACAAGCGGCGCTGGAAGTTCAAAGCGCCACCGGCCATCGCATTCTTTGGTACATCGCGCCGCCTCTGGACATCATCAAAGTGCTGCGCCGGGTTTTTCGCTAATTGTTTATGCCTCCCGTAAAATCATTCGGAGAACGAATTGCCGACGCGCTGGTCGAGGACGGGTTGCTCACGCTCAAGCAGGTCGAAGAGATGGTCGATCTGCAAAAAAAAGAAGGAACGCGTCTCCACAAATTGTTGCTCGAAAAATCCCTCGTCACCGAGCAGGACATGGTCGTTTCCATGGGCCGGGTTTTGAACACCCCGCCGGTCAATCTCGCTCGAACCTCCATTCCGCAGGAAGTGTCTGAACTATTGCCCCGAGACATCAGCATCAATCACAAAGTTTTGCCCGTCTCTCGTCTGGGGAATAAAATATTTCTCGCGATGGTCGATCCGCTAAACGTGTTGGCCATCGACGACGTCAAGCGCATCACCAAGTTGGAAGTGTTGCCGATGATCGTTTCGGAACGAGCGATTCTCGACAAGATCAACAACCTGGACTCCAAAGCCAACAGCATGGAGGACATTATCCAGGACGCGCAAAAACAGGCCGACGCGGAGGCCGACGCCGAAAATCTCGAAGTCGCAAAAGAGGTGGTGGAAACGACCGACATCGGCCAACTCACCGCGTCCACCGAGGAAGCGCCCGTCATCAAGCTGGCCAATCTAATTATTGTCCAGGCGATCAAGGACCGCGCCAGCGATATTCACGTCGAGCCATTTGAAAGGATGGTGCGACTGCGCTATCGAGTCGATGGCGCCTTAATCGACATGCCGCCGCCGCCCAAGAATTTGCAGGTCGCGCTGGCCTCACGTCTGAAAATCATGAGCTCCCTCGACATCGCCGAGCGCCGTTTGCCGCAGGATGGGCGCATGAGGGTAAAAGTCGGCGGACGCGATATTGATTTGCGCGTCTCATTTTTGCCGACGGTCCACGGCGAAAAATGTGTGCTGCGCGTTTTGGATAAATCCAATCTTTCCGCCAGCATGGAAAAGTTGGGAATGGACGCAGAAACTTTCCGACGTTTCAAAGCGGCGGTGGATGCCCCGCATGGTTTGCTTCTGGTCACGGGTCCAACTGGTTCAGGAAAAACGACCACGCTTTATTCCGCGCTCAATGAGTTGAACAATCCCGAATACAATATTGTCACCGTCGAAGACCCGGTGGAATTTCAAGTTCCAGGAATCAACCAGGTTCCAGTCAGAAAGGAGATCGGGTTGACCTTCGCCAATTCACTTCGCTCCATTTTGCGGCAGGACCCGGACATTATTATGATCGGCGAAATTCGCGATACCGAGACGGCGGAAATTGCGGTCGAGTCCGCGCTGACCGGACATCAGGTGTTGAGCACGATGCATTGCAACGACGCCGCCGGCGCGATCTCGCGTTTGGATGACATGGAGATTGCGCCATTTTTGATTTCTTCGTCAGTAATTCTGGCGTGTGCGCAACGCCTGATGCGGCGCATCTGCATGTCCTGCAAAGAAGAGGTCACGTATCCCGCGAAAATGTTTCAGGACCTGGGCATCGATCCGAAACTATTTCACGGCGTCACGCTTTATCGCGGGCGCGGTTGTGATCGTTGCAAAAATTCCGGCTATACCGGTCGCGCGGCCATCATCGAAGCCATGACGATCACCGATGAGATTCGCAAACTCATCATCAAACGCACGACGGCGCAGGAAATCGGCAAGCTCGCGGTGGAACAAGGAATGAAAACTCTGCGCATGGTCGCGTTGGATAAGGCGCGCGAAGGCATGTCAACGCTCGAACAAGTCCTGGTTCTTACGTCGTCGCACTGAGGGTTTTTGGAACACGGAGTCATCCGCCATTGTTCACGACCTCAGCCGAGCGCGGAAAGAGTTTCCTATATTTCATTCGCGTTGCCGGCTTTAACCGGAACGATTCAGTTGGACAGATTGCTCGCCCTCACCCTAACCCTCTCCCCCGAGGAGAGGGAACCTGCCCTCAGCACGCGCCACCAGCCACGAAACGGTGAACACTGTCCAGCGCTGCATAAAATTCTCCCTCTTGTATGTTTGTTTTCATCTTTCTTGTTTGGCTTTCCGCCGAACGGGAAGATGGGGCCGCCGTCCCCCCGGCCGGGGGGACGGCGGCGGCGCGGGCGCGCTCGTTGCCCTCTGAAACGTTTCCACGTTTG
>JBBQRQ010000034.1:0-46089 GCA_038214755.1 Verrucomicrobiota bacterium
ACGGTATTTCGTCACCTCCGCGTTCAATCGCGATTATCTCCTGCTGATGGGATCGATCATGTTTTACGCCGTGCTGATTGTGACGATGAATTTGATTGTGGACGTTCTGCAAGTCTGGCTGAACCCAAAACTGCGTTTCGATTGATATGACCCTGCGTCCCCAAAACATTTCACTGAAACATCGGAGCGCGGCACTTACGCCGCTTCAATGTGATTTGAAAAAAGATCTGCCTCCCGGTGAATGGCTTAATCGGAACGGTGCAATTGAGAAAAGAAGTCCGCCCTCACCCCAACCCTCTCCCCCGAGGAGAGGGAGAAACATTCACTGCGTTCTGGGGATGGGAAACCGTTGGGTCATTTCAGTCTTACAAATAGAGAGCGGAGAAATGCAACCGCCATTCACCCATAAGCTGATGGGTTCCATGATCCCCCTCTCCTCGGGGGAGAGGGCTGGGGTGAGGGCGAGCTTCCGTTCCACTCAATGCGCCGCGCTCCGCCTCACATGATATGACCGAAACCATCGAACCAAACGCGCCCATCGCGGTGATCGAGACTGCAACGAAAGGAATTTCCCTTTGGCGAGCGGCGTGGCGGCGTCTGCTGAAAAATAAAATGGCGGTGTTTGGAATGATCGTGGTGACGATTCTTTTTTTCGCGTGTTTCGTCGGCTACGAAATCGCGCGCGCCAAAGGTTTCAGTCACGAAGCGCAAAATCTCGCCAGCGGTGCAACACCCCCGAGCGCGCAACATTGGCTCGGCACCGATCCGCTCGGACGGGACATGGTCGGGCGCGTTTTGTTTGGCGGACGGATTTCTCTCATGGTCGGCGGAGTGGCGACGCTGACCTCGCTCGTCATTGGAGTGCTTTATGGCGCGATCTCCGGATTCGTTGGGGGCAAAACGGATTTAATTTTGATGCGGCTGGTGGATATTCTTTACGCATTGCCGTTCACCATTTTCGTCATCCTGCTCATGGTTGTGTTTGGCCGAAACCTGCTTCTCATTTTCATCGCCATTGGCGCGGTGGAATGGCTGACGATGGCGCGAATCGTTCGCGGACAAGTGTTGGCGTTGCGGCACCAGGAATTTATTGAAGCGGCCTTCGTGCTGGGCGCGCGCAAACGCCGCGTCATTCTGCGTCACATCATTCCCAACATTCTCGGCCCGGTGATTGTCTATGCGACGCTGACCGTTCCCGCCGTCATGCTTTTGGAAGCGTTCATCAGCTTTCTCGGTCTCGGCGTGCAAGCTCCCGATACGTCGTGGGGCGTGCTGATCAAGGAAGGCGCGGATGCGATGGAGGAATATTCGTGGCTCCTGATTTTTCCGGCGTCAGCTTTGGCGTTGACGCTTTTCTCGCTGAACTTTTTAGGCGACGGCTTGCGCGATGCGCTGGATGTGCGGAGTGGGAAAAGATGATGGCGTGAAACGTGAACCGTGAAACGCGAAAGGAAAACGTCCCAATTCAATTCACGCTTCACGTTTTACGTTTTCCGTCGAGATAAGCTTCTTACCGAGTGCCGCCCATGTCCGCCTGCCTTTCCCGTTGTCAGAATTCGCCCACCCCTTTAATTTCCCGCGCATGAATTTATTTGTCACCGGCGGCGCGGGATACATCGGTTCGGTTTTCGTTGAGGAGGCTTTGAACGCGAAACATCAAGTCACAGTTTTCGACAATCTCTCTGAAGGACATCGCGGCGCGGTCGATGCTCGCGCGGAATTTGTTGAAGGCGATTTGGCGGATCGCGACTCGACGATGGCCGCCATCAAAAAGAAAAAACCGGAAGCGATTATTCATTTTGCCGCGCACGCCGTGGTGAGCGAATCGATGGTGAATCCGGGCAAATATTTTCGCAACAACGTCGGCAGCGGAATCAACCTTCTGGACGCCGCCGTCGAAATTGGCGTGAAAAAATTCGTGTTCAGTTCCACCTGCGCGACTTACGGCCCGCCCGCCCGTCTGCCTATGACTGAGGATTTGCCACAGCACCCGATCAATCCGTATGGCGAATCAAAACTGATGTTCGAAAAAATTCTTCGGTGGTATCGGGACATTTTTAAGTTGGAATTTGTGGCGTTTCGTTATTTCAACGCGGCGGGCGCGAGCGAAAAATTTGGAGAACATCATCGCATCGAAACGCACTTGATTCCGAACGTGCTCAACGTCGCGCTGGGGAAAGAGACGCAATGCGAAATTTACGGGAGCGATTATCCGACCCCCGATGGCACGGCGATCCGTGATTACATTCACATCATCGATTTGGCGCAGGCCCATCTGCTCGCGCTGAAACCGGGCAAGAGCGGCTTTTACAATTTGGGAAATGGCGATGGTTATTCGGTCCGAGAAGTAATCCAAACATGCGAGAAAGTTTCTGGAAAAAAGATTCCCGCCGTCGAAAAGCCGCGCCGCCCCGGCGATCCGCCAAGACTTGTTGCCGCTGCTGACAAAGTAAAAAAAGAACTCGGCTGGAAACCCAAATTCTCAAAACTCGAAGACATCGTGGCCACCGCCTGGAACTGGCACAAAAAAAATCCAAACGGCTACCCATCGTGATATTGTAGCGGCGTGCCGGGTAGCATCTGCCTCCGGCGGGTGCGAAGAGACCTATGCGGAACGCCGATCTCCTGATCGGCTCGGTGCGGGAAGCGCCGAGCCGCGCCGATCGGGAGATCGGCGTTCCGAAGAATGGATTTCGCACCCGCCGGAGGCAGATGCTACCCGACCCGTGGTAAATCAGCGGCGGTCACAGACGCGCCGCTCCAATTAGGATGAAAAACATTACTCTGATTTTCTTCGCCATCGTCTTTTACGGGATGGATGCGCGCGCACAAACAGTCCCTGCCCGAATCGATTCCATCCTTGCCGGTGCCGCTATTTCGGATAACGCATGGACCATCCTGATCGAAAACGAAAATGGCTCGGTCAATTATTATCAACGCGTTCCCACCACTGGCTACGCTCCCGCATCCAACACAAAAATTTTTACCACCGCCGCCGCGTTTGGGCTGCTCGGCACAAATCATTTTTTTGAGACGCGCATTTACACCAACGGCACGATGAGCGGTGGCGTGTTGACGGGGGATCTGAATCTGGTTTCCGAGCACGACATGACTTGGAACACGTCGGTTTTTTCGGGAAACGCGCGCGCGGCCCTCGACTACATTGTAGGCAAACTGAAAAGCAACGGGCTGACCTCCGTCGTGGGAAATGTGCAATGTTACGGAGTTTGTTTTTACAATCGCGGCTCCACCGGCACAGCTCACACCACTGACGCTCCAAGTGTTTATAACGGGGAGGCGGCGGCTGCATTCCAAGCCGCTTTGATCGCGCAAGGGATCACCGTCTCCGGCACAACCTCTGGACAATCTGGTTTCGCTCCGCCCGGCGGTTTGTTTTACACCCACAAATCCTCCGACCTGACCTACGGCGGAAAACCGTTGCGGCTCGACGTCGCGTGCATTCCGTTGTTGAAGGTCAGTCACAACGTCATGGCTGATGAACTTTTGCGACACATTGGATTCAAGTTAAGCGGAATCGATTCTTACTCGGCTGGCGCCAACAAAGTTTTACCCTGGCTCGCGAGCGCAGCGGGCGTGGCCACTGCTGGAATTGTGATGCAGGACGGTTCCGGTCTATCGCACAACAATCGTTTTTCCGCCCGGCAAACCGTGACGCTGGTTCGCTACATGGTCGGCGCATTTCCGAGCTGGGACGATGGTCTTCCCATTGGTTGTGTGGACGGAACGATCAGCAGTCGCTTCTGCGGAACAGATGGCTCAGGAACCGTTCACGCAAAAACCGGATCGCTTAGTATTTCCATCGCGTTGAGCGGATACATCGACAACAAGTACGACAAGCGGCGTTATTATTTTTCGTTCATCGCCAACCGCACGAGCATTGATCAAGCAGCGACGCGCGATGCGATCGACGCCTGCGTCGTTCTGATCGCCGAGGAAAAAGTTTCCCCGCAACTGACGCTTGTCACGAATGTCGGCGACGGCAATTCGTTGAAAATTTCCTGGTCGGACCCCAATTCGATTCGCACCGGCTATCGCGTTTACACGAGCACGAATGGACTCAATTTTAATGCGCCCATCAATCTCGCGTCGAATGCGCAGAGCTACACCCAGAGCGGACTCTTCCCGGGTCAGAAAAAATATTTTCGTGTGTCGGTTCTCAGCGGCGGAGGAGAAAGCCAGCTTTCGCGCGTTTATGGCGCGCAAGTGGATTCCGCGAGGTCGCGCATTCTCGTCGTAGATGGGAATGACCGCTGGCAAACGGACACCACGGATAATCCGTCAAAAACCAATCACGCCTTTTGCGCCATCGCCGGGCAAAACATCAGCGGGTTGGCGTTCGACACGGTGCATCACAATGCGTTGCTTAACGGAACCCTTGCGTTGAGCAATTATTCCGCAGTGGTCTGGTTGCTGGGTGAAGAATCGAGTGTCGATGAAAGTTTTTCCAGCAGCGAACAGGCGCTCGTTACTACCTATCTGAACTCCGGCGGCAATCTATTTGTTTCTGGCTCTGAAATCGGCTGGGACCTGGATCGTGACAGCGGGCCTACCACGGCGGATCGGAATTTTTATCACAACCAACTTCGGGCGGCGCTCAATGGAAATGTCAACGATGACGCAAACACGTATGCGGTGGTCGCGGTCACCAATGGAATTTTTTCTGGAAATCCCCCGACCGGATTCGACGACGGGACACGTGGAACTTACAATGTTGCTTACCCGGATGTGTTGACGCCGGCGAACAACAGTGTCGCGGCGATTTTGTATTCAGGCGGACTCGGCGGAGCGGCGGCAGTCACTTACGACGGAGCGCAGGGCGGCGGCAAGTTGGTCAACTTCGGGTTTCCTTTTGAAACGATCACCAACTCTGCGGCGCGCGATGCCTACATGTCGGACGTGTTGCGGTTCTTCGGCCTGATCGGCCCGCCGCAACTTTTGCCCGCGCAATTTTTGGCCGCGAACAATTCGGTGTTGTTGACTTGGAGCGCCAGCGCTGGATTGAACTATCGCGTGCAATCCAAAACGAATTTAAGCAGCCCGACGTGGACGGACGTTGGTCCCGACGTGACCGCAACGAATACGATTGCTTCACAAACGCAGCCAATCGTCGGCGGGCAAAAATTTTATCGAGTCATGTTGGTGAACTGATGCGCGCGGTGGTCATGTCGAAGTTCCGTTGCAGCGGCCTCAAAGTATAGGAGCGCGAACGTTCTCATCCGCGAGTGAATATTTTGAAACACGCGGACGAAGAACGTCCGCGCTCCGTTTATTTCGAATCCGGCAGCACCAGCTTCACTGTGGGGAAATAAGTTTTTACCCGCGCCGGATCACGAGTCACCAGCATCAGGCCTTCGGCTTCGGCGTGGGCGCCGATGAAAAAATCCGGCAGCGGAATTTTCGAGCCTTCCTTTTTTCCTTCTGCTTTCAGCCTGTCCAAGTAAAGCGCAAACGCTTTTGCCGCGGGAGCAGCCGCCGAGATTGGCAGCGGAAGTAGAGTCAGCCCGATCTTCGAGGTGTTGTGAAACTTTTTCTCGATCCGGCGCGCGGACTGAGGCTTCTGAGATGGTTATCGTATTCACCGCCGCGCCTTCAGTCGAAGCTGCTTGGGCAATCTGTTCTTTTGCCCATTCGTGCCACGGGCTATTTTTATCGCGCGCGTCAATGATGACACTCGTGTCGAACAAAATCATCGGGTGAATTTCTTCAGTTCATCCCATGAACAATCAAAGCGCAATGGGCTGGCTTCCAACGCGTGAAGAACTTCCTCTTTGGTTCGCTTCACAATTGGTGCGGAAACTTTGCGTAGCACGATCTCGTTTTCTCCGTACATTTCGGGCGCATAATAATCTCCCGGATGCGCCATTGGCAGATAGACGCGTTTCTCATTGTCAACTTTGGTGGTGTTCACGTTGGGGAAGTTTTCACATTAGTAATTTCTTTTCAAGCCATTTGCCTGCGTTGATGGTTGACTGGGCGCATCTCAGTTTCGTGCAATCATCCTTTCGTCCCGGAGGGACGTTTGACAATAGCCCGGTGTTTCCAACGCCGGGTGGGCGTTCCGGGGTGAGAAGTCCCGAAGGGACGACTGAGTGGAGAATTGACCTCGCTGGCAATGCTTTTTCGATCCGTCCCTGCGGGACTCATTCTGTTTTTCACCACGACCCGGCGTTGAAACGCCGGGCTATTCTCGATTGTCCCTCCGGGACAAAAAACGGATTTGCTCCCGTGCAAGAAACTGAGATGCGCCCTGTTGACTTCACTTCACCACCATTTCGTTGAACGGAAAAACATAGGCTTGCAGATAAACTAAAATGCCCATTAACACGGCCAGCGCGATGCTGTGGAAAAAAACGTAGCGCAGAATTTTTCCCTCGTGCCCATACCAGTTGGTCGCCGTGCTCGCCACGACGATACTTTGCGCGTCCACCATTTTCCCCATCACGCCGCCGGAACTATTCGCCGCCGCCATCAGCACCGGACTGACTCCGGTTTGTTTTGCGGTGATGGTTTGCAAACTGCCGAAGAGAACGTTCGAAGCGGTATCGGAGCCGGTGAGAGCGACGCCCAGCCAGCCGAGCAGCGTCCCGAAAAATGGATAGAGCGATCCGGTTTTTGCCAAGGCGAGTCCGAGCGTCGCATCAGCGCCGGAATATTTTGTGACGTAACCGAGCGCCAGCATCGCGGCAATGGTCAGAAGGGAAAAACGCACGCGCACTAAAGTTTGGCCGTAAATTGAAACGAGTTCGCGCAGAGGGAATTTTGCGATCAAACCAAAACAAATTGCGGCGGCGAAAATTCCCGTGCCCGTTGCCGATAACCAATTGAAAATAAAAATAGCTTCCTCTGGTTTGGTGGGTTGTTCGGTCGTGGGCGCGGGGACGACGGGATAAATTCGCGCGACTTGGTTATGCAGAGATGCCACAGGAAACGATGGCGACGAAAAATGATTCGCCGCCTTTTTGAAGGCAGGGATTCCCCAGAGGAAGACAAAGACGCTCAAGACAATCCACGGAATCCAAGCCTGACGAATTCTTGCGCGAGAATGAATGAAGGTTGATGCGCCAATGGATTGCTCAAGGGTTGATGGATGTTTCCACACGGTTTTCGGCCGCCAAAATTTTAAGAGGACAATCACCGCGACAATGGAGGAAACCGACGCAATAATATCGACGAGCCACGGGCCATGAAAATTGGAAACAAGAAATTGTGGAACCGCAAACGCAACTCCCGCCGTCAAGGCCGCGGGCCAAATTTGCAGCGTCGCGCGGAAACCGGCCATCGCCCACACCACCCAGAATGGAATGATCACCGAGAAAAAAGGGAGTTGTCGCCCGACCATTTTGGAGAGGAGGAGTTCGTCGATGCCGGTGACTTTGCTCAGAGCGATGATGGGCGTGCCGAGCGCGCCAAACGCGACGGGCGCGGTGTTCGCAATAAGAGAAAGGCCGCAAGCGGAGAGTGGTTTGAAACCGAGTTGGATGAGAATGGCGGCGGTGACGGCGACGGGTGTTCCGAATCCTGCCGCGCCTTCAAAAAATGCGCCGAACGAAAAGGCGATGAGGATGACCTGAATTCGCGGGTCGGGCGCGATGGTGGCGAGATGCGTGCGCAAAATTTCAAAAAGCCCTTTGTTGACGGTGAGTTGGTAAAAGAAAATCAAATTTAAAATGATCCAGCCAATGGGAAATAAACCGTAAGCGGCGCCGAACAGTGTGCTGGCCAAAGTTGATTGGAGAGGCATCCGGTAAACACCCGCCGCGATCACGACCGCGCAAAAAAGTCCGAGCACCGCCGCGAGATGAATTCGGATTTTTAGAAAGGCAATTGAGCCGAGCAACACGATGATAGGAATCGCCGCGACGAGCGTGGAGAGCGTGGCGTGGTGGAGCGGGTCGTAGTTTTGAAACCAGATCGCGTTGGTCATCGGCGTTATTTAACCTGAATTTTAAAGTTCTATCTACAGAAGCTAACGGAGAAAACGAAGACACAAAACGCTTGTAGTAATCCGACGTTAAATAGATTTGCCGAAATGGTGGGAAATCTTTTTCTTCGTTCGCTTTGTTTCCTTCTGTTGGATTCAGCTTCGGTTTTCGGATGTAACAGAGGTAGCAATCCACTCCAAGTAGCGTTTCGATCCTGAACCGACTTTCAGCACGATGAATTCCGGGGTCTCGTAGGGATGATTTTTTAAAACGCATTTTTCTAATGTCTTCAAACGCGATTGCGTCGTTTTCAAAATCAGCAAAACTTCGGCGCTGCGCGAGAGTTTATTTTTCCACCAATAATGCGATTCAATATTCGGAATGAGATTGGCGCATGCCGCAAGTCGCGATTTCAAAATTATTTTTGCGAGTTGTCGCGCCACTTTCAGATTGGGCGCCGTCACCAGCGCCACTGCAAAAGCACGGGATGATTGGATGGTTGGATTGTTGGATAAATGGATGGTTGGATTCCTGGGATCGCTGCGGTTCATAAATCCATTCATCCAATTATCCATTCATCCGTTTTTAAACGATGGTGAGCGGCCCATCGAAAATGGTGAGGCTGATGACTTCGGTTTTGGCGAAGTGCGGGCCGTGTTGTTCTCCGCGCGGCGCGAAGAAAAAAGTTCCGGGTTTGTAAATCACGCCGGACTCTTCCCATTCGCCGGAAAGAATGTAAGCGGATTCGTTGGCCTGCGGATGGATGTGTGCGGGAACGGTCGTGCCGGATTTGAATTTGCGGAGGACGGTGAGGCCGCCGGTGGTTTCGTGTTTGTGCAAAACGAGAAGCTCGACTCCTTCGTACGGGCCGGGCTGCCACGATTTGTCTTCTGCGAGAGAAATGTATTGGAACATGCTCTAATCCAAAACTGCTGAAGAAAATTTGCAAGGCTGCATTCGCGCGAATGGAATGCGCCTACGACACCCAAGTCTCCCTACAAGGGCAGCCCGGAGGGCTGCTGGAAATTAGCCGGGGATAACATCCCCGGTCGCGCGTTAGAATAATATTGCGCCCTGAAAAGGCGCGGGAAAGATACACCGCATGTCCTCGACCCATCTCAGCCTTCATGCTCACGTTGTTTTCGGAACCAAACATCAACGTCCTTTGATCGCAGCGGAATGGCGTTCGCGATTCCATGCCTTTATCGGCGGCGCGATTCGCACGGTGGAAGTGATTCCCGAATCTGTCGGCGGTGTGGCCGATCATGTTCATCTTTTGATTGGATTTCGCGCAACGCATCGGCTCGCGGATGTGATGCGCGACGTGAAACGGGTTTCGTCGGCGTGGGTGCATGAAACGATTGGCGATAAAGAATTTGAGTGGCAGGACGGATATGGCGCGTTTTCGGTAAGTGCGTCGGCTAGAGAAAAAGTAAAATCCTACATCGCGAATCAAGAAGAACATCATCGCACGAAAACGTTTCAAGAGGAGTATGTGGAATTGTTGAAATTAAGCGGGGTAGAATATGACCCGAAATATTTGTGGTGATTTCCGCCGCCCCTGCCGGGGCGGGATATTTTTTGGATCACGTGACCGGGGATGTTATCCCCGACTAATTTCCGCAAGCCCTCCGGGCTGATTCTGCCGTGACCAGTTCTATTATCAGCACACAAAAGTTTTTTCGATTAGGCCAATAGTTTCCTATCTCATCTCGCTCGGTTGCCATTCGGCACGAACGATTTTAAAAAATGGTTGTCTTTCTTACCGGTGGGCTTAACGTCTCTGGCGTGTTGACAACCCTTTCTACCAAAGGCCAGATCGTCATCCCGCAAGCGGTGCGGGAACGCAAAAACCTGCAACCCGGGGATGAGTTAGAGATTCAGGAGACCGCTGGCGGGTTTGAGGTCCGCAAAAAAAGCCGCAACGAAGGTTTGGTTAAACACCTTCTCGCTTGTCCAGTCAAAGGTGAGGGATTGCCTCCCAACCGCCGCAAACAGTCTCCGCGCCGGCGGATTCGCTTCTGATGTTTCTCGCCGATACCAATTTACTTTCCGAGCCGCGGCAAAAAAATCCTGACGCTGGCGTTTTGAAGTGGCTCTCCGATCAGGAAGAAGAGCTTTTTATCAGTGCGATCAGCCTTGCCGAAATTCAGTCGGGCATCAGCCGCCTGGCCGACGGCAGAAAAAAAAGCGCCCTCCAAGAATGGTTCGATGCGCTGCGCGAAAACCATCGCGGTTCCATCCTCGACTTCAACGAAGCAGTGGCCTTGCGCTGGGGAGAGTTGGATGCGGAGTTGGAGCGCAAAGGAAGAAAAATGCCGATTGAGGATAGTTATCTGGCCGCCACTGCGCTGCAATATGATCTTACTGTCGCCACTCGCAACGAACGCGATTTTAGCGAAGCGCCGGTAAAAATAGTTAATCCGTGGAAGCCGGGTTCTTAGCTCGAAAACATTTTCGGAAGAATGTTAGCTCGGGAGCTCACGACTTCTTTCCGTCGCGAGAAGAAAAACTATGTTGATGCTGCGCGAAAAAGTTCCCGCCGATTGGTTGCCGAAAGTTCTGTCAAATTTGCCAGCGGTCCTGGTAGATCACGCGCACCTCGAACGCAAAGCTGCTACGACCGCATTGAACCTGGAAAAATATCGCGATCTTTATCCGCGCGTTGAAGAGTTGAACGCAATCGCCATCGAGGAGTTGCAACATTTTCAGTTGGTGCTCGAATTGTTGAAGGGGCGCGGCATTCCATTTGGCCAGGCTCATCCGAGTCCGTGGATTACCGGACTGATGCGTTCGATTCGCAACGGGCAACGACATCAAGTCATCGATCATTTGATTTGTTGCGCGCTCATTGAAGGGAGGAGTTGTGAAAAATTTCAAATTCTCGCGCGTGAACTTCAAACACTCGATGCGGAGTTGGCAAATTTTTACGCGAGCTTGGTCGAGTCGGAAGGAAATCATTATGCAACTTATCTTTTGATGGCGAAGGGTATTGATGAGGCCGAGACGGATCGCAGGCTGGATTTTTATTTGGATTTAGACGCCCATCTGATTCGCCAGCCGAATCCGTTTCCGATGTTGCATTGAGAAGATCCGGGGTAGCATCTGCCTCTGGCGGGTGCGGGTTTTTCGATATTGGATTATTGGATGGTTGGATTGTTCAGGTTTTCCAATCCGTCGAACCTTGAACATCGAACCTTCAACGCGGACCAGCGAATGGGTGTCTTCGCACCCGCCGGAGGCAGATGCTACCCTGGGGTTTGGTGAAAAATATCGCTATCTCACGCCAGCATCTCGTGCAATGCCTTGAGCAGTTTTTCCACGTTGAAAGGTTTTGGGATAAACTCAATGTCGTCGCCAAGTTTTTCTTTGATGGTATCCCCCTGCATCAATCCGCTGATGGCGATGAATTTCAGGTGAGGGTTTTGCGTTTTTAACGCTTTGATGACAAGCCATCCATCACCGGCATCATCATGTCGGTAATGACGACTTTGATTTTTTCTCTGAACTGTGGATAGAGGGCGAGCGCGTCCGCGCCGTGGTTGGCCGTGACAATATAATAGCCGTAATTAGCCAGGATGGATTTAGCCAGATCGAGGATGGCAGGTTCATCATCAATGATCATGATGGTGTGACCGTTGCCGCGTAAACCTTGCCGCGTGGGAGACGTAGCCTCGGCTACCATGGCATCGGTGGCGGGCAGGTAAACGTTGAAGCTGGTCCCTTTTCCTACTTCGCTTTTCCAGTCGAGAAAGCCGCCATGGCTTTTGATGATGCTGATCACGGTGGACAAGCCCAGTCCCGTGCCTTTGCCGATTTCTTTAGCGACGGTCGCGGTGGATAACCGTGGCAGCAACCCGTTTGCTTATGAGTGTCGCTTTAATGGAACGAAGATTGAAGGCGCGACCAACTATGTTTTGACTATCATGAACGTTCTGTCTTCCAAGCCTGGACTTTACCCCGGCCGTCGTCAGCAATCTTATCCACACCCCCTTGGTAGGGTCTGCCCAATACGAATTACCTAGTGCTTACATCCACCAATCTGGTGAATTGGGAACCGCTTGGCATGGCCAGTTCGCCCAACGGATACAATAATCGACCTTGATGCAGCCAACTACCTTTTGCGCTATTACCAAAACTTCCGTTCAACCGTAAGCAACAGGTAGCATCTGCCTCCGGCTGCGACGGGTTCATTTCGACAACTCGATGTGAAGGTTGGATTGTTGGATGGTTGGAAAACGTTGAACATTGAATCGGAGAAAACTCACACTCGCATGAGGTGGATGCTACCCGCGTTCTCTCTGAAGAATGGAGCCAGTTTTCGGGATCGAACCGAAGACCGACGGTTTACAAAACCGTTGCTCTACCACTGAGCTAAACTGGCTTGCGAGCATTTACCCGATGTGGCCCAAAATTATTTTTCCACCCTCCGTTGGTAAATGACCGACTCTCTATACCTGCCCTCGCTGGACTGGTCAAGCCAGCGGGCAGCGAAAATTCTATTGGCGTCTTGTTCCCGTAGCGCAGGTTTCCAATCGGCAGGGCGTTGAACATCCAGCGGCTGCGATTAAGATTCCGCGCTCCTGTCGCAATGGCAACCTCACGGTGCCTCCAGCGTTAAGACCAACTGCAAAGTCCTTGCAGGAATCTGGGCGGAGCGGCGACTCCGCCCTACCATGGTGATTGTGTCACGATGCGTCCGTCGAAAACAGAATGGTAAAAATTTCTATTGACTACTTCACGGTGGAAACTAGATTCGGACTCCTATGCCAAATACTATATCCGATTTATCGGTGGCTCAACTCAAGCGAGCCATTCAAATCAAGGAACAAATCAACAAATTACAAAGCGAACTCGGTTCTCTACCGGGTTTTAAAACTTCTGCGCGAAAGCCAGCGGCCAGTTCGAGTATGTCTGCGGCCACTCGCGTCCGGATGTCCAACATGGCCAAAGCGCGTTGGGCTAAAATCAAGCGCGGGTCCAGGTCGGCAACGAAAAACAGATCGTCCGGCAGGTCCACATTGAGCGCCGCCGCCCGTCAAAGAATCTCAGAAGCGGCCAAGGCGCGTTGGGCCAAGATCAAGTCCGGTAATAAAGGATCCGGCGTTAACACAGCCGCCACTGCCACAGCAAAGGCGCGGAAACCAATGAGCGCCGCACGACGCGCGCAACTTGCCGCGGCAATGAAGGAACGCTGGGCGAAGATTAAGGCCAACAAAGGCACGCCAAACAAACTCACGTAGCCGCAAGTCTCTGCGCTCTCCCGCCCGCAACAGAAGTGGGTTGCATCTGTCTCCTGCGGGTGCGAGACGAGGGTTCGATCAATGAAAAAGAGCGCGGACAGCCATGCCCGCGTGAGCCGAGGCGGTGCTGATTCCGGCCGTTCGTCACGGTGAGTTGGCTGTTGTCAGAATAAATTTCCGAAAAGGTGGGCGACGACCTGCGGGTCGTCGCGGCAAACCCGCAGGTTTGCTTCACCTTTTCGGAAATTTATTTTGAGAACACTCTATCCTTCGCGCGGACAAAGGCTGTCTGCGCTCCTTTCCTGGAGCAACCACGGTCCTCACGCTTCCTCTCTTCCGTAATTCAATTCCTTTTTTTTGATTGCAGTCGTCTGGCTTTCTACCGAGCTTGAAAACAATGAAATCACTTTTCGCTTGTCTCTTGCTCTCTTTCGGATTGGTTGCGCCATCGCGGCTGCTAGCGTTTGAGCTTAAACAGAACGACCACATTGCCGTTATTGGCAATGCGCTCGCTGACCGAATGCAACATGACGGTTGGTTGGAGTCGCTGATTTACGCCAGCTTCCCTGACAAGGACTTGGTCTTTCGTAATCTTGCCTTTGCCGGAGATGAAATTGTTTTCCGCCATCGCTCGGAAAATTTTGGCTCGCCCGATGATTGGTTGAACAAGGTCAAAGCCGATACCATTTTTGCTTGCTTCGGATTCAATGAATCGTTCAAAGGCGATGTGGGTCTCGATACTTTCAAAGATGACCTCGCCAAATTTTTGAAGGAGACCAAATCGAAAAACTACAGTGGCCGGGGAAGTCCGCTCATCATTTTATTCTCGCCCATCGCCAATGAGAAACTGAACGACTCCAACTATCCTGATCCCAGTTCGAATAACGAGAATCTGCGCAAATATAGCAGCGGCATGGCTGACGTGGCGAAAGCTCAGGACGTGCTATTCGTCAACCTGTTCGCTATCTCCCAGAACCTTTACGCTCAAGCTGCAAAAAAAGATCAATCACTCACGATTAACACACTTCATCTCAGCGAGGCGGGCAATAAAGCGCTCGCCCTGGAAATTTTTCGAACTCTAATCAACCAAAAGCTGCCAGCGAAACGGTTGGAAAAAATTCGTGACGCAGTCCTCGACAAGAACCATGAGTGGCATGCCCGCTATCGAACGATGGACGGTTATAATGTTTATGGAGGCCGCTCCAAACTCACCTTTCCCAGAGCGGGTAAAGATTCGGAAAAGATTTCCAACTACGATGTCATGCAGGAGGAGATGACGCAGCGCGATGTCAAGACAGCCAATCGAGACAAGCGCATTTGGTCGGTGGCGAAAGGAAAAGACATAAAAGTCGATGATTCGAACCTGCCTATGGTAGAGAAACTCGAATCGAACAAGCCGGACGTGCCGCCTTTTCTGGGTGGTGAAGAGGCCATTCAACACATGACAGTGGCGAAAGGTTGCAAGGTCACTCTCTTCGCCAGCGAGGAAAAATTTCCTGAACTCATCAGCCCGGTGCAAATGGCCTTCGATACGAAAGGCCGTCTCTGGGTAGCTTCGTGGGCCAGTTATCCCGAACGCACTCCCACGAGTATGGTAGGCGACAAGTTGCTCGTCTTCGAGGATACCAACAACGATGGCAAAGCAGACAAAGTCACGACCTTCCTCGACGACTTGAATTGTCCAACTGGTTTTCAATTCTACAAAGATGGTGTGTTAGTCATGCAAGCTCCCGACTTATGGTTTGTTCGCGACGTGGACGGTAATGGCAAGGCGGACTGGAAGGAGCGCGTCCTCATGGGCATGGATTCGGCCGACTCACATCATACCGCGAACTCAATGGTGTTAGACCCGGGAGGCGCGACTTACTTGAGTGACGGAGTATTCCATCGCACTCAGGTTGAAACCGCCATTGGCCCGATTCGCAACAACGACGCTTGTATCTACCGTTTCGAGCCGCGCACGGGCAAGTTCGAGCGATACATCCCGTACGGTTTTGCCAATCCGCATGGACGAGTGTTCGACTACTGGGGAAACGACATCGTGACGGACGCGACTGGCAACAACAGTTACTTTGGTCCTGCATTCAGCGGACATCTGGACTATCCCGCCAAACATTCAAAGCTGGAAGACTTTTGGAAACGTCCATCGCGTCCTTGTCCTGGAACGGGTATCCTGTCCAGCCGCCATTTTCCAGAAGAGTTTCAGAACAATTTTTTGAACCTGAACGTGATTGGTTTCCAAGGCATCTATCGAGTAAAGGTCAGCGAAGATGGTTCAGGGCTAAAGGGAGAGACGATTGAAGATAATCTCGTTAAATCGGACGACCCCAACTTCCGTCCCTCAGCGGTGAGCGTTGCGCCGGACGGCTCTATCTATTTCACGGACTGGGCCAAGCCCCTCATCGGACACATGCAACATCATATCCGCGATCCTAACCGGGACAAGACCCACGGCCGTATTTACCGCATCACTTACGAAGGACGACCTCTATTGCAGCCGGTTGAAATTTACGGCCAATCGATCACGAAGTTATTGGAAGCGCTCAAGACGCCGGAGAACGATGTCCGCACTCGCGCCAAAATTGAGTTGGGGAAACATGATTCCCCGAAGGTTATCGCCGCGACAAAAAAGTGGGTCGCCGCGCTCGATCCCAAGGTCAAGGATTACGAGCATCACATGATGGAAGCTCTATGGGTCCATCAATGGCATAACGTCGTGGATGAACCATTATTGAAAAGGATGCTGCGTTCTCCAGACTACCATGCGCGCGCGGCGGCAACCCGCGTGCTTTGCTATTGGCGCGATCGAGTGGCAGACCCGCTTGCCTTACTCGAAGCGCAGGTCAAAGACCAGAGTCCGCGCGTCCGGCTTGAAGCGGTAAGAGCATGCAGCTTCTTTACCAATAGGAAAGCGGCGGAAGTGGCTTTGCTCGTCCTCGACCAGGAAGCCGATCCGGGCAAACCCGACTACTACATCAAATATTGCTTGGATGAAACGATGAAGGCATTGGATAGGTATTTGGTTGCTTCCAAGAAAACAAGCCTCACTGATTCAGTGAGCGATAATGCCGCCATTAAATGAATCGCGAAAAAACGTCTAGTCGGGTAGCATCTGCCTCCGGCGGGTGCGAAAAGATTTTTCACCACCGAAATTTTTTGCTTTCCAGAAAATATTTTCTTCGCACCCGCCGGAGGCGGATGCTACCCCGTTATCCTCGATGTTTCTTGTGGGTAGAATATCGGAGGCAATGGTTTTTAACGCAAAGGACGCAGAGGTTTTCGCAGAGGAACGCGAAGTGGCGACCTTTTCCTGCCAAGCTCTTTTCCTTTTACTATTTCCTTTTGCGACCTCTGCGCTAACCTTTGCGCCCTCTGCGTTAAATCTGGAAATAGATAAAATCCTATGACCCCCAAGAAACGTCGAAGAAGTTGTTTTGTAGTTCTCTTACTCATCGTTCTTACTTTGGCAACATCGTCGGGATTCTCGGATGACGCTCCGCCGAAAACTTTTTTTCTGCCGAAAGGTGCCACGGCGGCCTTCTACATTCTTGGACGCCTTTCCAACAAAGAGTTGATTGCCGCGCCGCGCAGTGAATTCGTTTACGTCGCTTTACTACAAAGGCCGGGACTGGAGCGGAGGTATAGGTTGGAGGCGCTCGAAGGTTTGGCGAAACTTCGGAATACGGACTCACTTATTGAGCTTATCAGAGGTCTCGCCGAACTGGACAAGAAGGGGGATGAAGTTAATTCGGTGTTGCGCGATTTATCGAACCTTCTCCTTAAATCCAGTCAGCAGGAATTAACGGCTAAACGAATCGGCCTGGAAAAACTCGCCGTCGAATCGCGGCTTTCCATGATAAGACAGATTGGTTACGCGGCAATGGTTACAGCCGACGGGACAAATGGGCCGGCGTGGAAAGTCGCGGAGTCCAATCCAGGACAAGTCGCAGACCTCCTTCGTTCCATAGAGTTAATTCCTCGGCCCATGCTGCGCGCGGAATTCTATCCCAGGATCGAGCCACTGGTTCATTCCGCTGACTCTGGCGAGACGCAACGAGCGGCCATTGGAGCCATCGTGTCGATACCGGGTCACGAGGAGGAAACCTTTGCCACACTCGCCTCATTGGTAAAGGCCGGAACAGAACGCACCACCGCCGCAGCCAGCCTTCAACGAATTCCTCGGAAGGCATGGCGCAAAGAAGAGGCGGAGCCGTTGATTGTCAGTCTGATGACTTACTTGAAGAGCGTCCCTGTGGAGCGGCGCACTGAAGCGGAAGTAGTCTCCACATTTCAGTTGGCCAACGACCTTGCTACAATGCTGTCGCCAGACAAAGCGAGGTTATACGGCAAAGAGCTTCGAGTTTTAGGTGTCAGTGTGTTTGTCGTTCGCACTATCCCAGAGCAAATGCTCTATGACCGGAGCCTTGTCGTTGTCGAAGCGGGGAAGCCTGTGGAAATTATTTTAATCAATGAGGATTCGATGCCGCATAACCTTGTCGTGGTGAGGCCGGCCGCATGGGAGGAAGTAGGTCAGGCCGCCGAGAAAATGTCGCCTGAACCCGATGAGCAAGGGCGTCTCTACATCCCTCATACTCCACAGGTTTTATTCGCTACCAGGCTGGTGGAACCGGGACAGCAGGTTAAACTCAGTTTCATCGCGCCCACACAAGCAGGTGACTATCCCTATGTCTGCACGTTCCCCGGTCACTGGCGGCGAATGGTCGGCACATTGGCTGTAGTTAAAGATGTGGAGGCTTACCTGGCTGACCGGAATAATCTGCCAAAGCCTGCCTTGACTGAATGGAAAATGGAGGACCTCGCCCCTGAACTTGGCAAGGTAGGCCCCGGACGAAACCTGGCTCGGGGTCGTGAACTATTCACCCAGCTTGCCTGCGCGGGCTGTCACAAGTTCGGCAAAGAAGGCGTCAACTACGGACCGGATTTAACCGATGTATTGAAACGCTACCAAGGCAATCGCGCTGAAGTCTTGCGTCAGATAATCGAGCCATCGCTTGTCATCAGCAATCGCTATCGTAGTTACCAAATGGAACTCAGAGACGGCGAGACGGTGACGGGTATGATCATGAAAGAGGATACGCAAAACATAACGCTACAAACCGGACCATTGGATGCCTTGGTGCAGGTTGTGTCGAGGAGCGAAATCAAATCTCAGAAGCCGCAAGTTTCTTCACCGATGCCGATCGGATTACTGAACACACTGTCGAAGGAGGAAATTTTTGACCTCATGGTTTGGCTGGAGCTTGGGAGTAACGCAATCGTCCACGAACATCAGCGTTAGATGTTGGTTGGATTGTTGGATTGTTGGACGTTCAGTTGTACAAACGTCGAACATCGAACATCGAAATGAGACTTCGCACCCGCCGGAGACCTTGGCATTCCCCACAATTGGTTGCCGATTTTTCAATCCCAAAGGGATTGCATCTTTCAGCCCAGGGTTGCGAGGCACGAGCTACCCTGGGTGAACTCCACCAAGGGGATCAACCCTGAAGGGGTTGCAGCAGACCAATTTTAGGCGCGGAAAGAGATGCAACCCCGTTGGGGTTGAAAGAATTCTTTACGTCATCCCAACGTAGCTCGTGCCTCGCAACCCTGGGCTAAGTGATCCCAATCCTTTCAGGATTGAAGAAACACACGTTGAGATATGGGTAATGACAAGGCCGGAGGCGAATGCTACCCGTCTGATTGATCTACTTCTCCTGTTTTAAAAAATCTTCATAGGCCAGTTGTATGCCTGCCTCCAGGCTGACCCGTGGTTTCCAGCCGAGCGCAAACAACCGCGAGCTATCCAGAAGTTTGCGCGGAGTTCCGTCCGGTTTGGAGTTATCCCAAATAATCTCGCCTTTGAAACCTATGATCGCTTTAATCAGTTCTGAGAGCGCGCCAATGGTCACTTCATCGCCGGAACCGACGTTGATGAATTGCGCCTCACTATAATTTTGCATCAGAAAAACACAGGCGCATCCCAAATCATCCGAGCACAGAAATTCGCGCAACGGTTTCCCGGTCCCCCAACAAGTCATGGTTGCCGCATTGGTTATTTTCGCCTCGTGAAATTTTCGAATCAACGCCGGCAAAACGTGTGACCCATTCAAATCATAGTTATCATTGACGCCATATAAATTCGTCGGCATGGCGCTGATGAAATCGTTGCCATATTGTTGGCGATAGGCCTGGGTCATTTTGATTCCGGCAATTTTGGCGACGGCATACCACTCGTTGGTCGGTTCCAACGGGCCGGTCAAGAGATATTCCTCCTTCAGCGGTTGCGGCGCGAGCTTGGGGAAAATGCAGGAACTGCCGAGGAACAAAAGCTTTTTCACTCCGGCCAGGTGCGACTGATGGATCAAATTATTTTGCACCTGAAGATTTTCAAAAAGAAATTCCGCAGGTTGTGTGCTGTTGGCCAAAATCCCGCCGACCTTTGCCGCCGCCACAAATACGTATTCCGGTTTTTGCTTCGCGAAAAACTTTTCCACGGCGGCCGTATCCAATAGATCCAACTCGGCCCGCGTTTTGCCAATCAAATGGCTGAAGCCCTGCGTCACCAATTCGCGCCAAATGGCGCTTCCCGCCAGGCCGCCGTGACCGGCGACATAGATGCGAGCGTCTTTCGGTATTTCCATATCAACCACTCAGCTACCGGGATTGCCGGAAAATTGCAAGCAACACTGTCCTTGTTTGGGATAAAGTTTAAAAAAAATTGACACAACTTAACTCAACCTCTGGTTTTTTATCCTGCGGCAGGTATATTCACGGCATTGAGCAGCTTCTGATGAAGAGATGTCTCTGGTATCGGCGCTGTTTAACCCGTATATCGCGGTTGGTTCCAGGCAATACGTGAACAAACTTAGTAATAATATAAACCGCCTGGCGCCGAGTTCACGCCGCACAAAAGGAAAGTAAGAAATAACATGCAAACAAAAACAAATCGCAACTCAGCGTTCACCCTCGTAGAAATCATGATCGTCGTCGCGATCATCGGTCTTTTGGCCGCTATCGCGATTCCAAACTTCATTCGCGCTCGCGCTAAATCGCAACAGAACGCCTGCATCAACAACCTTCGCCAATATGACGGAGCTTTGCAGCAACTCGCTCTGGAAAACAGGCTCGCCTCCAGTGCGACCTACACGATGGCTGACTTGAAACCCTACATCAAATTGAATTCCACGAACGGCCTTCCCGGTTGCCCTGCAGGGGGAAATTATATTGCCGGTGCAACGATTACTAATGCGCCTACCTGCGACAAAGCCGCCGCGCCTGACTATCACACCGCCCCATAAGTAAATTGTTTAGTTCTAATCCAACAGAGGCCCGAAAGAGAAATCTTTCGGGCCTTTCCCTTTTTCGTGATTTGGGGGCGAGAGAATCGTTCCTATTTTTTCCCGGGGTTACTCCGGTGGCAACAAACAGTGCTCTAATTCATCGATGGAAGCGTATCTGGCATCAGTGCTGCTTAGCCAATATATCGCGGATGGTTCCAGGCAATACGTGAACAAACTTAGTAATAATATAAACCGCCTGGCGCCAGGTTCACGCCGCACAAACAGAAAGTAAAAAATAACATGCAAACAAAAACAAATCGTAAGTCGGGTTTCACCCTCGTAGAAATCATGATCGTCGTCGCTATCATCGGTCTTTTGGCCGCTATCGCGATTCCGAACTTCATTCGCGCTCGCGCTAAATCGCAACAGAACGCCTGCATCAACAACCTTCGCCAATATGACGGAGCTTTGCAGCAGTTCGCTCTGGAAAACAAGCTGGCTTCCACTTCCACCTACACCACGAATGACCTGGCGCCCTACATCAAGTTGACCACAGCCGGCGGCCTCCCTGCCTGCCCTGCAGGCGGAACTTATACGGCTGGTGCGACGATCACCAATGCTCCTACATGCAACAAATCAGCTTCGCCTGATTATCACGTGGCCCCATAAGTTGATTTTGGAATCAAGAAAGGCCCGAAAGAATCTTTCGGGCCTTTCCCTTTTCGGCGGCCTGAGGCGGGGAAAACGTTTCGATGGATTTTATTCTGGCGATGAGGTTTTGGAAACCACGTTTTCCTAATGGCACTTAGGTTGCTCAAGAATAATGATGAATAGAGCCGAGCGTCCTTTGACTTAGAGCAAAAACGAAAAATTCATGAACACAAAAACAAACACAACATCTGGTTTTACGCTGGTGGAGATTATGATCGTGGTAGCCATCATTGGCCTGCTTGCTGCCATTGCCATCCCGAACTTCGTTCGCGCTCGCGCCAAATCGCAACAGAAAGCCTGCATCAATAACCTCCGACAAATTGATGGCGCGATTGCGCAGTGGGCGTTGGAATACAAAAAAGTCTCAGCGGATGCCGTCACACTCAATGATTGCAAGCCTTTCATGAAACTCACCACCGCTGGAGAAATTCCGACTTGCCCGGCCCTGGGCACTTACGCAGTGACCATCGTGTCAAATCTAGCGACTTGCACTCTTTCTGTCGCTCCTGACTATCACGTGTCCGACTAGTCTCGGTGAAAGCCGAACAGGTTTCGTGTTTCATCCTCTTCAACGAGGCGCGAGTCTCACGGAGCGGTCAGAAAAATTTTAGGATGGGACGGAAAAAATCTCGCCAAACCACGAAACTCTTTTCTAAATCCGTCGCGTGAGCGCGATTCTTGAAATCAAAAACCTCCGGGTCGAATATCGGAGCCGCGAAGCCGGCCAGGGCCTTAAAATTGCCGTTAACGATTTGAACCTGAGCGTTCAAGCCGGAGAAGTTTTCGGGTTCCTCGGACCCAACGGCGCGGGCAAAACGACGACCATGAATGTTTTGCTCGGCTTCGTGAACGCCACGAGCGGCACCGCTTCCATTTTCGGCGTCGATGTCCGGCAACCCATCGCGCGCCAGCGAATTGGTTATCTTCCCGAACTGACCTACTACTACAAATTTCTGAACGCGGAAGAGCTACTGCGATTCTACGCCCGAATTTTTAAAATCCCACCGGCGCAGCGTGAGTCGCGCATCGACGCCGTTTTGAAATTAGTCGAATTGGAATCAGCTCGAAAAAGGCTGATTAAAACATATTCAAAAGGAATGCAGCAGCGGGTGGGACTGGCCCAGGCGCTCATCAATGATCCCGATCTGCTCATTCTCGACGAGCCGACCAGCGGCCTGGACCCCATCGGTCGCATGAAAGTCCGTGAGATTATTCAGCGCCTGAAAAACGAAGGAAAAACCGTTTTCTTTTCCTCGCACGAACTCGGTGAGGTGGAAACGGTGTGTGATCGCGTGGCCATCCTCAATGACGGACAGCTCAAAGTGGAAGGTCGCGTCGGCGATTTGGTTCAAGAATACCAGTGCAACCTCGAACAAATCTTTTTGAAAATTATCGGGCACCAAGTGTAGCGGCAGTGCATCCTGCCTGCCGTAGAGCCGTGGCGTCTCGCCCGGCGGATTGAACAAACCATGCGAAAATTTATGAACTATCTGACAGTGAAAAACGCATCTTCTCAGTCCGGACGACGAGAATCCGGGCGGCGAGACGCGCGCCCTCTACGTCAGGCGAGACGCCCGACGCTACTTAAATTACGGCTTGACTCACTATGAACAACGCCCTTGCTGTCGCTGGAATCGTCATCAAGGAGATGTATCGCCGGAAAGATTTTTACGTTTTATTCATCCTCACCGCTCTCATCACCATGGTGATGGGATCCTTCAAATTTTTTCACGACGACAAAATTGTTCGTTACCTCAAAGAAATTTGTTTATTGCTGATTTGGATTTCTTCATTAGTCGTCGCCATCACCACCGGCGCCCGGCAACTGCCCGCTGAAAAAGAATTTCGCACTATTTTTCCGCTCCTGGCCAAACCGATCACGCGCGGCCAATTGATCCTCGGAAAGTTTTTCGGCTGCTGGCTCGCGTGCGGATTGGCCTTGGTCCTTTTCTATCTTTTTTTCGGAATCATCAGCGGCGCGCACGAACATCAGTGGCCAGTCCTGAATTATTTTCAGGCGCTTTGGTTGCATTGGATTTTTCTGGCTGTCGTGCTGGCATTGGTGCTTTTAGGCTCGGTCGTTTTTACCGCCGTGTCTTCCAACGCGACCATTAGTTTTATCATCATCGCCGGAATTTTGTTCGTAGGGCGCCACCTCAATCAAGTCGCGCTGCATCTCTCCGAGCCTGCTCAATCGATTGTTTACGCGATCTATTTTGCCATCCCGCATCTGGAATTTTACGACGTGCGTGACTTGATCATCCACAACCTGCCCTTGATTCGTTGGAGCGTGTTCGGGCTGGCGACGCTTTATGGAATGGCCTACGCCGTTTTTTTTCTCTACGCGACCTGGCTGATTTTCCGGAGAAAAAGCTTGAACTGATATGGATACGAAATCCGAAGGCCGCTATCCGAAATCCGAAGACGGAAGAACCTGGATTTCGGGACTTCGGAGTTCGGATTTAGCGATGTGCTCACCCTTACTCGTTTTGTCTTTGCTGTTCGCCCTTTGCTTGAGCTTCGGCTCAACCCTTGAACCGTGGCGCCAAAACTGGAGTGGCGGTCGGAATAAATCGGCCAACGTGTTGAATGTTTTGATCGGCGACAGCCGCGCCCTGTTCGCGAACCATTTTTTTGCCCGAGCCGACGCCTATTTTCACAGCGGATATTACCCGAGCATCTTCGACACGCGAAAGACCGAGGAGCCATCGCACATGATCAATGGCGCAGGAGAAGAAGGTCGCGAGGAAGAACATCACGACGAAAACGAAAACGGTTTTCTCGCAGCGCCCAAAGATTGGATTGATCGCTTTGGCAGAAACTTTTTCCCATCGCACCACAGCCATTTGGAAAAAAATGGCGATGAGCGGGAAATTCTGCCCTGGCTGCGATTGTCGGCGGAGTTGGATCCGCAGCGAGTAGAGACATACACCATTGCTTCATATTGGCTGCGCAGCCGTTTGGGAAAAGTTGATGAGGCCGAACAATTTTTGCGCGAGGGATTGCGGGCCAATCCCGACAGCTACGAAATTTATTTTGAACTGGGCCGCATCTACGACGAGAACCGGCGCGATGCAAAAATGGCGCGCAATCTTTGGGAAGTCGCCTTGCGAAAATGGGAAGCGCAGTTGCGAAAATCCGAAGCGGAAAATAATCCTGCCGGAAAACCCAATGACTTGGTTTATGAAGGCATTGTCGCGCGGCTGGCGAAGCTGGAAGAGGCGCAGGAGAATTTTCCGCAAGCGCTCCGTTATCTGAAATTGCTCAAAGAGAAATCGCCAGCCGCGGCCCAGATTCAGAAACAAATCGACGAACTGGAGCAGAAAGTTAAAGGCCATTCGGCGCCATAATTTTTTTGTCCGCCAACCCAGCCTTTTTTTTCCATGGATCGGTTGCCGAAATAGATTGCCGGATAGGAGTGCCGATTCCCCAACCGGCAGGAGAGCGATTGAATCCAACGAGCCGAACTGGAGTTCGGCGTTCCGTTCGCAGGGCGCCTTTCCAGAAATTTATTTTGGCGACCAATTTGGAAAACAAAATTGAAAGTTGTTGAAATCCAGTGGGCGCGTTCTACTATTTCGGCGCGTTAGAAAGCGCAAGCCGGTCGGGACGTAGCGTAGCTTGGTAGCGCGTCTGAATGGGGTTCAGAAGGTCGTGAGTTCAAATCTCACCGTCCCGACCATTTTCTCCGCAGGCCGCTGGTTGAACCATTCCCTTCGTCTCAACTCGGACCAGCCCTGTCCCGAAATTATCCAGCCGTCGCCCCTCGCCCGCCCTGCTCCACTTCACCAGTCGGTGGCATATCCGATGCTACCATCGAGAGTATGATTACAATTTGCCTGACAATCTATCTCGTGTTGGCCGCGACATTTATTTTCTCGCTCGCGTTTGCAGCAGCGCGTCCCGTTCCGCAACCCGATTACGCCGACCAATTGATCCAACTCATGCTCAGAACGGAACTGCGTTCCAAGCCGTCAGTCTGGCAAATGGATACGGCGGCATGACATGACAAAGGCGGGATGAGTTTTACGTCCTTGAGATATGAATCTGATCGAAGACGGGATCCGGCAAGCCGAATTTGAGGAAGCAAAATTGACGCGCCTCATCGCAGAGGCGGAGCAGGTCGAATTGTCTTCGGCTAAATCGAGAGTCGTTTGGCGCAAACAAGCGGACCTGGTTCATAGCATCAGAAACCGCCTGAAACAGCAGCGCAACGAAAGGGGCTTTTAAGAATTTTTTTCGCGCGCGACTTATCCATGGTCGTCTCCGCTCAAAATATGGTCATTCGAGATTTTACGAAAGAGGCTTGAATCCTTGGGAGCCAAGAAATGATACCCAAACTCGTTCAATTCATTTTGTGGCTGGCGGATGGCGTGATTTACGATCTTCAGGAACGCGCCTCGTCAAGGCGCAGCGAGTTGTTAGAACCCATGGTGCAATGAATGTCGGCTTAAATCCATGACCACGAAAAAATCTAAAATCAAAACATTGAGAGACGCGGTTTTGCTTTTGGGCTACACGGTTCTCGCCGGGCTTCTACTCTTCCAGTTTTTCGGTTTTCTCTGACGGTGGACTGGCCGCTAGTTTCCATTTCTTTCCGCTGGCAAAAACTTCCCACCGTTTTCATCTCTTATTTTTCTTGTCGTGCCCTGAAGTGAATTCCTCGGAATTTATCCAGCAATCCTGGGACGCCGCCACCGGAGGAAGTTCAAGGGAATTTTCTGGATGGAAAGCGAGTCGAAAAAAAAGAGCCGCCGGGAAAACCTAAACCCGGCGACCCTTGAACCAAGGAGCCTACCGGTTATGAGAATAGCCGGATTCATGCCACAACCTAAGAGTGCAAATTAATTTTAAATCCCGCGCGTTAGTTTTTTGTTTAATGCCTCTTCCCGGCTGTGGACACCTCAAGCCGTCCGAGCTTGTCCGTGGTGGACAATCCGACGGGGACGCCCACGACGTATAATTTGGTCAGCAATCAAACCATTCCGTCGGCGTCGGGCAAAATCGGCATGTTCACCTGGGGAATGGCGGGCGGAACTCCTTCGGGTTTTCGCATTCAAAATCTCAACTTGTCGCCCGTGGGTTTGGCCGGAAATTTTTCATCACTGACGAATTGGAGCGCCGTCATTCCGCCGCGCGCCGTCGGCAGTTCCGCTACGCTCACCAGCACTTCGTTGTGGTCGCGCGCGATTGGCGGCAGTGCAGGAGTGTTGACGGAAATGGGCGACTCGTTTGCGGGCAACGACACAGCGGGGCAAATCGATTTCACCGGCCCAACTCTCGTGACGGGAAACGACACCTGGACCAATTACACGATGGCGGCGCGCATCACTCCGTTCGACGACGATGGGCAGGGAATTTTGTTGCGCTAAAAAATGCGACGAGCTTTTTTCGCATCGCATTGCGTCCGCAAAATTCCACAATTGGCATCCCCCGCGGACTTTCCATTCAGAAAAATGTGAATCGCGTCTATTCGGAAATCTATCGCGACAATCGGGTGAAATATGACCCATTGCCCGGCAAACCCCACGATTTTATTGCGTTGATCAACAACAACTCGCTCCAGGTCATGAATTGGGGTTTTGCCGACGGTCATGCGGAAATGGGTGACTGCATTGCAAACCTATTTCAAACTGACCAACAGTTTTATGACCAGCGGCGCAGAATTCGGGCCAGGGCCATAGTAGAACCGGGGTAGCAGCTGCCTCCGGCGGGTGCGAAATAACAATGTCTGGTTCAAAATCTTGAATCCTTCCACGCACCCGCCGGAGGCCGATGCTACCCCCGGCTTTCGCTCCCGCGACAAATTGGAATATCACGCTGGACGATACTTGCGCCTCTTTGATTTGCCGTAGCTCACTTTTTGCGGCGCGGCGGAAACGATTTCTCCCGTCGCTCGTTTCAATTCGCGAATCTGGTCGCGCAGCAGAGCCGCTTTTTCAAATTCTAAATTATTCGACGCAACAATCATTTCTCCTTCGAGTTCACGGATCGTTTCTGTGACATCAATGTTGCCCGCCGCCTCGTTCAGCACCATGGCCGCTTTCCGTTTCGCGCTGTGATAAACGGCGAGGCTGTCTTCCACCGCGCGACTCACACTGCGCGGAGTGATGTTGTGTTCCTTGTTGTAAGCGATTTGTTTCGCGCGCCGATATTCGGAAATGGCGAGAAATTTTTGAATACTTTGCGTCATCACATCCGCGTAGAGAATCACCCCTCCATTGAGATGTCGCGCGGCGCGACCAGCGGTCTGAATCAAACTGGTAGCGCTGCGCAAGTATCCTTCCTTGTCCGCGTCGAGAATTGCCACCAGCGAAACTTCCGGCAGATCCAAACCTTCGCGCAGCAGATTGATTCCGACCAACACGTCGAACTCGCCTTTGCGCAGCGACCGCAAAATTTCCACGCGCTCAATCGCATCGATCTCGCTGTGCAAATATCGAACATTGATTCCGACATCGCGCAAATAATCGGTCAGTTCTTCCGCCGTGCGTTTGGTCAAAGTGGTGACGAGAATGCGTTGTTTCAACTCGACCCGTTGACGCGCCTCATTAATCAAATCGTCGATCTGACCTTTCAAGGGTTTCACCGTAATTTTCGGATCGATCAAACCGGTGGGCCGAACGATTTGTTCGACGACATGACCTTGCGACCAATTGATTTCCGTCGGCGCGGGCGTGGCGCTCACGTAAATCGTTTGGTTTTGATGCGACTGGAATTCCAAAAAATTCAGGGGCCGGTTATCCAGGGCGCTCGGCAAACGAAAACCGTGTTCCACCAGAACTTCTTTGCGCGACCGGTCGCCTGCATACATCCCGCCGATTTGCGGGATGGTCGCGTGCGATTCATCCACAATCAGCAAAAAATCGCTCGGAAAAAAATCGAGCAACGTGTTCGGCGTCGAGCCGGGCGCACGACCGCTCAGATGGCGCGAATAATTTTCTATCCCTGAACAAAAACCCATTTCCTCCATCATTTCCAAATCGTATTCCGTCCGCATCTTGATCCGTTGCGCTTCGAGCAGTTTGCCGACTTTTTCAAACTGCGCGATGCGATCACCGAGTTCTTCCCGAATGGTGAGGATGGCGCGCTTGGTTTTATTTTCCGTGGTGACGAATTGTTTGGCGGGATAGATCACCGTCGAATTAAGCGATTCGAGTTTGTTGCCGGTCAAAGGATCGAAGCGGGTAATGCGCTCAATTTCTTCGCCGAAAAATTCGATGCGCAAACCTTCTTCGGAATGCGATGGGCGAATTTCCACCGTGTCGCCGCGCACGCGAAATTCTCCGCGCTCGAAAGCAATGTCGTTTCGCGCATAAAGCAGACTCACAAAACGACTGAGCAACTGTTCGCGCGACATTTGCATCCCAACATGAATGCCGATGACGAGCGCCTCGTAATCTTCTTTGCTGCCGATTCCGTAAATGCAGGAGACGCTGGCGACCACGATGACATCGCGCCGCGAAAAAAGTGAACTCATGGTGGAAAGACGCATCCGCTCGATCTCCTCATTCACGCTGGAATCTTTTTCGATGAAGGTGTCAGTGCGCGGGATGTAGGCTTCCGGCTGATAATAATCGAAGTAGCTGACAAAATATTCGACGGCGTTGCGCGGGAAAAAACTTTTAAACTCCGCGTAAAGTTGCGCCGCCAGAGTTTTGTTGTGTGAGATGACGAGCGTGGGCCGCTGGACATTTTTGATGACGTTGGCGACGGAAAAAGTTTTGCCCGAACCGGTGACGCCGAGAAGGGTTTGATGCTGTGCGCCGGAGAGCAGACCTTCCGTCAATTTCGCGATGGCTTGCGGCTGATCGCCGGCGGGTTGGTAGGAAGAAACGAGTTCAAACATTTTCCAATTTAGATGAACTCGAGAGAAATTTCATTTTTGAGCCGACGAAAATCTTTATCTTGAGTTGCCAGCGTTAAACCAAGACTTCGTGCGAGGGTGAATGGATAAGCATCGTCGAAATCCAACTCGAAATTTTTATGCGCAGTCAATACCTTCGCGTAGTCCATTTTTTCCAGATGCAAAATACTCAAGGCGGGTAGAACATCTTCCAGAAATTCCTGATAACGATTTTCGCGCTGTTTACGAAATGTGATGACTCCAATCGAATGAAGCGAGAAATCAGAAATGCCACATTGTTCAACGTGGTTTTGGAGAAATTTTTTGCAGCGCTCTTTATTCGCCTGATCGAGGAGAATTTCGAGAAAAATATTCGTATCAATAAGATAACTCATCGCCACTCGTTAGCGTTATGTTGCAACTTCACGGAGGTCATGTGGCCAAACGCGCCAGCCAAGCCCCCTTCCCAATTAAATTTGAAAATATGTTTTGCGGCTTTTCTGGGTTTTGACTTGGCGTTTTGCGTGAGTCGATCCAAAAACGAAAGCAATTTTCTTTGCGACTCAGTCGGCCGCGCCTCAATTTTGGCCAAAACATTTTCCGTGTTCATGGGATTAAATTATCAGCAAGAGGAGTTGAATCAAGTTCACGGATGGACTTCCGGTCTTTCAACTCGCTTTGGCAAAAGTTTGTCAAAAGCAAAATCGAACAGGCGAGAGAGAGCACGGTGGCATTCTGCATCTCCGTTGCGTTTTAGCTGCTGAGCAAAGTATTGAATTGCAGTGGCGCGTTTGTGACGCGAGCGATATGCGGAAAACTCGGCGACTTCATTGGTCGCAGAAAATATTGAAGAACAACAGCGATGGTGCGTCAATCAACGCCAGATGCATCTACTCCTTATTGCCGCGTTGTTTCTTGTTTGTTCATTCAGTACGCAAGCCGCTGACGAGGTGAGGGTGCGTCGCGACGCCGTGCGCGACTGCCGGGGCACCTATGGAAGGCCTCTGGTCACAAATGGTGTTGCTGATACCAGGAAGTTGCTCGCGGAATTGGAAGACATTCACGCGGATACTTTTCATTGGGCCATTCATTCCTACACCAACGAATGGGATGAATTTAAAAAATTTCTGCCGCTCGCGCGGGAAAAAAACATCAAGGTCTGGATCACGCTGATGCCGCCAAGCGAATCGCCGCCGCGTTCCAAAATGTATTCCGAACCGTTCCGGCTGGATTACGAACGTTGGGCCAGGGAGATCGCGCAACTCAGTTTGAAGGAAACAAATCTCGTGGCATGGAGCATCGATGATTTCACGCATAACCTGAAAATTTTCACGCCGGACTATTTGGCGAAGATGATGAAGGCCGCGCGCGAAATTAATCCGCGGTTGGCCTTCGTCCCGTGTTGTTATTTTAAAGCAATTACGCCGGAGTTCGTAAAAAATTACGCCGAACAACTCGATGCAGTTTTATTTCCGTATCGCGACGAATCGTCCGGCGCGAATTTGAAAAACCCGGACAATGTCACCAGCGAGATTAAGACTTTGCGCAAATTAGTCGGACAGGAAATGCCCATCATCCTCGACGTTTACGCGTCCGCGCACAGCCGCCTTGGCGCGACGACGACGGAGTATGTGGAGAAAGCGGTCAGCGATGGTCTTCGCGCCGCCGACGGCGTTTTGATTTACACCCATCAAGATCCAAAAACGAATGCAGAAAAATATGAAGTGATCAAACGGCTTTTCAAATCCCACACGAAGTGAATTCCAAATATCTTCCACGCGATTACTAACCACAGAGGCACGGAGGCACAGAGATGGAAAGATGGGATTTAGATTCTCTGTGCCTCCGTGCCTCTGTGGTAAAAATACGGTAACTCCTCAACAAAATTCTTTGTTCAAAATTTTTGTCCGTTGCCACCCGTAGATAAATTTTCCGGCGGCTTTCGGTAAAACTTTCCCTCGATTTATCGCGCGTTTGCGGTGTCTTCCGGGAGTGGCTGGCCTTTGGTTTCGGGCAAAAATGGCAGAGCAATTAAGCCAACAAAAAAGACGAGGCTCACCCAAGAACAGGCGTTGCGAAAGGCTTCCAGTTTGGCGTCGGCTGTGATGGCCCCCGCGGCGAGATGGGCTTGCAGCAAACCGAGAGTGAACGGTCCGCTGGCCGCGATGAATCTGCCCACGTTGTAACAAAAACTTGTGCCAGTGCTGCGCAGTCGTGTGGGAAAAAGTTCGGGCAAATAGATGGCGAATCCGGCAAACAATCCGAGCTGGCAAAAGCCCATGATCGGAATGAGAACAAAGATATGCCACGGTTGATTTAAAAATTTGAAGACCGCAACGGTGCTGAGAAAAGCGCAAACGTATCCGATGGCAAAAATCGGTTTTCGCCCGTAGTGATGCGCGAGTTTAGTGAAGGCGAGCATTCCAAAAAAGGCGCCGGCGTTCTGCATGATCATGTTGATGCCGGTCCACATCAGACGTTTGCCGGGAACTTGAGCGGCGGGAACATTTTGCGCTTTCAAAATTTTTCCGATCACGTCGCCAACAAGTTCAGGACTGAAAAATCCAACGCCCCAAAGTCCTACGACGCCCGCCACGCAGAGAAGCATTCCGAGCAAGGCGTGTTTTCGCCAACGCGCTTCGCCGAACATCGACGCATACGAACCAAAACGAACGCCGGTCCGCCGACCTTCTTCGCGCGCGCGCACCCATTTTTCCGGTTCTTTCAAACGCAGTTGAATGAAGACGCAAAGAAACGCAGGCGCCGCTCCAATCCAAAATAAATATTTCCATGATGTTCCTGGTTTCAAAGTGGTGGTTTCCAGATATCCGACGCCGACAGCAATTAATCCGGCAGTAACATTGCCGACGGCGGAAAGCGCTTGCAGCAATCCGAGCGCGTGAGGGCGAGCGCGATCCGGCAGGCCATCGGCCACCAGAGCGACCGCGAGTCCGAAAACGCCGCCGACTCCCAATCCTGTGACGAATCGGTAAATGGAGAAATCAATAACATTGCGAGAGAACGCGGACAAACCGGTGCAAATGGAATAAAGCAACACGGTCATCGCGAGCGTGCGCGCGCGGCCAATTTTGTCGCCGACTGCGCCGAAAATTAAACCTCCGGTCGCCCAACCCGCGACGAAAATTGCGGTGGTGTTTCCGCCCCATTTTTTGAGGATTTCAGGCGAGGCTCCTGGCAGCAGAGCGCCAATGGCCGGATTTCGCGCAATAATAAAAAGCTGTTGATCGAGACAATCGAAAAGCCAGGCGAGCGACGCGACGACAAAAACAAACCAGTGATAGCGGTTTAAAGTTTTCCACCACGGAAGATTGTCGGGAGCGATGGAACTTTCGGTTTTTGTTTCGGATTCCATTTTCCCATAGCAACACAGGTTTTAACTGCGAGCCAAGAATATCTTTTTTGGATTTTACGGCGGGTCGAAAATGTTTTTTGTGGATCGGAAGGCCTCTCGTTGAAGTAGGACGGAGCGTATCGCCCGTCCGGGCAAAGGGAAAATCAGATTAGAAAAGTTTCCCCTCTTTGCCCCGGGCAGGCGAGACGCGCTCCCCTACTCTAGATGCTGCGGGTGCGACCTTGGATGGGTAGCACAGGCCACTGGCCTGTTCCGAGCGGCGACTCGCCGCTCGGAACGGGAGAAAGCCGTCGAACGTTTCCGTGCATCTGTTTTTAAGGCAACCGTCCTTCACATTCCGTCCGGCCAGTGGCCGGACGGCACAAGCGGGTCGCCTGTGCCACCCACTTCAGCTTCGGAGTTCGGGGTTCAGAAGAAAAAGCCCGTTCTTGCGAACGGGCTTTTTGGGCGTGATTCTTTTAGAAAAACTTTAAGCTTTGACCGCCTCAGTTTTCTCAGCGGCTTTCTTTTTCCTGGCTTCGGATTTTTTTAACTTCTTCGCTTCAGAAGTTTCTTTTGCGTCGGCACCGGGTGTTTCACTCTTGGCGGAAATTGGCTCACTGACGGGAACATCGACCCATTCCAGAATTGCGAGGTTGGCGGCATCGCCCTGGCGTTGATTCAATTTTATGATGCGAGTGTATCCGCCACGACGTTCCTTTTGCGTAGGAGCGATTTCGTTGAAAAGAATTTTCACGGCATCTTCCTGGCGCAAACGCGCGGCGGCGAGACGGCGGTCATGAAGCGTCCCGCTCTTGCCGAGTGTGACCATTTTCTCGGCGACGGAGCGGGCGGCTTTGGCTTTGGCCAAAGTGGTTTCGATTCTTTTGTGGATGATCAGGCTGCAGACCATGTTCGCGAGCATCGCGTTTCGGTGCGAACCGGTGCGGCCTAACTTGGCTGTTCGTTTGAGATGGCGCATAAATTTTTATTGTAGCGGCGTCTCTGCGAGCGCCGCATTTATTTGAGAAATTTGCGGCGCTCATAGAGTCGCCGCTACAAGATCAGGCCGCGTTGTCTTCTTTCGGCGGTTCCAATAAAGTTGGATCGATATTCTGGCCGAGCGCAAGGTTGAGCGACTGCAATTTGTCTTTGATTTCGTTAAGCGATTTTTTCCCGAAGTTGCGATACTTGAGCATTTCGGCTTCGGTTTTCATCGCGAGTTGGCCAACCGTCGTGATGTTCGCGTTGTTCAAGCAATTCGCCGCGCGGACGCTCAACTCGATTTCGTTGACGCTCATGTTCAGCAATTTTCTCATGCGCGATTTCTCGTCGTCCTGCTTGTCGGCGACTTCCTCAAATTCAACCGCGTTTTTGTCGTAGCCGACAAACACGTCGAGATGATGTTGGAGAATCGCGGAAGCCTGGGTGAGCGCGTCCTCGGGAGAGATGCGGCCGTCCGTCCAAATCTCGATGAGCAAACGGTCGTAATCCGTGCGTTGTCCGACGCGCGCGCTCTCAACCGCGTATTTGACGCGAGTGACCGGAGAGAACAATGAATCGATGGCAATGACGCCGATGGCTTGATCGGGCTTTTTATTTTCGTCGCCCGGCAAAAATCCGCGACCGACTTTTACCTCAAGCTCCATCTCGAACTTTTTCTTTTTGTCGAGGGTACAGATGTGTTGCTTGGGATTGACGAGTTCGACGTTTTGATTGAGTTCGATGTCGGCGGCCGTCACGTCGCCGTCTTTGTTGACAGAAAGCAAAAGGGTTTGCGGTTCGCGGCTGTGCGCTTTGAACAAAATCTTTTTGAGATTGAGAACGATGTCGGTGACATCTTCCACGACACCTTCGACGGTGGCGAACTCATGCATCGCCCCATCAATCTTGATGGAAGTAATCGCCGCGCCTTCCAACGAGGAGAGAAGCACGCGCCGAAGCGAGTTGCCAATGGTGTGTCCGTAACCGGTCTCAAACGGGTCCGCGATAAACTTGGCGTAAGTTTCCGTGGCGGTTGAATCTTCCTTGGTCAACCTCTTGGGCATTTCGAAACGTCCTAAACGTACTGGCATAATTTTCTTTCTAACAATTTTAATCTGACCGTTGCGGCTGTTTATTCCCGTGACCGCAGCGGCCCGTATAATTGTTTTGGATTGGTGGATGATGGATTTTTGGATTAATGGAACGAACACGCAACGTGTCTTATCCAATCATCCAACAATCCAACAATCCGGTTTCATTTCTTTAGCGGGAATAAAATTCTACGACAGCCTGCTCGTTGGCGATGGGCTGGATTTCCTCGCGCGTTGGAACGCGCATGACGGTTCCTTTGAAAGTATTTTTGTCGAGCGAAAGCCAATCAGGAACCACGCGGCTCGTCGAAATTTCCAAACTCTTTGTGGCCAATTGTCGGGAGACGTTTGAATCTTTTACTTCAACGACGTCGCTCACTTTCAAGGCGTAGGATGAAATATTTACTTTGCGACCGTTCACTTTGACGTGGCCGTGGCCGACCAATTGGCGGGCCGAGGCGCGGGTGTTGCCGAAGCCGAGATGGAAAACAACGTTGTCCAAACGAGTCTCCAAAATTTGCAACATGGTTTCGCCGGTGACACCGCGACGCTTGAGCGCTTTTTCATAAACTCCGCGAAACTGGCGCTCCATCAAACCGTAGTAGTAACGAAACTTTTGCTTCTCGATCAGGCCGAGAGCGTAGTCGGTGTTCTTGCGGCGGGATTTCGGGCCGTGAACGCCGGGGCCGTAATTGCGGCGCTCCAAATATTTCGACGGACCAAAAATGGGAACGCCGAAACGTCGGCTGATGCGAGTGCGAGGACCTGTGTAACGAGCCATAATTAAATGCGGAACGCGGAACGCGGAACGCGGAATAATTGCGCGACGCGAACCAACTTTGAACTTTGAACTTTGAACTTTGAACTCATGAAAAACTAGACACGGCGTTTCTTGCGAGGGCGGCAGCCGTTGTGGGGAATGGGTGTGCAATCTTTAATCGCGTTGATTTCCAAACCGATGGCTTGCAACGCGCGGATGGCGGATTCACGACCAGAGCCGGGGCCTTTGACACGGACTTCGATTTCTCTCATGCCGTGGGACATCGCCTGACGAGCGGCGTCCTGGGCGACTTGTTGGGCGGCGAACGCGGTGCTCTTGCGCGAGCCTTTGAATCCAACGCGCCCGGCGCTGGACCAGCCGAGAACGTTGCCTTGCATATCGGTGATGGCGACATGCGTGTTGTTGAACGTCGCAAGAATATTGGCGATGCCGACGGAAATATTTTTCGCGCCTTTGACTTTGATGATTTTTCGCGCGTTGGGGTCCTCAGCGAGCAATTCGGCGGCGGTCGGAGCGGATGGCGCGGCGACGGCTTCGGTGGTGGCCGGGGCTTTCGCCGTTTCCGGAGCGCCGGGAGTTTTCTCCTTCCTCTCCGGTTTTGCGTGACCCTCCCCCGCGGGAGCTTTGGCGGCTTTTTCAGCGGCCTCGGGTTTCGCTTCTTTTTTGGGGGCGGGTTTTTTTGGTTTGGTTTCTTCAGCCATGGGAAAGTTAAGTTGAGGGTTGGGGGAATTAGTGAATGCCCGTCTTGGCGTTCGGGTTGCGCTGCACGCCAACTGTTTTGCGCGGACCTTTGCGCGTGCGCGCGTTAGTCGAGGTGCGTTGGCCGCGCACGGGCAACCCGCGCAAATGACGAACACCGCGATAACACTTGATCCCTTGCAGGCGTTTCAAATTCATGCCCAGTTCGCGCCGCAAATCGCCTTCGATCACATACTTTCCCTCCTGAATCGCATGAACGATTTGGGAAAGTTGCGATTCGTCCAGGTCTTTGGCGCGAATGCTCGGATCGATTTTGGCTTTGTCCAAAATGATTTTCGCGTTCGACGGGCCGATGCCGTAAACGTAACGAAGCGCGATGTCGATGCGCTTTCCGCCGGGAATTTCTACTCCAATGATGCGTGCCATAAGTTGTTAAATCGTTGAGTCGTTAAATCGTTCAGCCCTGTCGTTGTTTGTGGCGGGCGTTCGTGCAGATGACACGAATGACGCCTTTGCGTTTGATCACTTTGCAATTTTCACACAGTTTTTTTACTGATGCGCGAACCTTCATATTCTTTTCAAAATTATTTTTCCGCCAAAACAATGCGGCCTCTCGACAAATCAAAAGGCGACATTTCCAAATCCACTTTGTCACCGGGCGCCAGTTGAGCAAACTGCGTTGTCATCTTTCTCGAAACGTGCGCCATGACCCGATGCCCATTCGCCAGACTGACCCGAAACAAATTCTTCGGGAGCGCTTCGACTACGATGCCTGCAACTTTGATAGCGTCTTCTCTCGACACGTTAAAATTTCCGGCTCCGATTCGGTCACTAAAACCGTGTGCTCAAAATGGGCGGACAATGAACCATCTTTGGTTACCACTGTCCAGCCGTCTTTTAAAATCTTCACGTCGGGTTTGCCGGCGTTGACCATCGGCTCAATCGCCAGCGTCATTCCCGGTTTCAACTTCGGCGACGATTTTTTTTCCACGAAATTCGGGATCTGCGGTTCCTCGTGCATCGAACGTCCGACGCCGTGTCCGACAAATTCCCGAACCACGCTGTAGCCATTTCCTTCCACGTAATTTTGGATCGCGCGCGAAATATCCACCACGCGATTTCCCACCACGGCCTTGGCAATGCCCACGTAAAGCGCGCTCTCCGTCACGTCCATCAAGCGTTGCGCAAAGACTCCGCAACCACCGACGGCCACTGTCTTGGCCGTGTCACCGATAAATCCATTGTAAACCACGCCGCAATCGAGACTGATGATATCGCCAAATTCCGCGCGCCGATCATTGGCCAATCCATGCACGACCTGTTCGTTGACTGAAATGCAGAGGTGACACGGAAATTTTCGATAACCCAGGAACGCGCTCTTCGCTCCGTAACTTTTGATTCGCTCCGCTGCAAAAGTATCAATGTCGCGCGTCGTGACTCCCGGCTGAATGAACGCCCCGATCTCTTCCAAAACCGCTCTGGCTACCGCGCCGGATTGCCGCATCGCTTCCGACTCGCGTTCATTTTTCAGCAGAATCATCTGACTCTTTTTTCTGATCTCAATCTCACTCGTAATCCGAATTTCAATTCGTCCGCCTCCTCACGTCGGCGGCTACGAAGAATTTCAATTTCATCGGAGTCGCGGAGATTAAATTAAGAGTGAATCAGAACCGCCCTTTGAGCCTGCCCTTCTTCAAAAATCCATCGTAATGGCGCATCAACAAATGCGATTCCATCTGGCGCATGGTGTCGAGCATCACGCCGACCATGATCAACATGCTCGTGCCGCCGAAAAATTGGGAAACGATTGGATTAATTCCCATGGCGTTGCCCAGGATGATCGGAATTACGGCAATGACGGTTAAGAAAATTGCTCCCGCCAAAGTGATCCGGCTCATGGTGCGATGGAGAAAATCGCTCGTCGCCTGTCCCGGACGAACACCCGGAATGTAACCGCCGGATTTCTTCATGTCGTCGGCGATTTGCAATTCGTTGAATTGCGTCGCCACCCAGAAATAGGAAAAAAATAAAATCATCAGCGCGTAGAGAACGATGTAAAGAATTGAGCCTTGACCCAAAAGAGCCGAGAACTTGAAGAGGAACGGCACTTCAAATTTTCGTCCGACAAATTCGAAAATTTGCGCGGGAAACATCAAAATGGCCGAGGCAAAAATGACCGGCATGACGCCCGCATAATTGACGCGCAAGGGCATGAAGGAACTCCCGCCGGAATAAACTTTTCGCCCGACGGCGCGTTGCGCGTATTGGACTGGAATTTTTCGCTGCGCCTGAGTCACGGCAATGACTCCGGCGATGACCGCGAGCAAAAGCAAAAGTAGGGCGATGGCGTGACCCCAATTGTATTTTACTTCGATGCCCTGGCCGGGAAAAAACATTTCCACCAGTCCCTGCCCCGCCTTGGGCAAGCGCGCGAGAATGCCGATGGTGATGATGAGAGAAATTCCGTTGCCGATGCCGCGGTCGGTGATTTGTTCCCCGAGCCACATGAGCAGCATCGTCCCGGTGGTCAGAACGAACATGGTTTGAATGCGATAAAACCAGAGGTTCTCGTAGAGCACGAGTTGCCCCTGAAATCCTTTGAAAACGCGTTCCGCATTTTCCCAACCGAGCGCCATGACAAATCCTTGTCCGAGGCAAAGCAGCACCGTCAGGTAACGACCATATTGAACAATTTTTGTGCGGCCACCTTCTTCGCGAGCCAGCTTGCTGAGTTGAGGAATCACTGCGGTCAACAATTGAATAATAATTGTCGCGCTGATGTAGGGCATGATGCCGAGCGCGCCGACCGCGCAGTTTTCAAAACCGCCGCCGGTGAACAGGCTGTACATTCCCATCAGCGAATTGCCGCCGGATGCGCCAGCCGCTTCGAAGTAAGCTTTGAGCGCGGCGTTGTTTAAACCTGGCGTTGGAATCAAGGCGGCCAACCGGCAAATCGCCAAAACGATCAGCGTGAAAAAAATCCGCGATTTGAGTTCGGGAATTTTAAAGCAATTGGCGAGCGTGCTGGTGATGGCGGTGAACATGCGAGAGAAGACTAACGACGCGGCCCTTGAACTTTTTTGGCAATGACTTCACAACTGCCGCCGAGCTTTTCAATTTTCGCTTTGGCGGATGCGCTAAAGGCGTGCGCGGTGATTTTCAATTTTTTGGAAAGCTCGCCACTGCCGAGAATTTTAATTCGCTTCACCGGGCCGTTGGCCAAACCCACATTGCGCAAAGCCAATTCATCCACCGTGGCGCCATCTTCAAATTGATTGAGCGATTCCAAATTGACGGGAACATATTCAATGGTGTGACGAGCGTTGTTGAAGCCGCGTTTTGGAATGCGCCGGATGAGCGGCATCTGGCCGCCTTCAAATCCGATACGAATCGAACTGCCGGAGCGCGCGGTCTGGCCTTTGCCTCCGCGACCGGCGGTTTTTCCGTGGCCGCTGGATTCGCCTTGGCCCAATCGTTTGCGACGGTGCTTCGATCCGGGACGAGGTTTTAAATCATGTAAGCGCATAAAAAATTAAGCGGTGGCGACGATGGGTTGAACTTCAGCCGGCTTCTCCACCTTCTTTATAATTTCGATGCCGCGACTACGATAAATATCTTCGCGCAAACGGAGTTGCCGCAAAGCGCCGAGTGTGGCCTTGACTACATTGGCCGCATTGTCGGAACCGAGCGACTTGCTCAAAATATCTTTTACTCCAGCGGATTCGAGAACGGCGCGAACGGTTTTTCCAGCAATGATGCCTGTTCCCGGAGAAGCGGGGCGCAGCAGAATTTTCGCGCCGCAAAAAGTATAAAGCACTTCGTGCGGAATGGTGGTGTCTTTCAAAGAAACTTTCACCATGGCCGATTTGGCCACCTCGCCGCCTTTGCGGATGGCATCGGCGACTTCGCCGCCTTTTCCGAGGCCAATTCCGACGCGGCCTTTTTTATCACCGGCCACAATTAAGGCGCTGAAACTAAAACGGCGTCCGCCTTTCACCACTTTGGAAGAGCGATTGATGAAAACAACTTTCTCAACCAGGTCTCCGCTTTTCCCCTCGCCTTGTTGGCCGTCGTTGCGTCGGCGCGGCCCGCGATTTTGCCCGCGTCCGCCGAAACGATGGCCGCCGCCGGGACCGCCCGCTGGAGGACTGCCTTCTCCGCCAAAACTTTTATTTACTTCTGCCACAATTTTTTTCTCCTGGTTAATTTAGAATTTCAAACCGGCTTCGCGCGCCGCGTCGGCCAACGCTTTTACTTTTCCGTGATAACGCGCGCCGGAGCGGTCGAAGACGACGGACTGGATTCCTTTTTCTTTCGCGGCTTCCGCAGCCAGTTTTCCGATGCGCGTCGCGGTGACGACATTTGCGCCAATTTTTTCGGCTTTGCCCACTGCTTTGCTTCTGGTCGAAGTCGAGACAATGGTCTTGCTCGCGGCGTCATCAACGAATTGCACGTAAATATTTTGATTGGTGAACCGAACACTCATGCGCGGACGTTCCGCAGTGCCGATCACTTTTTTGCGAATGCGCCAATGACGCAATTTCGACAATTTCTGTTTGACTTGAGTTCTCATTTTTTCTCTGTAGCGGCGTGTCTGTGACCGCCGCAAAAATTTCTTTAATCAGCGGCGCTCACAGAGCCGCCGCTACAAAATCTGCGGCGGCCACAGACGCGCCGCTACAAATTTATTGAACGGTCTTGCCTTCCTTGCGGATGACTTTCTCGTCGGAGTATTTCACGCCTTTGCCCTTGTAAGGTTCCGGCGGATAATAAGCGCGAATTTCGGCCGCGACTTGCCCGACGACTTGTTTGCTCGGCCCTTCGATCAAAACTTTGGTGTTCTCTTCCACCGTCACTTTGATCTGATCGGGGATCGGATAATTAACCGGATGCGAATATCCCAAACTCAGATTCACCACTTTTCCCTGCACGGCCGCCTTGAAACCGACGCCGTTAATTTCCAGCCGTTTGCTGAAACCAACGCTGACACCTTGCACCATATTGTTGACCAAGGCGCGACCCAAACCGTGCATCGCTTTCGCTTCCGCATCTTCGCCATCGCGCGAGACCACAATTTTGTCGCCTTCAATTTTGAGGCTGGTGCGGCGAGGCAACTCCATATCGAGTTTGCCTTTCGGACCTTGCACTGAAACTTTTTTGCCGGAAACGTTCACCTTCACTGCGGCGGGAACAACAATCGGCGATTTTCCAATTCGTGACATAAATTTTTTTGTAGCGGCGCGTCTGTGACCGCCGCATTTATTTCAATTACCAAATGTAGCAAAGCAATTCTCCGCCAATATTTTTTTTGCGCGCATCGTTGCCGGTCATCACGCCTTCGGAAGTCGAAACAATCGAAACACCCAATCCGCCGCGCACGCGGGAAATTTCCGTCGAGCCAGTGTAGCGGCGCAACCCGGGCGTGCTCACGCGGCGCAAACCTTCGATCACACCTTTGCGTCCCTCGTATTTCAATTTCATCTTGATCGTCTTTTTGACTTTGCCTTCGACGCCGACCTCGCTGACGTAGCCTTCTTTCTTTAAAATTTTCGCGATGCTCTCCTTCATTTTGGAATGCGGTAATTCGACTACAGGCAGCAAGGCCAGGCTCGCGTTGCGAATCCGCGTCAACATATCTGAAATTGGATCGGTCATATTTAAATCTTAATCGTAATCTGACTGTCAATTCGCTCTGCCGACAGAATGTCGGCAGCACTTTTACCAGCTCGCCTTTGTGACTCCCGGAATCAATCCGTTCAACGCCGCTTCGCGAAAGGTCAAACGCGAGCAACCGAATTTCCGCAGATAGGCGTGGCGACGGCCCGACATTTTGCAACGGTTGACCACGCGCGTCGGACTGGCGTTGCGCGGCAATTTTGACAGCCCGGCGTAATCGCCTTTCGCTTTCAAGTCGGCGCGAATTGCCGCGTATTTTTTTACCGTGTTGCGCTTTTTCTTGTTGCGCTCGAGCCATGATTGTTTAGCCATAAAAAACTTTTAACGATTTAACAATTTAACAATTTAACGTCCCTCAGCGAACGGCATTCCCATCATTTTCAAAAAGTCCAGCGCTTCTTCGTCCGTCGGCGCGCTGGTCACGAAGGTGATGTCCATGCCTTGCGTGCGTTTGATTTTGTCCAATTCGATTTCCGGAAAAATAGTTTGGTCAGCAATGCCGAGGGAATAATTTCCGCGACCATCAAACGACCGGGTCGAGATTCCGCGAAAATCGCGAATGCGCGGAAGGGCCGTCGCCACGAGACGATCAAAAAATTCATACATCACTTCGCGGCGCAACGTGACACGACAACCAATCGGTTGGTTTTCGCGCAGCTTGAAATTCGCGATGCTCTTGCGCGATTTGCTGATGACCGGCTTGCGTCCGGTGATGAGCGTCATATCTTTGACGGCATCATCAATCGCGCCTTTTTCCAGCGAAGCGCTCACGCCCATGTTCACCACGATTTTTTCCATCTTGGGAACCTGATGGATGTTTTGATACTTCCGCTTTTCTTTCAAAGCGGGAATCACTTCGCTGACATATTTTTCGTAAAGTCTCGGTTTCATTTTTCTGTAGCGGCGCGTCTATGACCGCCGCTGAAATATTTTTATTTAATTTTTAATTGGCGGCGGTCACAGACGCGCCGCTACAAAATCATCACGCCGCAACTGGCTCTTTTGCCGCCCGTTTTTTCGATCCGTCAAAACTTTCCACGGCCATCACGTTGGAAATGTGAATCGAGCCTTCGCGCTCGACAATCGCGCCTTGCGGATTGTTTTGATTTTTTCGCGTATGCTTTTTTTGCATTTTCGCGCCTTCCACAATCACGCGCTGGCTCTTCACTTTGACTTCGATGATTTTGCCGCGCTTGCCTTTTTCCGAGCCGGCAATCACCACCACTTCGTCGCCTTTTTTCACATGAAATCTTTTCTGCATAATCTTTTTTGTAGCGGCGCGTCTGTGACCGCCGCAAAAATTTCTTTCAATCAGCGGCGCTCACAGAGTCGCCGCTACAGGTTTAAATTCTCTCCATCAGCGGCGGTCATAGACGCGTCGCTACAAATTCAGATCACTTCCGGCGCGAGAGAAATTATTTTCATGAACTTCTTATCGCGCAATTCGCGGGCGACCGGACCGAAAATCCGGGTCCCTCGCGGATTATTGTCTTTGTCGATAATGACGATTGCATTGCTGTCAAAACGCAAATACGAACCATCATTGCGGCGAATCGCCTGACGGGTGCGAACCACCACTGCGTTGACCACTTCGCCTTTTTTGACGGTGCCGTCGGGGGTGGCTTCCTTGATGTGCGCTTTGATCACGTCGCCAATGAACGCATAACGTTGATTGCGGCCCAGGACACCAATCGCCGCCGCGCGTTTTGCGCCGGTGTTGTCAGCCACATCCATGATGGAACGAATTTGTAACATAAAATCTTTTAACCGGCTTTCGCGACTTCTTCACCCTTTTCGACCACTTCGGTCAAACGCCAGCGTTTCAACTTCGAGAGCGGACGGGTTTCTTCGATCAAAACTAAATCGCCGACTTTCGCTTCGCTCTTTTCGTCGTGCGCGTAAAATTTGGAATAAGCTGTGACAACTTTTTTGTATTTCGGATGCGGATAACGCCGCTCGACGCTGACCACAATCGTCTTGGTCATCTTGTTGGAAAGGACTTTGCCCAAACGTTCTTTGCGGGTGCCGCGGGTTGCCTTTTCGGGCCCTGCTTTTTCGGGAGCCGTTTGTTCAGGAGCAATAGGTGTTGCTGTTTCAGCCATAAATTATTTCTTCGCTCCTTTGGATTTCTTCGGACCGTTGAGGCGCACGTGAGAGATCTGGGTTTCGAGGCGGGCGATGTCCTTGCGCAAATGACGCAAACGCGCCGGTTTCTCCAATTGGCTGCTCGCCTGTTGCAAGCGGAGATTGAACATCTCCTGGCGCAGATCGCGGCTCTTGGCCGACAATTCCACGTCCGTTAAATCTTTAATTTCCGACATTTTCATATTCGCTCTTAGGTCACCTTGTGGCGGGAAATAAATTTCGTTTTGATCGGCAATTTCGTCGCGGCCAACCGCATCGATTCGCGCGCCACGATTTCCGTCACTCCGTCCACTTCAAACAAAACATTCGCCGGACGAATCACGGCGACCCAGGATTCGAGCGGGCCTTTGCCTTTGCCCATGCGCGTTTCCAACGGTTTTTTCGTGAACGATTTGTGCGGGAAGATTCGAATCCAAACTTTGCCGCGTCGCTTCATGTATCGAGTGACCGCGACGCGCGCCGCTTCAATTTGCTTCGTGTCCAGCCAGCAACGCTCGATGGATTGCAATCCGTATTCGCCAAACGCAACCGTATTTCCGCTCATCGCCATTCCGGCGCGGCTGCCGCGGTGCATTTTGCGGTACTTCACTCTGGCGGGCATCATTGGCATAAATATTTTTCGTTAAATCGTGAAACGTGAATCGTGAATCGTTACGCCGCAACGGGCGCATTTGCTTCTTGTCTCACTTCCTTTTTCTCGGCCTTCACATCGCCTTTGCAGACCCAGCATTTCACGCCGAGTTTTCCATACATCGTATTGGCTTCCGCAAATCCGTAATCAATGTTCGCGCGCAACGTGTGCAACGGAACGCGGCCTTGTAAATATTGTTCGACCCGCGCGAGTTCCGCGCCGCCGAGACGACCCGCGCAACGAATCTTGATTCCCTCGGCGCCAAAATCCATCGCCGTCTGAACGGCTTTTTTCATGGCGCGACGAAAGGAAACGCGGCGTTCCATCTGGAGCGCGACATTTTCCGCCACGAGTTGCGCGTCGATTTCCGGCTGCTTGATTTCCTGGATGTCCACGTAAACTTCTTTGCCGGTCATCTTGCTCAATTCTTCCTTGAGCTTGTCGATCTCCGCGCCTTTGCGACCGATAACGACGCCGGGTCGCGCCGTGTAAATCGTAATGCGGCAACGATTGGCCGCGCGCTCGATTTGAATTCTCGGAACGGATGCGCTCTCGAGTTTCTTTTTCAAAATCTCGCGAATCTGCCGGTCTTCATCGAGCAGCTTGCCGAATTCTTTTTTGTCGGCATACCACTTCGAGCGCCAGTCTTTATTGACGGCCACACGGAAACCAATTGGATTTACTTTTTGACCCATAATTAAATCACTGGATGACGGGATTGGTGGATGAATGGATCGATGCGAAGACAGCGATGCGGCGTCGCAATCCAACAATCCACAAATCCATAAATCCAATTATCTGTTGTGTTCATTTCGGTTTGGCTGTTCGTAAAATCTATTCGTCGGAGACAACAATCTTCACGTGACAGTTGCGTTTCAAAATCGGCCCGGCGGAACCGCGCGCTTTCGGAGTAAATCGTTTCATCGTCGTAGCTTGCCCGGCGACCGCGAATTTCACTCTGAGATTTTCCGGTTTTGCGCCGTTATTATTTTCCGCATTGGCGATGGCGGAATTCAAAGTCTTCGCCACCACTCGCGCCGATTTGCGCGAGACAAATTTGAGAATCGCTTGGGCTTCCAATGCGGGCAGTCCCTGAATCTGTCGCACCACTTCGCGCATTTTCTGCGCGGACATCCGCACGTTTTTGGTAATGGCTTGAACTTGCATATTACTATTTCGCTTCCGCTTTCGCAGTGTGCGCGCCGTGTTTCTTGAACGTGCGGGTCAGCGAAAATTCACCGAGCCGATGGCCCACCATGTTTTCCGTCACGAAAACTGGATTGAAAATTTTTCCGTTGTGCACGCTGAAAGTCAGCCCCACGAAGTCGGGCGTAATCATTGAGCGGCGCGACCAGGTTTTGATCGGTGATTTTTGATTCGTGCTTTTCGCTTTGACGATTTTATCCATCAGCGAAGCCTCGATAAACGGACCTTTTTTAATCGAACGTCCCATAAAAATTTTTCAACGATTCAACGATTCAACGAGGTTGCGATTTATTTGTGTTTCATCGGACGACCATCGCGGCGCACGAGAATAAATTTGTTGGAATATTTGCGTTTGTTACGAGTGCGGTATCCCTTCGTGATGACACCCCACGGAGTGACCGGATGTCCGCCGCCAGAAGTTTTACCAGCACCGCCGCCCATCGGATGGTCAACCGGGTTCTTCGCGACCGCGCGGCTCAACGGATGAATTCCGCGGTG
>JBBQRQ010000035.1:0-45310 GCA_038214755.1 Verrucomicrobiota bacterium
GTGATAAATTGACTGAATTTGTTCCACTGAATCCAGGAGCCGCGGTGAAACCCGGGCTTCAATGTGCAAAGATTCTCCCGTGGCCATGGCGGGAGCCAAAAGTGCGGCTAAAAATGTATCGCCGCTGTTCTTGTCGATAAATTTTCCCAGCTCTTTCGGAAATCGATACCAGAGGAGAAATGGAGCGTCATCCAATGCGTCACTTCGAACGTGCGCTTGCAATTGACAGCATTCATTTCGTACACACAGCTCGATGTTTGAAACGGACATTTTCATCGCAGCTTCTCTAAAATCAAACGGACTTGCTAACGCTTATGATCCAAGGCGAATGCAATGAGATTACCATTTTCGCAAACGCACGAAAACCTCGACCGTAGATGCTGATGAAACCTCGAGTAATGCTCGAGCCACCAAAACGCCGGCCACGCGAATGCAATGAAAGAGGCTCCTTGTGCTCTGAGGCGCTCCAATTCCCGGATTCCAGCGTCATCATCTGATGGCGGTCCCGAATAGTGACCTTTCTCCTCCACGAATGGAATCACGTGAATTCTTTTCAATTTCTCACACGTAAACTGATCTTCATTAACGAGGATGCATTTTTTGCCGGACGGAACGATCGAGAGAAGCTCATCCGTGAACTGATGAACTTGATCTGCCCACTCATAGCCTTCCTCCCAAGCAGCCCTTGCGGAGTTCCGACGGCTGCGCGGTTTTGGTAAGGCGCTTTGGTTTGCTGTTTCTCCAACGCTGTTGTTAAAATCGGGCTGGGTGCGATGAACGGGAAAATCCCGGAGCGAGAATTCAACAATCGCGGGAACTTTGTGATAGTTGGATGCCCAATACTCAACTCGTTTGCCGAGGAGCGCGGCGGCAATCGTCACATGCGCACGGTCAGTGCGAATCAATTCGTTCCGTGCGATGGTCCAAAGCCATTCGTCCAGGCTCTCACAAGTGAGCGAGATGTCATTGTTGTTTGGTGGCTGCGATTTGAGGGTTGACTCGCGATCAGTCCGGTAAGCCACGAGCACGCCTCGTCCGTTGCGGCGGTAAGGCTGAAAGTTAAAATAAAAGGCGCAATCGTGAGCCAAGTCCGCATTGCAGAGATCGCGAATCTGGTGATACGAGTCCGGTTCACGAGCAAACACCAGAGCTTTGGACTGACCCAATGCTTCGCGCACGCTCTTCAGAGAAGCGTCGAATGACGAAGGCAGAATAATGACACGGTCGAAATGCGCCTCGATCTGTTTCAAATATTCCGGCATCCGATGATAAGAAGCACACCAGCCGCCCGATCCGGAAATCAGCGCGGTTTCACCTGTGACTCCTTTCATTGCTTCAATCCGCTGTTCTGAATAGGAGAGATGGGCCAGCAATTGACGAGTACCTGCGTAAATAAGCTCGTCGCCAAGATTACCTCCCGCGCGAATAAAAGTAATTTCGCGCGCTTGGCCGATGGCCTCGATCAGCTTTGCTCTGCTGCTTCCGATCGTCATACTGGAACTGCTTTGGAATTCTCTCGCTTGGTTACTCATACGCCTTTCTTAAAGAGGGTTCCTTCATCTGGCAAAGAGAATACAGCAATCCGTTCGTTCCTGAATAGGAACTGAAAGCGCGAGCGAAGGTGTTTGTGAAAATCAGCGTAGTAGTCCAGCCACCAAAACGCCATCCAAGCGAAAACAATATAGGTGGCACCGCGACCACGCAGGCGCTCGACTTCGGCAATTGCCTCAGCGTCGTCGGCGGGCGGTCCCCAATATTCCCCATCGTGTTCCATAAATGGCAGTGGCTTGCCCGCGCGGGTCGATGCTTTTCCAAATCGCGCCTCATCCACCAGGATGAATATGTCTTCGGGTCGAATAATCTCCGCCAGTTCCCGCCAGGCGATTTCTATCTGTTCCAGTTCCTGCTTCAGGAAAGGCGCTCGAGCCGAATACTGATCCTTGAAACCAATATCGTCAGGATGCCATTGATGATAAAACCCTGGAACCTCTTCGCGCACGACTTCGACTAATGAGGCCACTCGGGAAAAAAAATCATCGTCTTCTTTTCCCCAACGATCATATTCCGGCCATCCCCCCGATTCTAAAAACAGAACCGAGGTGAGCATGCATTGGCCGGACCCCGCGGAGAGCCATTTTCCGTCATTCTGGTCTGGACTCGCGAATGCATAGCACACAGGAAAATATGCTTTGCCCAGACGCAGGCATTCCAAGCCGCGCGTGAATAGTGCCTCGCAAACGAGCGCATCGGCGTCGATAAAGAAGAGGATGTCTCCGCCGGCGAACTTGGCCGCCTCGTTCAGCCCATGTCCTCTGGAAAATGGTCCGTTCAGAGTTAGAATTCGCACCGGCATCGGGCGCGCCGACTGAGGCAGCCATTGGGCGAGCGGCCAATCATCGGACTGCCAGTCGGCAACGACTAGTTCACAGTCCGTACGGCCGCCCATTGCAGCCACGATTGACTGGACACAGTTTGGAAAGAGCCGCAGTTCGCGGCCATCCACCTGCACCCGGGACCGGTTCTTAATTGTTGTGCAGATCGAAATCATATTGTGGTTGTTTTAATCTTCTCCGCTGCCGATTGGCAAAACCCGAACAGTATCAGCCGTTCGTTTTCCAGCAGGCAGGCGTAGTTGGACCGGAGATACCTCTCAAAATCCACATAATGTTCAAGCCACCAAAATGATTTCCACCAGAAGGCGATGAAGTTTGCGCCCGTGCGGCGGAGCCGTTCCACTTCGGCAATGGCCTGGGTATCGTCGGCCGGCGGCCCGAAGTATTCTCCATCGCGTTCAAGAAAGGGAATCGCCCGCCGCTCCGGAACAGGTTCGCCCGAACCCCACTCATCATCATTCACCAGAATGTAACTGCTGCCCGCAGGAATCAGGGCCAGCAAATCTTCTTTGGCGGCGAGAACCCTTCGCGGCCAAACGCTGTTGAAGTTTCTCTGTTTCCAAAGCTCGGGCGACACCACAATGCCAAATTTAGCAAGATGCCTTTGCATGGCCGAACAACTCATTTCAAAGCGAGCCAAATACTCTCGAAGGCGACCATCCTCCAATGCCTTGCCGAAGTAATTATTGCGACCGTGAAATCTGTAGGTTCCCAGAGATTCGCGGGCGGTGCGGAGTTGGCCATAGATAGGCGTGAGTGAAATCAAGTATTCATCGGCGCCCAGCCGGTAGGGTGGCTCAGGCATCGGCAATACTTGTTCCAGAAAGGGACGCGAATAGGCGCAGCCGGTCGTGAAAAACCAGTCGTAGATGGGTCCGGCATGGAAAACTCGGTCCCGCAGATCACCGTCGGGAGGGGCCTGTTTGGTGCTTAATTCGCCCGTGAGCTGGCCCGCTTTATCGACGAAGGCCAAAGGCCACTGCACCTTGACCGTGTGAGGCTCTTTGAACATCTGGCAGGCTGTTTCCATCGCCGCCGGAAGGAGCGTGTCATCCGCATCAACAAAGCAAACAATCCGGCCGCGACTCACTCCAAACCCAGCGTTATAAGCGGAAGCTTGCCCGCCATTGTCTTTTAAGACGGGGATGATGCTATCGCCAAAGCGGGCGATCACGTCTCGCGACTCATCGGTGGACCCGTCATCAACGACAATAACTTCGAGGTGGGTGTAAGTCTGCCCCAGGGCACTGTCGATCGCCTCTTTCAGAAAACGGGCATAGTTGAAGTTGTTGATGATGACGCTCACCAGAGGAAGCTCAATTGAAGTTTGGAACGCGGCCGCGGTTGGAAAAGGCCAACGGTTCGATGTTACTTGCGCTGAAGGTTCGCGCGGTGTGCGTAAATCGTAAATGACGAGCCGTTCATTTTTCAGCGCGCACTTGAATTCTGAATCCAGGCGGCGACGAAACTCCGCATAATGATCCAGCCACCAAAACGCAGACCACGCGAAGGCGATGAAGCCGACACCAGCTCGTCGCTGGCGCTCCAGTTCCGCAATCGCCGCCGCGTCGTTTTCGGGCGCGCCCCAGAATTGTCCATTGCGTTCCAGAAAGGGCAGCGCGCGATGGCCGGGAAAAATTTCCTGCGCGCCCCAGGTGCTGTCATCCACCAAAAGAAATTGTTCGCCCTCCGGCACGAGCGCATTGATTTCTTCGGCGGATTTTTGCAACCGGTGAAACCACGAGTTGCGCTTCCATGCCGCGACATCAATGTCGAAGCCTGCCTTCTTCAACACGCTGCTCAAGGCGGCGCATTGTTGCTCGTGCCCGGCGAGTTCGATCTGCAATTTTTCCGCGAACGGACGCCCGGAATAAATGTTTCGTCCGTGAATGCGATACGTTCCTTGCGCCGACTGAATGGCGCGCACGCGGCCAAAGACCGGCGCAAGCGTGTAGAGAAATTCATCAGCGCACGTTTTGTAATAGGTAACGTCTTCCGGCATCGGCAGCACTCTCTCCAAAAATTCGCTCGACCAGGCGTTCCCGCTCGTGGGCGAACTGCCGCAACTGGTCGGCCCACCGCGCAAAACGACATCTCGAAAATCGCCTTCGGGCAATTTTCCCGGCGGGAGCAAGCGGCCTTCGTCTATTCCCTGTTCGTTCACGACACGTAGCGGCCAGTGGACTTTCACAACACCCGGGGCATTGAAAAGCGCGATGGCGTTTTCCACTGCCAACGGAAAAAGCGCGTCGTCTGAATCCAGAAAAAACACCACGTCGCCACGACTCGCTGCGAAGCCCGCGTTGAAAGCGGACGCCTGTCCGCCATTGGCCTTGAGCACCGCGCGGACTCGTTCCCCGTAGCTCGCAATGATTTCACGCGAATCATCCGTCGAGCCGTCGTCCACCACGATGACTTCGATGCGCGGATACGTTTGCGCCAGCGCGCTGTCAATCGTTTCACGCAGGAAGCGACCGTAGTTGTAATTGTCAATGATGATGCTCGCGAGCATGGCTTCAACTTTTTCCGATGTGCAATTCCGCAAAGACCTCGGCGTATTCGCCCTCCGGCCAGCAATGCATCTCACCGCGATACCGCGCCAATCCGCGAAACGCCTCGATGAAATCCACCACCGCGCATTGGCTTTTGTAAGTGAGAATCGCCGCGAGCTTCAACTGGATGTGCTCGGAAATGTCCTCGATATGATCCATCCGCTGCAACGGCGTCCATACTTCGTAGCCGAGAATAGTTGGAGTCCAGGCTTTAGCGTGTTTTCCCCGGCGGACAGCCTGAAGGCTGGACTCCAACAACCGCACCGCGCCGCGATGGTCGGGGTGCATTTCGCGGTCGTGCGTGACGTAAATTTTTCCAGGCCTGAAGGCTTTCAACTTCGCCTGCAACCGATTCACAGCGGAGCGCGTTGGTTTAACTGCGCCGTCGGGCAAATGCCAGAATTCAATTTCCCGAACACCCAAGATTTTTGCCGCCGCACGTGATTCCTTTTCGCGAATGCGAATCGTCTCCGCTTCCGGGCGGCCGTGTCCGCCTTTCTCGCCCGAAGTTAAAAAAATCACTTGCACCGCATCTCCGGCAAGAACGTGCTTGCGCAACGTGCCGCCGCAGCCAACGGATTCGTCGTCGGGATGCGGGCTGATGACCAGGACACGTTTCATGGAACACTCTCTTCGGATTTTTTCGCCACGCATTTCGGCGGATACAATCCCCAGGTTCGCAGATGATTCACGTCCGTCGCGTAACGATATTTGTAAGCCTCGTCGCCGATGCCGAAATCGAAAACCTTCGCGCCCTCGGCCATCGCGGCCAAAAGCAATTGCCGCATGAGCACCTCCCCCGGCCAATGCCGCGACAATTCTATGTCGAAAGTGGGAATCGCATACAGATACCTGCCGTGGTAACAAAGCCCGAAGTGAAACGCAATCGACTTGCCGTTCCAGGAGACGCGCGTGAAACGCAGCCAGCCCGTGTGGGCGATGCGTTGCGTGAGGTGTTCGTAAAACGCGCGCTGTTCCGGTTTCAAAAAAATACTCGATTGCTCCGTGGTCGCGCGGCGGGCGACGTGTTGGGCGAAAAATTCCGCAAGCTGGGGCAAAATTTTCTCGCCGTCCTGAAAGTGTTGCACTTCGAGTGTGCCGGTCTTTTGAAAATGTCGCTCGTGTCGCACCAAACTTTTTTTGCGCGTCGCCGCGAGAGCCGCGTCCGGCTGTCCGGCGATGCCGAGAGCGGGCGCGGGCAGCGCACCTTCGTCGAAACACGTCAGCCCCAGTCGCGCCGCCGCGTCCCGCAATCGTTGGCCCGTGCGCGATTGGTCGCCGATAAAATAAAACTGAAAGCCACAAAAATCCGGCACCTGCGCGCGGGCTTCATTGAGCAGCGCGTCCAAAATTTCCGGGTCACCGATGTCGCCGACAAAATCCAGATAATCTTCGGGACAAAGATTGAAAATCATTCCGCCGGAGGTGAACAGCGGCGCGAGCGCCACGGTGCGACCGTCCCGCTCGGCGACGATCAACAGCAACCGTCCGTGACCGAGCGTTTCCCACCATGTCCGCTGCACTTCTCGCGTCATGCAAATCGCATCCGTGTCGCCGAGCGGAAGCAATCGCGTCCATTCCTCCGCGCCGAACGAAGGGTCGTCGAAGCCCCTGAGCAGGCGCGTTTGGATTTTTGTCGCGGTGGCGTTCATTTATTTCACATTGCCAAATTGAAGGTCGTGCAGCCGCGTATAAAAACCGCCGGCGGCGAGCAGTTCCTGGTGCGTTCCCAACTCCACGATTCGTCCGGCATCCAGCACCGCGATGCGCGTGGCCTTGCGAATGGTCGAAAGCCGATGCGCGATGATGAACGTTGTGCGCCCGTCCATCAATCGTTCCAGCGCTTTCAACAAAAGCGTTTCTGTGTGCGCGTCGAGCGCAGAGGTTGGTTCGTCGAGAATCAACACCGGCGCATTTTTCAGGAGCGCGCGCGCGATGGCGAGTCGTTGTCGCTGGCCGCCGGACAACGTCGCGCCGCGTTCGCCAATGACGGTGTCGTAGCCGTCGGGAAGTTCGCGGATGAATTCGTCTGCACTCGCATCGGTCGCAGCGGCGATGATTTCTTTGCGGCTCGCGTCGGCACGGCCGTAGGCAATGTTTTCCGCCACGCTCAACGGCAGAATGAACGGCTCTTGCAGCACGATGGAAATTTGCGCGCGCAGGCTGGCGATTTGCAGATCGCGTAAATCAACGCCGTCAAACGTCACGCGCCCTTCATGCGGATCGAACAGGCGCGGGATCAGCGACACGAGCGTGCTTTTGCCCGCGCCGGTCGCCCCGACGAGCGCGACGGTTTCGCCCGGATGCGCTTCGTGCGTGACGTTGTGCAGCACGGCTCGGTCGGGTTCGTAGCCGAACGTCACATTTTCCAAACGAATGTGGCCGGATTTTTTTCCGGGATGAACGGCCACAGCGAGTGCGTTCGGTTTTTCCAGAACCGTTTCGTCGGATTCCAAAACTTCCAGCACGCGGCGCGCGCCGGCCTTCGCGGACGCGAAACTCGTCGAGAGATACGCCAGCGTTTCCAAGGGGCCGTAGAGTGAAGCGGTGTAGCTGAGAAAGACCGTAAAACTCCCGACCGAAAGTTTGCCCTGCAAAACGTGCCAGCCGCCGATGGCAAAGATAATCGCCGTAGCAAGGGCCGTCACCGTTCCCGTGCCGACTTTGAATTGCAACTCTGACGCGAGCACGCGCAGGTAAGCCTTGTCCGCCTTGCGCCAGAGTTCGTCCAGGCGCTGGTCCTCGTATTCCTCGCGACCAAAAGCCTTCACCACGGGCAGCGCGGTCAGCGTTTGTTCCGCGCGCGACATCGTCGCGCCTTGCAATTCAAATTGCGCGTAGGTGCGTTCGGTCATTGGCCCGGCGAAAAACCAAATGCAAAAGCCGAGCAACGGCGCGACGAGCAGCGCGACCGCCGCGAGAGAACCATCGAGCCGAGAGAGAATCACAATCATGCCCGCGAGCGTCGCGACGGACGTGAGCAATGGCAGCGCAACGTTCATGACCAATACGCGCACGCAATCGCAGTCAGTGGTCACGCGCTTGACGAGGTCGCCCGTGCTCTGGCGGTTATGGAAGCGCAGCGAGAGCCGTTGCAAATGGCGGAATAAATCCGAGCCGAGCGCATAAACCATCCGGCTGCCGGTGCTGACCTGCACATAGGATTGAATTGTGCGCGCAATCCAGCCGCCGAGAAACAGCACGACCGTCGCGACCGTGAGCCACGCGAGGAGCGCGAAACCGGAAGGCGCGCCGGGCAATGAATTCAGCCACGACAATTTTTCCGGCAGCGGCTCATTTTTCAAAACATTGTCGAGGATCAGCTTCATCGGCCACGGACGCAGAAGTCCGAACAACACGTCCACGCCAATCAGCAACACGATGAGCGCAAGCCCGCGCCGTTGGCTGAGTCCGTAACGTCCGAGTCGCAGCCACCACGATTTCATACCGCGACCTCCTCGTTGAAGCCGGCGAATTGCTGCGCGTGCAACCGATGATAAAAACCGCGCGCGGCGAGCAATTGATCGTGTGTGCCGGTCTCGACAATTCGACCCGCGTTCAACACGGCGATTTGATCGGCGCGACGAATCGTGGACAAGCGATGCGCGATGATGAACGTCGTGCGCCCGGCCATCAGGCGTTCGAGTGCTTCGAGCAACAGCGATTCCGTGTGCGCATCGAGCGCGGAAGTCGGTTCATCCAAAATCAACACCGGCGCGTTCTTCAGCAGCGCACGTGCGATGGCCAGTCGTTGACGTTCGCCACCGGACAAACTCGCGCCGCGCTCGGCGATCACCGTGTCGTAACCTTCCGGCAGGCGGCGAATGAATTCGTCCGCGTTCGCATCGCGGGCCGCCGCGATGATTTCTTCGCGCGTTGCGTCGAGCCGTCCGTAGGCAATGTTCTCCGCCACGGTCGCGGGAAACAAAAACGTTTCCTGCAACAGCACGGCGATCTGCAAACGCAAATTCGCGACGGACATTTCGCGCACGTCCATGCCGTCAATCGTCACGCGCCCGCGCCACGGATCGTAAAAACGCGGGATGAGCGAGACGAGCGTGCTCTTGCCCGCGCCGGTTGGTCCAACAAGCGCGACCGTTTCGCCGGGTTTCGCTTCGAGCGTCACGTCGCTCAACACCCGACGCTCCGGCTCGTAACCGAACGTGACGTTTTCAAATCGCACGGTTCGCCCCCGCTTCGCTGTCGTCGTCGCGGGAAGTGGTTTTGCTTTTTCGTCGTCGCGGACATCATCGAGCGGCGCGTCGAGAATTTCCAGCACGCGATCAATGCTCGCTTCCATCGGCTTGAGGTCGCCGTAAAGTTTAATGAGGCTCTCGGCCGTTCCCTGAAGCACGCGCAGATACGCGATGAACACGAGGAAACTGCCGAGCGAAAGTTTTCCCAGCAACACCTGTCGTCCACCAACGAAAATAATGACGCCCGTGCCCGCGATGGTGATCAGGCCCGTGACGAGTCCGTAAAAACTCATCAGCAACGTGCCGCGTTGCGAAAGCGTGACGGCGTCGGCGGCGAGATTTTGGTAGCGCTGCCAGTTACGGCCTTCCGTGCCGAACGCTTGCACGACCGGAATCACCGACAGCGTTTGGTGAACGAAACTCATCAGCCGCGATTGCGCCTGGCGACCGAGATGCGTGCGTTGCTTAATTCGTTTGCCGAAGTAAAACGTCGCGCCGGTCATGAGCGGAACGGTGACGAGCGCAAATGCGGCGAGTTCCGCATGCAGGCGCAACGCGACCGCGCCGATGGCGATGAGTGTCAAAATTTGTTGCGCCGGAGAAATCAGAACGCCGTCGGTCAATTTATAGACGCACCACGTATCGGTCGTGAGCCGGCTTAACGAATCGCCAACGGGATTTTTATGATGGAAGCGCAGCGGCAACCGTTGCAGATGGCGAAATAAATCCATTGCCAGATCGTGAACCATTCGCTGGCCGATGACCGACCATGCGCGCGTCAAGCCCACGTCAATGAAACTGTTCAGCGCGAACAGACCGAGACTGCCGAGCGCGGCGGCGATGATCAAAACTTTTGGCGTGGGTTGCAGGGAAAATGAATCGAGCAAATCGCGCAGGGTAACCGGCAGGGCCTCGTCACCGAACGCGCAGTCCACGAGAATTTTCAGCGGCCACGGTTGCAGCACGACGACGAGCGAACTCACCACGGTGAAGACGCCGATGAACAGCAGCCCCGGCCATTGGCGCAGCGCATACGGAATTAATCGGCGATACTTTTGCATTATTTGCTGCGACCGGCGTGTTCGGCGTAAAATGATTCGATGCGCTTCAGGCACACCTTGCTGTCCGCGTGTTCGAGCACGTAACGGCGCGCTCTCTCGCCCATGCCGGAGCGAAGTTTGTCATCGCTCAACAAACGGCGAAGCAATCCGGTCAACGCGCCGAGATCATCGGCGGGCGTGAGCAAACCGGTTTGCTCCGGCGCAATCACCTCGGCAGCGCCACTGCCCGCGCAGGCGATGACCGGAAGGCCGCACGCCATCGCTTCAAGGTAAACAAACCCGGGACCGCCTTCATATTCGGACGGCGCGGCGAAAATGTGCGCCCGCGAAAAATTTTCAGGCAGTTGCGTTCGCTCGACAAAGCCGGGCAGGTCGAGCAGATCAGGAAAACCCGCCGAGTGCGCGAGACAGCGCAATTCTTCCACGACTTTGGATTCACCGCGCCCGAGCAAACGCACATGTAATTCAGGAAATTCCCGCGCCAATTTACACACCGCTTCGACGAGCAGATGAACCCCTTTGTTGCGCGCCAATTTTCCGGCGAAAATAATTGTGGGACGTTTGGCTTTGGTGACAGGGCGAGGAGAAAAGAGTTCGGTATCGACGCCCGTGTGGAGAACAGGAATCGCGTCGCGCGGAACGCCGTAATGTTTCGCGCACCAGTCCGCCGAACATTGGCTCGACGAGAACACGGCGTCGGCGAGACGAACGCACGTTCCTTCCATCGCGGTTCCGGTGCGGAAAAATTCTGAATCCATTTCCGGCCAGCCCATCGTGTGAGCGAACATCACGAGCGGGCCGTGCAAATGGACGACGCTCGGGATGCGATTCCACTCGGTTTGGTTGAGCAAATGCACGTAACCTTCCGCGCCCCACTCTGGGAAATCAATTAAGTCGAAAGGTGTCTTCCCGTGTAGTGACGCCACCGCCGCCGCGACTTCCGCGCTGTAGCTCAACCAATCGGCGGCTTCGGTGTAAACGGTCATGCGCGATTCGAATCCGGGAATGCGCGTGACGTGAACGCCGTTGTCGTCGCGTTCGGTGCGTTCGGCGTTTGGGCTGCGCGAAATGACGTGGACTTCGTTACCCAGTTTCGCGAGACCGTGGGCTTTGAGAAACGTCTGCGTGCCGATTCCGCCTTTGGCCGTTTCAGGCGGATATTCCTGGGAGACGAGGGCGATCCTCATACGGGCGATCTCATTTTTTTTCCTCGAGTCCGCGTTTCAACGCACGGTCAATCGCTGCCATCGCGCAAGACGTTTCAAACAACATTCGCCCCAGGAACATCAGGACGAGGACGGCGAGAACGTCGTAGGCCAACCAGAATTGATCCAACGCCGCGCCCAACGCCAACGCAGTGAGGACGAGAACGGTGATGACTCCCTCGACGTTAAATATCGGCCAGAGGCGAAAGCGAAACAGTTGTTTGCCCGCGCCGTGTTCCTCCACCGTCATGAACAACCGCGCCGCGCCGAGGACTCCGCCGCGAACCTCCAAATCCCATCGGTCGTAGTCGCTGCCGAGTAGAAGGATCGCGCCGTCGTTGCGCAGCGCGCGGACGAAAAGTTCCAGCGCCTGGTCGGGCGCACGCCACGTCTCGGACCAGATCACCGGATTTTTTGGCAACGGCACAATCAGCGCATGCGGCACGGTTTGGCGCAGCGCCGTCAGCCCGTGGCGCGCCCGCCCCCAGAGCCGCGCCAGCGGTTGCATGAGATGCAGGAACGCGGTGAGCGAATAAAGTTTTGCGCGTTTCATTCGCGAGTTTGGCGAGCTGGGAAACGATGCCTCCGCCGAACTTAAAATGGCCTGCCATACCGTGGCCCCCGCCGCCAGTGCGAGCAACGGGATGATGAAAACCAGTTTCGGCCAGAGGAGCGTCAGCGCGGAAAGCCCCCCCAGCGCGATGATGACCAGATACCATTCCGGCATGGTGGGCAACACCGAGAGCAACGTCGGTGGGAATTCCCGGAGCGTTTGAAACGGCGCACTTCCCCATGGACCGTGGTAAACGTGCTGCCGGTTGAACAACATCCGCGTCAACCCGCTGCCGTAGAGCCGTCCCAACCATTGGATATGACCGATGGAGTTGTATTTCTCCGGCCATTTGCGTTCGAGCAGCGCCTCAGCTTTGCCATAACCCTGCTGTTGCCGCAAATAGGCGGAGACTGAATTGCGGCAATGATGCCAGACAACGGCCGCGTGGCTGAAACCAATCGTCCATCCGTGTTGATGAATTCGCCAGCACACATCCACGTCGTCGCCCGCCACGCGGAAAGTCGGGTCGAATCCGCCAATGGTCTGCAAACACCTTTTGCGAAACGCCATATTGCAACCGGGAATGTGCTCGGCTTCGGTGTCCGACAACAAGACTTGCACTGGGCCGCCGGGCGCGTTGACCACACATTCGGCTATGTCCCCGTCGCCAGGAGGCGCGAGGTTTGGTCCGCCAACGGCCGCGTGTTTGGTGCGGTGGAAAGTTGCGGCGAGATAGGTCAGCCAGTGCGGATCCGGGTAAGCGTCATCGTCGAGATAAACGACAATTTCGCCGTCGGCTGCTTCCATGCCGGTGTTGCGCGCGGAACTCAAGCCGCGATTGTTGGTGGAGATGAGCCGCACCCCGGCATCGAGCGCGATGGCGGCGCAATCATCCCGCGAGCCATCGTCCACCAGGATGATTTCGTAGTTTGGGTAATCGATTTTTTGGACGTGGCTAAAAGTTTCACGCAACGTGCGCGAACCATTGTAGGTGCAGATGATGACGGAAATACGCGGCCACAATTCGTTTTTTGCGAACGGCGTTTCGGTGAACGCCGCTCGCATGGTAGCGAGCGCGGGCTTGGGTTGGCGGTCGCGGGTCACGAGTCCAAAATCCCAATCCTCTATGTCGAAGCCGCCGCGATACCACTCGTCTGTCCACGCGAAAACAAACGCGCCGCAACAGCCGGCGGCGAAGGTTGCGCGAATCTGCCAGTCGAGGGTTTGCGCTTGTTGATCGAGGCCATTGCGCCGGCTGTCCAGGCCAATTTCCGCCATGAGCAAAGGGCGGTTCCCCGCGAGATTTTGCAAGCGGGCAAGATAGACTTCGAGAGTTTGCTTGGCTTCGAGATAAACATTGAAACAAAAAATGTCCACGAACGGCAGGGAAAGGTATTCGGTCGAAGGATAATTGACGTAGGTGACGAGGCCTTGCGGGTCTTCGTCCTTGGCCGCGCGATAAAGTTTTTTTAGAAATTTTTCGATCTTGCGCCGTCCGTGCCAGCGCACGATGGGCGAGGGAATTTCGTTGCCGATGGAATAACAAAGCACCGCTGGATGAGCCGCGCACGCGCGCACTCCTTCGCGCACCCGTTCCTCGATGGAACGCGCGCACTTTGCCTCGGAAAGAAAGGTGATGTGTTGCTCCCACGGCAAACCGACCATGACGAACAGCCCGAACTTTTGCGCGGTGTCGAGCAGCCAGAGTGGCGGCACGGTGTAGGTGCGAATGGCGTTGATGCCGTTGGCGGTCATGAGCGCGAAATCGTGCTCGACAATTTCGCAACGGGGGAATTGATCCCCGTCCGCGTCCGGACGGAATGTCCCGTAAGTCACGCCGCGCACATAAAGTTTTTTTTTGCCGACGAAGATGAATTTGCCCCGGACGACAGGACGGGCGGGAGTTTGTTTCACCGGACAAGAGGCAAAACCCGACGGACGTTCCGTGGGCGCATTCGCAAGCGGAGATTGGATGTATTTATTCAAAAAGGCAGTTGGAATATTCTCGTCTGCTGTTGCGGAAGGTAGCAGAAGCGAATGTGCTGAAAAAGATATTTGCTTGAAGGAACTCTTTCGGCGCGGTGGCGAATTTAAAAAATTCCTGTATCCCGGATGGTGGAAAGTGAAGTTGGAGCGGGTGAAGGGAATCGAACCCTCGTCTCAGCCTTGGGAAGGCCACATTCTACCATTGAACCACACCCGCAAGTCGCCCGCGCAGTTTCTAGCAGTCGCGTCGGCCTACCGCAAGCACTTGCTGTTTGAAACGTGAATCGTTGAAACGTGAATCGTGAAATCTATATCGGTTGCCAAAATAAATTTCTGGAGAGGAACGCCGATTTCCCAATCGGCACGGCCCGAACGTTGGAGAGTCACGAGCCGAACCGGAGTTCGGCGTTCCGTTCGCAGGATGTCTTTCCGGAAATTTATTTTGGCAATCAGTCTAAATCGTTAAATCATTATGAAGGGTTTTTCTGATTCACGATTCACGATTCACGATTCAACGATTCAACGATCGCAGAAAATAATTCGCCTCGCCACTTTGGTTGGAATTCGGATTGGCAAAAGTTTCGCAAAAACATAACCGAGCTTGTTTAGAAAACCCGGGAACGATTCGTTTTCTTTTCATCAAACCTTCGTAACCCGCTTCGGCCACTTGGCGGGCGCTCATCATCCAAAAACGCAGCGCCTTTTCGGAATGCATTCTTCCAGCGCGTTTTTGAAAAGCCGTCTCGGTCGGGCCGGGACAAAGTGTGGTTACAGTGACGCCGGTGCCTTCGAGTTCGTCGGCCAGCGCGTAGGAAAAAGAAAAAACAAACGCTTTGGTCGCGTAATAAATCGACATGAATGGCCCCGGTTGAAAAGCCGCAGTGGACGCGACGTTGAGAATTTTTCCTTCGCGCCGCGCCAGCATTGGCTGGACGAACAAATGAGTGAGTTGAACGAGCGATGCCACATTGACTTCGACCATCTCCGTATGAACCGACAAGGAGGTTTCGGAAAAAGATTGCTGCCGTCCAAAGCCGGCATTGTTCACGAGAACCGAAACAAAAATTTTATGCGCCTGAACTTCGGCAAAAATTTCCGCCGCCGCGTTTTTCTCCCATAAATCTTTGGCGATGAGTTTTATTTTGCTCGGAGCCGCGCCGGATTGCATCGCCGCCTGTTGCAGCCGCGCATTATCCCGCGCGACGAGAATGAGCGAAAAGTTTTTTGCCGCGAAAATTTTAGCCAACTCCAAACCAATTCCGGAAGAGCCGCCGGTGATGAGAACCCATTTTTCCATTCCGGCAACTTAGCACGATTAAACTTTATCGGCGCGCTCTGGAAACGTCCGGCTTTGAAATGCCGGCAATCAGTGTTGAAAAAATATTCGGTTGGGAAACTGTCACAGGCCGCCGCTGTAAATTTGTCCGCAGAACGACTTGGCGAACTTCAACGTTTTGACGCGCCAAGTTGCTCGACGGTTTATTTGGACAAGCCGAGGCGCAACCACCGGCGGCGTTGGAATTCGCTGGTCGCGTCTCGTGCCTTGCTGCCATTGCGGATGCGGTTCGTGCGAAGCTCAATCCAAACCCCGCGAACATTTCCGAAGTGATGGGCGGCATCGGCAAGTTGCTCAACGCGTCGATCACTGGCGTTGACATGCCTGCAAAACCGGCGGGGATAATTGATCTGTCAAAAATAGATTTTGAAGCATTGGGCCAACGATTTAAATTCCGCCGCTGGAAATTCCGCGAGCCGTTCCGCTTTTCCCGTCGAACGTGGCCGCGCTGACGTAGGCGCTGAAGGCGTTGGAAACTTTGTAACCGATTTTTTTCAGAAACGCTTCTTCCTCGGGCGAATGTCCTTTTTCCAAACCAAGTTTTAGTCCGCCGGTGGTTCCCAAGCGCGGAACGTTCATCGCCTTAACCATCGAAGCGCCGAGGCCGACGAAGTTTATCAGGACTTCATAAATGCTGTTGGGGATGCGCGTGCCGCCTGCTGCGCCGAGGACAAGGATTGGTTTTCCGTGTTGCGTGACGACAGTCGGACACATGTTATTGACCGCGCGCTTGCCGGGACCGGGCGAATTCGCATGGCCGGGGCGTGGATCGAATCGCCACATACCGTGCCCGAGAACCATCCCAAATTCCTCCACGGAAACGCGCGCGCCATAACTGCCGCCGTGCGTCAACGTGATCGCAATCATATTTCCATGGCGATCCGCCGCGGTGATGTTCATCGTTCCTTCGTCTTCCGTTGAATCGATTCTTAGCGCGACGGGTTGTTGCGTTTTCAATGCGGTCCGAACTTTTTCGGCCATCGCGGAAACATGATTCGATGAAAGAAGTTTTTCCATCGGCACGTCGATCTTTTCGGGATCACCAAAATATTCGAGGCGATCCGCCCAGCCGATGCGCATGGCTTCAAGTTTCGCGTGGAGACGTTGGAGCGCGGGAAGTTTTTTCCAATCGAGCGCTTTCAAAATGGAAATCGATTCGAGGAACATCACTCCGGGCGCGGTCAATGGCGCGGTGTGAATCGTCATTCCGTTCCAATCCAATTTGAGGGGCGCCACTTCGCGGGCGTGATACGTGGCCAAATCTGCAAACGTGACCAGGCCGCCGTTTTTCTGGAAGGCGTCGGCGATTTTGCGGGCGATGTCTCCGCGATAAAATGAGTCGGCGGAATTTCGCGCGGCCAAAGTTTTCAACAATTTTGCCAGCGCGAGATTGCGTTTTTTCTCCGGGACGACGTTTTCAGTTTGCGCGGAATCGGGACGCGGGTCGTTGCGCGAGGCGTCATCGATGCCTTTGATCGGGACGAGGTAAACGCCTTCTTCGCACATCTGAATCGCCGGCGCGAGAACGTCACGCAAGGAGCGAGTGCCGTAGCGTTCCAAAGTGAGTTGCAGACCGGCCAGCGTTCCGGGCACAGCGGCGGCGAGCCAGCCGATGGCGTTGAGTTTATTTTTGACGCGGCCTTTTTCGTCGAGCGGAAACATGTCCTCGCGCGCGGCAGCAGGCGCGACGGAATTGAAATCGATGGCGGTAATTTTTTTCCCGCCAGCCAAAGCGATGATGGCGTGGCCGCCGTATCCGCCGACCCCGCATTTGCTGGGCGAAACGATTCCTCCCGCGAAAGCCGCAGCGACTGCGGCGTCGATGGCGTTCCCGCCATTCTTTAAAAAATCTTCGCCAACTTTTGCGGCGACGGGATCGCCCACGACGACGCCAAATGGGTTGGAAGAATTTTCCGTTTTGGCAAAACAAAACTCTGGAGCGAGCGCGAGCGCGGTTCCGAGTCCGCCCGTCAGACGCAACATTTCCCTGCGGCTATAATTTTTTTGGGCCATGAGCGAATGCTAAAAGATTTGTCCGTCCCGTTTCAACCCTCCACATCTTACCGCGAGCGAGGTAGTGGGGCAGACATCCTGTCTGCCACTTGGCTTCCAGCCCCAGAACCACGATTCGCGGGCAGGATGCCCGCTGTGACAGGCTGGAAGCCTGCCCCACTATTTTGTCTCGCGTAGCATTGTTTAAGATGCGCGCTTTTCAACCTGACACTTCGCGCACCAGCAAGTCGTGCGTCCGCCAATCGTCGCGTGCCGCAACGTTCCGTCGCAGCGCGGACAGATTCCGCGCTTTTTCCAGCGATAACGAAAGAGCCAGGACTTCGGCAAATCGGAAAAATCTTCGCCGACAATTTTGATGGCTTGTTGCGAAACGAAGCGAGTTTTCTGAAACAGAATTTTAAATTGCGCCTCGCTCAAGTTTCCGGCCAGCGCGCGCGGGTGAATTCTTGCCTGCCATAAAATTTCATCGGCCATCCAGTTTCCGATTCCGGGAAAACCAGCTTGCAGCAAGAGCGCCGCTTTGATGGGAGCTTTGCCGTGTCGGCGCAAAAAATCTTTTACGAGGGGCAATCTGAATTGTCGGGAGGTCAAGCTGGCCGGGAGTTTCGACCACCAAATCGGTTCGTCTTTTCCGCGATGGAAAAGGACGCGACCGAATTGGCGAGGGTCGCTGAAAATGAGCGCCTGTTTTTTCTGTAGCAAAACCAGGTGGTCATGTTTGAGCGGCGTAAAAGGATTTTTCTCGATTCGCAATTGGCCGGTCATTCCCAAGTGCAAACCGAGCCAGCCATTTTTTGTGAAATGAAAAAGCATTTGTTTTCCGTGAGCGCGGGATTCGACCAGCGTTGCGCCGAGGAGAGTTCGCGGGAGCAGTTTCGTATCGGTTCCGCGGAAAATTCTTTTGTCGGCGTGCAATTGGACGGCAACGATTTTTTGTTTCAGGCCGGCGTTCCATTGCTTGCGATAAAATTCCACTTCGGCCAATTCGGGCATGGCCAAGTTTATTTCGAGGTGGCGTTGCGCGCAACCGTTGTCGGTGCTGGTTTTAGCGACACGGTGAAAAAAGAGAGCCGTTCGGCAAGTTGGAGCAGGTGACGAATGGGGGGTGGACAGCGAACATCTCCCGATAATTTTGCAAAAAAAACTTTATACAAATTTCCTCGTCAAGGTGTCTATCCAGTGAAGGCAAGTGTGAACGAATCGAATTCCAATTGGTGCGAGTCACTTTATGAAGCGCAGGCGGCGGCCTTGATTTTATATGGTCGCGCGCTCGGACTTTCCCACACCGAAGCTGAAGATGTTTTGCAGGAAACATTTTTCGCGCTGTTAAAAATGGATCATGCGCCGAACCAGCCAGCGCATTATTGCGTCCGGAGTTTTCGCAATCGCGCGCTGAATTATCGGCGCAGTCTTTGGCGGCGGTTCACTCGTGAATTGGAATCGCATCGTTGGTTCGAATCGCATTCTTCGGAAACAGCGGTCGAACGTCAGGCCATGCGTTGTCTGGGCGATCTGCCGCCCGAACAACGCGAAGTCATCGTTCTAAAAATCTGGAATGACCACACGTTTGAAAACATCGGCGAACTTTTGGGCTTGTCGCCGAATACTGTCGCGGGCCGATACCGCTACGGTTTGCAAAAACTGCGAGCCTGTTTAAAAGGGAAAAATTATGAAGGAACAGAACTGGGTGAATCTTTTGCGCAACTGGTCACCGCGTCCGCCATCATCTGAATTGCGCGAAAAATTGTTTCCAACGACGGCCTCGGAACGCCGATCTCCTGATCGGCAGGAATCGACTCGCGTCAACTTGCCGATCCGGAGATCGGCGTTCCTGGCCGGTTACGGCTCGCACCTCCGATGGAACTGGCTCGCGCCTGCCACAGTTTGCGCTTTGACCATGTTGGTAATTCTGGGAGGCGGTTCATCTTCGACCAGAAGTTTGGGAAGAACCGACACGAATCTTTTTTTTGCGAGCATCACGATGACGAGCGTCGCTTCGTCCAATTCCGAAGGCGGGAACATTTTTGCCTTGAGCAAACGAGATATGAATCTCGAACGAAACGTTTGGCGTGAAGCGATTTTTGATTCGACAAATGGAGGGCAATCACCTTCAAGTAAACGCTCTTTGACAGCGATGAAGACTAATGGTTTAACGCGTTAACAATGAATCCAGAAAAAACGAACTCGCCCAATCCCGACTCCAACAAAAAAATTCCAGCCAAGACGCCGCCCGGTTTGAGAGGCGGCGCGCCGGGATTGCCGCCGACGCCGCCCCTTTTTCGCCGCATCGATTGGATCAGTTTTGTCATCACCGCTGTCCTGGTTTTCATCGGTTACATGCTGACGCTCGCGCCGGATTTGGGTCTGGAAGATTCAGGCGAATTGGCGGTCGGCTCGTTTTACGCGGGAGTTCCTCATCCGCCCGGCTACCCGGTGTGGACGATTTATTCCTGGCTGTTCACGGTGTTGGTTCCCATCTCGAACATCGCTTATCGCGTGGCGATTTCATCGGCGTTTGCCGGGGCGCTCTCCTGCGGATTGATCGCGCTGATGGTTTCGCGCGGCAGCAGTATGATCCTCGAAAGCATCGGCAGCTTGAAAGGCATCGAGCGAAAAAAAGAAAACTGGCTCTGTCTGGTCTGTGGTTTTGTGGCGGGGCTGTGCCTCGGGTTCAACGGATTTTTTTGGAGCCAATCGGTCATCGTCGAAGTTTACACGTTCGGTGTTCTCTCATTCTGTCTCGTGCTCTGTTTCCTGTTGCGCTGGTTGTATGCGCCTCATCAGCGGCGCTATCTGTATTGGGCGTTTTTTCTTTTCGGCATCAGCTTCACCAATCACCAGACGCTGATTGTCGGCGCGATGGGGATTCAAATTCTCATCATGCTGGCGCAGCCCAAATTGGGGCGTGATTTGTTTTTCGCGAACACGCTGATTTTTTTCGTGGGGCTATGGGCCAAAGCCACGGGCAAACTCACCTCGTTCGACAGCGCCGACCCGACAAAAATAAATCCGCTGTTCACCATTTATGTTTTGATTGGCATCGCCTCCATCATCGGTTGCGTGTGGCTGACCATTAAAACTCAAAAAATTTTGAGCGAGTGGAAGCCGCTTTTGCTCTCCGGATTGATGTTTGTGGTCGGCGCTTCTTTTTACTTTTACATGCCGATTGCCTCAATGACCAATCCGCCGCTGAACTGGGGTTACCCGCGCACCGCCGAAGGTTTTGTTCACGCCTTCACACGCGGCCAATATGAAAAGACCCATCCCACCGACAGCGCAGGCCGATTGTTCGAGCAGGTCCGCCTCTACGTCGAAAGCGCCGGGGAAGAATTTACTTACGTCTATCTCTTGATTGCGTTGGTCCCGTTTTTCTTTTTGCGCCGAATGCAATCGCGCGAGCGCGCCTGGATCATCGGCCTGGCTGCCATCTGGTTATTCCTGGCGATGCTGCTGATGATTTTGCTCAACCCATCGACCGACAAGCAGAGCCGCGATCTCACAAAAGTTTTTTTCACCGCCTCCTACATCATGGTCACCATGAGCATCGGCTATGGGCTGGCCATCATCGGCGCGCTGCTCACCACGCAATACGATAAATATCGAAAATGGGCTTTAGGCGGGGCAGCCATCGCGTCGGCCATCGCGCTAATCGTTCTGGTTTTGCGGATCGACTTTATTTTCGGCAATCGCACGGACGTCAGCGGAATTAATTTGGTCTTCCATGGTTTGGGCCAGGCGTTGAAGCACGGACAAAATACCCTCGATGTTTATCCGGGAGTTTTTCTGTTAACGCTGACCGTCGCTTTTTTGGTGCTGACCCTTATTTCAATTTCGCGCTTTCGCCTCGGCGCTGCGCTGGTTCTTTTCGCGCTGATGCCGACGAGCCTGATCGTGTCGCACTGGGCGGACAACGAACAACACGATCATCGTTTCGGTTTCTGGTTCGGTCACGACATGTTCACGCCCCCATTCAATGTGTATCCCGAAATGGCGCGCGATACCGTGCTCTTCGGCGGAACTGACCCAGGCCGTTTCTGCCCGACCTACATGATTTTTTGCGAAAGTTTTATTCCGCCGGAAAAGAAGTTTGATCCCAAGTATGATCGTCGCGACGTTTACATCATCACGCAAAACGCGTTGGCCGATGGAACTTATCTCAGCTACATCCGCGCTCATTACAATCGCAGCACACAAATCGATCCGCCTTTTTTCCAAAACTTTTTCCATCTCCGGGCGTTGGGCTTCCTTGACAGGATTTTTACCGATCTCGGCGCGCGCATTGAAAAACGGCGGCGCGCGGAAGGCGTTTATCCCCCGAAAGAAATTCACACGCCTTCGCCCGACGATTCGCAAAAGGCTTTCAACGAATACATCGAAGACGCGCAACGCCGCTATCAACTTAATCAGATGAAGCCGGGCGAAGATTTTCACGTCGAGGGCGGACGTGTTCAGGTCTCCGGCCAAGTCGCGGTCATGAGCATCAACGGCATTTTGACCAAGATGATTTTCGACGCGAATCCCGATCACGAATTTTATGTGGAGGAAAGTTTTCCGTTGGACTGGATGTTTCCGAATCTCACTCCATCCGGCATCATCATGAAAATCAATCGCCAGCCGGTGCCGGAGTTGACGAAAGATATTCTCAGCAAAGACCACGAATTCTGGAGCAAATATTCCGACCGTTTGATTGGCAACTGGATCACTTACAACACGTCGGTCAAGGAAGTTTGCGATTTCGCCGAGCGCGTTTATTTGCATCACGATTACAAAGGTTTTATCGGTGATCGAAAATTCGTGCGCGACGACAATGCGCAAAAAGCTTTTTCAAAATTGCGCAGTTCCATCGGTGGAACTTACCTCTGGCGGCTCGGACTGTTGGGCGGAACGATTCGTCCGCCGGAATACGCGCCGAAGACTCCAGAGGAAAATCAGCGCATGATTCAAGAAGCCGATTTCGCTTTCAAACAGGCGTTTGCTTATTGCCCGTTTAGTCCGGAAGCGGTCTATCGTTACGTCAATTTGCTGCTCCCCATGAACCGGCTCGACGACGCCATTCTCATCGTCCAAACCTGCAAAAAACTTGATCCGGAAAATCCGTCCATTGATAACTTATTGGCACAAGTTCAAGGAATGAAAAAAGGTGTAGCGCCGACGCACAACTCACAGATTCAATCGTTGTTCGGCGAAGCGTCGCGGTTCATGCAAAATCGGCAGACCAACGAGGTCGTTCGCATCTTGAACGAGATTTCTGCGAAGGCGAATAACGATCCTTCCGCGATCATGGGAGTGGCGCAGGCCTATGTGCAACTGAACATGGTTCAACAGGCCGAAGCGTCTGTTCAGAAACTCGTCGAGTTGACTCCAGACAATCCTGAGAACTGGTATAACCTCGGCGGGCTGCAAGCGGCCCAGGGAAAAGTCATCGCGACCCAGGCGTTGCAAAAATCCTTTGTGTTGAGCGCGGCGCGATTGAAGAAAGATCCGAAAGCGACCGACTTGAAAAAACACGCCGAATCCGACCAGAACCTCGCGCCAATCCGCAACTCGCCGGAGTTCAAAAAGTTGATGGGAAAGTAATCGCCGAAGCCTGTAGCGCAGGTTTTTAACCCTTGTCATTACCCACAATTCGTCTCCGGCGTTTTCAATCTCAAAGGGATTGCATCATCCAGCCCAGGGTTGCGAGGCACGAGCTACCCTGGGTGAACCAAACCAAGGGCATCAACCCTGAAAGGGTTGCAGCCGCGGATAAATTAGCTCGCAACGAAATGTCAGATGCAACCCCGTTGGGGTTGAGTAATTTTTTATCGCGACCCTCGTGCCTCGCAGCCCTGGGCTGAGTGACACAATCCTTTCAGGATTGAAGAAACCCGCGTGGAGATGTGGGTAAAGACTACAAAAAAAAACCCAATTCGTAATTCAAGACCGACAAACAATAAATCGCCGCCGTCTCGCAACGCAACGTCAGCCTCCCCAAAGTAATCGGCAACACACCGGCGGCTTGGATCGTGAATATTTCTTCAGCGGTAAAATCACCTTCCGGCCCCACCCAAACGCACACCGATTGCGGCTGGCGATTTTTCCCGGCGACAAACGACTCGAAATATTCGCGCGGATGACGACTCCCTTTTTGCAGAGACGCAATCAACGGCAATTCAAATTTTTCGCGGTGCGCCAAAAAATCTTTTGGACTGATCGGCGCGTCCATCTGCGGAAGCCACGGCTGTCCGCACTGCTTGATGGCTTCGTTCGCCATGAGCCGCCATTTCTGCAATTTGTTTTCAACGGATTCGGCCTCGAGATGCATCGCCACTCGCTCCGACAAAATCGGCACGATTCGCGCGACGCCAAGCTCGGTCGCCTTTTGAATAATCGACTCAAAGATTTTTCCTTTTGGTATCGCCTGGAGCAAAGTGATTTGACACGGCGACGGTGGAGTAAAAGTTTTTTGCTGAACCAAAAGAGAAACGGATTTAGGCGAAACAGCTTGCGCGACGCAGCGGAATTCGTGACCCGCGCCATCGAGCACCGCCACTTCTTCGCCGCTCCGCACGCGCAAAACCTGCGCGATATGATGCGCCTCGCGTCCGCTCAACGTCAGCATTGTCCCGCCGCACTCAGTGGCTGGAAGAAAAAACCGGTGCATGATTTGAACCTGTCTGTTCCACCGCACTTCGATTACCGAAATAAATTCCGCGCCTTCTCAAAAAAACTTTCGCTGATTGGATTCACATTCGCATCGCAGAGTTGGCCGAACTCCTCGATCTTCTCTCGTTGCGCGCCGTTCAATCGTGTCGGCACTTCGACCGTGACGCGCACGTGCAGATCGCCCATGCCGTAGCCTTGCACATTTTTAATTCCTTTGCCTTTGAGCCGAAACGTGGTTCCCGGCTGTGTGCCGGGCGGGATTCTGATCTGCGTCTTCTCCGTCAAGCTCGGCACTTCCACTTCCGCGCCCAGGGTTGCCTGCACAAAACTGATCGGCACATCGCAAATTAAATCATCCCCTTCCCGCTCGAAAATCTCGTGCGGCTGCGCGTGCAACACCACGAATAAATCTCCGGGCGGTCCGCCGCGCGTGCCGGCTTCGCCATTGCCGGAAGAACGCAAGCGTGTGCCGGTGTCAACGCCCGCCGGAATTTTTAAGTTAATTTTTGAAGTGCGATCCACCCGTCCCGTCCCGTGACAAATCCGGCAGGGGCGCTCCACGATTTTGCCCCGTCCCTCGCAACGCGGACACGTTTGGGCGATGCTAAAAATCCCGCGCGAACTGATCACTTGCCCGCGCCCGCCGCAAGTGGCGCAGGTTTTTTCCGAGGAATTTTTTTCCGCGCCGGTGCTGTCACACGCCTGGCAGCCGTCGCGTTTCGTCAGCGCAATTTCCTTTTCGCAACCGAGCGCAGCCTCTACAAAACTGATCTCCATGTCGTAACGCAAATCGGCTCCGCGTTGCGGGCCGTTGGGATCACGCCGTTCGCCGCCAAATAAATTATCAAAAATACTGCCGCCGCCCCGCCCGCCGAAAACCTCGCGAAAAATCTCCGCCGGATCATGAAAACCTCCGCCATGCCCGAAGCCGCGCCGGCGCGGATCGAAGGCGGCGTGGCCATATTGATCGTAAGCTGCGCGGGTGTCGGGATCGCTCAACGCTTCGTAGGCTTCGCCCAGTTCTTTGAAATTTTCTTCGGCGGTTTTGTCCCCCGGATTTTTGTCCGGGTGAAATTTCAACGCCAGTTTGCGGTAGGCCTTTTTAATTTCTTCGCCGTCGGCGCTGCGTTCCACGCCGAGCACCTCGTAGTAATCACGCTTGGCCATGCAAAATTAAAAATTAAAAATTAAAAATGCAAAATCAGGCTGCGCTTCTGGAGCGAGCGGTTTCTGTGATTTCGAATTTTTCATTTTGAATTTGAGGCGGGCTTTTTCGCCACAATCACCGTGGCGGGACGAATCAATCGGTCGCGCAGTTTATAACCTTTGCGAAGTTGCTGAAAAACTTTTCCCTCAGCTACGTCCGTCGTTTCCTGATGTGAGACAGCCTCGTGAAAGTTCGGATCAAACGTTTGTTCGATTGCGTCAATTTCTTCCAGACCCGCGTCGGCCAGCGCGGATTTTAATTGGGAATAAATCATTTTCACGCCGGTTTGCAACGAGTTGGCCGAGGCCTTGTTCGTCTCCGCTGCGGCCAGCGCGGCTTCGAAGTTGTCCGCCACCGGAATCAATTTTTGCAAAAGCGATTCGTTGGCGAATTTTATCGCCTCCTGTTTTTCGCGGGTCGCGCGTTTTTTGAAATTTTCGTAGTCTGCTGTTTGGCGCAAGAGCCGGTCCCAATGCTCGTCCGCCTTCGCGGCGCGCTCTTTTAAATCCGCGATTTGTTCCGGCGTAACTTCGATCTCATCGAGCGCGGTGGTCTCCGGGGCGGGCGACGCGTTTTCCGCGAGGTCACTGTTAATTTGCTTTCCAGTATCGTTCTTCATGCTTCCTAAAAATAAGAGGCGAAACATATACAAGCCATTACCCATCGGCAACTGTGATAACGTTCCAACGAAAATGGAAAACCAAGAACGAACAGGCCGTCTCCTCGCGAGGTTATGCAAAGATTTTTAACGCAAAGGCGCAGCGCGGCAAAGCTGCAACCACACCGGAGCGCCGGTTTGCAACCGGCTTGGCCTCGGCGCATAGACTCAAAGCCGGTTGCAAACCGGCGTTCCGTCATGGCCGTTCCTTGGACTGCGGCGGCAGGACGCCGCTTTTCCTGTACGCCTCGCTGACCGATGAAGCTCTCGAACTTGCCGAGCCGCTCTCTCTTTTTCCACCGTGCAGCCAAAGCGGGGACATGTCCCCGCAGTCCAAATTTCCGCCACTTTGGTTGCGGCTTCGTCGCGCTGCGTCTTTGCGTTAAATTTTCTAAAGATGGAACTCACTGAAAACCTTCTCGCGCAGGTCGCCGGTTGGGAAGCGATGAAACAAGCCCGCGCTCTCCTGCAAACTGGCGCAGTCCTCAGTTCAGATTGGACTCCGCCAATTCTCCGCGGAGTGGTTTCGGAAAGCGCCACCTCTTATCGCGCCGGTCTCGCGATCAAAAGTTTCATCGACATCGAAAATCTTTGTCACTGCCGCCAATCACGAGGGTTGGGGACGATTTGCGCTCACTCCGTCGCCGTCGGATTGCATCATTTAAAAGGCGCGCAGGCCGACTCTGTTTCTGCAGCCACAATTCACCCCGCCACCGCCCAACAAAATAGTTCCCTCACAAAACCAAGTCGGAAAATTTTGCGCGCTGCCGAGGGTGAAGGGGGAGAACCCGCCGAGCTGTTTGTTATTTTTCCGCCGAATCTTGCGACCGCGCTGGACAAAGGAAAAGTCATGCTCTGCCTTGAGGCGAAATGGAAAAACGGTTGCGGGCCATTGAGCGCAATGCCAGCTTCGGTCCCGTTCAAATTTTCCGAAGCAGACTCGGCCCTGCTCGACGCCATCGAAAAAATTTCTCCCGGCGAAATCCCGGCGATGGTGATATTAAACTTGGAATCGCTTGCTGAAATTCTTCCGGCGCTCGCCGAACATCCACGTTTGACCCGTGGAAAATCTCAAACCTTGCAAGTGCATCGCGAACCGTTGCGTTTAAAGTTGAAAGCCACCCTCGAAGGCTCGGGAGAAATTTCCATTTCGCTCACGGAAAAATTTAACTTTGAACAAGTAATTCACGGAAAAACCACTTGGATTTTCCGCGACGCGATCTTTCAGATGCTTCCCCAAAGTGCTGCCGACATCCTGTCGGCAGAAATATGTCCCTCGAATCTGCCGAGAGAATCCCGGCAGCACTTTCGTTTGCCGCGCAGCCGCGTCCCGCAATTTCTAAGTCAGGACTGGCCCGCGCTGCAAAACGGTTGCGACGTGGAATCCAATTTTCGCCTCGAAGATTTTTTTCTCGCACCGCAGCGACCAAAATTTCTTCTGAATCTCGCCGGCGGTCTTGCCCAATTGCACGCGCAACTGCAATGCGTTTACGGCAATCGCATCATGACCCTCGGCGTCACCTCGCCTGAAGAAACCATTTGGCTGCCGGATCCAGAAAATCCGACGCGCTATTCCACACGCGATTTTGCCGCCGAACAAAATGCCGTTGCTCGATTGTCTCGCTCTCAATTTACCGGCCCCGACGCACAAGGCAGCTATCATTTGCTCGGACAAAATCAGGTGCTGAACTTTTTTGCGCGCGAATATCCGCGGCTGCAAAAAGAATGGAGCGTCACACTCGAAGAACGGTTGCAGCACAGCACCGCGAAAAATTTGGAATGGATCGAACCAGAATTCCAGGTCACATCGTCCGGCGTCCAATGGTTCGATCTCCAGGTTTCCTTCGCCTCGAACAGCGGCGAACGATTTTCTCCCGCGGAAATTCAGCGGCTCGTTCTTTCCGGCCAAAGCCACACCCGATTGAAAAATGGAAAAACCGCCGTCATCGACACCGGCGCGGTGGAAGAGTTGCAGGAAGTTTTGCTCGACGCCGCGCCGCAACAACACGCGCAGGGTTATCGGCTCAACAACGCGCAGACGGGATTTGTCGAAGCGACGCTCCGCGAAAAAAATGGTTGGAAAATTCAAGCGCCCGCCGATTGGAGTTCGCGCGCCAAACAACAAAGCGGCGAAGCGAAAATGGAGTGTCCGCCGCTCGGTGATTTGGAATCGGTGTTGCGTCCGTATCAAAAAACCGGCGTCGCGTGGATGCTCTTTTTGCGCGCAAATAATTTCGGTGGAATTCTCGCGGACGAAATGGGTTTGGGCAAAACGCTGCAAGCGCTGGCGTTTTTGAAAATGTGCTGCCGAGATTCTCTCGGCAGAAAGACTGAAACTGCCGACAGAATGTCGGCAGCACCTTGCCTCGTCGTTTGTCCGACGAGTCTTGTTTTCAATTGGGTCAATGAAGTGAAAAAGTTTACTCCGGATTTGAGAGTTCTTGCCCTCAATGGCCCGAATCGTCACGAGCTTTTCAAACAAATTTCCGAAGCGGATTTGGTCGTCACGAGTTATGCGCTCATTCGTCGCGATGCGGAAAAATATCGCACGCTGGAATTCGACACCGTCATTCTCGACGAGGCGCAACATATTAAAAATCGGCAGACGCAGAACGCGCAGGCTGTCAAAGCCATTCGTTCGCAGCATCGCCTCGTCCTCACCGGCACGCCGCTGGAAAATTCCGTTTTGGATTTGTGGTCGATCTTCGATTTTCTCATGCCGGGTTATCTCGGTTCGGCCAAAGATTTTCGCGAACGTTACGAAGTGCCCATCACCCGCGAAAAAAATGCTGAAGTGCAAGCGCGACTGGCGCGACGGCTCAAACCCTTTCTGTTGCGCCGATTGAAACGCGATGTGGCGAAAGATTTGCCGGAGAAAATTGAGCAGATTGCTTTTTGTGATCTGACGGAAGATCAATCCGCGGTTTACCAACAAATTCTCGAAGCGACTCGGCGCGAAGTGGTCAATGCGGTCAACGCGCAAGGTTTGCCCAAAAGTCGGATGCTGGTGCTGACGGCGTTGTTGCGGTTGCGCCAGGTTTGTTGCGACTTGCGGTTGTTGAAATTGGAAGGTGACGACTCTGCGGCGCAGAAACTCGGAAACGAAGATTCCGGAAAATTGGATGTGTTCAGCGAATTGCTCGAAGAAGTTTTGGATGGCGGCCATCGCGCACTCGTGTTCAGCCAATTCGTGGGGATGTTGACTTTGCTCAAGGAAAAACTTTCCAGCGAGGGAATCGAATTTTGTTATCTCGACGGCTCAACGAAAAATCGCGGTGAAGTGGTCGCGCGATTTCAAGCGGATGAAAAGATTCCGGTTTTTCTCATCAGCCTCAAAGCGGGCGGCGTGGGGCTGAACCTGACTGGCGCGGACACGGTGATTCATTTTGATCCGTGGTGGAATCCGGCTGTAGAAGATCAAGCGACCGATCGCGCGCATCGGATTGGGCAAAGTCGGGTCGTGACCAGTTACAAGTTGATCGCGCGCGGCACGGTGGAGGAAAAAATTCTCACGCTGCAATCCCGCAAACGCGACGTGATCAAAGCCACCCTTGCCGGTGAAGAACAATTCGCGGAATCGCTGACGTGGGAGGAGATACAGGAATTGCTTCAGTGAAATGTTTGACGGGTAGCATCTGCCTCCGGCGGGTGCGAGGAAGCGAATTCGATGTTCAGCGTTCGATGTTGGATGTTCGATGTTTGAAAATTAAAACCAACATCGAACACTGAACATCGAACACTGAACATCGAACATCGAACATCCAACATCGAATGAAGAAATGTCTTCGCACCCGCCGGAGGCAGATGCTACCCACGCCGCACTTCAAATGTAATACATCTTTTCCTTGCCCACGCCGGCTTCGAGAAGTTGTTGGAAAGAAATGCTGTCGGCGGTTTCGTCCAAAGCGCTTTGCATTTTGCTCCAGGCGGCACGCAATTCAGGCGGGCAATGCGGATCGCTCAAAGCGGGCGAATCGAAAACATTTCCGTGAATCGCGCGCAATACTTCGCCCAGAGAAATTTTCGATGGATGCCGCGCCAGAACGTAACCGCCCTCTTTACCGCGCTGGCTTCTCACGATCTGTTTTGATTTAAGCTCGATCAAAATCTGCACGAGATAATTCGGCGGAATCTCTTGTGCTATCGCCATGTCTTCAACTTTCCGCACCACGCCTTCGTGATAATGCCGCGCCAGCCACAAGACCGCGCGCGCCGCGTAATCACTTTTCACGGAAAGTTTCACGGCGAAAATTTACGAGGGCAAACCAGTTGGTGCGATAACAATTTCTTGTAGCGGCGCGTCTGTGACCGCCGCCGTAGCGCAGCTTTGCAAGCTGCTGTATCGCCGATTTGCAATCGGCAGGGCGCTCGCGATGTCCAGCGGGTTGCAAACCCGCGATACGGCAGGTTGAAAACCTGCGCTACCGTTCTTAACGCAAATTCCGGTTACAATGATTTGTGTTGTGTGGCGGTCATAGACACGCCGCTACAGTGATTTGACCCCGCCACGTATTTATCTCTAATCTCGCTCCGTGCCTGGAAATTCTTTCGGACAACTTTTTCGCATCACGACCTGGGGCGAGTCGCACGGGGGCGGCGTCGGTGTCGCCGTCGATGGTTGTCCGCCTCGATTGAATTTAACGGAAGCGGACATCCAACCCGATTTGAATCGTCGCCGACCCGGCCAATCAAGAATTGTTTCCCCGCGAAAAGAAAGCGACATCGTCCAAATTTTATCGGGCACGTTCGAGGGAAAAACTCTCGGCACGCCCATTTCGATGTGGGTGAAAAATGAAGATCAACGCGCCGAAGCCTACACCGAAATGGCGACAAAGTTTCGGCCATCGCACGCCGACTACACGTATCAAGCCAAGTTCGGCATCCGCAATTGGCAAGGCGGCGGCCGCACCAGCGCGCGAGAAACGATTGGCCGCGTGGCGGCGGGAGCGATTGCAAAAAAGATTTTGCGCGAACGTTTCGGCGTGGAGGTTTTGGCTTATGTCAAACAAGTGCAGCGCATCGAAGCGGATGTGAATCCTGAAGCGGTGAAGTTCAAAGATGTGGAATCAAACATCGTTCGTTGTCCCGACACCGCCACTGCGGAGAAAATGATTCGGCTGATCGAACGCACTCGAAAAAATGGCGACAGCGTCGGGGGAATTATCGAAGGCGTCGCTCGCGGTGTTCCGCCGGGATGGGGCGAACCGGTCTTTGATCGTCTCGAAGCGGATTTGGCCAAAGCGATGTTGAGTCTCCCCGCCTCGAAAGGTTTTGATGTCGGCTCCGGCTTCGGCGGAATTCTTCTTACGGGTCGCGAACACAACGATTTATTTCGGATGAAAGGCGGAAAGGTCCGCACGCTGACCAATCGTTCCGGCGGAATTCAAGGCGGCATTTCCAATGGTGAAACCATTTTTTTCCGCGTCGCATTCAAGCCCGTCGCCACCGTCATGCACGAGCAGGAAACGGTTTCGACTGATTTGAAAAACACGACTTTGAAGGCTCGCGGCCGCCATGATCCTTGCGTGTTGCCTCGCGCCGTGCCGATGGTGGAAGCGATGACCGCGCTGGTCTTGGTTGATCACGCCTTGCGACAAAAAGCGCAGTGCGAATTTTCGTAGCAGTCGCCCCCATAACAATTGTTACGCTGCAATGCCCGCACAAAAATTGAAGTCCAGGATTCAAATGTTCCTTCCGGGATGTATGACTTCTATTCTGTGGATCATCCTTGTTTTCGGGACCGCATGCGTGTCTGAGAGGAATTCAGCGAAATTGGAAAAGGATAGCCTGCAAGGCACATGGCAGTTGGTCTATCAGGAGATGAATGGCAAAAAAATTCCCGACGAAAAGACTGCCGAGATGTTTCACGGCAAAATGGTTTTCACGGGCGACAAGATTTATTATACCGTTGAACTTCAAGGCTTCAATTTTGGATTTCGTTATAAGCTATGCCTCGATCAACGACCTAGAGCGATTGATTTGGAGCTGACAAACACTTCGGACAAGCAGGGTATCGGGCACAAATTTTTCGGGATTTATCTTTTGGAAGACGACACTCTCAAGATTTGTCATAGCCAGACGATGCGCCCCACTGACTTCGACGCAGCCGAGGGATCGCATAACGTGCTGATTGTTCTAAAACGGAAAAGCGAGTCACCATGATGCAGTCTGACTTGTTCGAACCAACGCCGCAGTTGCGCCCCGGTTCCTCTCTCAGCCGTTAGGTCAAATAACCTTGAGCAAATCGACGAGAAAATATTTCCGCTGGCTGCTCGCGATATTCTTTATCGTCGCCGGTGCTAATCACTTCGTAAATCCCCGTCCCTATTTGGCGATGATGCCATCTTATCTCCCACCACATGCGGCGCTGGTTTGGATTAGTGGAGTGGCGGAGATGGTGGGCGGAATGGGCGTGCTCTTCTCACGCACGCGGGTTGTCGCGGGATGGGGATTGATCGCGCTGCTCCTCGCCGTGTTCCCTGCCAATCTGAATGTGGCGATCCACGGTTGGCCGGATTCGAAGCTGCCGTCGTGGATCTTGTGGTTGCGTTTGCCTCTCCAGTTTTTGCTGCTCTGGTGGGTCTATCGGATTTGTATTACTCAGCGGAACGAACATGGAAAGAGGATTGTCCCGAAGGGACCGGTTGAAAATAGCCCGGCGTTTCAACGCCGGGAAAACAGGCGCGATTGATGAGTCCCGAAGGGACGGCCGAATGGATCATTGGATGGATTTTCAGCCGTTCCTTCGGAACTCGATTCCACTCCAAATCTTTCCCGGCGTTCAAACGCCGGGCTATTATCAGATGTCCCTTTGGGACAAACTTCCAAATATGGAGTACTCAAAAAGTGAAATGCGCCCCTCGTCATTTCCATTTCCTCAGAAAAGTTTGCCGCAAATTCGCGTCGCCCGTAATCTCGCCCACCTATGAGTCCAAGTGTTTTGAAAATTGCCGCGCTCGCCGGTGATGGGATCGGTCCCGAAGTGATGCGCGAAGCGATCAAAATTTTGCGCGCGGTCGAAAGGAAATTTTCCCTGCAATTTCAAATTACCGAAGCGCCCGTCGGTTGGGCGGGAATCGACGCAGCAGGAAAAGCGCTGCCCGATGAGACGCTGGCGATTTGCAAAAATTCCGACGCGATTTTATTTGGGTCGGTTGGTCTGCCCGAGCGTGATCCGACGATTCCCAAAGAACAGCGGCCTGAACGCGCGGCGCTTCTCCGCATTCGCAAAGATTTTGGTTTGTTCGCGAATTTGCGTCCCGTTCAACTTCCGAAGGCGCTGGCGCACGCTTGTCCGTTGCGACCGGAACGGCAAGGCGATGGCATCGACCTTCTCGTGGTGCGCGAGTTGACCGGCGGAATGTATTTCGGCCAGCCGAAAAAAACCGAGGAGGTTTCTGAAGGCGGAAAAAAATTCCAGCGCGCCATCGACACGATGGTTTACACGACGCCGGAAATCGAGCGCATCGCGCACGTCGCTTTCAAAGCGGCGCAATCGCGGCGCAAAAAATTGACGAGCATCGACAAGGCAAATGTTTTGGAGAACGGAATTCTTTGGCGTGAAGTGGTGACGCGCGTTGGGAAAAATTATACTGACGTCGCGCTGGAACACATGTTCGTCGATAACGCCGCGATGCAACTGATGCTACGCCCGGCGCAATTCGACGTGATGCTTTGTGAAAATATGTTTGGCGATATTTTGAGCGATGAAGCAGCGGCGTTGGCGGGTTCTCTCGGCATGTTGCCCAGCGCCAGTCTCGGCGTGACGAGGGGTGAAAAAACTTTTGGCTTTTACGAACCGGCTGGCGGGACCGCGCCGGACATCGCCGGAAAAAACCTGGCCAATCCCATCGCGCAGATTTTGTCGGTGGCGCTGATGCTGAGATATAGTTTTGGCTTGAACGATGCCGCCAAGGCAATTGAAGGCGCGGTTGCAAAAGCAATCGAAGGGGGTAATCGCACCGGCGACATTTTCAGCGGCAACGAAACCGCGACGCGAAAAGTCAGCACGCGTGAGATGGGCGATTTGATTGCGACGGGGATTTAGGAGCGCGATACTTTCAGTTGTTGCGGAAGTTTTCTTAAAAGTTAAAAGTATTTTATGACCTGTTTAAAGTCTGGGCCATTTGGCGAAATTACTTTGCCGAAGAACCTTCGTGCGCGTCACGGCATTGAACGCGAGACACCAATTCGCGTGATCGAAACCCGCAATGGAATTCTGCTCATTCCGTTGACATCGGCCCCAATGTCTCCAGCGCTTAGCCAGGAATTGAAGGAATGGCAATCGCTGGCCTTATCCGGTTGGGACAAATTTGAATACGATTGCGATAGTCAATGAAACCGGGCGATTTGTTTTGGGTTGAATTCCCTTCCGGCGCGGGTCGCGCTCAATCAGGACGACGCCCGGCCATCCTGGTTCAATCAGCGAAATTATCGGCAAAACTGCCCACTGTTTTACTCATCCCGCTGACCACCCAGCAGGATGCGCTTCGATTTTCCGGCACCGTTCTGATCGAGCCGAATTCGGCAAATGGCTTGCGGCATCTTTCTGTCGCGCTGGTTTTTCAGTTGACCGCCATTGACAAACGACTTCTTGGTTCAAAAATCGGTTATCTATCCGAAACAATCCTGAAACTAATTTGGCAATCACTCGATGAACTTCTCGGCCGAAAATAACGCATTTCTCCAAGCGGCCATTGACGAGGCCAAAAAAGGTTTGGCTTCCGGTGGAATTCCCATTGGCTCCGTCTTGGTTTGTGACGGAAAAATCATTGGGCGCGGACACAATCAGCGGGTGCAAAAAGGCAGCGTGATTCGTCACGGCGAAATGGATTGCCTGGAAAATTCCGGTCGCCATCCCGCATCGGTCTATCGGCGTTGCACCCTGTACTCCACGCTGTCGCCTTGCCCGATGTGCAGTGGCGCGATTTTGCTTTATGGAATTCCACGCGTGATCGTCGGCGAGAATCTTACTTTTAAGGGACCCGAAGAATATGTTCGTGCGCAAGGAGTACAGGTGGAAGTTTTGCAGAGTGAGGAATGCATTCAAATGATGCGCGACTTCATTGCGAAAAATCCGGAACTTTGGAATGAAGACATCGGGGAGTAAAACGTGAAACGTGACTCGTGAAACGTGATGAGTGTTCTCTTTGACCGCCGAAAATTTCTTCAATATTCCGGCGTCGCCGCTGCTTCCGCTCTCGGACAAATTCCTTCGCTCGCGCAAACTGCGGAACAACTTCTCGGTGCGGAAGAATCGAAATCCAACGCTGTTTCGGAAAAAAATACTCCGCAACTTCGCGTCTTGTTGCACGAGGCGAACGGCCAACCGTTGGAACACGAACGCCAAACCACACTGCACGCTCGCGATTTGCAAAATGATCCGTTGCCGCAATCGATTGCGACAGCGGAAGGTCGCGCGCGAATTGCTTTGGCCGCCGAGCCGGTTCAACTCAGCGCACGATTGAAAGTTTCCGGCTTCGGCGAAGTTTACTGTTACGCGGACAACCACGGGCACGGTTACGCGAAGGCCGAAACCATTGACTTTGTCGTCGAGGCGGCGGCGACCCGGCTGCGGCGTGTTCGCGAATCTTTCAAGAGCGTAGAAAAATCCATTTCGCGCGATCCGATTTTTGAAAAACATTTTGCCACCGCAGCGCGATCAATTCCTCTTAAGCCCGAGGCGGCGCGGATCGCCGCGGCCTACGAATCTCTCGCGCATGGACTTCACGCGGGCGAACGGCTCACTTTAAATCTGGCGCGAAATCGAATCTCAAAATTTCCCGCGCCGCGAAAGAATTTTTTATTTGGCGCCTTGAGTTCGGCGCGCAGTCACGGAGCGGTAATGGAAAAGCGTTTTACCGACGCATTTAATTTCGCGCCCATCAGTTGGTATTCCTGGAAAAATGAGCAGCCCGAAAATCTCCGCATCGATTACGCGCGCATGGATGAGTCGCTGCAATGGTGTCTCGCCCGCAAAATTGTTCCGAAAGGTTACGGCTACGTTTACCTCGCGCCGGGCGCCACGCCGGAATGGATTCGCAGTTGGCCGTACGAAAAAGTTTTGCCGGAATACAAACGCATCGTCGCGCAAACGATGCGGCGTTACGCGGGAAAAATTCCGTACGTCGAAGTGATTAACGAAGCTCACGACAAATCGAACCTGTTTCGATTTTCGCACGCGCAAATTCTGGAGCTGACTCGTGAAGCCTGTCGCGCCGCGCGTCTCGGTTCGCCCACCGTCAAACGGCAAATCAACCATTGCTGTCTCTGGGCGGAATATGCCAAGCGCACCAACGCCGACGGCTCGCGCCGCTGGTCGCCGTTTCGTTATCTTTCCGATTGCCTTGGCGCCGGTGTGGAATTTGAAAGCGTCGGGCTGCAACTTTATTATCCGCAGCAGGACCTGTTTGAAATCGAGCGGATGCTGGGGCGTTTTAAAAAATTCAATCGTCCGATCCAGATCACGGAAATTTCCTGCCAATCTGTGGATGGCCTTGATCCCGCCAGCATGCGCCCGAAAAATATCGTGCCCGGCTGGCACGGCGCTTGGAGCGAGACGATGCAAGCCGATTGGCTCGAAGCGATCTACACTCTTTGTTACAGCAAGCCGGAATTTGAGGCGATTGGCTGGTGGGATTTCGCGGATTACGGCGGACATTTTTGGCCGCACGGCGGTTTGTTGCGCAAAAATTTTTCGCCGAAGGAAAGTTATTTGCGACTGCTCAAATTGCAAAAAGAGTGGGGCGTTGCGAAAACTTCTTCCGGGTAGCATCTGCCTCCGGCGGGTGCGGAGTCATTGGATAATTGGATAATTGGATAGTTGGATAGTTGGATAGTTGGATTCGCACCCGCCGGAGGCAGATGCTACCCGGCTACTCTTTCGCTCCGCGAATGCGAAACATTTCGATCAACTTTTTGTCCCGAAGATTTTTGGCGAGATCGAGGGGCGTGCGTCCATCCCGGCCTTTGGCATTCATGTCCGCGCCTTTGTTGATGAGCGTTTGGGCGCAGTCGTAATGACTCGTCGAAACGGAGTAATGCAAGGGCGTGAGGCCGTTCGCGTCCCGAACGTTTACTCGCGCTCTATATCGCGTGAGGATTTCGATGGACTCAGCATCGCCGTAACACGCTGCCATGTGCAGTGGACTCCATGTATCCTTCGGTCCGCGATTAAATAATTTCGCATCTACCAGACCTGGATGCTCCTTCAATAATTTTTCCAGGCGAACGTGGTCGTGAGAAAAAACCGCCGCGCTCAATTCCCGTCGATGATTGATCGAATTTAAAAACAACGCGACCACAGCCACGAACGCGATGATGGAAACAATTACGATGACGATGACCCGCTGTTTTCTAGCGGAAGATTTTGGCGGTAAAGCAGAATTACTTTTCATAAACGACGCGGCCATCCATGATGGTTAACACCACTTCCGCGTTTTGGATTTGGACGGGATCGATTTCAAAAATATTTCTATCCAACATCACGATGTCCGCGAGTTTGCCAGAGGTGAGAGTGCCTTTCACTTTTTCCGCAAACTCCGCGTAAGCCGAGCCAACCGTGTAAGCATGCACTGCTTCTTCCACGGAAATTTTTTGTTCAGGAATCCAGCCATCGGGATTTTTATCGTCCAACGTGCGGCGAGTCACTGCGGCGTAAATCGAAATCATCGGATTCAACGGCGCGACGGTCCAATCGGTTCCGAACGCGAGCGTCGCGCCTGAATCGAGCAACGACCGAAAGGCGTAGGTGCTTTTCGAGCGTTCTTTGCCAATCCGCTTTTCGCACCAACGCCCGTCATCGATGGCATGATACGGTTGCATCGACGCGATCACCTTTTGTTTTCCAAATCGCGCAATGTCGCTCGTCCGCAAATGTTGGGCGTGTTCAATTTTGAAACGCCGATCGCGCTCTCCATTTTTTTCGGAGGCCGCCTGAAAAATATCGAGAATCTTCGCGTTGGCTTCGTCGCCGATGGCGTGAATCATCACCTGCAAATTCGCTTTGTCCGCGGCGAGAACGCGTTGCAACATGATTCCTTCCGGCAACATTTGATCGAACCAAAGTCCGCGAGAATTGGGCGTGTCAGAATACGATTCGAAAAATTTCGCAGTCGTAGAGCCAAGACTTCCGTCGGCAAAACCTTTCAATCCGCCGATGCGAACCATGTCGTTGCCGAAAGCCGCGCGGACGCCCGCGTCGTGCAAAACTTCCCATGAAACAATCGAGCGGATCGCGTAGATGCGCGTTTTCAATTCGCCGCGTTCGAGCATGTATTGATAGAGGCCAACGTCATCGCCGGCAGACATGTCGGTGAGACTGGTGACGCCGAGTTTCGCGGCGTGTGCGGTGGCCGCGCGCGCGGCGTGAAGATTTTCGGCGAACGAGTGAGGGGGAACTTTGATTAAATCTTCGGCGGCATCTTTGAAAATTCCACTCGGCTCACCGTTTTTTTCCCGGACAATTTCGCCGCCGGGAATTTCTTTTGCATCTTTCGCCATGCCGGAAAGTTTCATCGCCAGACTGTTGGCCAAAGCCATGTGGCCATCGGTTCGATTGACGAAAACAGGATTGTCCGGCGTCGCGGCGTCGATCATTTCCTTCGTTGGCAAAGGCGCGCCCGGCCATTGTTCGTGGTCCCAATCGCCGCCGAGAATCCATTGGCCTTTGGAAATTTTTTTTGCGTAATCGGAAAGGCGCTTCGCCATTTCCTCCGGCGATTTCGCGTCGCGCAAATCGACGTTCGAAAGCGAAAACCCACCCATCAGAAAGTGAACATGCGAATCGTTGAAGCCGGGCAGAACCAGTTTTCCATTGGCGTCAATGACCCGTGTTTTATTTCCGGCAAGAGCACGAATCTCCTTGGTCGCGCCGACCGCGACGATTTTATTTCCGTAAATCGCGAGGGCCTCCGCGCTCGGCAGATTCATGTCCATTGTCCGAACCGTCGCATTGAGAATGATCAAGTCGGCGGACACGGGTGAAGCGGCGGGAGTGGATGATGTGACGGCCATAAAAAAAATTGGGAGGAGACGAACGAAATTCTTCATCGGCGAAAAGTTTTAGTTTGGGGTCGCCAGGTTGTCACGAAATGGTTTTAAGTTGAGACACATGGAACGACGTTGTTGGGGTGCCTCTTGTCACCACCACTACGCCGACCAAAGCGCACACTGGATAGAGCAGTTTTCTAATTTCTTTGAGCAACGATTTTCCGTCCGCGAACGCGGGAAACGTTCTAGCCCCGCCGATTAGCCATCGGCGATACAGCAGGTTGGCAACCTGCGCTCCGGTGGTGTCAGGGCGTGTTGCCAAACCGTAGGGCAGGCTTTCGAGCCTGCCGGTTACGAAACTTTCCAGTTTCGTGAAAATAATTTGAGGTTTTTTTCGCACATTTCCGCGGGACTGGAAAGTCCCCGGAACCGGCAGGCTCGAAAGCCTGCCCTACAGTCGGCGGTTCGGCGAGCGTCCCGCATCTCGGGAACTTGCCGTGCGGCGTTCAGACACTCGCCGCAGAAACGGGGGAAAACTACGGCGAACTTCGCACGCGATAAAAGCGCGCAGGGAAATTGGTGGTTGAATCAATGAATTCAAAAGTGCCGCTCGTGTTGACGATGTTGGTTATTGGCGACCACGTTCCCAACTCGGCGGTTCCATCGATGAAATAATTTCCAGGTTCACCGCTCACGATCAAATGGATTTGGCCATCGGGCGATAACGCGACTGAAATAATCTCCAATGGCAAAGGAAGGTTGACCGTCAACGTTGCCGAAGCAGTCGCGTTCCCGGCGGCGTTGGTTACGAGCACGGAATAAGTTCCGCTGTCGTTGGTTTGAAGATTTGAGCGAGTGTAGTTAGTCCCAGTCGCGCCGGGGATGTCAGTGTCGTTAAACTTCCATTGATATGAAAGCGGCGCGGTGCCAGTCGCGGTGACGGAAAAAGTGACATTCGATCCGGTGGGTCTGGTCGCATCCTGCGGGGCGCTCCTGATGGTGGGATAATCAATCACGGTGAGGAACGCGTTCGAGCTGTTAGTGCCGCCGACGGAGTTGGTAATGCCGACGGAATAATTCCCGGCATCGGAAGGTTGCACATTATTTTTGGCGTAAGTGCTATTGGTCGCATTCAGAATATTTGTTCCGTTAAATTTCCATTGATAGGCCAACGGAGCGGTGCCGCCAGCCGCGACGAAGAAGGTGGCGGTGTTGCCGCGATTAACCGTTTGAGCCAACGGCTGAGTAGAGATAGAGGGCGCGGAAGGCGGAGGCGGAATGTAAACCAACTTCACCGCGTCGGCGATCACGATGTCTCCTCCCGCGCTCGCGGTCACGTCGTTGCCAGCCTCAATGTAGTCAATCGTGCCTGCTTGAAAATATTTATTAGCAGCAAGTAATTGGAAAGAATTTCCATTGGCTTCTTCGCTCACTCGAACGGTCGTCACGACGCCATTGTTGGAAATACGGAAAGGCGCATTGGTCGCGCGATTTCCACCCGCAGTGGAGGAAGCCCACGACGCATAGACATTGTAATTTCCTGGAGTGTCGATGTTCGGAATGAATTTGGCCGTGGCGGTGGGCGATCCCAAAATAAACGTCCCACTCGCATAACGAAAAGTTCCGAGATAGGCCAGCCCATTCACATTTGTAGCGGTCCAGGAGCCGGTGAAGGCTACCGCGTCTCCTCCCGAATTGTTGGCGGGATCCTGATCAATAATAATATCCGGCACCGCCACCGTAGCCGTCGTGAAAACGTAATCCGCGGAACTGCCCGTAAAATTATTGGTACCTTTTGATTTTACTCGATAGTGATAAGTCGTGTTTGGGGTAAGGCCTGTGACGTTGACAGAGTGATACCAAAGTGAAGTCGCATTCGTCGTCGCGTTTCCGTAAACCGTGGATAACCCATACTCTACCACGCTGTCTGAGGTTTGATCCGTCGGCCATGACACGCTCACCGTCGTCGCGCTTGCCGTGGCGACGGGCGCTACTTGTATGACGGGCGCATTCGCGAAGGGATTTCCAATAGTGTTGGTCCGAATCGCATCCCAGATATTCGCGGGATGCAACTCGGCTCGCCAAAAATTTGCGCCCTTGAATCCGCCCGTTGTGGCGGGACTTGAAACCGTTTTCAACGCCGTAAAAAATTCGGTGATGAGCGCGGGTGTAATGGTTCCATTGGTCGAAGTCCAACCCTGGCCGATGGTGACAAGCGGTTTGATCGAATTCGTCCAAAAATAATTCGTTCCACCAACAACACTGTTTGAGCCGATGAGAGAGTTTTGCCAGTTTCGATACTGCGTGTTCATCGTGCTCACCGCCACAGTGGGCGTATCTCCAAACTCGATAAAATAATCCTGCGGCATAACCGCATCGCAGTAGTAGCCAAATTCTTTGAAAGGAAACGAAGTGTGAAAATTCAGATAGGCGTAAGGAGAATGGGCCAGGAATTTATTCGGCCAATTGGCGCGCACGGTGGAAAAAAGTTGCATCGCCATCGTCTGTTTATTGGCCAAAACTTTCCACTCGCCCTCTCCGTCAAACACCACGCCATCCGCGCCGCGCTGAAACATCGTGCCGACCACGGCGACTTCTCCCGGAACATTTGCGCCGGTCGTATAAATATATCCAAAAATTTTCAAGCCTGCGGCATGAGCGGAATCCACGACCGCGGTGGTAAATTGAGAATTAAAAGTGTCGCCCTGCGCCGCTTTGATGATGACGTATTGCAACCCCTGATTTTTCATATAGATCATCAGGCTGGCGTTGTTGGAAACAGAAGAAATATTTCCGACGCCCAGCTTGTCAATCGCGTTGGAGAGAATGTAAATCCAAGTCCCTTTTCCGAGATTCGATGGGTCAACTCCTCCGTCGCGAATCACCGCCCGACTATTTTGCGGCAGCAGAAATAAAAAGGTCAACATCGTGAAGGCCGCCAGCGTGGAAAATATTTGTGGGCGAATAAATCGGGAAAACATATTGGCGTAGTATGCGCTTGGCTCAGTGGAGAATCAAGCGGGCTGAGAAATAATTGGGAGCTTTGTTCTTATCCATTCACGAAAGGAGATATTTACCGGACTTTCTTGTGCCGACCCGACGAATCATGCCCGCCTTTAAAAGTGGGTTTAACAGTTTCAACGCGCCTTGTCTTGTTATGCCGAGCGCGTCCCAAATCTCCGGCGGCGTCATGCTTTTGCGGTCGCGCAGCATTTGCAGTAACTGCTCTTGCTTGGGGCGCAGCACGATTTTCCGGCGGCTGGATTGAGACTCGAACCGTTGCACGCGCGCCCAAATTTTCTCCAGCGTCAGACGCAATCCATCAGCGGTGTATTCCAACCAGCCCGTCAAATCTCCACCGCTCTTGCGGACGGCGTCGAGCGCGCCGTAGTACCGCGGACGATTCTCCCAATAAAACTCGTCCACTGAAAAAATATGATGGGTGTCGAATCCGCGCCGATACAACTCCCACAGCGCCAGCGCGCGCCCTGTTCGCCCGTTCCCGTCGGCAAAAGGGTGAATTTCCTCGAAGCGATAATGAATGAGGGCTGACGACAATACGGGCGAGAACTTCGGTGCTTCCTTGTTCCACCACTCGAGCAACTCAAACATCAGCGGGGACACTTCGTGGGCGGCGGGGGGCAGATATCCCCCGACGCGAACGGCAATAATTCGATATCGCCCAGCGGTTCCCTGATCCATCACCCCGCCGCCCGCGATAACCTTGTGCAGCTTCAGAACGTCTTCGTGAGTCAGTGGATTTTTTTTCAAGTTCTGCTCGACGAACCGCAGCCCTGAGAAATAGTTGAGCACCTCCCTTTTGGCGCGCTCGGTCACGGCGGGCAATTCCTTTCCTTCTTCTAAGTCCCTCACCTGCTCCAGAGTGAGCGGGTTGCCCTCGATGGCCGTCGAGCTGTGCGCGTTGCGAACACGGCTGTCCTTCTGCAAAGCGGGGATCCATGCTACCTGGACCGTTGCCGCAAGAATTTTTTCACGCAACGCGGCAATTTCTTCGAGTTGCCTGACTAACCCATGCGCGATGGTGAATTCGGGATGATAGCCCACGGTCGGACATTATGGATAAGACAACCGTAAGTCAACTGGTTAGACAACCGCTCCCTTGAACTTCAAACTGCCGGCAGAAGCGCCTTTTATCGCAGGAACGCAACGCTTACCTCTTTGAAATGCACGTGCGCGTCGGCTCCGTGATTTTGCAGGCCGATGTAACCCCGCGCGGGCCGCAGACCACGGTTGGGTTCATACCAGATTTTTTTATCTGGCACTGCCTGGCCTTCCGTGAAATCAGTCACGATTTTTCCATCGACTTCCACCGTCGTGCGGAGGCCGCGCAGTGTGATCAGCATGGTGGACCAATCGCCCACTTTGGCGTTCACGATATTTTTCGCTTTGGAAAAACTGTAAAGACATCCGGTGCGATGCCATTCGTCACCGCCGTTATGAATTTGCACTTCGTAGCCGTGATTGACGGCGTCCCACGGATCGCGCGGCGGCTGCGGGATGCGAATGAAAACTCCCGAGTTATCGTTGGTGTCGCTCAGTTTGAAAACGACGCGAATTTTGCAATCGCCAAATTGTTCATGCTCGTAGAACAGCAGTCCCATTCCGCCGTAAGTCACGAGTTCACCCTTCTCCCATTTCAATTCGCCTGGGCCGACCATTTTCCAGCCATTGGTGTGCTGCGCGTCGAGCAAGGTTCGCCAACGATTGTCCGCCGTGGGCGCGCCATGACGACAGGAAGTGAAGGTCAATAAACTCAAAAGTAACAGTGCGCTCACCCGGAGAAAATTGTTGAATCGTTTTGTTTTCATTTTCGGAAGATAAAGTAATTAGCTCATTCTTGTCACGAGTGCTTTACGGCGGGGGATCTGGGTTGCGCATCTTAGTTTTTGAGCATCGTAAAAAGAGGATTGTCCCGAAGGGACTTGCCGATAATAGCCCGGCGTTTCAACGCCGGGAAAGGGGCGCAATTCATAAGTCCCGGAGGGACGGACGAAATGCCTTGGTCATTGATGGATTATCAGCCGTTCCTTCGGAACTAAATCGCTCTCCGCATCTATCCCGGCGTTCAAACGCCGGGCTATTATCTAATGTCCCGTTCGGGACAATCTCAGGTAATCCGCTGCTCAAAAAGTTAGAGGCGCCTTGTCTCGACATGAATTTTTTCCAGCCGCTCCACCACTCGGCGGGAGAACGGTTGCCAATCCAATTCCGCGCGAACTTTTTCGCTGGCGGCGCGACCGTAGGCGTGACGTTTTTCTAATGGCTCATCGAACCACGACAGAACTTTTTCCGCGAAACTTTCCGGATTCATTTTGGAAAAACGGACAATCGGATTCTCGCCCCAATAACGCATCGTGCCGCGCAATGGAGTGATGACCATCGGAATTCCCATCGCCGCGTATTCGACGGTTTTCGCCACCATCGTGCAATGAGCGCCGGTCGAGGTCGCATAAGGCACGATGCCAACCGTTGCGTCTTGGATTCGTTGCGCCACTTCGTTGTAAGGAATAAATCCAGTCGTCTCAATCGCAGAATCGGGAATGTGCGGTTTCAAAGTTGCCAAAACTTTTAGGAGTGCGTCGGTGCGGTGTCCAACGAAACGGAACCGGGTGTCGCGCCGCGCTTGATAAATTTTGATCAACGCCCGCGCGCCAAATTCGTTGATGTGATGATGATCGAGCGAGCCGTGCATCACGACGAGCGGAGTGGGCGCGGTTTGAAAAGTCGGCTGAAAAAGTTTTCCGTCGTAACCGAAATAAATTGGCAGCGTGCGTTCGGCGGGGTAGCCGGCGTTTTTAAACAGATCGGCCAATTCATCCGAGATGGTGAAAATTCCTTCGGCGTCATATTTGATTGGAAGGGAAAGTTCGTAGTCTTTCAAAAATTTTACGACTGGCGTGGGCGCGAGAAGCTTTGGCCAGCTATCAAAATAACCGGTGAGATAATCCAAAAAATTCATGGCCACAGCGCAACCAAGTTGCCGGCGCAATCGGCCCGCCGCGACGCAAGAGATGGCATGTTGCGCGAGCAGAACATCGAACTTCACATTCTGCGCGGTGCGTTTGACGAGGCGTTCCAGAAAAATTGGGTAAGCCAAATATTTGAGATTCCGCAGGGAGGCGTAACGACCCATTTTCCATGTCGTGAATGGATGAATTTTAATTCCGTATTTTTTTTCCGTCTCGGAAACTTTTTCGGATTGTGGAGCGAAGACGTGAACGAAGTGACCGCGCCGGACCATTTCTTCAACGAGATAAATTGCCTGCGACGAACCGCCGCCGCTCGGAGGAAAAAACGGTTCGTGAGTAAGAATGCCGACATTCATTGAACAGGAGATTGTAGCGGCGGGTCTGTGACCGCCGCAGATTTTAAAATACCGCGCCGGGTAGCATCTGCCTCCGGCGGGTGCGAAGAGACTTCCGCGAAAAGTGACAAAGTGACTTCGCACCCGCCAGAGGCAGATGCTACCCGGAGCAGGCGTATCTGGCGGGCGC
>JBBQRQ010000036.1:0-45104 GCA_038214755.1 Verrucomicrobiota bacterium
CGCGGACTTTTATGTTCGCTTTGCTATGGATGTATAAACTCCTTAAAACGGGCTGCCGGCAGAACTATGGGAGGGCGCACTTACGCGGCCGGTTTTTAAAAACATAAATTTGCGTACGTTACGGCCCGCGCTCCTGAAACGAAGCCGCGCCTCCATGCCGAACACTATTGGCGAGACGCGGGTGTTACCCATCAGAGCGCAAGCAGCAACCTTTTAATTTCCTTCAAACGCGCGCCCGCTTCTTTTTTCGTGAGACGCGGAAATTTTCCGCCGACCATCAGCAGATCGTTGTTGCGCGTGAGCATCAATTTATCTTCCTTCGTTTCGATGAGGCTCACGTGTTTTTCAGAGGCCAAGACTTTCAATTCGCCCACTTGCAAAAGCAACTCCACCGCAGGCGGCAGCAGTCCGAATCGATCTCGCAATTCCTTGCGTAAAGTTTCGAGCGCCGCTTTGTCCTCGACCTGCGCGAGCTTCCGATAAATTTCGATGCGATGTTGCGCTTCGGGGATATAGTTCAACGGAACGTAAGCGGGAGACTTTCGGATATTTTCGATTTTCGATTTGCGATTTGCGACGTCTTCACGGGCAGCAAAGGTTCCAACTTCACGCGGAATGTTTATTTCAAGATCCGCCTTCTGATTTCGGATTTCGGATTTCTGGTTTCTTCTTTCCATTTCCTCCCCCGGACTCATCGCCAGAAAATCAATTCGCACCTGAACCTCCAAGCGCGGTTTCACCTTCTCACCCTTCAGCGCGCTGATGCTTTGCTTGAGCAACTGGCAATAAAGCTCAAAACCGACCGCGGTAATGTGACCGCTTTGCTGCGCGCCAAGCAGATTTCCCCCGCCGCGGATTTCCAGATCGCGCATGGCAATTTTAAAACCGCTGCCGAGCGTCGAATATTGTTTGATCGCGCTGATTCTTTTTCGCGCATCCGCAAGCAACCCGGCGTGGCGCGGCAAAAGCAGATAAGCGTAGGCCTGATGTTTGTAACGGCCCACGCGACCGCGCAATTGATATAAATCGCTCAGACCAAATCGGTCCGCGCGATCGATGATGATCGTGTTGGCGTTTGGAATATCGAGACCGCTTTCAATGATCGTGGTTGAGAGCAGCACGTCCGCTTCGCCATTCACAAATTTCGCCATCACTTCTTCCAAATCGTCGGCGTGCATCTGGCCGTGGCCGACAACGATGCGCGCGTTGGGCAAAAGCGTCCGCAATTTCATCGCGACGGATTCGATGTCCAACACGCGATTGTGCAAATAAAAAACCTGACCGCCGCGATTGATCTCGCGCTGGATCGCATCGCGAATCGTGCGCTCGTCGTATTGCGCGACGATGGTCTCCACGGGCAAGCGATCCTGCGGCGGCGTTTCAATCGTGCTCATGTCGCGCGCACCCGTTAGCGCCAGATAAAGCGTGCGCGGAATCGGCGTAGCGCTGAGGGTGAGAACATCGACGAGCCGCCGCAGCATTTTGAATTTTTCTTTGTGCAAAACGCCGAACCGTTGCTCTTCGTCGATCACGACCAGACCCAAATCTTTGAACGCGATGTCTGATTGCACGAGCCGATGCGTGCCGATGACGATGTCCACCGCGCCTTCGCCCAAACCGCGAATCGTTTTTTCCTGTTCGCCTCGCGTACGAAAGCGGGAGAGCAATTCGATTCGCACTGGATAATCCGCCATGCGCTCGCGAAAAGTGTTGAAATGTTGCTGCGCCAAAACCGTGGTCGGAACAAGAATCGCAACCTGCTTTCCGCCCATCACACATTTGAACGCGGCGCGAATGGCGATTTCCGTTTTTCCAAAACCGACATCGCCGCAAATCAATCGATCCATCGGCCGCGCGGTTTCCATATCGGTTTTCGTGGCGACGATGGCCTTCATCTGGTCGGGGGTTTCTTCGTAGATGAACGAACTTTCAAACTCACGTTGCCAATTGTTATCGAGCGGAAACACATGGCCGGGTTGGGAGGCGCGCGCCGCCTGGATAGAAAGAAAATCGCTCGCGACATCGCGCACCGCTCGTTCGGCTTGAGCCTTCGTGTTTTTCCAACGCGCTCCGCCAAGTGTGTTCAGGGTCGGACGCGCCTTGCCCGCGCCGACATATTTGCTGACGAGATGGGACTCGGTCACGGGCACGTAAAGTTTGGGCGGCGGTTCGTTGGGATCCGAGGGCGCGTATTCAATCGTCAAACATTCCTGGCCGGAGTCGGATTTGGCGGTGTCCTCCCTGCCTTTCAAACCTTGCGCCGACGGAATCGTTTGCAAACCGAGATAACGACCGATGCCGTATTGCAGATGCACGACATAATCGCCTTCCTCCAAATCGGCGAAATCGATGTCGAGCAACGAGCGAGTGGTTTGAGCGTGCGGAGATTTGAGGCGGCGGGGGCGTTGCACTTTGTAGCGGCCAAAAATTTCAGCGTCAGTGACGACGACGATCTTTGCCGGCTCAAAAATAAATCCGCGCGCTAACGTGCCGAGGTGTAAATACAAATCATTCGTGTTGCCAAAACCGTATTCCCACCAGATTTCCCCGAAGCGTTGGCGCTCGCCGTCATTATTGCAGAAAACGTGGACGGAATAGTTTTGCCGCGACCAGCGATGCAATTGCGCGAAAAATTCTTTGCGTTGCGCCTCGGCGATTTGCGCTTCCGGCGGGCGATTTCCAATGGGCCGAAAAACTTCAAGACTCTGAAACTGCAACGGAACGCCGATCTCCCGATCGGCAAGTTGTGTGGAATTTTCCGATAACTCCGGCAGCGCAATAACAGAACTTCCATCCCCATTTTCCAAGACCGAAACCAAGCTCATTTTTCTCTCAGCGATTTGCTCCTGAAATTTTTCCCACGAAATAAAAAACGGATCGTCCGCCGGAACTTGTTCCGCATATCGCGCCGCCGATTCGTCGAGCAATTCCGGCTCGCAAAAAACAAAAATCGTTTCGCGCGGAAGATAATCGAGGAGCGTGGCGAGGTTTTCATTTCCGCGTTCCGCGTTCTGCGTTCCGCGTTTCAAAATTCCCAACTCGCCGCCGGGCGGAATCGTCAAACTGGAAATTTCGTCGCGGGAAATTTGCGTGAATGGATCGAAGTGACGGAGCGATTCTAATTCGTCTCCGAAAAATTCCAATCGCACCGGCCAGGGATTCGTCAGCGGCCACAAATCCAGAATGCCGCCGCGCAAAGAAATTTCCCCGCGCTGCGAAACTTGCGCCTCAGGTTCGTAGCCTTGTTCCTCCAGCCATTCGATCAAATCGAGCGGCTCAATTTTGTCGCCGCGTTTTAACGAGCGTGTCCGCTTTTGAATTTCGTCTGACAAAAAAGTTTTTTGCAAAAGCGCCGTGACGTTCGTGACGACCATTGCCGATTGCCGATTGCCCATAGCCGATTGACCGGACAACGCCACCAAAGTTTGCAATCGATCACTGATGACATCCGCGTGAGGCAGCTTCGATTCGTGCGGAAAAATTTCCCAAGCGGGAAAGAAAAGCGGAGAGGATGGAGGATGGAGGATGGAGGATGGACTGCCTTGAACTTTGAACTTTGAACTTTGAACCTTGAACCACGTCTCAATGTCCTGCTGAAAACTTTCCTGCGTTTTCAAATTTTCCGTGACGACGACGATTGGCCGTTGCGGAAAAAGTTGCGCGAGCAACGCGCCGAAAAACGGTTGCGCAGCTAACGTGATTTCGGAAAAGGACAATGCGCTGCCCGACTCCAATCGCTGAAGCAGGTCTTGCACGGCGGGAGTTGACGAAACGGCGGCGAATAAATCACCGGCCGTTGCTGACCGGTCTTGCACCAAACGCACGGAAAGTCGCTGCGGAATGAACGCGCGTCAAGGTGAGACGCTTTCGCGTCGTGCTCCTGACAAGACAGTAGGCATCCAGCCATGCGCTAACGTGGCGAACTACTTGCGACGTTGAGAATGAACGGATGGGTTCAACGGTTTCTTTCCCACTGGTACGGTGGATTTCTGAGGCGCGGTTTTTTTCACGGAAGAAACCACGGGAATGGACAACTTTTTCTTTGCCATGCCGCACAATCGCCCAAGCCAAGAGGAAAAAGAAATTAAATTTCAAACTGACCCATTACCTTTCTTTCTTGCCGAAGCGGGAGCTGGAACTTCTAATCCACTCATGCGCACGCCAAAAATTTATTTCACTATTTTGCTTTGTGTAATTGCTACGACGGGCTGCGTTTCATCCAAAAAACAAAACATCGTTCACCTGTTGCAGCCGGAGAATTTTTATTCCTATGTGCAGGGATTCGGCGTGAACAAGGATCCCGATAAAGTCTTTACCTGGAAAAATGGAGTTCTCCGCGCCAGCGGCGAGCACTATGGCTTCCTAGCGACCAAACAAACCAATTTCGCGAATTACAAGTTGGTCGCCGAATTTCGCTGGGGCGAAAAGACGTGGCCGCCGCGGGAAAACAATGCGCGCGACAGCGGCGTGCTGGTGCATTGCTTGGGCAACGATCCCAAGCCCGACGCCAATTGGATCTGGCCCACGTGCATCGAAGGACAAATTATCGAAGGCGGCACCGGCGACATCCTGGTGGTGAGCGGCGCGTCTCTCACGGTTGATGGAAAAACGCTCGGCCCCAAGACAGCGCGATTTGATCGCCCGGGCCGAAATCCTTGGAAAGACGAAAAAGGTTTTCGTGGCCCAAACGAAATCGAAAAGCCCACCGGCCAATGGAACAGAATGGAAATCCTTTGCGACGGCGGCCTCGTTCGCGTGAGCGTCAATGGCCACAAAACAATTGAAGGAACAAACGCGAGTCCGCAGATGGGAAAAATTCTTCTGCAATCGGAAGGCGCGGAAATTTTCTTCCGGCGATTGGATTTATATCCGCTGAAATAATTATCCCCCTTTCAACCGCTGCATCGCCGTGGCGAAATCATTGGGATGAGGCGCTTCGAAACTTTGTTTCTTGCCCGCGCGCGGATGAACAAAACCCAAACGGTGCGAATGCAACATCTGCCGCGGCGCAACCAAATTCGTTAATTCCTCGCAACGCTTGCTTTGTTTCGCGCCGTAAGTGGTGTCGCCCAGCACTGGAAATCCCAAGTGCTGAAAATGGACGCGAATCTGGTGCGTGCGCCCGGTGTGAATGGTGGCTTCGACCAAGGTTGCGCCACGCAATTTTTCGAGCACGCGAAAACTTGTGCGCGCCTCGCGCCCTTTGCCAACAGGCACGACGGCCATTTTTTTTCGTTGGGTCGCATGGCGTGCAATCGCGCCGCGAATTTCGCCGGAAGTTTTTGTCAATTCGCCGCAAACGATCGCGTGATAAATTTTTTCCACGCTGCGGCCGGCGAATTGTTTGGCGAGCGATTGGTGCGCGAAATCATTCTTGGCCACGACCAGACAACCGCTGGTGTCTTTGTCCAAACGATGAACGATACCGGGCCGCGCCACACCGCCAATGCCGCTCAAATTTCCGGCGCAATGATGAAGCAGCGCGTTGACCAGAGTGTGTTGCTCGTTGCCCGCGGCCGGATGCACCACGAGCCCCGGCGGTTTGTTGAGCACGAGCAAGTCGTCGTCTTCAAATAAAATATCGAGCGGAATTTTTTCCGGTTGCGCCTCGGGGATTTTCGCTTCAGGCCAAAAAATTGAAATCGTTTCGCCGGAGCGCGGATGATGCGTCGCTTTTACTTTTTCGCCGTTGACTCGAATATGCCCTTCCGCAATGAGCCGCTGGAGAGTGCCGCGCGAGATGGATGGAAATCGCGAGCGCAAAAAAGTGTCGAACCGGTCGTGAGGCAGAGAGTGTTCGACCGTGAAGATTTCGGTGCGACCGAAAGTAGGGCAGTGCTTCCAGCCTGCCTTCTCCAGATTTTGGTGATTCATAGAGAACAAGAGGCAGGCTGGAAGCGCTGCCCTACCACCTTAAATCCTCGCTTCGGTCGGGGGCGCAGCCACGTTTTCATTTCTCCAGGATAAAATAAAGAGCAGCCCCACTCCGACGCAGATGGCGCTATCCGCGATATTGAATGCGGGAAAACCAATTTCACCGCCGCCCCGTCGCTCGATGTAGAAGCGTAAAAAATCAATCACGTGCTGTCTGGCGGGATGGATGCGATCAAATAAATTTCCGAGGATTCCGCCGAAGATAAGTCCGAGCGACACTTGGCCCAGAATCGTTTTTGTATCGAAATGATTTCGCCAGAAGAGAAGTCCGATTAGCGCGAGAAAAGAAACGACAGCCAAAATGGCGTTGTTGTCATGGAACAAACTCCAGGCCGCTCCGGTGTTGACCCAATGCACGAATTTGAAAAAGCCCGGAATGATAATTCGTTCCTGCGAGGAGTGGAGGAATTTCAGCACCGCCATTTTCGAGAGTTGGTCCGCTGCGAAAATAAGCCCGGCGATCAGCGCCATGCGACGATTGGCGGTGAGAGTCATCGCTTATAAACCACGCGGGTCCGGGCGATCAAATCATGCAAGCCACGTTTGTCTTCGCGGAATGCGACGATGAGATATCCGATGTAGCAGGTGAAATCGCTGACGATCTTGGCGAGGAAACGAAAAAATGCGAATGAAAATCCCAGCGGCGAACCATCCATTCGAACGATCCTGGCGCCGATAATCATTTTGCCCAAAGTCGCGCCGAATTTCCCCGTCATGAACACTTCGTAAATAAGACGGAGCAAGAACGAGACTCCCGCCTGTTTGGCGCTCGCGATGAAAAATGGCATCAAATCTTCGATTCGATGAAAGGTGGTGCCGGGAGACATTTTATAATTCAGCGGCCAGCCCATCACTTTGGCCACCGCAAAAAAAACGAGATAAAGCAAAAGGCTGTCGATGATCATCGCGCCGACTCGCGGCCAAAAGCCAACCGATTCAAATTCCCCTTCCGTCCCGGTGGCCGACGGAGCAAGCACTGCAATTTCCGATTGCAGTTCCTGAAACTGGGCCGCCGCAAGCCAGCTTCCCATGTCGCTTCGCAAAATTTGGGTTTGCCGGCCCACGCGCCCGTCACGAACCCAGCCTTTCAGTTCCTCCAGCGTCACGGGTCCATATTCGCGTCCGTCGCCGCCGATCATTTTGTAAGTTATTTCCATGAAGATGCGCGCTGGTTTAAACGTTGGACGCGCAAAAGACAAGATAGGAGATGGGTGCGTTTGCACGAAAGAATTCCGCGTCGGTCTTTGTCTGGGAACTCCACTTCAATGTCAGTGCGGGTAGTACTATTAAGCGCGGATAAATCCCTGTTGCAATTTGGATAGACTTATAATTGAAATTTATAAATCCATAACCCCCCTCAAATCTTATGAATAACATCTCTCCATTCAAAAAGGCCGGATCCCTCTTCCGTTTTGCCGTGGTGCTGTCCGCAATTCTCTTTTATGGCGGACGGGCGTTCGCCCAACCCTCTGATGAGCCGCTCCAGCAATTTTGGCGGACGGACGGCTCGGTTCAAGCCGTCTTGGTTACCAACGGCGTGACCTATCTTGGTGGAGCGTTCACCTATGTGGGCCCGGACTCTGGCAGCGCCGGAGTGATTGATTTGACCACTGCCCAAGCGCGCCGAGGATTTCCAAAAATTGACGGCACCGTTTTCGCTGCGACACCGGATGGCTTCGGGGGATGGTTTATCGGTGGCTCGTTCACAAATGTCGGGAATTTGGTTCGCACCAACCTCGCGCACATCAATGCAGACAACTCAGTCGATCCTCTTTGGATTGCGCACCTCAACGGTGTCTGCCAGACGATGATATTGGCAGGTGGGCAACTCTATATTGGCGGAGGTTTTACTCGCGTCGGGGCACTCACTCGAAACCGCATCGCCGCCGTAAATTCCGTTACCGCCGCCGTGGCAAGTTGGAATCCCAACGCGGGCAATGTCGTCAATACTTTAATACTTGATGCGAGTGCCACGACGCTTTATGTGGGTGGCAATTTCACCACCATTGGCAGTTCGAATCGGACTCGTATTGCCGCCTTAAATTTGGCTACGGGCTTTGCCACAAGCTGGGATCCCGTCGCGAATTCATTGGTTACCAGCATCGCCATAGTGGGCAACACGGTTTATGCGGGCGGTAACTTCACCACCATCGGCACGCAACCGCGCAATCGAATTGCCGCATTGGACGCGACCGCTGCCAACGGCCTGGCGTCTGCGTGGAATCCAAATATCCTCGGCGGCGGCGTCAGCAATCTCGTAGTCAGCGGCAGCGTGGCGTATGTGGCCGGTTCCTTCACGACGGTGGCAGGAATTAGCCGCAATGGTTTGGCGGCGATTGATGTGGTCACAGCCTTGCCGACGGTTTGGAATCCGAATCCGAATACAACAAACGTAAATACGATTTTGCTGACGGGCGGAGCTCTCTACGCTGGCGGGTCGTTCACCAGTATCAGCGGAACGCCACGTAGATTCGTCGCCGCGCTGGATCCAACCACCGGGGCCGCGTTGCCTTGGGCACCCGCAATTTCTGAATTGGATCAAGGCATACCTTCCGTCGTTTATTCTTTAAGCGCTTCCAATAATCAAATTCTGGTGGGCGGAACATTTGTCAGCATCGGCGGTTCGCTCCGCAATAACATCGCCGCGGTGAACAATGCCAATGGCGAGGCGACCGCTTGGGACGCGAACTCCAGCGGAACTGTTTCCGCCCTTGCCTTCGCAACTAATGCTATTTACGCAGGGGGAAGTTTCACCAACATCGGCGGACAACTACGCAACAGTCTGGCTGCCCTCTCCGAAACCAACGGCGCTGCTCTGGGGTGGAATCCAGATGTCCGAGGTCGCGCCGGCGTTGCCGTCCTGGCTCTGGCCGTGTCCTCTAATCTTCTTTACGTCGGCGGCATCAACACGACGAACGTTGGCGGATCGACACGGACTAATTTGTTCGCGGTCAACTTGGGCACCGGCAACCCCACCGCTTGGAATCCCGCCACTTTTCGCACCGCTACGGTCGGTTCGGTCAATGCGCTCGCCATTGATCGCGATACTATTCTGGCGGGCGGCGATTTCGTTTCGGTGGGCGGCCAGGCTCGCACCAATCTCGCCGCGATCGGAGCGAATGGCACGGTGGAAAGCTGGAGTCCCAACCCAAATAATATTGTTTATGCCGTGGCGGTTTCGAGCAACACGGTTTATGCGGGCGGGACTTTTACCACGATTGGCACCGTGCTTCGCAATCGCATCGCCGCCGTTGACCGAACGACCGGCTTGGGCATTCTGACTTGGAACCCGGACGCCAGTGGAACAACTCCGCGAGTCAACACGCTGGCAATCGAAGGGCCGGTGGTTTATGTGGGTGGGCAATTCAACATCATCGGGGGAACATTTCGCACGAATGGGGCTGCCATTCTTCTTTCCAATGGCCAAGCCGCCGCCTGGCAACCGCGGTTCGGCGCGATGGTTCGTAGCCTCGTCGTGGCGGAAGCGGGTGTGTTCGCCGGTGGCGATTTTCTCTCCGTCGCCGGAAAGCCCCATTCCTACTTCGCCGTCTTCACCGCCGGCCCGGAAATAATTCTGGAGTCGCTGGCAGTAACGGCAGGGCATTTTGGATTTCAGGTTCGCTCCGGTCAAGGCACTCAGGTCGTCATCCAGCGCACTGCCGGGTTGGAAACGCCCAACTGGATTCCAATAAGCACCAATACCGTCACTGGATCACCGATCGTCTTCAGCGACCCGGAATTTCTAAGTCCTGATCGGCGCTTTTATCGCGCCGTCCTGATCCCTTGAAAAAATTTTAAATTTTAAGTTCTCAGTACTTCAAACTCACTAAAAAAGTTTTGAGTTTTAAGTTCTAAGTTTTGAGTTAGGGAAAAATGGAAACTTGAAATTCAAAACTGGTTTTTAATTATTCGTAACGCAGCGCTTGAATCGGGTCGAGCTTGGCGGCTTTGAACGCGGGAAATAATCCGGCCAGCACGCCAACTCCCGCGCTGTAGGCAAAGGCCACGGCCATGGCATCGACCGTAATGATCGGCGAATTTTCCGTCGGCGAAATCAGCACGAGAATTTTCACGATGCCATAAGAGGCCAGCAATCCTGCCACCGCTCCGATCAACGCGATGACCACGCTCTCAACGAGGATTTGAATAAACACATCGCTGAACGTAGCGCCGACCGCTTTGCGAATCCCGATTTCCCGGATGCGCTCCGTGATGCTCGCGAGCATGATGTTCATGATGCCAATCCCGCCGACCAACAAACTGATCGCGGCGATAAATCCACCGCTCAAGCGCGCGTTGCGAATTGAAGTGTTGATTTGGTCCGCCCAATTTTCCTGGGTTTGAAATGAAAAATCTTCGATGCCGCGATGGGTGATGCTCAAAACATTTTTGGCCTGTTGCAACGCGGGTTCCAATTCGTCGATGTCGCGGATTTTCATCGAGAGACCAGTTAGATGTTGATCGGGAATATTATTTGTCCCGGTGGCTGAACGAAATTTCAGCCACATCGTGTTGAGCGGAATATAGACCGTCATATTTTTATAATAAAAAATTCCGCTGCTGCCACGGCCACTTCGGCTGCTGCCGCCATAACCTTTGCTGCGCGCCGGACCGGAGTTTTCTTCGGGCGGCTGGTTTTTCGCCAACGCTCTTTTTTTTGCGTCCTGTTCGCTCTCGTAATGTTTGAACATGCCGATGATGGTGAAGAGTTGGCCTTTGACGTTGATCTGTTCGCCGAGCGGAATGATTTCACGACCGACCTCCTCGGGTGAACCGAACAACGCGTCGCGGCACGCCGTCCCGATGACGCAAACATTGCGCGCGTTTTCGTTGTCGATCTCGTTGAACATTCGGCCGTACTCGATTTCGTGTTCGTTCATTTCCAGGGCGCTCGGCCAGGTGCCGGAAAAATTCCACGAGCTAAAAGATTTTCCGCCACGCGTCATCGTGATGTCGCGCGACCTCATTTCTGGAGTGACGAGCCGGATCATCGACGCGCTTTTTTCCAATGCATAAACGTCGGCAATCGTCGTGCCCACGGCCTGATCGGCGAGGTGTTGTTGGAAGACGGGAATGTCCTGATCTTCGAGGCGAACTTTTTCCAAACCGCCGATGGCCACCAGCGCCTCGCGCATTCCGTTTTCCATTCCTTTGATCAAGGCGGACATGGCGATCAAACTCGCCACGCCGAGAATGATGCCGAGCATGGTCAACGCAGAACGAAATTTGTGCGCCCAAATTTCTTTGAGGCCGGTGGCGATGGCGTTGAAAAAATTCATTTTTTAAACGCGGAACGGAGATTAAAACCGACGTATTGAAATGGCGAAACGACCGGAGCGCAGAGCATTGCTCTGCTCGTTTTGTTTTTGAGATTCGCACCGAGCAATGCTCCGCGCTCCGTTGTGGCAATGTGCAATTCGCAATTCATTTTAATTTTTTGCGCCCGCTAATTTTGCATCCAACTGTTTCGCAATCTTTCCATCCCGGATTTCAATTTTCCGCGGGGTGCGGGCGGCGATTTCAGGGTCGTGCGTGACGATGGCGATGGTTCTGCCCTCGCTGCTCAGTTTTCGAAACAATTCCAAGATCGCTTCGCCGGTGTGCGAATCCAAATTGCCCGTGGGTTCATCTGCGAAAATAATTTTCGGGCTGTTGACGAGCGCGCGGGCTATGGCCACCCGCTGTTGTTGTCCGCCGGAAAGTTGCATCGGCCGATGCTTCACCCGATTTTCCAAGCCGACCATTTTCAGCGCCGCCAGGGAACGGTCCCGGCGCTCACGCGAATTTTTTCCGCTGTAAATCATCGGTAACTCGACGTTCTGCAGCACGTTTAATTTTGGGAGCAAATTGAAAAACTGAAAAACAAAACCGATTTTCTGATTGCGAATGGTCGAGAGTTGGCGCGTGGAAGCTTTTTCAATCATCGTGCCATCGAGCTTGATCGTGCCGCGCGTGGGCGAATCCAGGCAGCCGAGGATGTGCATCAAGGTGGATTTGCCGCTGCCCGACGGACCGATGATGGAGATAAATTCGCCACTCTCGATGTCGAGGGTTACATCGTCAAGCGCGCGAATTTCTTCGCCGCCCAAATGATAAAGTTTGCTGACATTGCGTAATTCGACGAGCGACATAAATCAAACTCCCGGACGTCGGGAAGCGCCGCTGGATGGAGGACTCGCCGCGCCCGCCGGGCTATTGGTTCCGCCTGCTCGCCTCGCGCTGGAACGTTTTTCGCCGGCTTTGCGTTCACCGCCCGTTGCCGAATTTTTTCCGGTTTCCGCGGGTTGTTCCAGAGAAACAATTTCCCCAGCCGCCAGGCCGCCCGTGATTTCGGCATAACTGTAATCGGTCACGCCGAGCTGAATGGCGCGTCGCTCCATCGCATCACCTTTCTTGACATAAGCAAATCGTTCCCCGCTCTCCGTGAAAACCGCCGCGAGCGGAATCGTCAAAACATCCGTGGCTGTCGCGACCGGGATGGAAAGATTGGCCGTCATTCCGGGACGAACGCGCGGGTCAATTTTTTTCAAAGCGATGCGCGCGGAAAATCCTTTCAAATTATTTTTCACGGTGGCTTGCGGCGCGATGCGCTCGACAACTCCTTCCATTTTCAAACCGGGAACCGAATCGATTTCCACATCGACTTTTTGATCGGTGCCCAGCCGGGTGACGTCGGCCTGATTGATGTGAGCCATGATCACCATGTCGTTCAAGTTGGCGATGCTCATCACTTCGGTGCCGCTATTAAATCCGCCTGAACCGGAAACCGCCTGGCCGACCGAGACGGGCCGCGTCAAAACCGTGCAATCAAACGGCGCGACGATTTTGGTTTTGGATAATCGATCATCCACCGCCCGCAACGCCTGATCGGCGCGCGCCAGGGCATTTTTCGCCAGATCGAATTCCGTGCGCGCGTCGTCGTAAACTTCCTGGGAAATCAATTTGTCCACCGAAAGTTTTTGCACGCGTTCGAAATTCCGCTTCGCTTTTTCCAGTTGCAATTTCGCGCCCTCAATTTGCGTCAAGGTCGAAACGCGGTCGGTTTGTAAATCGGTGTCATCCAAAGTGAAAAGCAGATCGCCTTTTTTTACATGGTCGCCGATGTCCACCGGAAGCTGCGCGATTTTTCCGTTAACCTCCGGTCGAACCGAAACCTGATCGGCGGGGCCGATGTCGCCCGCGGCGTTGATGGCGAAACGAATATCGCGCGCTTCGACTTTGGCGGTGGTGGCGCGCTTGGGAGTTTTCGCCGCGCGATTTTGCGCCTGCCATTTTTTCCAAAAATGAAAACCGCCGTAGCCCGCGACTAAAAGGATCGCCACGATTAAAATCAATTTCTTCATCTGAGAGCGCAGAAGTTAAACGAAAAGTTAGCCGGAGCAAATGGGAACTTCAGGAGCGCGAAAGGAGCGCGGACGTTCTCGTCCGCGAGTTGTTTCGAAATAATGTTGCGTACCGTTTTCCAGCAATGCAACTCGCTGCCGAGAACGGGGCGTGATTTAAACTGGCGGTCAGAACACGAGCGCCAGAGGGCTGGCGCACTCCAAGACGCTTCGCGCCATTCATGCGCCATCGAAATTCGCGCGAGCGTCTTGGAGTGCGGCGGCCCTCCGCCGCTTTTAACAGCACCGATAACGAGCGCCGCTTGAAAATCACGCCCTGAGAAACGTCCGCGCTCCGGCATTTCTCAATCGTCATTCAAACGCCGAGCGGATCGGGCCGGTGACAATTTTGTTGGTGGACGCCGGAAAAAATTCAACGCGCTCGAAAGTATCCGGAGCAAATATCGCGCTGCCAAAATTTGGACTCGTCCCGCTAACGCCTTGATCGTTCCAGCGGTCGAGGCGAAACGTCACTCTTCCTCCATCGGCGAAAAATGCGCGAATGGATGAAACCGTTTCGCCACTTTTCTCTTCTGCCCTGGGGCCCAGGTTGATTTCCGTAACCCGCGCAAACGGTATGTTCAGTTTTCGGTTTCCCGTTGAAATAGTGAATTGCCCCTCGCGAAAAAAATCCAGCGTCCCGGAAACTTTGTCGCCATTGAAAAGCCGGGCCAAATCTTCTTGGCCGACAAAGTCGTTGGTGGAATTTGGCGGCAATTTTCCGTTCCACTCGGCAATCCGCAAACTGCTCAACTTCAGCGCGCCCATGCCTTGATGGACAAAACGCATTCCAGTGCCAGTGCCGGCAAATCCGTCGGGATCAACCCATTCTTTGAGGGGCGCGCCATCGACAAACAGCGCGATGCTGGCGCGGGATTTGTTGGCGAGAATTTCAATGTGGGCGCGATTCTTTCTGCTGAATTGCTGCACCGGAATTTGCCCAAGAGGAATCAAAGGAGCGTTTTTTTTGACGGGCATCAGTGTCGCCACAAAGCTGTTGATTTGCAGACTGTAAAATCCGCCGAAGTCCGGCTCGAGATCTTTGCTCGCCAAATTGATCGGCTGCATGTGACTGGTGTAAAGTGCGACCGCGGCCTGCAACGTCTCCTTCCACGCCAGATCAAATTGAATGCTCGCCATGTCGGGCAATTTCAAATCGCGCGCAATCGAGGCGGAGCGCGCCGCGTAAAAGGCGCCGTTGGTATATTTCCACTGGCCCGCTTCGCCAAGCCCGACGGCTGTCACTTTGCCCATCGTCCATCCTTCCAAGCTACTCGGTCCGCTGAACAGCAATTGGCCTTCGGCGGGCAGCGCCTCCAGCGCCTGGACTGCAACGCGGGGAAAAATCATTTTGCCCGCGAAAGTGGTTTCCAAAATAATTTTCTCCGAATCGACCGACGCCAATTTTCCTTCGAGCCAATCGCCGTTGCGCAAACGAATCCGGCAAGCGTTGGTGGTGGGCGAATTGGATTTCGTTTCCGCCGAAAATTTAATTTCAAAAATATTTGTCCCAGAGAAATAAATGGGCTGCAGCAAGTCATTGCGCCGCCAGACCACGGATTTGTCGGCCTCAATGGATTCCAGATTGCCGAGGAGAATATCTCCGTTGCGAAAGCGCAGCGCGTGTTTCGCGGACAATTCCGCGACGCAAAAGGAATTGCTCAACCATGCCACGCAGAACGCGCCGAAAATGTTTCGCGACAAATTATTTTTCATCGATCTCCCACAGAATGTCGTTGGCGGAATCGGTCTCGCCTGGTTTTGCTTTGTCGGGATTGAATTGGATCTGGCGAATGGAACGCGAGTTCAGCGAAACGATTCCAAAAGTTTTGTTCCGGCCCAAAACTTTTTCGTCGTCCCATTTTTCCAGGGCGAACGAAATCGTTCCGCCCCCCGCAACGGAGGCCTGGATTTCCCACGGACCGCGCGCGAGGACATTTGTGTCGGCATTGGAAAATAGAATTTGCGTGACGCGTTGCAGCGGAATTTCCAAAGAGCCGGCGGTGGCGGACAAAACGATTTTTCCGTCACGCAAGCTCATCACTTTGCCGGAGACTTTGTCGCGGTTGACGAGATAAAGTTCGTCCTGGCCGCCCAGCGCGTTCGTCGAACTTTGAGAGCCGGGCCGGCCGTCCCATTCCGAAACTTTGAGATTGCTGATTTTGACCGCCGCGCCCTCGCTCTGGGTGTAAAAAAGAATGCCTGAACCTTTTCCGGCCCAACCGGCATTGTCCTTCCATTGGTTGACGGATTTTCCATCGACCAACACTTCCAAAAAATTTTCTTCTTTGCTCCCGCGAAATTCCAGATGGGCTTTCTTTTTTGTCAGCATCGGCAAAATGGCGTCACTGCGGCCGAGGGAGGCGGAGCCGTTGCTGGTGTTGATTCGTTGCAAGGAAATATTTCCCGGCGAAATAAAAAACATGTAGCAACTGGTGTTGTAATTGAAGCCGTCGAAAACTCCGGTGTAGAAGGAAAACAAAAGGCTGAACGGCGCGCTCCAGTTGAGATCGAATTCGACGCGGCTGGCATCGGGCAGGTTCAGATCGCGACCCAGTGTGCCGGGCGAGTTGCCGAGGAAAGCCCCGTCCCGATATTGCCATGACGATGCGGAATTTGGATTCTTTCCAAGCTGCCATCCTTCCATGCCGGTTGGTCCTTCATAAATTGTCCCGGCTCCTTTTGGAAAAAAACGGATCGAGCGCGCCATCGTCCGAGGCGTTTTGAATTTTCCGCCGAACCAGGTTTGCAATTCCAATTCGCTTTCGTTCAAGGCGAGAAGTTTGCCAAAAAACTCATCGCCGTTGGCGAATTGAAATTGGCAGGTCGCATCCGAATTGGTGGCGTGCGGAGTTGTCCTCGGGAAACGGAGCCACGCTAAGTTTTCCGGCTTGAATTCCAGCGGCTGTTTCGCGCCGTCATATTCCCAGCGCAAACCTTTTTTCGAATCAATGGCGCGCAACGTTCCATGCAGCGCGGAGCCGTCGAGAAATTCGAGCACAGTGGAATTTTCTGGAGAATCTATTGTCGCATCGGAGGCGAGGATTACTTGAAGGAACGCGAAACATAAAAGTCCACCGAACAAAAGGAGCGCGGACAGCCATGTCCGCGAGTAGGATTTGCGACGAAAGTTTTTTGAGCGTCTCCCCTTTTCCGATCCTCGCGGACATGGCTGTCCGCGCTCCATTTGTTGGAAAAAAAATCTATTGAGCAACGCGCGCATTGTTCCATTCATCGTTCGTAAATCGGCAGGAACCGATAATTCAACGCCAGCGAAAGCAGCGAAGCGGACGTGGCGAAGGTCGATCCGAATTGCCCCTCCCAGTTTCCTTCGGCGCTTTGCGATGCTTTTAGTGTCGCAATATTTTTACGGTTCCAAACCTGCCACGCTTGCGGTGATCCCTGGAAAAACGCCTGCGACGCGTAATACAAATAATATTGTCCGTAATTTTGGTCGGGCGGAGTTTTTTTCAAATACTCAAAAGCGGTTTGAAATGATTTGGAATTTTTTTCTTTGGCGAGCGACAAAACCAGACAACCGATCGCCGCGCGCGCGGCGTTCGGTCCCGCAGGAGAACTGTAGCCGAACCCGCCCTCCGCCGTTTGCATTCTGGCAAAAAACTTCAGCCCTTTTTCGATGGCATCTTCCGGCACGGCAATGCCCGCGTTGCGCGCGGCGAAGAGCGCGACCATTTGCGCGCCGCTGACCGTCGTGTCGGCGTCAGGGCTTTCCGGCGCGTAACGCCAGGCACCCAGTGGGTTGTTCGCTTGCGAAGTCAAAATCAATTGCACCGCCTTGAGCAAAGCCGGCCCAATCCGCGCGTCATCGACCATCCCGTACGCTTCCGCCAAAGCGAGGGTGGCGAAGCCGTGGTTGTACATGGTCTTGCCGATGTAGCCGGTTTTTGGATTGGCCTGCTTGAGTATAAAATCCAGCCCGTGGCGAATCGATTCGCTGTAAGGACCGAAATTGGGATCGTCCCCGTGCGCCAACATGCTGAGGACAGAAAAACCGACCACGGCTGGCTCGCCGCCGTATGGCAAATCTTTCCAATTGCCTTCGCTCGTTTGATTGCGCATGAGAAATTGAAGCCCCTTCGTGTAAATGCGCTCGACGTCCTTCGCCGCGATGTCCGATTTTTCAACGAAAAGTTCCTGAGCGTTTGCAGAGAGGAAACCAAAAATAAAAATAGAAAGTGTCAGAGAAAAAACGCTCGCCCTCACCCCAGCCCTCTCCCCCAGGAGAGGGAGGGTCCGCCAGCCGCGTTGGTAAATACATAACCGCAATCTCGCGCTGAATAAATTGGATAGCCGGCATCTCCGGGTTGGGCCGAATAAATTGGATAACTGCAATCTCTGGGTTGCACTGGATAAATTCGATAACTGCAATCTCGTGGCTGCGCTGAAAAAACTTCTCCCTCTCCTCGGGGGAGAGGGCTGGGGTGAGGGCGAGCGTTTCATTCCCGCCAACGCTTTTCCTGCCCATAAGCTACTGATTAGAAACAAAAAAATTAAACCTGCAAACATCATCAGTTCGACTCCTGCTCAATCGCTTTAAAATAATTTTCCAGTGTCTCGCGAAATTCCGTCGGTAAACTGATCCCCGCCGCGCCGCTCGCTTTTTCCACTCTGCGCCCTTCGCGACCTCGGCCATTTGCATCTCCGTCAGCGGGTCCACCGGCCTTCTCAGTCGAGCCGCCCGACTGGTTCCAGACGCCGCGCGGATTCAGCGCCATCGCTTCACCCGGTTTATTTTGCGGAGACATCATTTGCATAAGAAACGCCATTTGTTCCGCCGCGCTTTCGCCTTCGCCGTCCTGCGGAGGCGAGGAAGAATTTTGTCGCTTCGCTTGTTCGTTGATTAAATTGATCAAGTCCGTCAGCAGATCGACCGACTTCACTTGCGCCGCCCAAGTCGTTTTGTCCGTCTGCGGTTTTTGCAAAAGCAATTCAGCTTCACTCATGGCCTGGCCAGTTTGTTGATACGGTTCAATCAACGGCGGCAATTTATTCTCTTTGGACAAACCGGCCACATCATCTCCCAATTTTTTTTGCGCGCCAGAAAGTGCGCCGGCGCGCTCCTTGTAATTGGTTTCATCGCCGCGTTGTTCATCGAGCAAACGAGTTTGCTCGCGCAACGTGATTTCCTTTTCGCGCAGCCGGAGCAACGCCACCAAAGTTTTTGTCATGTCGAGCGGCGGCTCTCCGCTCTGCCCACTTCCTTTTGCGCTGCTCGATTCCTCTTTTGGCGGTTCCAGTTTGTCCGCCCACTTTCCGAAGCGCTCGGCCCAAGCGCTCAAATTTTTTGTCGCTTCCATCGCAATGTTATCTTTGATGAAACCGCCCAGCCGCTCTAATTCTTCGCTCGTCTTCGCCTCGGAAATTTCCTTGCTCACTTCGCCGTAATTTTTCTTCTGCGTCCGCTCGAAGAACCGGTTGATCTCATTCTGCAACTGCTGCGACTCCGTCTGCGTTGCCTCCTGACGATTGGCCAAAACCGTCCCGACCTTTCGAAATTTTTCCGGCAATTCCTTGGGCAACATCCCAATGGTTTCAGGAATGATTTTCTGCAACTCGCCGCTGATCTCCGTTTCCGTCGAGCCGACTTTCCGCAATCGTTCCGCCAGGGTCAGCGCCTGCAACTCATCCAGGTCCTTGTTCACCTTGCCTTGCATTTTTTCCAGCGCCTCCAGAATTTCCTGCTCCTTTTTCTGCGCGTCGGCCAAATCTTTTTTCCTCGAACCCGCGCTGGAATTTTTCTGCGCCGACTTCAATTTCTCACCCGCCGACTTCATCTCCTTTTGCGCGAGGTTCTGCATCTCCTGCAAATTTTTGGCCCACTCTTGCAACGCTTGTTCCGTGAAAACCGGGTTCTTCAACCCTTCCTGCAACGTTCGCATTCCTTCCTTCGCCAGTTGTTCAAGGTTCTTCGCATTGCGCTCCTGCTCTTCATTCACTTTGCCGATGCGATCGGTTTTTTGTTGTTCGGAAAGTTTTTCGTTTTCCTGAAGCTCACTCGTATTCGCCATCACTTTTTCTTCGAGCCGCGACACTTCCTCGACTCGCGCCAAAAGCGATTCCAGCCTTTGCCGAACCAGCTCGGAATGTTTTTCTTTGCCGAGAACGTGAATGCGATGAACGGAGGATTCGGTCCGTTCGCGCTCAGGAAAATAGTCGCGGGCAAAGGCGATCAGTTCAACGGAACTGTCTTCTGGAACCTGGAAAATGGCGGGACTCCAGCGAAATATTTTCTCGAAAAGTCTTTCGTGCCGCGCTCTCGGCTCAATTTTTATTTCCGTGGTCATGCTGCCCGACGGGCGAATCGAATCGCTTTCAAAATTCCAACTCAATCCCAAATCGCGCACGCCGAAGTCGTCTTTGCCGGCCGCCCGGATTTCCAAAACATCGCTGTCGAGCATCGCGACATCGCTCGGCAAATCCGGCAGCGCGGGCGTCGGCGGCAAATCTTTTTGACGTTGAATCGAGAGTTTCCACAGCGCGGCGTTGCTCAAACCGAATCGATCGCGCCAAAGAAATGAAAGTTGCGCGGTTTGATCATCGAATGTCCTGGTGGAAAATTCATCGCCGGAAATCTGCAACGGCTCCGAAAGATCTGTGGACAGGAACGCCGATTTCCCAATCGGCATCACGGCGAGGGGTGGGCCGACACGAGTCGAACTGGAGTTCGGCGTTCCGTTTGTGGTGATAAAAACGCGCGCCGTTTCCAGCTCGCGACTGATCTTTCCGCGCAAAACAAATTTGCTTCCTTCGAGCAAATTCAAATTTCCATTGGCGAGAACCTGATTGGTGGGGAGCGTTTGCAAATAGTCGGGCAACTGCACCGCTGCCGAAATTTGTTTCAACGCCGGACGATGCGTTGGAATAATCGCCACGTCGCGCGTTGCATCGCCCAGCTTGATTCGCAAAATTCCATTTTGAATTTGCGCGGGAACTTCAAGGTGGATTTCGCTTCCATGAACCTTTGCAGAAACAGACGTTTGCATCGCGATTTTTGCATTCGCCCGCGCTGGTTTCCAAAAGGAGCGATACGCCACTTGCGCGTTGAGCGAAAAGTTTTCTCCATGCGGCACGACAAGCTCTTTGGGCAACTCCGCAATTTGCACGAGCGTGTAGCGCGAGATTTCAGCGAGCGGCGCGATCCAACGGTGGAACACATTTTGACCGAGGGCAGGAACCAGCGCGCACAAAATAAAAACCAAGACGGCCAAGCCAGCGGTCACCGCGATGATTTTTTTTGCCGACGAAGTTTGCACCGCTTCGCGGAAATCGAATTGGGCGGTTTCATCCGCGACTTGGTTTATGGCGGCGCGGTAAAGTTCAGGAGAGAAATTTGCGTAATGTTTGCTCTCGCTCGACAGTTCAACAATGCCGAGCAAGCGGTCGCCGAGGAGTCGAAACTTTTTTTGCACGATCAGCGACAAAGCGCGCCAATCGCGTCGCAGGACAATCCAGCGGAACGACCATCGCATCACCGCAAGAATGATCGTCACCAGTGCGGCAAACAACAGAAGCGCGCGAAACCAAGTTGGAGTTTCCCAAAAGCGATCGGAAAAAAATAGAAGCGCGTAAGAACAAATCGCTCCCAAAAAGCCGATGCAGACCGCCGTCGTGGTCTCGACTTTCCAAAGGCGTCGTTCCAGCGAAGCGAATTGCTTCTGCAAACTTTCCGGCAAAGAAATTTCGTTATTGCTCTTGTTGTTCGACACGCAGCGACAAAGTAGCAGCGAAGCAAAGTTGGACAAAGTTTTGTTTCGGACGGAACAAACGTTGGTTTTCGGAAAGAACCCGGCTAAATTGCCCGCATGAAAACTTTAGATCGCGTTACACTAAATCCCAACGTGATGGGCGGACGTCCTTGCCTTCGCGGGATGCGGGTGACGGTTGGGATGATTGTCGGCCTGATCGGCGCTGGCCATAGCAACGCTGAGATTTTGAGACTTTATCCCTATTTGGAAGGAGAAGACATTTCGCAGGCGCTCAAATATGCCGCGTGGCGCGCCGAAGAAATAGAATTGCCGCTCCAGCCGGCATGAAGTTGGTCGTAGACATGAATTTGTCGCCCGAGTGGGCCCCGATTTTAATCAAGGCAGGTTGGGAAACTGTTCATTGGTCCACCATCGGAAATCCTCGTGCCGAAGACTCCGAAATTATGAAATGGGCGCTGGAACACAACCATGTGGTTTTCACTCATGATCTGGATTTTGGAACTCTGCTCGCGCTCACCAATGCCTCTGGCCCCAGCGTGGTTCAAGTCCGCACTGAAGACGTAACGCCGCAAGCCATCGGATTGCTTGTGATCAATGCGTTGAGGCAGTTTGAAAAACTTCTGGAACAAGGCGCATTGATTGTCATTGATGAAGCGCGCCTTCGCGCGCGCATTCTTCCATTACGCGAAAAAACGTAGTGCCGTTTTTAACCAAGCCTCGAAAAAACAGAAACGCATACGAATAAATCGCTCCCGGCAAGCCGACACAAGCCGCCGCTGCAGTTTCAATCCGCAAAAGCCGTCGTTCGAGCAAAGCAAATTGTCGTTTCAAACTTTCCGGCAGCGAGATTTCGTTATGGCTCTTGTGATTCGACACGCAGCGACAAAGTTGCAGCGAAGCAAAGTTGGAGAAAGTTTTGTTCGCCGTCGCAAAATTCGCGTTCAAACGCCCTAGGGATTTGGTAAAAAACATTCGTGAGTTGGGCAAAAGCTGATAAGCTCATCAAACCAATGGTCACGCGATTCCACCGTTATTTTCTCATTGCTTTGCTCGTTGCGCTGGCACCGTTGGCGCGTGCCCAAAACGTGGAGGTATTGCATTATTTCGATGTTACGAACGGTGCGGGGCCTAGCATTGATCTCGTCGATAGCCAACCAGGATTGTTTTTGGGCGGGACGGTCAGTGGAGGGTCATCTGGAATGGGAACCGTTTTTCAAATTGGAACTAATGGGATGATGGTCTTCCCAGTTTCATTTAACGGCTCAAATGGCTCTCGCCCTTCTGGGAAACTAGTTCCTGCGGGCAACCATTACTATTACGGGACGACCCAGCAAGGTGGATCCTCGAACGTGGGAACAATTTTTAAAACCCAAGGATTTCAGATTATCACTTTGTGGTCGTTCGCTGGAACCAATGGAGGCCGCCCGGAGGGATTAATGTTGGGGTTGGACGGATATTTTTATGGAACAACTTTTTTAGGTGGGAGTAGTAATCGCGGAACTATTTTCCAGTTCAAGGATCAATCGTTCGCAGGTTCGGCTACATTGACTGAATTGTTTAGTTTTCTGGAAGCGAGCGGAACGCATTCGTTGATGCAAGCGGCGGACGGAAATTTCTACGGAACGACATCTTCTGGCGGAATCAGCAACAACGGAACAGTTTTCACGTTTTCGACGAACGGCACGTATTCAACTCTGGTTTTTTTTACCGGCACAAACGGTTCGCATCCTGGGTTTCCGTTGATCCAAGCAGATAACGGCGATTTTTACGGCACAACACAGGACGGCGGGGCAGAAAATTACGGAACGGTTTTCAAAATGGACGCTGCGGGAAATTTAACCACGTTGGCGTCTTTTAGTAACACGAATGGCTCGAAGGTGAGAACCTTGATGCAGGCAAGCGATGGAGTTTTTTACGGGACAACTTATGCAAGCATTCAAGGTGTTCCTTCAGGAACTGTTTTCAGAATCACTCCGGCTGGAACACTGACGACACTCGCTTTTTTTTCCGGATTAAGCGGAGAAGGTCCTTCGACGAAGTTGTTTGAAAAGAACGGATACTTTTATGGAACTACGGTCGCAGGTGGAAATTTTCCGGGAGCAGGAACCTTTTACCGACTCGCAATGCCGGTCACTTTACGTTCGCGGGTGACCGGCAACGAAATAATTCTCTTTTGGCCGACAAATCAAATCGGGTTCACATTGCAAGCAGCAGCGGATTTAAATTCTTCCACCAACTGGATTGATTCAACTAATTCGCCAGCGGTCGTGGGCGCGCAGTTCACCGTCACCAATTCCCTTTCCGCAAATGCACAGTTTTATCGGTTGAAGAAACCCTAAAGTCCTCGCAACGTCCGTTGCGTCACATTCCGCGACTTCATCGCGGCGATTAAATACCTAAGCGTATCCGCCGCGTCATCACCGCCCACTCCTACTTCATCCGCGTCCACTTTCAAAACATCTTCCTGCCGGTGCGGATCATGTTGCAGCGAAGGCAAACATTCCAGCAACCGTCCGCACCGCCGATGAATGTTTATACCATTCCCGCCAACTTGCGACCCGTCCAATAAATCACGAGTAAGAACAGAATCAATCCGCCCCACCATGGACTCGACCATAGACGGATTCGTTTTTCGATGGGCTTCGGTTCGGGCAACAAAGAAATTTTCTGAACGATTTTTTCGAGGTCTTCGTAGGAGACGCTTGCGCCGCCGGTCAGAAGACCGCTTGTCATCGCTGGTCTTGAAGTTTAGCGTTACGACATGCCGATTTTTTTGCCATTGAAAAAGATGTCGCGGGACGAAAAACTTCGCGTCATGGAGGCGATCTGGACGGATCTTTCGCAGGACGAAAAGCAGTTCGAATCGCCCGCGTGGCACGAACAAGCACTTCATGAAACCGAACAATTAGTCAAAACGGGCGAGGCGAAATTCTCCGATTGGGATGAGGCAAAAAAACGGATGCGTCGAAAAGCTGAAAAGCTGGCGTGAACCTTCAAATCCTCAGTCTGGCGGAAGCGGACTTGCTCGACGGCTTTCAGTTCTACGAGCGCCAGGCAACGGGAGTCGGCTGGTATTTTCTCGAAACACTTCATTCAGATATTGAATCACTTCGTCTTTACGCGGGCATTCATTCCTTGATTTTCGGCTACCACCGTTTGCTGTCCAAGCGTTTTCCATTTGCGATCTACTACGACATCTCCGAGGAAAATATCAGAGTGTGGCGCGTGCTTGATTGTCGGCGCGATCCTCACTGGATTCGTAGCCAGCTAAAACCTAAAAACTAAATGTGAAACGCTGCGAATAAAAATGGGGAGCGCACGCCTCCGGCGTGTGGTTTTCGGCGCGTCGCGCCGAAAACTGCGTTTCACAAATTATTTAAATTGGGAATGAGGGAGATAGATAACGAGGGTTCGGGCGCGACGCCCGAACCGGCACGCGAGACGCGTGCGCTCCCATTTCAAACCATCCCCGCCAACTTTCTTCCCGTCCAATAAATCGCGAGCAAGAACAGAATCAATCCGCCCCACCACGGGCTCGACCAAAGGCGGATTCGTTTTTCGATGGGTTTGGGTTCCGGCAGTAGAGAAATTTTCTGGATGATTTTTTCGAGGTCTTCGTAGGAGACGCTTGCGCCGCCGGTGAGTCCGGCGATTTCGCGCAAGACCTGGCTGTTCACGGGCTGGCCAATTTTTTCGCGCAAAGGTTGGTTTACTAGAATTTCTGTTTCCAAACTTCGCGAGTTTTTCTCGGCGGCTAGTTGGATTTTATATTTTCCACCGGCTTGCGCGATGAAGCTCGATTTGAAAACGCCCCAACCGCCTTCGAGCGCGGAAAATTCCAATCGCTCGCTGCGATTATTTGGCGAAATAATTTTTCCCGTCACAGTTTCGTTTTCCGCTGGATAACCTGCCGTGTCCAAAACGGTTCCTTGCAGAAAAACGGTGTCGCCGACGTGCGGCGTTTCGGGACTGTAGCTCAAACGAATTCCTTCCTTCTCCGACAAATGCCGTTGATGCGCCATCCAGCGAACGACCTGGCTCCAGAAGCGATAATGAAATTTATCTTCGACGCCGCGACGCCATCGCCACGCGCTGTCGCTGCCCATGAATAAAATTTTTCCAGTTCCAGCGGCGCGAGTGGCGAGTAGCGGCATTCGGCCAAAAGAATTTCGCAGTGAAGAATGCACCGCCAAGACTTCAGAGCCGGGGCGACTTTTTTCCACAGCAGCCGACCAATAAAATCCGGGAAGAAGTTTCCACAATTCGTCGTTGTGATTTTCGTCGGAGTCAAAACGCGTCAGCAAATGATGTTTCCCCATCGACGAAAGCAGAAGTTGCGATTCGTTTTGCAAACCGGTGCCCTGGGGTTTCTTTTCGTCGAGAACGACAGGATAAAGATCGGCCAACGGACTTTTCAAAAAGGTCAATTCACGTCCGCGTCGGCCCGGCAGAAAAATCAAGCCGCTCGATTGTTGTTCGACCAAACCTTTGATGAGTTCGGCATCTTTCTCCGTGAGTTCGCCGCTGCCGATGCCGACGTCGCCGAGAAAAATCACGTCGTAACTGGAAATCTGTTCCTTCGTGCTCGGAAACGCGGGCAGATAATCTTTCCCGCCGCCCATGCCGATTTCGGGATGAAACAAAATGCAGTGCATCTCGACGCCGGGATCGCGCGCGAGTGCGTTGCGCAGGTAACGATATTCCCAGCGCGGCAACGAATCGACGACGAGCACCTTGAGTTTGTCCTCGCGAATGTTGATGCGAAAATTTTGCTCGTTGTTCTCCGCGATTCCTTCGTCCGGCTGGCCGGGCAATTTGAGTGTCAACGTCGCTTCGCCCATCGCATGCGGCGACCACAAAATCGCATCCTGAACTTCGCCCAGCGGCGGGATGACAATTTCCTTTTTCACTTCGTCCCAATTCGCTTCGCCGAGAGAAATTTCCGTTCGAACTTCATGCGGCAAATGACTGCGAATTTTGAATGGAATCGCAATTTGCTCGCCGAACAATCCGTAAGACGGCGCGGAAACATTTTCCAAAACCAGATCGGGAATGGGCGTCTCGCGTCCAACGGTCACGGCGAAAACGGGAATGTTTTGTTCGCGCAAACGTGTTGCGGCCACGAGCGGAGATTTGCCCTGGTTCCAATCGCCGTCGGTCAAAAGCAAAACGGCTTTGAGATTTTTCTGCTGTTGCGCGGCGGTTTCGAGAACGCGATTTAGATCCGTGCCGTCGTCGGTCTGCGGAGCATTCGTGTTTGAAGTTGGCGCGGAAAAATCCGTGAGAACAACTTTGCCCGATTTTTCCAACGGCTTCCAAAATTGCGACCGCCGTTTTTGCTGGAGCCAATCAGCGCGAGCGACGGCGCGATTCGTTTGCGTAGCAGCCGACGTGAGGAGGCTCTGATTAGTTGTTTGAGGAATTGAAATGAGCCTCCTCACGTCGGCTCCTACGATGTCACGAGTATTCATGCTTGCGGACGCGTCCATGAGCACGGCGATTTCTGGATTCTCCGTTCGTTTGATTTGCCGAACAAATTCCGGGCGAAGCAAAGTCACGACCAGCAGCGTGATGATGAAAAGTCGCAGGCCTTCGAGCGTCGTCACCGCCTTGCGTCCTTCACTGGCCCGCCGATGCGAAACAAAAAGCCAAATCGCCGCCAGCCATACGATGAGCGCGACGACTGTGACTGGAGTTGAGGCGGCGAAATTCATCGGCAACTTATTGGCTGGAGTTGGAACTCCAACTAAATTTCAATTCTTCCATCAAACACAAATTCGGCCGGCCCGGTCAGACGAACATTCTCATACGCACCGTTCTTTTCATCGAAACTCACTTCCAAAACATCTCCGCCCGCGACGTGGACCTGCACCGGCGATGTGAAGTTTTTCAGCCGCGCCGAAATCAAGGCGGATGCCGTCACGCCCGTGCCGCACGCAAGCGTTTCGTTTTCCACTCCGCGCTCGTAAGTGCGAACGCGGATGCCATTCGCGCCGAGCACTTGAACGAAATTCACGTTGGTTCCCCGAGGCGCGAAATGTCGGTGATGGCGGATTTCCGGGCCGAGTTGTTGCACCATCGCTCGATCGGCGTCCTCCACAAAAATGACCGCGTGCGGCACGCCGGTGTTGAGGGAGTGAAGCGTTTGTTCGCCGGTGGACAGGGAAATTTTTTCGTTGAGCCGTAAGTTTTTTGGCGCGGTTAAATTTACGGTGACGCGTTCGCCATGAAAATTTGCAGCGATGACCCCCGCCCTGGTTTCAAATGTGATTTTATTTTTCGCGCCGGTCAGCTTTTGAATGAACCGGGCGAAACAACGCGCGCCGTTGCCGCACATTTCCGCGCGGCTGCCATCGCTGTTGAAAAAGTCCCAGGCCCAATCGGCTTTTCCGGAGGCGCAAGGGATCAGCAACATCACGCCGTCCGCGCCAACGCCGCGATGACGATCACAAATTTTCGCAGCTTGTTCAGGCGTGAGTTGAATTTTTCCGAGGCGATTATCCGCAATGACGAAGTCGTTTCCCGCGCCATTCATTTTGGTGAATTCCAAAACCATTTTGAAAAAGTAGCGGCGCGAACTCAAAGCGCAATAAGGTTTGTCTTCGCTATCCGCAGGAACTCTCTTCGCCAAACGAGCTTTGTCTCCTCGAAGTAAGCGACACGATTACGACGAGGCTGTCACGAATTTAGCTCGCCCTCACCCCAGCCCTCTCCCTCAGGAGAGGGAGCCTATTGGGTCAGTCTTTGGAATTTCGAATCGCCGCCGAACTTGCCCATCGTCGGAGAACTTTTCTCCCTCTCCTCGGGGGAGAGGGCTGGGGTGAGGGCGAGTGTGAAAATTTTTTAAACTGGGCCGAGCTTCTCGACGATTGCCTTGCGTCTGAAAAGATCGAGAAAGAGGAAATTTGAATTTTCTAAGACAAACGCGCGGCAACGAACGCTCCTGAAACCAGATCGCGGGTGATGGACTGCACATCGGGACAACCGGCCAGCGCCATGGCTAAATCCAATTCCTGACGGAGCATTTCCAAAACAGTGCGGACGCCCGATTCGCCGCCGCAGGCCAAGCCCCACAAAACGGGACGACCGATTTGCACGGCGGTTGCGCCGAGAGCGAGCGCTTTTAAAATATCAAGGCCGCGCCGAATTCCTCCGTCGAGCAACACTGGAATTTTTCCGCCAATGGCCTCGACGATCCGCGGGAGAACTTCAATCGTCGCAGGCGCAGTGTCCATTTGCCGCGCGCCGTGATTGGAGACGACTAAACCGGCGGCCCCATGTTGCAGCGAACGCTCGGCGTCATCAGGGCGGCAAATTCCTTTGAGGACGACGGGAAGTTTTGTCAGCGAACAAAGCCAATCGACATCTTTCCAGGTCGCGGAAGGATCAAGCATCCAGGTAAAAGCCTGACCCATGCCCGCGCCGGTTTGACCGATGACTTCGCCGCTCGCATTGGAGGGAATTAAATTGATCGCGCTCAAGCCTTCTGGGAGATGAAAAGAATTCCGCACGTCACGCTCGCGCCTGCCCCACTCTGGCGTATCGACCGTGAGCATAAGAATTTTACAACCGGATTTCTCGACTCGCGCCACGAGGTCGCGGGTGAAGCCGCGATCTTTGTTGATATAAAGTTGAAACCAAACCGGTGCGGTGGCGGCCGCCAAAACGTCTTCGACAGGCGTCGTGGAAAGACTGCTGAGCACCATTGGAATTCCCGCGTCGCCCGCGGCGCGAACGGTGGCGAGTTCTCCATCGGGATGAGCCAGACAATGAAACGCGGTGGGCGCAATAAGCAGAGGCATCGACAGCGTTTGACCAAAAAGTGTCGTCGAAAGATTTCGCCGGCTCACGTCAATCAGGACGCGATAGTGGATAAGAATTTCATTGTACGCTTCACGGTTTCGTTTGAGTGTGACCTCATCCCATGCGCCGCTGGAAAAATAATCGTAAGCGAGAGGCGGGAGTTTTTCCTTCGCCAATTGTTCGACTTCAAAAAGGTTGAGCGGTTCCATCGCGGTCATTTGCTGACAGCCAATTTTTTCATCCGCTTCAAAAGCATTGGCACCTCAGTCCATGGGTCTTCCTTTTCCTCAAACTCCAATGCGACGTAGCCCTGATAATTCGCGTCGCGCAAAATTTCAAACAGCCGTTTGAGATCCGCAGGCTTTCGGACATTTTCGTCCTCTGTCCGCATGGCGGCTTTCATTTGCACATTGACGGCGTAGGGAGCGCATCGGGCTAAATCCGCGTAGGGATCGGCGGTGTGAAAATTTCCTGTATCAAGATTTATTCCGAGCCATGGACTTTTCACCGCTTTGACGATCTCCAAAAGTCCATCAGCCTCGGCGACAATTCCGCCGTGATTTTCCAGACCGAGAAAAATTCCTTTTGTGCCAGCGTAATCGCAAACTTCTTCCAGCGAAGTGATGCACATTTTGCGCGCTTCGGAGTCGGTCAAACCTTTCGCAGCGGATCCGGCAAAAACACGAATGTGCGGCGCGCCCATAACGGCGGCGTGATCAATCCACTTCTTCACTGAGTTGATTTGCTCGGTGAGTTTTTCGCCTTTGGGCAGCGCAAAATTATTTCCGCAAGCCGTGCCGCTGACTTCGACGCCGCGAAGAAAACAATGTCGGCGGATTTTAATGAGGTATTCGGTCGTGATCGGTTGCGGAAAATAATAACTGGTCAATTCCGTTCCTTGACAACCCTGCTCCGCGCAAAAATCGATGAACTGGAACAGATCAATTTTTTTGGCCGGGTCTTTGGATTTGAAGAAATCGCGAAAAGAATACGCGGCCAGACTGATCAGAAAACGCGGTTTGCCGGCGCGCTGGAAAGGCTCCACGGCGCGGGCGAAATTTTCCAGCAAGCCCATTCCGGCAAAACTCAAACCCGTTTGAATCGAAGAATTGAGAAAATTACGGCGGGAAATTTTTGAGTGCATCCGTCGTGTTGATAACCATTATTTTTTTGAAAGCAAAGCGAAGAAGGAGTTGGATGTGATTAAAAGGGGGTGAGGTTGGAACCGATCTGATTTTGGACTGCGGGGACACGTCGCCGCTTTGGCTGCACGGTGGAAAAGCCGGGAAAGTTCTTCGTTTTGAGCACTTCCTTCATCGCGAAACGTGCAGGAAAAGCGGCGTCATGCCGCCGCAGTCCAAGGAAACCAAACCCAGCCTCACCCGTTTTTAATCACACCCGAAGGAGATCGGTTTTGAAACTTGCAATCACTTTTTCGGTGACTATCTTCGACGCTCCGCTGCCGGACAAACCGCAGCGAAAAATTCATTTCAATTATGGCATCAGCAAACGATTTACGAAAAGGAATGGCGATCAATTATAACGGAGACATCGCCGTGGTTTTGGACACGCAACATCGCACGCCGGGAAACCTGCGCGCGTTTGTGCAGGCGACCATTCGCAGCATTCGCACCGGAAAATCTTCCGACGTGCGCTTCGGCTCCACCGAGAAAATTGAAGTGGTTCCTATGATGACCCGTAAAATGGAATTCAGTTACAAGGACGGAGAGGATTTTGTTTTTTCCGATCCGGAGACTTACGAAACGGTCGCGATCAACGAAACTATTGTTGGGGACGTAAAAAATTTTCTGATCGAAAATGCGATGGTGACGGTGACGCTGGTTCAGGACAAGCCGGTGCAAATTGAATTGCCGTCAAGTGTCATTCTCACCGTGACCGATGCGCCGGATGGAGTTCGCGGCGACTCCGCCAACAACGTGCAAAAAGCAGTCACGATGGAAACTGGCATCACGGTGCAAGCGCCGCTGTTTATCAAAACGGGTGAAAAAATAAAGATCGATACGCGCACGGGAAAATACATGGAGCGCGCCTAAAAATTCCAAACGCCGGGTAGCATCTGCCTCCGGCGGGTGCGAAACTTCTTCCTTCAAAACCTTCTGCGTGACTTCGGTGTTCGATGTTCAGTGTTCGACGTTCGATATTAAAATTCCAAAAACATCGAACATCCAACGCTCAACATCGAACATCGAAAGAATGAATTCGCACCCGCCGGAGGCAGATGCTACCCGCGTTCATTCACGATTCAACGATTCACGATTCAACGATTGATTCCCCATTCACATGGCCCGAGCTTTTGACAATTTTTCTCCGCCCCGCTAGCCTGCACTCATGGAATCACTGCACGCGCCCTGGCGAATCAAATACATCCTCGCGCCGAAATTTTCAGAGGAAGAATCGTTGTTTACCCGCCTCGCGCAATCGAGTGATGACGAAGAAAATTACGTCATCGCGCGCGACCGGACTTGTTACGCCTTGCTCAATCGCTTCCCTTACACGGGCGGGCATCTGCTCGTGGTTCCCTACAAAGAGACGGCCGATTTCAACGGGTTGACCGACGGCGAAATGCTCGACGTGATGAAGCTGACGCGCCGCTGTCAAAACGCGCTGACCAAAATCATGCAGCCCGATGGATTCAACCTAGGCATAAATCTCGGCAAAGTTGCGGGCGCGGGAATCCTGGACCATTTGCACATCCACATCGTGCCGCGCTGGAATGGCGACACGAATTTCATGCCGGTGATTGCGAGCACGACGGTGCTGCCGGAAGCGTTAAAGGATCTCGCGGCAAAACTGCGCGCGGAATTGGCTCTCGGCAAATGAACTCGTCATTCGTAAATCGTAAATCGTAATTCCAATAGTTTTGCCAAGCGTCTTCCACTCAACTAATTTTCCCCTATGAACTCTTTGCTTGATCGCATCACCATCGACCCGGACATTTGTCACGGCAAACCCGTCATCCGACGCTTGCGCTATCCGGTGGAATCGATTTTGGAATATCTGGCGGCAGGAGATTCGTTCGATGAAGTGCTGGCCGAATTTCCAGATTTGGAGCGGGAGGATTTACTGGCGTGCCTGGAATTCGCGGCGCACTCACTCAAAGTGAAAAGTCAGCATCTTGTTTTGACATGAAGTTTCTGGTGGATGCGCACCTGCCACCGGGTTTGTGCCAATTATTGCAGGCCACCGGACACGACGCGCGACACACAATTCAACTTGCGGCGCAAAATCGGACTACGGACACCGTCATCAACGCTTTGTCTATTTCAGAAGAACTGGTGGTGATTTCAAAAGACACAGATTTTTATTATTCGCATCTATTGCGGCGTGAGCCTTACAAACTGGTGCTTGTGCGCACAGGAAATATCGGAGTGCGCGAGCTGCAAGAATTGTTCAGACGGAATCTGCCATCGATTGAACAAGCGTTGCAGAAATATTCGTTGGTAGAAATCTATCGCGAGACAGTCCGGGTGATTGTTTAATTCGATTTTCTATGGCTTCCGAAACTCTTCACTTTGAAAACGCGCGGCTGGCGCAACAGCTTTTCAACAACGACCCAAAAAATTTGCACACGCTCGAAGGCGAATTGAACGTCAAGGCCACCTCGCGGGAAGGCTGGATAAAACTCGACGGCGCCAACGACGACATCCAACGCGCCAAACAACTCTTTCAGTTGCTCGAAGGTTCAATTAAATCGGGCAGTCCCATTCGCAATCGCGAATTCACTCAAGCGTTGAACGTGGTGAAAAATGAAGGCGTGGATGCGCTCAAAAGTTTGTATTCAGAAAAGATCCAAACGTCCTCGAAGAAACCCGCCGTCACTCCAAAAACTCTCGGCCAAAAAAATTATGTCGAAGCCATTCGCAAACACGATGTCACTTTCGGAGTCGGGCCGGCGGGCACGGGCAAAACTTATCTGGCGATGGCCATGGCGGTGGAAGCATTGCGCGAGGAAAAGGTTTCGCGAATTATTTTGACGCGGCCTGCGGTCGAAGCCGGCGAGGCGCTCGGATTTCTGCCCGGCGATCTACTGGAAAAAATCACGCCGTATCTTCGCCCACTTTACGACGCGCTCCATGACATGATGCCCGTCGAAGAAATCCAAAAAAACATGGAGCGCGGTGTGATTGAAATCGCGCCGCTCGCTTACATGCGCGGGCGAACTTTGAATCACGCCTTTATTGTTTTGGACGAGGCGCAAAATTCCACTGCCGAGCAAATGTTCATGTTTCTCACTCGCCTCGGCTTTGGTTCCAAAACGGTCATCACCGGCGACCCAACCCAAATCGATTTGGCGCCCCATAAAAAATCCGGGCTGGTCGAGGCGATCCACGCGCTCAAGCAGGTGGAGGGTATCGCGATTTCAGAATTCACGCGGCGCGATGTGGTGCGCCATCCGCTGGTGCAAAGAATTATCGGCGCCTACGAGGAGCATCGCGGCAAACGTGAGAAATAACCATGCTGCTTTGTTTTCGCAATCGGCAGCAGACGCGCGCGGTGAACTTGCGTTTGCTCCGAAAAATAACCTTGTGCCTGGTCCAGGAAATTTTGCGCGAACCAGATTTTGAATTGTGCATTCATCTCGTCGCCGTCCGCGAAATGGCGAAGATCAACGAAACTTTTCTGCAACATCACGGCTCAACGGATGTGATCACGTTTGATTATTTGGACAAAAATGGCAGCGCGTGTTGCCCGGATGATAAGGAGCGCGGACAGCCTTGTCCGCGCCCACCCGAAGTGGTGAAAACGCCCGAATTTTTGTTCGTTTCAAAACGCGGGGACAAGGCTGTCCGCGCTCCGCTGGATTTGGACACCACGGCCAGCACATCGCATCCCGCTTTGCATGGCGAAATTTTTATTTGCATCGAGGATGCAGTGAAGCAAGCGCGAGAATTCGAGACGATGTGGCAATCGGAACTCGTTCGCTACATCGTCCACGGAATTCTGCACCTGAAAGGTTTTGACGATTTGATTTTGGCCGAGCGGAAAAAAATGAAGCGCGAGGAGAATCGTTTGCTCAATCACCTTTCGCGGCGCTTTACCTTGAGCAGCCTCCGTCGCCCAATTAAAACATCAGCATGAGCGAAGAAAATGTGTTCAGTCGCTGGCGCGCGAATTTCTTCACGGGGCTTGCCGTGGTTTTTCCGGCGATCATCTCCATTGCCGTGCTGGTTTGGCTTTTCGGCACCGTTTCAACTGTCACGGACACGCTGCTGTTTTTCCTGCCGAAAACCTGGACGCATAAAGACAACGGCGCTGGCCCGATGCATTGGTATTGGAGTGTCATCGCGCTGATTTTTGCCGTGGGGCTTATCACGTTGGTGGGGCGGTTTGCCCGGCATTATTTTGGAAAGAAACTCATTGAATTGACCGACCGCTTTTTATTGCGGGTTCCGTTGCTCAACAAAATTTATGGGACGATCAAACAGGTCAACGAAGCGTTCTCGAACAACAAATCTTCCTTCAAGCAAGTTGTGTTGGTGAAATTTCCCAACGCCGATTGTAATTCAATCGGGTTTGTCACCGGCGAGCAAAAATTTATTCCGTCTCAAACCGGCGAGAAAATTTTTAGCGTCTTTATCCCGACGACGCCAAATCCTACTTCGGGGTTTCTCATTTTTGTCGCCGAAAGTCAGATCATGAAACTGGACATGTCCGTTCCCGATGGAATCAAGCTCATCATCAGCGCCGGGTCCATTTCACCAGAGTTAATTATGCGAGGAACCCGCGTCAGGTCGGATGTCCCGTTTCCGAAACACACCGCTGACTAATGGAGGAACGGACTTCCGGTTTGATCTTGCGCGTTCGTCCTCTGACGGAAACCAGTTTGATTGTCCAGTGGCTCACGCCGGATTTGGGTCGGGTGGCCACGCTCGCAAAAGGCGCGCGCCGACCCAAATCTCCTTTTCGCGGCAAGCTCGATTTATTTTATCTGGCCGACTTCAGTTTTCTACGGAGCCGTCGGAGCGAGCTTCATATTTTGCGCGAAGTCGTTTTGCGCGAAACGCACAGCGCGCTCCGCCACGAACTCGGCTATTTGCAACAAGCCAGTTATTGTTCCGCGCTGATCGAGCAAACCACCGAAACGGAAACTCCCCTGGGAAATATTTTTCAATTGCTGTCGGGTGTGCTCGCGCATTTGCCCTCGCAAGCGCCGCAGCCGAAAACCATTTTCGCGTTCGAAATGAAGCTGTTGAACGAACTCGGCTTAAAACCCGATTTCGCAGGAGCAAAATTAAGCGCCGGTTCAAAACAAATTCTACGGAGGCTCCTCGAACTCGGCTGGCCGGAATTAGCGCGGTTGAAATTGAGTGAAGTTCAACTTGCGGAAATTCGGCAATTCCTGGAGGGCTTTCTGATTTTTCATTTGGGAAAATTTCCGAAAGGAAGATTTTCGATTCAATAATTTCGCAGACGGAAACACTCAATAAGTTTTCGGCTGATTTGAATTTGACGTTCCGGGATGACAAAACCTCTGCGTTCCAGAAAACGGTCGCGCTCCAACAAGTGAATCAAATCGCAACGAACCGCCGACTCCCAATCCAATCCGTCCGCTTGATCCAGCAAAACCTCGTGGAGACTGAGCGGCCTGCCGCGCAAGCTGACGCACAAAAGTCCGTTGACGTTCTTGCGCGTCGCCGCGCGTTCGTCGATGGAAAGGATGACCACGGGATGGGGTTGCTCCTCGGTGAACGGGAAGAGGAAAATGTCCCACTGCTTCATTCCTCGAGCGTGGGTTTCGAGTCGCGGCAGATGCGTTCTTCAAACGCGGCGTCCTCCGCGTCGCGGTAGCACTCCGCAAAATATCCAGGTGGACGCAGCGGAACTTCCTGCACCAGACGCACCATTTCTCCTCCGACTTTGATCGCGACTTCCTCCCCTTTCAAGGCCTTGCGCACTGCATCAGGCAAATTCCGTTGCGCTTCGTCCAATGTCAGGGCTGTCATGAAATAAACCCTACGGTCTGAAACGGGTTCAGGCAAGATCACAAAGCCCGCCGTAGGGCAGAGAGTGTTGCGGCTAATTTTAATCAAACAAAAAGCGCAAAGTCATCCGAGAGGCTTTGCGCTTTTTGATACGAACGGGAACGATCTAAGAATTTTCCCCGCGTCTGTTGCGTCTCCAGATTCCTGTTGCCAGGCCGACCGCGCTCAACCCCATCAGAGCGAGACTCGATGGTTCAGGCACGGGCACAAGAAATCCGCGAATCTCACCTCCGGGAAATGCTCCGGAATGAAGATTGAGATAAGACGTGCCTCCCGTCAGAGCAGAGGCCAATGCTGATTCTGCGCCGGACGTTGTTCCGCCGTTAGCGGTGATATAAGGCGTGTTCCAGCTATTGGAGGAAGTCAGGTCCAATGTATTCGAGTACGAACCGCTGAAGACGCTACTCGGAAAGCCAGCGAAAGTTGGGGTCGTTGTCGCCACGCCAGCCATTCCGCTGAAAGGGATGGCAGTTGGAGCATGGATGTGAGCAGACGTTACTCCGGTGCCACTGTTGGTTAATCCGCTGAAGGTCACTTGCACCTGAAGGGAATGAGTAACGTTGTTGTAATTCACCGATGCGCTCCCCGTTCCCGGCGATGTGTTCACTGGAATTTCATTCGCCCCATTGAGAACCGCGGAATATTGAAATACTGTCGCTTGCGCTGATACCACGCCGCAGGCAGTTAAAACGGAAAGAAGGATTTTTTTCATAATCTGCTTTTTGGTTTTACTTGGATTTGGTTTGTTGGACTGATCCCGCCCCCCTGTGATGAACGATTTTTGGATTTGTTCCAGCTTTTTCTTTAAATTTTTTTTTGCGGGATTCATGCGCGCGAAAACTGAAGTGGCCGCCGACGTAAGGAAGGCGGATTAGTCGGATGCAAAAAAAATCCACCTCCTCAGGTCGGTGGCTACGAGGTATCGGGTGAAATTGTGGGGAGCAACGAATGCCGCTTCGGCTTCTTCAAGCCTTCGACGGCGGAGTCGCCGGTTTGTCCTGCGCCCGCAACCGGAGGAAGCAAGCGCGTTGAGCCTCACGCCGGAATTCCGCGAAAGGAATTCCCATCCCGTAACGCGCATGAAGATCAGACAACAGATCAAAATATTCCTGTTGGCAACGCTTCCACCCCTTGCTCAACGGATCGAGATGATTGGCGAAGCGATCGTAAAGCACAGAAAGCCGCGCCAATTCCTCCGCCGGAATCAGGCGTAGAGGGCCAGCATCTCGGACGCGGCATGGCGAATCTCAAGGATGCGATCGAGCGAGGGATGCACACCGGGACGCCGCGAGGCCAGGCTTTGAACGCAGCTTGCAGCGCGATCAATCACGTCGAGGGTTTCGCGCCAGAGGGCTGCGGCGCGGTCCATTTCCTGTTCGCAACGGACCGCCAGGACAGCAAAGCGGTAGATGGAAATCAAAAAGTTTTCGATTTCCGTCAATTGGGAATCAAACTCTCCTTCGGTCGTGCGGCTGAGTTGGGTCAGCGCCTCTTCATTGGCGCTCCGCAATTCCGACAACTCCAAAGTCAACGTCATGGCAGCAACATTTCAGCAGCGGTTTGCGGTGTCAAGCGGGGTGCGAGAGCCAGTGCATCGATCTTTGCGCTCGCTTCTGGCTCAACCCATTTTCCGTGTTCGCGAATTAAATCCACCAGGCGATCGACCGCTTCGGTTTCGGGAATGTTGAATTTGATCGGCGTTTTTCCGACGTAGAGATTTATTTTGTTGGGCGCGCCGCCGACGTAGCCGAAATCTGCGTCTGCCATTTCGCCGGGGCCGTTCACGATGCAACCCATGATCGCGATCTTCACTCCTTTGAGATGTTCGGTGCGCGCTTTGATCCGCGCGGTAACGGTTTGCAAATTAAAGAGTGTGCGGCCGCAACTGGGACATGCCACGTAATCCGTCTTGAATGAACGACAGCCCGCCGCTTGCAAAATATTGTAGGCAAGGCGCAACGATTGTCCTGCGCCGGTTTCGCCGCGAATTAAAATCGCGTCGCCGATTCCGTCTGCCAGCAGCGAGCCAATGACGACGGATGCGCGGAGTAAAGCGATTTTCGGTTCCAAAACTTCGTAGCCGCCGACGTGAGGAGGCGGATTTTTTTCATTTGCCTGATCCGCCTCCTCACGTCGGCGGCTACCATTAAAGTTCAAGCAATCCTTGAGCAGAATCGGGTTTTTTGAACCGAGCCGTTTTAGTTTTGCCGCGAGCAAACGGAACGCGGTGATCGCCGGAAGACTCACGCCATCTTTGACGGTGACGAGTTGCGTTTCGCAATTCACCGAGAAATCTTGCGTCGGATCGATTTCAAAAATGTTCAGGTCTTCGTAAACGGCTTCAGGTTTGACGTCATCTTTCGGGCGAATTCTCGGCGCAACTTTTTCCCACGTCGCGCGCGTGACGACGACACGAACGGTTTGTTCACCGCCGCATTTCGCATTTTCGTTCAACTCAATTTCCGGCGTAACGCGGCGCTCAAAATGGAACGGGTCGAAGGGAAAAGTTAAATCGTTGAATCGTTGAATCGTTGAATCGTCAGAAGTCTTTTCCGATTCAACGTTTTCACGATTCAACGGTTTAACGGAATTTAAAGATTCAACGGTCAACACCGGAATCTGCGCCAGCAAATCATTGCAGACCGCAATTTCGTTTGGCGAATCTTCAGTGAGCGAAACGCGAATCGTATCGCCCAGTCCGTCGCAAAGGAGCGAGCCAATGCCAATCGCGCTTTTGATCCGGCCATCCTCGCCCTCGCCAGCTTCGGTGACGCCGAGATGAATTGGATAATTCCAATCGGGGCCGAGTTCATCCAGCCGTGCGACGAGCAGGCGATAACATTCAATCATCACTTTCGGATTGCTCGACTTCATCGAGAATTTAAAATTGTGAAAATTATTTTTTCGGGCGATGCGCGCGAACTCGAGCGCGCTTTCCACCATGCCCAACGGTGAGTCGCCGAAACGATTCATGATGCGGTCGCTGAGCGAGCCGTGATTGGTGCCGATCCGCATGGCGCGGCCAAGTTGTTGGCAAAGCAAAACCAGCGGCGTGAATTTTTCCTCGATGCGACACAACTCCAAAGCGTATTGATCGTCGCTATATTCTTTGACCGCGAATTTTTTCGAGTCGGCGTAATTACCAGGATTGACCCGAACCATCTCGACCCATCTGGCGGCTTCCATGGCCGCGTCGGGTTTGAAATGAATGTCGGCGACAATTGGGACGAAACAATTTTTCGCGCGAAGTTCGGCGGCGATGTTTTTTAGATTCGCGGCGTCCTTCACGGTGGGCGCGGTGATACGAACAATCTGGCAACCGACCGCGACCAACTCCAAAGTTTGCTTCACGGACTCAGCGGTATCCATCGTGTCGCAGGTCAACATGGATTGCTTCACGACAGTATGGTCCCCGCCAATAATCACGCCGCCGTTTTTGGGATCGCCGACGATGACTTCCCTGGTTTTCCGACGCTGATAACCGTAAGGAGAAGAACAATATTGCATGGCATCACCGCGCACGATTGGTGACGGCTGGCTCGGAGGGTGGTTCGACTTGCTCCACTTGAGTTTGCCGTTTGAACATCATGCGAAAAAGAGGCACGCGGCGGAAATCATAAAACGAAACGTAAAGCATGAACGAAATCAGGAGCACGGCAAAGGCGGTGGTGGTGTACTCGACCAATCGCACACTCATTTTCCGGCGGGTCACGCCTTCGTAAATCGCCATCAAAATATGTCCGCCATCGAGAACAGGAATCGGCAACAAATTTAGAAGCGCGAGATTGATGTTGAGCAACACCATGAAGCTGAGAGCGAGGCGATAGTCCGTGTTCACTTGAATGGCGAGGCTGGAAAGAATTCCAACCGGCCCGCTCAAATCTTTGGCGCCGATGCCGGTTTCTTTGTGATGGAACAGTGCGCTAAAAGTTTTGCCCATCATATCGAGCACTCCGAAAATTTGCTCCTTCGGCGTCGGGCCTGGTCTTTGCACCTGGTAAACGGTGACGGTGCTTGGACTCAACGCGACCCCGAGTCGTCCCACTTTGGTGGCTGGATCAACCTGTGGAACCACGGTGAGTTTTATTTTTTCTTTGCCCCGCTGAATTTCGACGTCGCTGGATTGCCCTGGACGTTTTTTTATCAAATCAACCAATTGCTGCTGGCCCACAATCGGCACGCCGGCAAAGGAAAGAAAGATGTCGTTCACCTGCAGCCCAACTTTTTCCGCGACGCTGTTTGGGGAAACTTGCACAATGACCGGATGATCTTTCGGATCGAGATTCAAAATCTTCATGCCGACCAGTTCATTGATTTCCGTTTTGAGATGGTAAGTCGTGCGGACCCCATTCCGTTCGACCAGGACCGGCAAAATGTTGGTGCGCGCGATGAAGGTTTCCAATTGCACATCCTGCCACGATTTCACCAGCCGGCCGTTGACTCCGACGATCTTGTCTCCCTCGCGAATACCCATTTTGTATTCCGGCGATTCAGGATCGACGTAACCGATGATCGAAGGATTCACCGCGACGGGGAGGCCCACAAAATAAATCACGCAAGCGATGGCAATTCCGAAAATCACGTTCATGACTGGCCCGGCGAAGGCGACGAGGATTTTTGAAATGGGCGAGGCTGGCGGAATATTTTCCAGCGGGTCTTTGGCCGCTCCTTCCAATTGTTGAGAGGTGACCATTTGCGGAAGTTTGACGTAGCCGCCCGCAGGAATCAGCCGCCAGGAATATTCAATGCCGTCACGCGTCCAGCTAAAAATTTTTGGCCCGAAACCAATGGCAAAGGCTTCAACTTTCAAACCACGCCGGCGCGCGACCCAATAGTGTCCGAATTCGTGAATGAAAATCGCCGCGCCGAAAAGAAACACCACGGCTGCTGCGACGTAAAAATAATTTAAAATGTGGGCCATGAATTTTGTTTTACTAGAGCGGGCGAAATCTACTGATGGAAACTTGATGTTGCAACTTAGGAAACCTCTCTTTCGAAAAACACCGTTGCGATCCTGGAGAAAAGAAAAACCGATTCAGCGCAAAACCTTGGGCAACACCGTCAAACCAACTGCGCTTGCCAGCTTTCGCTGGTTTATGTCGAACGACAGAAATCTTTTTGCTCTCAGTTCAGCCGCCAGCGCGACGTGCAACAAATCCAACGAGCGACACCCGATTTCTTGCGTGTGCTTATTTCCGAATTCTTCGGCCCGCTTCAAAATATTTGTCCATTCCGAAGGGGTGTGCGGCAAAATCGTTTCTTGGCGGACATCGTCGTCTGCGAGGCGCAAAATCTGACGCGCTTCGCCGGGTTGGATTTTTCGAGTGAAAACAAGCCGACGAATGCTGTTGCGAAATTCCATTCGGTTCAACGGCGTGAAGGGAAGCGCCTCGCCAATCGAAAATAAAATCGCCAGTGCTTCCTTCGTGTCATCGCTGGCGACATACAGAGAAACCCAAAAACTGGTGTCGCCGTAAGCGTCCGTCATTTTTCCCGTCCTTGCGTCGCCCCCAAAATTTCGGAGCGCGACAACCGTTTCTGGCCAAAGATTTTTTTCAAACGCGCGGCGTGATCGGGGAACTTTTTTTTCGTAGGCGGTGATTCTGCTGGAAAGCGGGCGAACCCCTTTCCGTTGCGCGGGCCCCGCACCGTCTTGCCCATTTCTACCTGGTCGTAAACCGCATCTCCCGGCGCGTACCCGGCAAGAAATTGTTCGGCAGTAAGACGCGACCAATCCGCGTCCTCGTTTTCGTCGGAAGGAAACAAAACGATCACGCGCACTTTTTTCGCAGGCGGAAGATTTTTGGCGAGATGACGCGGCACGGGCAGTTCACCTTGCTTGGTGATTTCAGACATGAATTCGACTGCTTGCATGGAAACTAAACTACGAGTGCCATTGCCAACTGACAAGCGAGACTGTTTTTCGCTCAATCTCCCATTGTCGAGTAATCAACGTGCAGCTCTGCTTCCAAAACAATTTTGATCTGTCTTCATCTGCGTGAATCTGTGGTTTCTTTCCGCGCCCACGAATCCGCTTCCAGAATTTCTTCGAGTGAGGGATGTTCGACCACGCGATGACGCTCCATCACACATCGGACCCTCTCACTAATTTGCGGAAAATTTATTTTGCGATTCACGAAGGCGTCCACGGCGATTTCATTGGCCGCGTTCAACACGGCGGGCAATGTTCCGCCGACCTCCCCTGCCCTGCGTGCGAGATTCAACGCGGGAAAGCGTTCGAGATCCGGCTCTTCGAAAGTAAGCGTGCCCAGTTTTGCGAAATTCGTTTGCACACGTTCGCTGCCGACGCGATCTGGATACGTCAGCGCGTATTGAATCGGCAGACACATGTCCGGCGTGGACAGTTGCGCAAGGAGCGAGCCGTCGATGAATTCGACCATCGAATGCACGATGCTTTGCGGATGCACAACGACTTTGACGCGGGCCATTTCGATGTCGAAAAGCCAGCGGGCTTCGATCATTTCCAGTCCCTTGTTGAACAGCGTCGCGGAATCAATCGTGATTTTTTTCCCCATGACCCACGACGGATGTTTGAGCGCGCGCTCGACGGTGATTTCAGAAAATTTTTCCTTCGGCCATTGCGCTTTATCGCGAAACGGACCGCCCGATGCGGTCAGCCAAAGAGTGCGAACGGAACTGGCGGGTTTGTTGTCGAGGCATTGAAAAATGGCGGAGTGCTCGCTGTCCACGGCGAGCACGCGCACGCCATATTTGCGCGCTTCGTTCATCACAATTTCGCCCGCCATGACGAGAATTTCTTTTGACGCAACGGCAATATCTTTGCCAGCTCGGATCGCAGCGAGTGCCGGTTGCAATCCCGCCGTGCCAACAATCGCGATTAAAACGATGTGAGCTTCGGGCAAGGTGGCGAGTTTCAACAAACCTTCCTCCCCGGAATAAATTTTTGTTTTTGGATCGACGATGGATTCCAACTGCTTCGCTTTGACTGGATCGAAAATAGAAATCGCTTGCGGTTGATGTTTGCGAGTTTGTTCCGCGAGAAGTTCGATATTGTTTCCAGCCGCGAGGCCGATCAGCCGAATTTTCTCCGGCAAATCTTCGGCGACTTTGACCGTGGAGGTTCCGATGGAACCGGTCGAGCCCAGTAAAACAACGTTATTCATTTTTGATCACGAACAAACACGGGTAGCATCTGCCTCCGGCGGGTGCGTAAAGACTCCTTCATTCGATATTCGATGTTGAGTGTTAGAGGTTCAATTCGCACCCGCCGGAGGCAGATGCTACCCGGCACGCGCAGTTTCATCTCGTTAGGACGTGTCGCAAATACAAATACATCAACGGCGCATTGAACAACAAACTATCGAGCAAGTCGAGAATGCCGCCGATGCCCGGGAAAAATTTCCCCGAATCTTTCACGCCCGCTTCGCGCTTGAAAATCGATTCGATTAAATCGCCCACCACCGCTGAACAACTCAAGACAATTCCCAAAATCGTTGCGTGCAGCGGAGTCATGCCGACGAGTTTGGCTCCGGCAAAATGCGCAAAGACCAAACTGACCAACGTTGACACAACAATCGCACCGCCAAAACCTTCCCACGTTTTTCCCGGACTGATACGCGGAATCATTTTGTGTTTGCCGATGAGCGAGCCGACGCAATACGCGCCGAGATCGCTGAATTTCGTGACGAGAATAAAATACAACACATAAAAATTTCCACGCACTCGCACGTCGGGGAAAAAATTTATCTTTTGAATAAAATTGAGCAGCCACGGCACGTACATCAAACCGAACAACGTGGTTGAAATGGCAAGGATTCCTGCCGTGTTTGTTTTGGAAACGAATTGCCGCAGACAAAGTCCGAGCACAAACAGAATTAAAAAGCTGGTTTCAAAATCATTGACGCGCGCGGGCGTGCCGGAAATTCCCAGTCGCCCCGACACATGCAGAAAGGTGAAAATGATCAGGAGCAGTCCGGCCGCGATACCCACTTTTGGAAAACAACGGAGATCACGTTTTTCGACAATGCCATAAAATTCAGCCAAACCGAATCCCGCCAGCAGGATCACGATCAAAAGAAAAACATAATCGGCGATCAGCCGATTTCCCGAGAAGAGCGCCGAGATGACAACCGTCCACAAAATGATTGAACTAATCAGCCGTCGAAAAAAGATTTTCGCTTTCGACGGCGGCGGTGATGGCGTTGGCTCGGACATGATGGAAAACTTAGCGAACTGACTTATTCTGTCTAGCCTTCCGTTTTCTCTTTCCTCAATGGACAAAAATCGTGCTACACTTCAAAAAAAAATTATGTTCACCGCATCGCAACTAAAAGAACTCATGGAGAATCAGCCGTTCAAACCGTTTCGCATCTGCATGTCCGACGGAAAGATGTTTGACATTACCAACCACGACATGGCTCTCATCGGGAAAAATTCTGTCGAAGTCGGAAGAAATATCGACACCGACGGTTTCGCTGAATACTTCAGCCGCTGCGCCATCATCCACATCACCCGCCTCGAAGATTTGGAAAACCAAAAAGCGTAAAATGATTACCTCGTTGAAACGGCTAAAAGGATGCTGTGACCTAATGTCTCCTAAAAAAATTAGGCCAACATTGATGCGGCATATTTACTGTTAGGCATCATCGCCCCTGTGAAATACAGAGCTTACATCCTTGCGGCTTGTGCAGTGATTTCCGGTTTGTTCACAGAGCTTATTCCATCGTCACTACCCGACCTTCGATATGGAATAAGCTGGGCCGGACTGAGTATGGGCTTTTTCTTGGTTTTATTCTGCTCTTTGGTCATTTTGCTTTGGGACGGCGCTCCATTCATCAAGAGAGTTGGACTGCTTGTCGGCGCTTTGTTGCTTGCATACGTAGCTGAGGAGACTGTTGTTGTTTTCAGAAATGGAGCTAGAGAGTTTTTGAATATGAGTCCTGGTTTAATTTTACTGTTGCTGCGTTTTGGTATTGGCGTTTGTGCTATGAGCTTTGGACTTTTAACATTGAAACTTGTGAGGAGACGGAATGCCTAACAAATCGCTGGAGCCAACAGCCGCCCCGCTCTCGGGTTTAGCGCGGCTCCCATTTCGAGCCACTGGTTCATCCGGCTGTGGCTCAGCTTTCATCCGTTAGGCTCCGACCTGTGTTTAGCGAAATCCCTCTTTCCATGTTAGCGCGTATGCGTGAGCTTGAGCAGATTGACCAACGCGATCGCTCAGATGGTACTCCTCATTCGGAGCGCCTGCGGCAGGTTTCGCCTGAGGCGGG
>JBBQRQ010000037.1:0-44989 GCA_038214755.1 Verrucomicrobiota bacterium
CCATCGCGTGTAGGGCAGGCTTTCCAGCCTGCCGGTTCCGGGGACTTTCTAGTCCCCGGAAATCTGCGAGAAAAACCTCAAATCATTTTTTTCGAAACTGGAAAGTTTCGTAACCGGCAGGCTCGAAAGCCCGCCCTACGACTTGGGCAACACGCCCTCAAGATGCGCCCTCAGGAAATCGCTTTTTATTTACCCGCTTTCGCCGCGAACTTCTTTGTGTCAGAATGCGTCAGAATTTTTTCATGAAGCAAATGGTCATCTCAATGTTCGCTGGTTGTTTGGTATGGGCGCGCACCCTTTCAGCCGTCGAACCGCTCCCCAAAGTTGTTGAGTTCAATCGCGATATCCGTCCGATCCTTTCCGATAATTGTTTTGCCTGCCACGGCCCCGATAAAAATCAGCGCAAAGCCAAACTGCGTCTCGATACCGAAGCGGGCGCGTTCGGCGAGTTGGATGGCAAACATCCCGTCGTGCCAAAAAAAACCGGCGAAAGCGAAATGGTTCGGCGCATCACCTCAGTTGATCCGGAGGAACAAATGCCGCCGCCGGATTCGGAAAAAAAACTGTCCGCGCAACAAATCGAGTTGATCAAACTTTGGATTCAACAAGGCGCGAAGTGGCAGGGTCATTGGGCTTACCTGCCACTGCAACGCGCACCGATTCCAAAAGTTAAAAATAAAAAATGGCCGCGCAATCCCATCGACAGTTTTATTCTCGCGAAACTCGAATCGAAAAATCTCAAGCCGTCACCCGAAGCGGATAAACGCACGCTGATTCGCCGACTGAGTTTTGATTTGACCGGACTGCCGCCGAGCGCGGAAGAGGTTGAAAGTTTTCTCGCGGACAAGAGTGCGGATGCTTACGAAAAAGTTGTCGATCGACTTTTTACTTCGCCACATTTCGGCGAACGGATGGCGATGCGCTGGCTTGATCTCGTTCGTTACGCCGACACGGTCGGTTATCACGGCGATCAAAACGTGAACATCTGGCCGTATCGCGATTACGTCATCAATTCCTTCAACGCGAATAAACCCTTCGACCAATTCACCGTCGAACAAATCGCCGGCGACCTTTTGCCCGAGGCGACGCTCGAACAAAAAATTGCTTCCGGCTACAATCGCTTGAACATGATGACGGCCGAAGGCGGCGCGCAGGACAAAGAATATCTCGCCAAATACGCTGCCGACCGCGTTCGCACCACTTCATCGGTCTGGCTCGGCAGCACGCTCGGTTGCGCCGAATGTCACGACCACAAGTTCGATCCATTCACCACCAAAGATTTTTACAGCTTCGAAGCGATCTTTGCCGACTTGAAGGAAAAAGGTTTTTACGGCGGCGCGCACGCCAACGGCCAGTGGGGAGAATTCATCGAAGTGCCGAGCGCACAGCAAGCGGCTGACAAAAAGCGGCTCGATGAAACGATTGACGCGCTCGAAAAAGTTCTGGCCGCGCCGACAGAAAAATTGCGCGACGCTCAAAAAACCTGGGAAACGAAAACGCTCGCTGACTTGGAAAAGGAACAGCGCGCCTGGCTCGCGCAAAAACCGGAGAAGATTATTTCGCAAGGAGGCGCAACTTTGGAAATCCAAAACGATCTTTCCATTTTGGCGAGCGGAGAAAATCCGGCGAAGGATATTTACACGATCACCTTGCGCAGCGATTTGCCACGGGTGGCCGCAATTCGTCTGGAAGCGCTGACGCATGAAAGTTTTCCCAACAAAAGTTCGTCGCGCGCCAATGGCAATTTCGTTTTGACCGGTTTTGAAGTGGAAGCGACGAAGCCTGGCGACGCCGCTCCTCAGAAAATAAAAATCGCGAAAGCGACCGCTGACTATGAACAGAAGGATCAGCCGATTTCTGCCACGATTGATGACAAACCTGAAACCGGTTGGGCGGTGGATGGACATACGCAGAGCAAAAATCATCAAGCGATTTTTATTTTTGCGGAACCAGTTGCCGGCGGAACGAACGCGGCTTGGACTATTCGGCTCAAACACGAATCGGATTACGCCCAACACCATATCGGCCACTTCCGGCTCTCGTTGACTGCGGAAACCAACGCCACGTTTTTCCAAAGCTCCGTTCCGGAAAATATTTTGGCAGTTGTAAAATTGCCGGCGACGCAGCGGGAGGAGAAACAGAAAGCTGAGTTGGAAAAGTTTTATCTCAGCATCGCGCCGGAACTGGCGGAAACGCGAACACAACTCGCCGAAACGAAAAAACAAAAAGAGGAATTGACCAAAAAGATTCCGACCACGCTGGTTTCAGTGGCAACGCAGCCACGCGAAATCAAAATTTTACGCCGTGGAAATTGGATGGACGACGGCGGCAAAGTGGCCACGCCCGCTGTTCCGCAATTTTTGCCGCAGCCCGAAATCAAAGACCGTCGGCTGACGCGTTTGGACTTGGGAAAGTGGCTCGTCTCGCGCGACAATCCATTGACCGCGCGCGCCTTCGTCAATCGCTGGTGGAAATTATATTTCGGCACCGGACTTTCCAAAGTGCTCGACGACATTGGCTCGCAAGGGGAATGGCCGACCCACCCCGAACTGCTGGATTATCTCGCGTTGGATTTCATGGAAGGTAGCGCAGGCGTCTCGCCTGCGAGAGGAACAGGCGAGACGCCTGTTCTACGTTGGGATGTGAAACACATTCTCAAACTCATGGTGACTTCGAGCGCGTATCGGCAATCTTCGCTGGCTGATAAATCAATTCGCGAAATCGATCCCTTCAACCGGCTGCTCGCGCGCCAATCGCGTTTTCGTCTCGACGCAGAAATGGTTCGCGACAACGCGCTCGCCATCAGCGGGCTTCTTTCGCCGACGATGTTCGGTCGCAGCGCGAAGCCGTATCAACCGGCGGGCTATTACGCGCAGTTGAATTTTCCGAAGCGCGAATACGAAGCCGACCACGGTGACAATCAATATCGCCGCGGCGTTTACACTCATTGGCAGCGAACATTTTTGCATCCGATGTTGATGGCATTCGATGCGCCGAGCCGCGAGGAATGCACGGTGGAGCGACCCCGTTCGAACACACCGCTGCAATCGCTGACGCTTTTAAATGACCCGACCTTCGTCGAGGCGGCGCGCGTTTTTGCGGCTAAAATTATTCAACAACCCGGCGTAAATCCGAGCGATCGTTTGCGATGGGCTTACAAGCAGGCGTTGTCTCGCGCACCGAATAAAATTGAACTGGAAACCTTGACCGCCCTTTATGAAAAGCATTTGGAAAAATACAAAGGGGACAGGGATGGAGCGCAAAAACTTTTGAAGGTTGGCGATTCGCCTGCGCCAAAGGAAATGGATGCGGGGGAACTGGCGGCGTGGACTTCCGTTGCGCGAACCATTTTAAATTTGCACGAAACGATTACGCGATTTTAACCGCAGATGAACGCTGATAAACGCAGATCAAAAACCGTGAAGGTGATGAATTTTCCAGTCAACGTATTGAGCCACGTTTTTCCCCATCTGCGTGTATCTGTGTTTATCTGCGGTTAATTTTTTTATGAATCCATTTGAACAATTTCAACTCCACGAGACGCGCCGGACATTTTTTCGCCGCGCCGCAATGGGTGTGGGCGGCGTGGCATTGAGCTCGTTGCTCAACCCTTTTGCCGCGTTGGGAAAATCCAAAATTGCGGCGGACAAATGGGACGGCGTCATCGTTCCTCTGCATCTTCCCGCGCGCGCGAAACGAGTAATTTTTCTCTGCATGGCAGGCGGGCCGTCGCATTTGGAAACATTCGATGACAAGCCGAAGCTTGCCGAATTGCATGGCAAGCCGATGCCGGAATCGTTCACGAAGGGCCAGCCGATTGCGCAATTGCAGGGACAGAAACTAAATTGTTTTGGGCCGCAATATTCGTTTGTGTCGCGAGGGAAATCGGGACAGAAAATTTCCGAATCGTTTCCGCATATCGGCAGCATCGCGGATGACATTTGCATTATTCGTTCGATGCACACGGAGCAGATCAATCACGATCCGGCGCACACTTTTATGAATACCGGCACATCCATTTCCGGAAGGCCGAGCATGGGTTCATGGCTGACTTATGGTTTGGGAAGCGATTGCGAAAATCTGCCGGGCTTCGTCGTGCTGACTTCTTCGGGCGGCGGACAAGACCAGCCGATTTCTTCGCGGCAATGGCACAGCGGATTTTTGCCGAGCCGTTTCCAGGGAGTTCATTTTCATTCCAAGGGCGATCCGGTTCTTTACATAAAAAATCCGCCAGGAATTTCTTCAGAAATTCAGCGCGATGTGATCGACGCAGCAAATTCTTTGAATCGTAAATTGAACAACGAAATTGACGATCCGGAAATTGCCACGCGCATCAGCCAATACGAAATGGCTTTCAAGATGCAATCGAGTGTGCCGGGTTTAATGGATATTTCCGATGAACCGCAAAGCGTTCTCGACATGTATGGAACGAAAGGCGGCGATGGAACTTTCGCCGCGAATTGTTTGCTCGCGCGAAGACTCGCCGAACGCGGCGTGAGATTTATTCAGCTTTATCATCGCGGATGGGATCATCACAGCGGAATTAAAAAAGGAATCGAAACCACTTCCGGTCTGGTGGACAAGGCGTCGGCGGCGCTGGTGAAAGATTTGAAACAGCGCGGCATGTTGGACGACACGCTGGTGGTTTGGGGCGGAGAGTTTGGCCGCACTCCGATGGGTCAAGGGGATGGGCGCGACCATCATATCAAAGGTTTTTCAATCTGGATGGCGGGCGCGGGAGTCAACGGTGGAATGAGTTATGGCAACACCGACGAACTCGGTTACAACGCGGTGGAAAATCCAGTTCACGTCCACGATTTTCACGCGACGATGCTTCATCTGCTCGGCGTCGATCACAAAAAATTAACGTACCGTTTTCAAGGCCGCGATTTTCGCCTGACTGATGTGAGCGGAGAAGTGGTGAAGGCGATTCTCACTTAAAACCCACTCGTGAAATAAAACGGTGCGCCAAAAACTTTTATGGTTTTACATTTTTGCGCCAGGAGCCGAGCGGCAAAACGTCCGCGCGTTTCGCCCAGGCATCCCATTTGGCCGCCAGTTCCTGAACCTTCCTCGACTGCATTTTTGCCAGATCGTGCATCTCTGTGCGGTCGGCTTGCATGTCGTAAAGTTCCCACGGCTCATTTTCTTTCGCGACCAGTTTCCATTTGCCATCACGAACTGCGCGGTTGCTTTCGTGCTCCCAGAAAATAGGATTTTTCCGCGCGAGTGAATTTCCCTTGAAAGCGGGCCGCAACGAAACTCCTTCCATCGGTTTGATTTTTTCTCCATTCAAATTTTCTGGATACGCCGCGCCCGCCACATCGACACACGTCGCCATCAGATCGATCAAATGCCCGGGCTGTGGCTCAAGTTTTCCGCGACGCTTTGCCGGAATTCCTTTCGGCCAATGCGCGATCAGTGGCGTGCTGATTCCTCCTTCGTGGACCCAATGCTTGTATTCGCGGAAGGGCGTGTTGGAAACGTTCGCCCAACTTTTTCCGTAGGCCACGTAACTGTCCGGTGGGCCAGGCATGACTTGGGGACCCGTTCGCACCCAACGCCCGTCCCGCGTTTGCATGGGCGGCCAAATTTTAGGTTGAAGATCGTCTGGGCCGAAGGGTTTGAGAGGCGTGGGCGACTCTGGCTTATTCAAATCGCGTCCCATCGCTTCCGCGCAACCGCCGTTGTCCTGCAAAAAGAAAATCAGGGTGTTGTCGAGTTGCCCGGCGCGTTTCAACTGCGCGACGATGCGGCCAATGCCTTGATCCAGGTTGTCCACCATCGCTGCGTACACTTCCATGCAGCGCGCTTCCCAATCTCTGTTCGTGACGCTGTTCCAGTCACCGGCTTGCGGAGAAATATTCCATTGGGAATCCATCAAGCCCATTTGCTTCATGCGTTTGACGCGCGCTTGGCGAATCGGTTCGTAACCGTCATCAAATTTTCCATGATATTTGGCGATGTCCTTTTCCAACGCATGCATCGGCCAATGTGCCGCGGTGAAGGCCAGATACATAAAGAATGGTTTCTCCTGTTTTTCCGCAGAATGTTGCTGCAAAAATTTTACCGCGTTGTCACTCAGCGCCTCGGTGTAATAAAATTTTTGCGCCGGCTTGTACTCGGGATCGTTTTCAGGTGTGATGAAAGTATTTTGCCGACAAAGTGTCGTTGGATCGTAAAAATTTCCACCACCAGTGATCGTGCCGTAAAACTTTTCAAACCCGCGTTGGATTGGCCATGCAGATTTGTCGCCATCGGGCCGGATGTCTTGCGCGACATGCCATTTGCCGCACATGTAAGTGCTATAACCCGCAGCGCGCAAAACTTCCGCAATGGTGACACACTCATGATTCAGCGTGCCGCGATAACCGGTCGCTCCGCTGTTATGCGTCATGTGCCCCATCCCGGCCTGATGCGAGTAGAGTCCGGTGAGCAACGCGGCGCGAGTCGGACAACAACGCGCTGTGTTGTAAAACTGGGTGAAACGAATTCCGTTTTTCGCGAGCGAATCCAAATTGGGCGTTTTAATTTCTCCGCCATAACAGCCCAGGTCGGAGAAGCCCATGTCATCGGATAGCATGATGAGGATGTTTGGTTTGGATGACGCAGAGATGGCTTGCGCCAGACAACATAAAGACAGGGAGCACAGATGAATTATTTTTTTCATTATTTTTGCATCAGGCGGCAACGACCGACGTTGACGTGGTGGACATTGTACTCGGTTGATAGGCGATGTGACAGCCAATTAACGCAAAAACAAAATATGCGGGAGTAACCTAACTGCTATCTCAAGGCGGGGTTGGACATGGACACCAATTGCTACCGAAGGTGTTGGTTAGGATCGCAGGCTGGTTTGGCACCACGTTGGGCTTGATGAGGTTGGCGGCCTGGCTACCCCAGAAAATAGAGAAGGTGCGTTGGGCGTTAGGCATGACCATTTTGGCGCAGACTATCCCAGGGTTGTTCTTTGTTTTCTGACGGAAGAAATCATAGGTGCTGAAGCCGATGCTGTCGTCGCGCATGAATAAAGATAGATGCCTTGATTCAACTTACGGAAGGCGGCTTTTTCTACGCCTGGGGCAGTTGCATAGGTGAAGGACTCAAGGTCAAAGGGGATGAACCGTGCCTTGGTATCGCCGTCGGGAGGGGCCATGGTAAAGCCAAGCCTTCCGGCCTTGAATTTTACGGCCTGCTCGGCATGACAAACCACACAGAGATTGGGAACGATTTTCGCGCCAGCGCCGTCGAGGTCGGCATTGGGTCTTAGAGGACGGTTGGGGTTCCTTCCAATATCAAACACGTCGAACTTCGTATAGCGTTTTTTTCCATCCCAAGCGAAGTCCATCGCTACGGTCGCAGGAGCTTCATCAGCGACCGAGAGCGGCTTGCCGACTATACCTGCTTTGGCCGCTTCCAGCGAAGGATAGTTCACCACGTAATAGGCAATATTCGTTTTTTCCATCGCTCCCCGAAGTAATTTTCATGTGGATGTCACGCTCGAAGCCGAGATCAGTGGCGTTAAAACATAATGCTTTGGCATCCTCGCTGTACCCTGTAAAATCGCCTGTGGGCAACAAAAGCAACCTCGTCAGCTATACGACGACATTGACCGATAACTTGAATCAGTCTCCCGCGTTCTACGGCTATACGGTTAATTCACCTGCTCCAGAGTCTTCATTCCCAACTTGGGATTACGTGAATGGCTATACAGTCGTCGTCAGTAGGAACGCATTCGGTGCTGCTGGTTTCGGCGGGGTCACCATTGGGCTGGTCCATAATTCGCCGGCCAAGAAGGGTAACAATGCCGTTACTCCCACCAACTGCACCCAATGTGTAACTAATATCGCCTACGCAGGCACGAACCGTAATGGGATGCTTGTTGCCATGGCCTCTGCCCAGGAAGCCGTCTGCACTGGAAACCCGCCGGGCTGCACTCTCGGTCCTTGCACGCCTCCATATCCTTTCCCAAGCACCAACGCCTTGACGAGCATTGCCTTTAATGAAAGTGAGGTATTGCGAACCAGTAAGGTTTCCGTCGTGACGGGCTGCATCCCAAATCAGATCCAAGTCTTCTACAACGACGAACACGCATTGACCCTTGGCATTCGCGAGGTGAACGTGCTGAGGAAATCGGGGAAGATTACGACCACTAGCTACCCCGTTACGCCGCTGGGATCAAATCCTGGCACCGCGCTGAACCCCTTGGTAGGCTCGACCCAAACCACTGGCGACCAGGGGACCCGTTCCCTGCTTTGGCTGCACAGTGAAAAAGCCAGGAAGGATCTTTTTGAGCACTTCCTGCATCGCGCAACGTGCAGGAAAAGCGGCGCCATGCCGCCGCCCCTCCAAGGAAACGAAATCCCGCCTCACCCGTTTTTAACCGCCCCCTGATTTTCCCTATCGGATGCCGTTTTCACATTGTTCGCGCGAAATATTTTCTGAGAATTAAAATCCAAGTAGCTTCCCGCCTTGGTAGGTGATGAACGACAGCGTCCAGGCCAGCACGCCCATGTAAAGCCACTGGAAAATCGGCCACTTCCAGGAATTCGTTTCGCGTCGCACAATCGCCACGGTGCTGACGCATTGCAGGGCGAACACGTAAAAAACCATCAGCGAAACGGCGACGAGCGGCGTGTAAATGCGCGAGCCATCAGGATGTTTTTCTTCCCGCAACGTTTGGGCGACGTTGCCAATTCCTTTGTCGCCTTTTTCATATTTCCCAACGTTATAAACCGTGGACATCGTGCTGACAAAAACTTCGCGCGCCGCAAATGATGCGATAATCCCGATACCCATTTTCCAATCAAAACCGAGCGGGGCGATGATCGGCTCGATAGCGCGGCCCATTTTTCCGGCGAAGCTGCGACGCAATTGTTCGCCCGCGATTTCATTCCCCATCGGCTGGGTTGAATCGTCGAATCGTTGAATCGTTGAATGGCCTTGGCGCTCTGTCGATTCAACGCTTGAACGATTTAACCTTTTAACGTCTGTCTTCGGATAACTCGCCAGAAACCAGAGGAGAATGTTGATGCCGAGAATCACCGTTCCCGCGCGGCGCAAAAATAATCCGCTGCGATCCCACATGTGGCGCAGAACAACTTTCAACGTCGGTCGTTTGTAGGGCGGCAATTCCATGATGAGCATCGGCGTCGGACCTTTGAGCAAAGTTTTTTTAAAAAGCCACGCCATTAAAAGCGCGACGATGATTCCGAGCAGATACATCGAAAGCATCGTCAGGCCGGACAATTTGAAAATGCCTAAAACGGTTTTGTTGGGAATGCACGCGGCGATGAGCAGCGCGTACACCGGCAATCGCGCCGAACAACTCATCAGCGGCGCGACGAGAATGGTCACGAGCCGATCTTTACGCGACTCGATGGTGCGCGTCGCCATGATTCCCGGAATCGCGCAGGCAAATGAACTCAGCATTGGAATAAAACTTTTTCCATGCAGACCGACTTTGGTCATCAAGCGATCCATCAAAAATGCGGCGCGCGCCATGTAGCCGGTGTCTTCCAAAATGCTGATGAACAAAAAGAGCAGACAAATTTGCGGAAGAAAAACAACCACCGCGCCGACTCCGGCGATCACGCCATCAACAATCAAACTGTGCAGCGCGCCTTCGGGAATGAGATTGCCAGTGGTCTCGCCGATCCAGCTCACGGCGGCGGAAATCGCGTCCATCGGAATTTGCGCGAACGTGAAAATGCTTTGAAACATCAGCGCCATCAGCCCGACGAAAATCAGCAGTCCCCAGAATTTGTGAGTGAGAACGCGGTCGAGTTTGTCGGAAAACGTTTCGGTGACGAGATCGCGCTCGGTCGTGACAGCCATTTGGATTGCCGAAGCGCGGGCGTAACGGGCTTCGATGGCAATGGAGCGCCAGTCGATTCCAGCGGCTTCGATTCGTTTGCGCGCGGCGACAACCGGTTCTTCGACGTGCGGCGGATAATGTTCTTTGTTCGAGGCGAGAACTTTTTCGTCGCTCAAAATTAAAAGAGCTTCGGCGGTCGCTTGAGTCTTTCGCTCATGAAAAGTTTTCGCGAGCAGTTCAGCGATGGCTTCGGCTTCGGTGCCGAAGACGACGGGCAATTCGCAAAAGTGGCGCGGGATGGTGCGGCGATTTTCCGCGATGGCTGAAATAATTTTTTTGCGAAGATCGGGAACGCCTTGACCCGTGCTGGCGACAATGGGAATCACCGGCACGCCGAGCGCGGCGGAAAGTTGTTCGGCGTCGATGTGATGTCCGTTGTTCTCGGCGACATCGATCATGTTCAGCGCGATGATCGTCGGATAGCCGAGTTCGATGACCTGCGTGGCGTAGTAAAGATTGCGCTGCAAATTGGACGCATCAATGACCACCACGGCAAGCGATGGCGCGGGAACATCGGGCAGACGGTGAAATAAAATGTCGCGCGAAATTTGTTCGTCGAGCGAATGCGGCGAAAGGCTGTAAGTGCCGGGCAAATCGAGAATCGTGATTGGCGTTTCAGAATTTGCGCCGAGGAGTTTTCCTTCTTTCCGTTCGACGGTGACGCCAGCGTAATTACCAACTTTCGCGCGAAGGCCAGTCAGCGCGTTGAACAAAGTTGTTTTGCCGCAGTTGGGATTTCCGGTGAGCGCGACGAATGAATGCGGAACGCGGAGAGCGGAACGCGGAGTGGCTGGCGTGCTAATCGTTGTTTCGGAAATTTCCATTCTTCGTAGGAGCCGACGTAAGGAGGCTCTGAATAAATTTTGAAATCAGAGCTTCCTCACGTCAGCTCCTACAATTGATTTTACAAAAATCTGTTCCGCCTCGTGTCTGCGCAACGTGAGATTGTAGCCGCGCACTTTGATTTCCACCGGATCACCCAGCGGCGCGAAGCGGACGAGTTGCACCGGTGTGCCGACGAGCAATCCCATTTCGAGAAGACGAGCGCGGTCGGTCGGCGGGATTTTAATTTCGGTAACGACAGCGGCGCTGCCGACCTGCAATGAGGTCAGTGGTTGGCTCGGTTCGGACATATCAGGCGGCTTGTTGGCCGGACAACGGCTCAACCAGAATTTTCTCCGCCAACTTGCTGCTGATGCCGAGACGCGCGTGGCAAACCTGGCAAATGATATTGGTGTGGCGGCTGATGAGGCGGATTTTTTGGTCTTCGCAAAAACCCATTTCGCGCAGGCGGCTGGTGATTTCGGGCGAAGCAGAAACTTGTTTGATGCGAACGGAAACGCCAGCCCGCACATCGCTCAATGGATAAAGAAAAGGCGGCTGCGAAATATTCAGCGGCGTTTTCATTTCGTGGACTGGCTCGTTCACAATGAAGCGAAGTTAGGTCAATTGAGACTGGGTTGCAAGAAGGGATTCGCCGTCCTTGCAGCCAGAGGGGTGTGATGCAAACTAGCGGTCAGTTGGTCAGTTGTAGCGCAGGATTGCATCCTGCCGTATCGCAGGTTTTCAACCTGCGAGATGCCGCCAGAACGGGAGACTTTCGAAAACTAAAGACTTTCTCTATTGGCGACGTTCAGCCGGTTTCAAACCGGCGATACAGCAGGATGCAATCCTGCGCTACGTGACCCCACTTGAACTTACACCCCCGCCAGAGTCTCTATTTGACGAACGGCTCGACTTCAATCCACATTCGCGCTGCAAATGACTTTATCGGTTAATCGCTGGCAACTGGCCCCGCCTGAACTTTCAGGAATTCTTCATGGATAGCGTTGGAGTCCATCGTCCGCGCAATCTTGATTGGAAACGCGCCGCCGCGTTGCTCTACGGCGACTGGGGCACAAGCAAGGCCTACGTTATCGGTTTTGCTTTTAGCGCGAGCTTCGCAATCGGGAGTTATGCCGCGCTTCCCATCATTGTCGCGGTCTGCGCGTTGACCGGCTTGGTCGCCTACAATTACGTTATCGTCTGCAAACATTTTCCCGATGGCGGTGGCGTTTATTCAGCAGCGCGCGAACAAAGCCGGTTCCTTGCCGTGATGGGTGCGTTATTGCTCGTGGCCAACTTTACGGTCACGGCGGCGATGAGCGGCTGGGCGGCGATGCAATATTTTCGCGTCCCGCCGGCGTGGATTCCGCTAGCGACTATCGCCACCATCGTCGGAGTCGTTCTTCTTAATTTTTTTGGCCCGAAGCATAGCGGAAGCATTGCGATGTCACTCGCCGTTCCGATGGCCTTTGTGGTGGTGCTGATTGTGGCGTGGAGTATCCCGCACCTTTCCTTCAAAAACCTCACCCCGCCTGCCGGGGGTTTCGGACGAAGCTGGCTCGCGTTCACCGGAATGATTTTGGCGCTGAGCGGAGTTGAAGCCATCGCAAACCTAACGGGAGTGATGAAGCTCAATCCGGGCACCAGCATGGAAAAGCCGCACGTTTCCAGGACGGCGCGGAAAGCAATTTGGCCGGTGGCGATAGAAGTCATCATCGGCACGTCGCTCCTGGGTTGGGCGATGCTTTCGCTGCCGAAAAGGGCTGAACCCATTTTGAGGGAGCGATGGGAAGATATGCTGAGCGTGTTGGGCGAACTCTATGGAACCGCCGCCTTCGGTCCGAACTTCGGCAAAATTTTCGGCGTGGTTGTTGGAATCGTCGTGGGTTTGTTGCTCTTGAGCGCGGTCAACACTGCCATTGGCGCGCTGATTGGTTTGCTTTACATGCTGGCGCGCGATGGAGAGATGCCGAAAAAATTCACCCGGTTGAATAAATACGGTGTCCCGTGGCTTCCATTGCTCACGGCGGCCGTTCTTCCGGTCATTGTAATATTATTCTCCCGGAGTCTCGAATCGCTGATGGGGTTGTACGCCATCGGCGTCATCGGCGCGATTACGGTTAATCTCGGTTCCTGTTCGTTTAACAAAAGCTTGAAGCTGGTCTGGTACGAACGTGGAATTATGACCCTCACGTTCGTGATTCTGTTTTGTGTTGAATTGACGATTGCAAAAACAAAACAGGACGCGCTCTTTTTCGCCTGTTGCGTTTTGATTTTGGGATTTGGTCTGCGCGGTTACGCACAGAAGCGCGCCGGTCTGCGCACGTTGACTGTTAGCCAGGAAGTCGCCGCCCATGTTTCGCCGGGCCCAAATCCCACCCTCAAACTGAACCTCGCTCCCGGTCAATCCATTTTGGTCGCGGCCCGTGGAATTACACCCGTATTGAAGTTCGCCATGGAAGAAGCGCGTTTGCGGCAAGGCAGACTTTACGTTCTCTATGTCAAGGAACTCGCCGTCAACCTGCCCGGTCCACTGGAAACGACGGAAAGACCGCGCTGGCAGGAAGACGCCAAGGCAGCGGAAATTATGTACGCGATGCTTGAACTCGGAGCGCAAAACGACGTGCCTGTGCTTCCGCTCTACGTCATCAGCGAAAGTCCCGCTAACACGATTCTCGATCTGGCGGCGACGATTGGAATCGATATTCTCGCGCTCGGTTCGACCCACCGGACCAAATTGGTTTCGCTACTCAAGGGCGATGTCGTTACTGAAGTCGCAAAAAGTTTGCCGGAAAATATCGACCTCATTATTTACGGTTAGATCAGGCGCAGTGCAGCCATCCTTTTGTGATTACCCAATCTCAGGATGTCCTTCTTCAATCCTGAAAGGATTGTGTCACTCAGCCCAGGGCTGCGAGGCACGAGCTACCCTGGGTTGACGGTAAAGAATTCTTTCAACCCCAACGGGGGTGCATCTCATTGCGAGTTTAAAATTTGTCGGTGGCTGCAACCCCTTCAGGGTTGATCCTGTGGTTGTAGTTCACCCAAGGTAGCTCGTGCCTCGCATCCCTGGGCTGAACGATGCAATCGCTTTGGGATGGAAAAGCCGCCAGGAAATAATTTCCAACGTGAGTTGCCCAAAACCAAATGGAGCGCGGACAGCCATGTCCGCGCGTTCCGAAACAGACAAAGGCCCAGGCGCTTCGCTCCTCCCGATTCACGCGCACTAGATTGGTTGCCAAAACAAGTTTCCGGAACCGCGGTCTGCGGACGGAACGCCGAACTCCGGTTCGGCTCGTGACCGTCGAGCGTTCGGCGGGGTGCCGATTCGGAAATCGGCGCTCTCTTCCATTTGAGCAACACCCTTCTTTCTCGTTGGCCTTGCACTGGTAAAAAAAAACCAACCTGATGAAAATTCCGCAGAAACTTTTTTCCTGAAAAAAAATTTCACAGAATTTTAGCTAATAGAATCAGGCTCTTTCGTTTCTTCGTCGGAAACGAAACTTAGGTTGGCATCCCCGCTGCTAAAAGAGAGTGAAGGAAATCTATCAAACCAAACTATGAAAAAAATCGAAGCTGTCATCAAACCGTTCAAGCTGGAAGAAGTCAAAGACGCCCTCAGTGAAGTTGGGATCGAAGGCATGACCGTGACTGAAGTCAAAGGGTTTGGCCGTCAAAAAGGCCATACAGAAATCTATCGCGGGAGCGAATACACCGTCGATTTTCTCCCAAAAATTAAGATCGAAGTGGTGCTCGCCGACAGCCAGGTCGAAGCCGCCGTCGCCGCCATTTTGAAATCAGCCAAGACGGGAAAAATCGGTGATGGAAAAATTTTCGTGTCGCCGGTTGAACAATCCGTTCGCATCCGCACCGAAGAAAAAGGAGAACAAGCTGTTTAATTTTTCATTTCCACAAAAAAAACCAACCATGAAAAAAATTTTATTTCTCCTGGGAATCACTGCCTTGTTCGCTGCATCCACTCTAAACGCGCAAACCAATGCGCCCGCGCCCGCAGCCAAAGCTCCCACCACCGAAGATCGCCTTACTGACCTCGAAGCCTATATCAACAACGGCGCGCGCCAGACCAATGCGCCCACCGCTCTCGCCACGTCTTCGGGGCCTGGCCACAACGCCTGGATGATGACCAGTTCCGCGCTCGTTCTCTTCATGACATTGCCTGGTCTCGCCTTATTTTACGGCGGTTTGGTGCGGCGAAAAAATGTCCTCTCCGTTCTCGCGCAATGTTTGGGCATCACCGGAGTCGTGACGATTCTTTGGTTCATTTGCGGCTACAGTTTGGTTTTCGCGGGCGGCCATCCTTGGATCGGCAGCTTCAAATTCGCGTTTCTCAGTGGAGTCGATTCCGCGCCGAACACCGACTACTCGGCCTGGGTTTCACACAATGTTTTTTCCATGTATCAAATGATGTTCGCCATCATCACTCCCGCGTTGATTATCGGTGCAATTGCTGAACGCATGAAATTTACGGCGATTATTGTTTTCGTGATTCTCTGGATGTTCGTCGTTTATTTTCCGCTCGCCCACATGGTCTGGGGTGTCGATGGTTTGATGAATGGCGTTTGGAATGGCGACGCGAAAATCAAAGCCATCGACTTCGCCGGCGGAACGGTCGTTCACATGTCATCCGGTTGGTCCGCGCTCATTCTCTGCATGATGCTCGGCAAGCGACTTGGCTTTCCGAAAGAACCGATGCAGCCGCACAGCATGGTGCTTTGTATGGTCGGCACTGGAATGCTCTGGGTCGGTTGGTACGGATTCAACGCGGGCAGCGCGGTGGCCGCGGACGGTATCGCCGCGAATGCATTTATGACGACAACGTTGGCGACAGCGGTTGCGTCCTTCGTCTGGCCGTTGTTGGAATATTTTTCTCGCGGCAAAGCGAGCATCCTCGGTTTCTGTTCCGGCGCAGTGGCGGGCTTGGTTGTCATCACCCCTGCCACTGGTTTCGTCGATGCGAAAGGCGCGGTCATCATCGGCGTCCTGGCTGGAGCAATTCCATATTTCGCAGTGACAAAATTGAAAGGTTTGATCGGTTACGACGACGCGTTGGACACGTTCGGTGTTCACGCCGTCGGCGGAACTTTGGGCGCATTCATGACGGGCGTTCTCGCGACCGGAAAAGTAAATGCGAATTTGACCGACGCTAATTCCTACGCCAAAACAAATGGTCTCGATAAAATTGTGGCGGGCCATCACCTGTGGATTGAGCAATTGAAAGCGATTGGAGTCACCATTGCGTTGGCGGTGATCGGCACATTTGTGATCGGTCTCATTGTCAAAGCAGTCATGGGTCTGCGCGTCAGCGAAGATGTTGAAACCATCGGCCTCGATCTCTCCGAGCACGGCGAGGAAGGTTATCACGGCGAAGCGCATTAAACTGCTTGCGACTTTTGGCGCGGTGTCAATAATCCGCTCTCGCGAATTGGCACCGCGTTCGATTTAACAACAACAAAAAAATAACTATGGCAAAAAAAGAAACCAAGACTCCCACGGCTCCGACCGGACCCACTCCTAAAAGCGTCATCGACAACGCGCGAAAAGCGGGCGCGAAAATGGTTGACGTGAAATTCGTGGACACCTTCGGCACCTGGCAACATTTCAGTGTGCCGCTGGGCGAATTGACCGAGGAAATTTTTGAAGACGGTTTTGGTTTCGACGGTTCCTCCATCCGTGGTTGGAAATCCATCGAAGCCTCCGACATGTTGGCGATGCCCGATCCGTCCACCGCGTTCATCGATCCATTTTGCGCAGTGCCGACGCTCTCGCTCACATGCACCATTGCCGAAACGGGAACCAAGGAGGCTTACAATCGCGATCCGCGGGGCATTGCTCAACGCGGCGAAAAATATCTCAAGAGCACAGGACTGGCGGACACCGCAGTATTCGGTCCCGAAGCGGAATTCTTTATTTTCGACAACGTTCAATTTGATTCCAAAGCCAACGGAACTTTTTATTCCGTCGATTCGGAAGAAGCGGTTTGGAATACCGGTCGGGATGAGATGCCAAATCTCGGTTACAAAATCCGGCACAAAGAAGGTTACTTTCCCGTCGCGCCGGTGGACACCCAGCAAGACATCCGCACCGAGATGTGTTTGATCATGGAGCAACTCGGCATTGTCGTCGAACGCCAACATCACGAAGTTGCGACGGCGGGTCAGGCGGAAATTGATTTTCGTTTCGACACGTTGGTCAGGACCGCCGACGCGATGATGCTTTACAAATACATCATCAAAAATGTCGCGCGCAAACATGGCAAGACCGTGACTTTCATGCCCAAGCCGCTCTTCGGCGACAACGGTTCAGGAATGCACACGCATCAAAGTTTGTGGAACAAAGGCAAGCCACTTTTTGCAGGAAGCGAATATGCGGGCTTGAGCAAGATGGCGCTTTATTACATCGGCGGAATTTTGAAGCACGCAAAAGCGCTCGCCGCCATTTGCAATCCGACGACGAACTCCTACAAACGATTGGTGCCCGGATACGAAGCGCCGGTGAATCTCGCTTACTCCGCGCGCAATCGCTCGGCTGCGATTCGCATTCCGACTTTCAGCGAATCGCCGAAAGCCAAACGCATTGAATATCGTCCGCCCGACCCAGCGGCCAATCCATATTTGTGTTACACCGCATTGTTGATGGCGGGACTCGACGGCGTGCTCAATAAAATCGATCCCGGCGAACCGATGGACAAAAATCTTTATGAACTCCCGCCCGAAGAACACGCCAAGATTCCGCAAATGCCCGGCAGCCTGGACGAAGCGTTAAATCACTTGGAAAAAGACAACGCCTTCCTCTTGAAAGGCGACGTCTTCACCGATGACTTTTTGGAAATGTGGATTATGCACAAGCGCAAGGAATCCGATGCCATTCGTCTTCGCCCGCATCCCTACGAATTTTTTCTTTACTACGACGTTTAGAAAAAATGTGGCCGCGCGTTTGTGACCGGCGGAAAATTTGCCGGGTAGCATCTGCCTCCGGCGGGTGCGAAGACGTTTTCCGAAACGCCGATCTCCCAATCGGTCGTTGGCATAAGTATCAATCCGTGCCGATCCGGAGATCGGCGCTCCGGGAGGTCTTTTCGCACCCGCCGGAGGCAGATGCTACCCCGAAAGCGGCGCGGAGCGATCCGTGCCGTTTTATTTGGGCAACTCCCGCCAGGAATTTGGGATAGCAATCCACCTCCATTCGCGTTAAAAATTTAACGCAATCACAAATGTAGCGGCGTGTCTGTGACCGCCGCTGAAATGAAATTCCGTCATCATCGCTGAAATTTAAATTTGCGGCGGTCACAGACACGCCGCTACAGATTGAGGAAAAATTTATGCCTACACTCGCCACTACGGTTGACGGTCTCAAACTTCCGAATCCATTCATCATCGGTTCCGGGCCGCCGGGAACAAATCTTAACGTCATCGGCCGAGCATTCAAAGAAGGTTGGGGCGCGGTCATCGCGAAAACGGTCAGTCTCGATTCATCGAAAGTCGTCAACGTCACGCCGCGTTACGCCAAGCTTATGGCGAGCGATGGTGAGGAAGTTATCGGCTGGGAAAATATTGAACTCATCAGCGACCGGCCTTTCAAGATTTGGATCGACGAATTTAAAAAATGCAAAGACATGTTTCCCAACGGCGTGCTCATCGCGTCGATCATGGAGGAATACAACAAGGACGCGTGGATTGAAATTGTGCAACGTTCGCAGGACGCCGGGGTCGATGCGTTTGAACTAAATTTTTCCTGCCCGCACGGTTTGCCCGAACGCAAGATGGGCGCGGCGATGGGCGAATGTCCTGAGGTTCTCGAGGAAGTTTGCGGCTGGGTAAAAAGCGCGGCCAAGAAACCATTCTGGGCGAAGATGACCCCGAACGTCACGCACATCGAAGACCCAAGTCGCGCGGCGTTACGCGGCGGCGCGACGGGACTCAGCGCGATCAACACCATTCGCAGTGTCTGCGGCGTGAATCTCGATACGCTGCGTCCCGAGCCGTCGGTCGAAGGCTACACCACACCCGGCGGTTATTCCTGCAAAGCGGTGAAGCCGATTGCGCTCCGCATGGTGATGGAAATTGCGACGATGATTCGTAAAGAATTTTCCGGACGCTCGCTCTCCGGTCTTGGCGGAATCGAATCCGGCAACGACGCTGCGCAATTTATTTTGCTCGGCTCGGACACCGTTCAAGTTTGCACCGGCGTGATGAAATTCGGCTACGAATGCGTGAAGCCGATGTGCGACGAACTCCTCGCCTTCATGGAAAAACATCATTTCGAAACGCTCGCCGATTTCAAAGGCAAGAGCCTCGATTATTTCACAACGCACGCAGACTTGGTGAAACGCCAGAGCGAACGCAAAGCCGCGCAAAAAGCCGCCGCTGCCGCCCCGCAAAAGAAAATGGTTCAGGCCGACGGCGAATGGAGCGGGGATGAATTCGTGAAACAGTCCGAAGCCTTGTCCACCGGTAATTCGGGGGCGCGAAAATGACGCAGGACGAGAACTCGACGAAGGTGAGAAAAGCGGATAACTTTCCGACGTGATGCCCGCAATTCTTGAAATCCCAGAAGTCCGCCAGCGTGTTTCACCGCTGACCGTGGAAGAATATCACCGCCTCGGCGAGTTCTATGAGAATGGCCGCCGGACGGAATTGATTCGCGGCATTGTTATCGAGAAAATGTCTAAATCACCTTTGCACGCTTCTTTGGGCAAACGCCTCTACGACCTCATTGCGGCGCAACTGCCCGCAGGCTTCACGGTCCGACGCGAAGATCCCATCACGCTTCCCGATTCGGAACCGGAGCCGGATGTCTCGGTTGTGCGTGGAAACGACTCGGACTTTTACAAAGCTCATCCTCGTACTGCCGAACTCGTCATTGAAGTCGCCATTTCCAGCGCCGCGCTTGATCGCGAGAACGCCTTTCTCTACGCCGAAGCCGGGGTGAAGGAATACTGGATCGTGCTAGGCTCCGAGCGGAAAATTGAATTGTACACCCGCCCGGAAAATGGCATCTACCGCGAGAAAAAAACCGTGAGCATCAACGAGACGATCCAATGCGTGAGCGTGCCGGGCGTGCGAATTCGCGTCGCGGATATTTTTCCCTGAGCCGGACGGCCGCAAATTATCAGTAATTGTTTTTCCAGCGCCGCGCGAATGTAGCTCGAATCATCCGCTGAGGGATTCGACCAGACCAAAAGCAAATCAAATGAACCTGACACTCGAACCTTGTCCCAATTTTATCGCCGGCGAATGGCTTCAGCCAAAAGTTCCCGGCACGCCGGTTTTCAATCCGTCAACCGGGGAAACGATTTCTGAGTGTCCCATCGGCACGGCTACTGACGTAAACGCCGCAGTCGAAGCTGCACACGGAGCGTTTCCCGCGTGGATGGAAACTCCGCCCGTCGAGCGCGCGAGAATTCTCGGTCGCTTCAAAATGTTGATGGAGGATAATTTTGAAGATGTCGTGCGAAGTAACACTCGCGAACATGGCAAGACGCTCGTTGAATCGCGCGGCGACGTTAAGCGCGGAATGGAAGTCATCGAATTCTCGCTCGGCGTGCCGTCGCTGCTCATGGGCGACGTGTTGGAAAATATCGCGCGCGGGATTGATTGCGAAGCCATTCGTCAACCACTCGGCGTGTGCGTCGGCATTACGCCATTTAATTTTCCCGCGATGGTTCCGCTCTGGATGTATCCCATCGCCATCGCGTGCGGAAATACTTTTGTCCTGAAGCCGAGCGAAAAAGTTCCGCTCACTGCGATCAAGATTGCGAAGTTGCTGGAAAAAGCTGAGCTGCCGAAAGGCGTGTTGAACATCGTCCATGGCGGGCGCGAAGTCGTGGATGCGCTGCTTACACATCCGAAAGTGAAAGCGATTTCCTTCGTCGGCTCGACACCGATTGCGAAATACATTTACGAAACCGGCACGAAACACGGCAAGCGCGTGCAATCCAATGGCGGCGCAAAAAATTATGTGCTGCTCATGCCCGACGCTGACGTGGACAACTCTGTGCGCGGGGTCATCGAAGCTGCGTTCGGTTGCGCGGGCGAACGTTGCATGGCCGGCTCGACGGCAGTCGTCGTTGGCGGCGCGGAAAAAACAGTTTTGCCCACGCTCGTCGAAGCCACGAAGCGCATCAAAGTCGGCCCAACCGATCGCGAAGCGCAGCCCGACATGGGGCCTGTCATCACGCGCCAGCATCGTGATCACGTCGAAAAATTGATCGCTGCCGGGTTGAAGGAAGGTGCAAAAATTCCAGCCGACGGTCGCGGCGTAAAAGTCAACGATGCGCCCAATGGTTTTTTCCTGGGCGCAACAATTCTCGATCAAGTGCAAAACGGCATGACCGTTGCGAAGGAAGAAATTTTCGGCCCCGTCCTGAACGTGATGCACATGGAAGACTTGGATTCCGCCATCGAATTAGCGAATCGCTCGGCTTACGGAAACGGCGCGTCAATCTTCACGCGCTCCGGCAAAGCCGCCCGCGAATTCAAACATCGAATCCAATGCGGCATGGTCGGCATCAACATCGGTGTGCCTGCTTCGATGGCGTGGTTTCCCTTCAACGGTTGGAACGATTCATTTTTCGGCGATCTCCACATGCAAGGCAAAGAAGGCGTGCAATTTTTCACGCAACAAAAAGTCACGACGAGCCGGTGGTTCAGCTATGGCGAGGGTGATATTTGGCATCGCTAAGATAGGAGCGCGGACAGCCTTGTCCGCGAGGGATAAGAAAAATAGTCAGAGCGAGGGGCAAGTTAGGAACTGCGCTCCTATATTTTCGACTCGCGGACAAGGCTGTCCGCGCTCCTATGCGTTGGGCGATTTCAGCCGATGGTATTCATCGCGAAAACGCGCGCTGCTGAACGGCCACTGCTCCGGCAGTTTCACCAAGCCAGCTTTAACCGGATTCGATTCAATGTAGTGAATCACTTTGCGATAATGTTCCTCGTCGCGAATGTAGCGGTCCCAATAATCGTCCTGCCAAAGTTTGCCGCACCGATCAAGAAGGCGGTTGATGCGTCGCGCCGTGAATCCCTTCCAATTTTTTAGCAACTCGCTCAAGGGCGTTTGCCATATTTCAACAAGGAGATGAACATGATTGGGCATCACAACCCACGCCAGGAGACGATATTTCTGGTCATCGAAGTGAAGCCAATTCTTCTCCACCGCAGCAGCCGCGCATGAATCGCGCAATTCACATTGGCCGAGACCGTTATCAAGATATTCTTCGATTTTAATCCGACTCTTCAATTCATCTTTAATTTCAAAAAGCGCGGCCCATTCGTGGCGACGGCTGGCGGGCATGGCATCGTCAAGGCGGTAGTTGATCATCTGCCGCACGCCCGGCATATCGAAATGTGGAAGATAGCCGCGTGAATGCCATCCTCGGAAACGGGGCTGGGTTGCATGAGCATCGGACGGACTGTGCCATTGCCGCTTTTCACGAATAGTTTCGCGGACATTGCGTTTCATACAAAAAGAAGGAGCGCGGACAGCCATGTCCGCGAGGAGATGAGAACAACGGTCAAAGCTCTTGGCAACTTGCGAACTGCGCCTTAATACTTGCACTCGCGGACATGGCTGTCCGCGCTCCTACATTTTGAAATCCACTCTATTCGCGCTCCTGCATTTTCTCTTTGAACTCCACTTCTTTCCCCGACAACATCCGCCGCTCTGGATTCTGGATTCCGAATTCTGACTCCTGAATTCTGTCTCCCGATTTTTTTACGAAATGAAACGCACACATCACTGCAACGAACTGCGCCCGTCGCACATTGGGCAAACCGTCACGCTGTCCGGCTGGGTTCACTCGCGCCGCGATCTCGGTGGATTAATTTTCATCGATATCCGCGACCGTGAAGGCCGGACGCAAACGGTTTTTGATCCGTCCGATTTGGCGAAAGAACTTTTCGATTCCGCTGCCGGTCTGCGGAGCGAGTGCGTGGTGAGTGTCACTGGAAAAGTTCGCCATCGCCCCGCTGGAACAAACAATGCAAAAATTCCTACCGGCGAAATCGAAGTCGCCGTGACATCGCTGGAAATTTTGAACATGGCCGACGTGTTGCCTTTTCCCGTGGACGATCCGGAAGTCGCCTCGAAGGTCAACGAGGAGTTGCGCCTGAAATATCGTTACCTCGATTTGCGCCGACCGGAGATGGCGCGCAATCTTCGATTACGCAGCAAAGTAGCGACCGCGACCCGGGTGTTTCTGGATGGCCAAGGTTTTCTCGAAGTTGAAACGCCAACGCTTTTTAAATCCACTCCCGAAGGCGCGCGCGAATTTCTCGTGCCCAGCCGCGTTCATCCCGGCCAATTCTACGCGCTGCCGCAATCGCCCCAGCAGTTCAAACAAATCCTGATGGTCGCGGGCGTGGAAAAATATTTTCAACTTGCCCGCTGCTATCGCGACGAGGATTTGCGCGCCGATCGCCAGCCGGAATTTACCCAAATCGATATCGAGATGTCATTTATCGAACGCCAAGATATTTACAAACTGGTGGAAGGAATGTTGCAGCGCGTTTGGAAAACGGCGCTGAACATCGACATTCCAACTCCGTTCAAACGCATTTCATTTGAGGAAGCGTTGAACCGTTTTGGCATCGATAAGCCGGACACGCGATTTGGAATGGAACTCGTCGATTTCACCGAGGAATTTCGCGCGAGCACGTTCAAAGTTTTTTCTGGCGCCATTGCCAGCGGGGGCGTGGTCAAGGCGATGAACGCCAAAGATCTCGCCGACGCCACGCAAGGACAAATCGAAACAATGACCGATTACGCCAAAAGTTTTGGTGCGAAAGGTTTGGCTTACATCAAAGTGGAAAAGGGCGAATGGAAATCGCCCATCGTGAAATTTTTTAGCGACGCCGAAAAAACTGCGCTCACAGAAAAATTAAAAATCCAAGAAGGCGATTTGATTTTGTTCGCGGCCGATCAATGGCTGAACGCCTGCGAAATTCTCGGCAAGATTCGTCTCTATTGCGCGGATGTTTTGAAAACGCAAGGGAAACTGAGCATCGAAGTAAATCGTTTCGATTTTCTTTGGGTGATCGAATTTCCATTGCTCGGTTTTGATCGGGAACAGAACCGCTGGTATTCAAGTCATCATCCATTCACTGCGCCGGTGACGGAAGACACGCCACTTTTGAAAACGGAACCGAAAAAAGTTCGCGGCCAGCATTACGACATTGTGGTCAATGGCGTCGAACTCGGCGGTGGTTCAATTCGCATTCATCAACCCGATGTGCAAAAAACTATTTTTGAAGAGATTCTGCAAATCCCGCCCGAGGTGGTGAAAGCCCGCTTCGGTTACCTGCTCGAAGCCTTCCGTTACGGCGCGCCGCCGCACGGTGGCATCGCACTCGGCTTTGATCGTTTGATCGCCATTCTCTGCGGCACGCAAAGTATTCGCGATGTCATCGCCTTTCCAAAAACTGCCAAAGGGACCGACTTGATGACCGATTCTCCGGCGCACGTGGAGGCCAAACAACTTCGCGACTTGCATCTCGAATTGAAAGTCGCGCGGAAGGAATAAACATTTGGCAGTGTCTTCCGAGAGAGCGGGGCAATCTCGCAAGCGTGCCCGGAAAGTCGAAACTTCGAAAAAAAGTTTCTCACTCCACTTTCGACAGGTCGTGATCTTCCTTTGCCACAAGAGAAATGTAATCGCGCAAAATCCGTTCGGCTTCTTCAAGCGTGGCGTCCAGCGGCGGAACGTTTTGCTCGAGGGCTTCGAGAGCTTCTTCATCGCTGTCGAGAGTCGCCGTCTTTGCCAAAGCTAAATCATTTGTCTTTGGAACGAACGGCTGCAATCCCGGTTGATCCACATTCTTCAATGTGACTTCGAATATTTTTTGCTCCGAAGGTTTGCGGCTTTTTATCTCTTTCTTTCTAGCTTCGGCGCGTGAAACGTTTTCCTTCTGCTCCAAGCGGCGCCCTTCTTCGTTCAACGAAATGCTTTTGTCCTTCAAACGCTCCTTGAATTTTTCAATGTCTTCGCGGACGTAGGAAAAATCTTTGTCCTTTTCAAGACGCTGGTCCGAACGCTTTTGCAACTCGGCCACATACGGCTTCACCAGATTCCACTTTTGAAATCTGGCCGAGGTCACCTCATCCCATGGCAATGGATTTTCCAGGGACGCCTCTCCCACTTCCGCGAAATCGAGTTCGGTTGGTAATTTTAAATCCGGGATCACGCCGCGAAGTTGCGTCGAAGAACCACCGGCACGATAAAATTTTGCGTTCGTCGGCTTGAGCGCCCCGGGATTGTAGGTGTGCGGCAAATGGTTTTGTTCAAAGTAGGGATTTAGCTCGATCAATTTTTGCACCGTGCCTTTGCCGAAAGTCGAACTGTCCCCGACGATCAACGCCCGCCCATAATCCTGCAAAGCGCCCGCCAAAATTTCCGAAGCCGATGCGCTGAAGTGACTCGTCAAGACGATCAAAGGCCCTTTGTAAGCGATGGAAGAATCGGTGTCGGACATGGTTTGAGTTTCGCCCGAAGCATCTTTGACCTGGACGACCGGGCCGTTCGTAATAAACAAGCCGGTCAAATTGACCGCTTCGACGAGGAGGCCGCCGCCGTTGCGCCGTAAGTCGAGGATGATGCCGTCCACATTTTCCTTATTTAATTTTTTCAGCAGCTTCGCAATGTCCGCCGTCGTGCTCTTTCCACCGGTCGTTTTCTCCGGGTCCGGGTCCATGTAAAACGACGGTAGATCGATCACGCCGAGACGGATGTTTTCTTTTTGACCAGGAAATTCGATGACCTTGGTTTTTGCCTCCTGGTCTTCAAGCTTAATAACGTCCCGAATCAATGTGACAATTTTTCGAGTGGAGGAATCAGGTGCGTCACCCGGCCACACCGTGAGCCGCACTTCGCTTCCTTTCGTGCCGCGAATCAATTCCACGACCCGGTTGAGCTTCATGTCCACGACGTTGACCGGCTCCTTGTCGCCTTGCGCCACGGCCACGATTCGATCACCGGGTTTTATTTTTTTGCTCAACATCGCCGGCCCTGCCATCAGTTCTTTGATTTTGCAATAGCCATCTTCGGATTCCAGCAGCGCGCCGATTCCAATCAGCGAGAGAGTCATCGAGATGTTAAAATTTTTGTAATGCGAACTGCCCATGTAATCGGAATGCGGATCGTAAACGCGCGCCAGAGAATTGAGAAACAATTCCAGCACGTCGTCATCGCCCAGTTCCTTCAACGTGCGATTGAGATTGGAGTAACGTTTGGAAAGTTTTTTTACGATCTCCTCGGTTTGGGTGAGGGTGTTTGTCGTTTTGTTGGTGCTGGTGGAATCCGTTTTCACCTCGATTGGTTTGCTGTTGTTGTTCAAGGCCGTAAATTTTGATGGCCCCTTTTTTAAATTGGCCGCGTGCAATTTGTTGGTGTCGGGCGCCGAAAGTTTTTCCTGAAGAAATTCCGCCCGCAGATTTTGCCGCCAAAGTTGATGCGCTTCCTCCAAATCTTTCGGGCGCGGCAGATGGCGCCGATCGAGCGTGTAACGATCCTCACCGTTAAAGGTAAATTTTTCGGTGGTGAGCAATTCATTGACAAAAGCGATGCGTTCCTGCGCCCGCTGAAACATTCTCGCGAAAATCAAATGGGCTGGCCGCGTGTCTCCTTTCGCGGTGAGGTCGTCGAGCTTCGTGCGATATTCCTCGAATTCCGCCGCGTCGGCTTGCAGAAAATAGGAATGCTGCGGATCAAGCGTGTCGAGATAACGATCCAACAGCTTGGCGGAAATATCGTCGTCGAACGGATGTTGGGAGTAATGAATTTTTTCCAGCAAAGTTGCCGTGACTCGCGCGATATTTTTTTCGGTGCGCGGGTCTGAGGTGTTGTCGGCGGAAAGTTTGGCCGGCTCAACGGCGGCGAGCGCCAACCCCAGTTTGAAGAAAATCAGATAGAACAAAATTTTCACGTGAGGAAACTCTGCCATTTGTCAAAAAAGTCCAGCACCTGTTTTGTCTCCGCCGTAACGATGCGGGGGACTTAACGCAAAGACGCGAAGACGCGAAGACGCAAAGATTCGGAAGGCGTTATTCTAAGTTGCTTTCAAGATGAGACTAATCTTGGAGACCCTCACCCCGCGTCGCGTGGGGAGACTGCCAGTTTGGAATTTTTTTGCTGACACTTCCGAGCCGCGCCAGCCCACGCTACGGAGGCGAGGACTGATGCACACTTTGCAAAGTGTGCATCAGTGTCCGTCGCTCCTGAGAGAATGAGCCGATGGAGGGTTGATCTACACTTTGCAAAGTATGCATCACGGGCCGCCACGTCCGAGAAAATGTCCAAACACCAGTCTCCCCACAGAGTGGGCGAGCGGAGCTTTAGTCTCATCTTGAACGCTCATTGGAATGTGATCCTCGGAGCGCCGAACTCCAGTTCGGCACAAATGAAAAAGGCCAGCTCAAGTGCCGATTCGGAAATCGGCGTTCCTCGGACTGAGACGGCATGGCGCCGCTTTTCCTATACGCCTCGCCGCGGCGCGGATTCCGACCGAATATTTCCGGTTAAAAACTTTTCCAAATTTCGCTCAGGCTTTCTCGGAAAGAAAAAGTAGGCGGTTTTCCGGCTGGCAAAGTTTTTTCGCGCTCCTATTCTGAGAACGGAGAATAATATTTCACACCATGAAAACAAAACTCAACCGAAGGAGATCTATGAGAAATGACCCAGCAGATATTATCCAGGACAAGGCTGATGACATCAAACAAGCCGCCCAGGAATGGAAAGAAAAAGCCCGCCTCGCCGGCACCGCCGCGTGGGATGCCACCAAAGCAACCATGCAACAACTCCAAGATAAAACCCGCGAATATTCCAGAGCGACCGACCGCGTCATTCGGCAGAAACCTTATGCCGCGATTGGAATTGCTTTCGGGGTCGGCCTCGTCGTTGGCCTGCTCGTCTGTCGTGGAAATTCATCGGAAGAAGAAGAGGAGGATTGATTTTTCCAGCCGAAGAAATGTTCCAGTATATTTGATGAGCGAAGAAACAGGTTTGTCACCGATAACGGAAAACAGAAATCAACCTTAACCTCCGAAAAGAAAGGAAATAAAAATATGGATTCACGAGCAAAAGATTTAACTGACGAAGCGAAAAATGCCGTAGGCGAAGCCGCCGACACGGCTGAGAATTGGGCCGACAGCGCTAAATCCACCGCGCGAAGCGCGTTGGAAAGAGCGCGCGCGGCTTACGAAACGGCGCAGGAAAAAGCAGTGGCCGGAGCAAAAGCAACCGACCAATGCATCCGCGAAAATCCCTATACTTCTTTGGGCATCGCGTTAGGAGTGGGCGTGTTGATCGGATTTCTGATCCGACGGAAATAAATTTCGGCGAGCGGACAATCATCCGCTCGTTGAATTTCGATATGGACAAATCGAAGGAAGAAATCGCTCGCGACGTGGAGGAAACAAGGGCCGCAGCCCAACGCGCTTTCCGCGAGGCGGGCGAAGTTTGGTCGGGCAAAAACGCCGTCGCTTCCGCCTGGCGTTCCACCAAGGGAACTTATTTCCGCGCGCAAGACAAAGTGCTCGGAGCAGCGCGGGCTAGTGACGATCAAATCCGTTCTCATATTTATTCCGCAGTTGGAATTGCTTTCGCTGTGGGAGTGATCGCAGGATTTTTCGCAATTCGCAAACGCAAAGAAAAAACAAGCCGACCAAATAAATATGGAAACCCATCGCGTCCTGCATGATTTCGGCGAACTGAGTTACGAAGACCTCGAGGACATCTCCGGGACTAAACACGACTTGGCAGCGCGCTTCCGGGACAAACCTTACCCATTTATTTTCGCCGCGGTGGCGATGGGTTTGTTGATCGGCTATTTCGCGAGACGCAAATAATTTACAGCCTTCCCTTTTTCTGCGAGCGACTTGTAACGGCCGCGACGGAGCGCCGGTTTGCAACCGGCTTTGAGGACGGAACGCCGATCTCCTGATCGGCTCGGGGAAAAGTGGAGCGTTCCAATGCCGATCGGGAGATCGGCGTTCCTAGCGTTAAGCCGGTTGGAAACCGGCGCTCCGCCTCGATAAAAATTATGAAGAGCGATGTTCGGATTGAAACCGACTCGATGGGCGAAATGCGCATCCCCACTTCCGCCTATTACGGAGCGCAAACCGCGCGCGCGATTGAAAATTTCCCCATCAGCAAGTTGCGGTTTTCCCGCGACTTCATTCGCGCCCTTGGGCTGATCAAAAAACACGCCGCTGTCTCCAATTCAGTTCTCGGTTTGCTTTCACGCGAATTTTCTAAAGCCATTGAGGCGGCGGCGCAGGAAGTCGTTGAGGGCAAATTCGATTCGGAATTTGTCGTCGATATTTTTCAGACCGGCTCCGGCACCTCGACGAATATGAATGCGAACGAGGTCATCGCCACTCGGGCGACCGAATTGCTCGGTAGAAAGCGCGGCGAAAAACTTATTCATCCCAACGATCACGTCAATTGCGGCCAGTCCAGCAATGACGTCATTCCCACTGCAATTCATCTCGCCGCGTTGGAAAGTATCGAGCGAAAACTGGTTCCTTCGTTGAGCGAACTGCTTCTTCATCTGCGTCGCAAAGCGGATGAATTTAATTCGATCATTAAAATTGGCCGCACGCATTTTCAGGATGCGACGCCCATTCGGCTCGGGCAGGAATTTAGTGGTTACGCCAGCCAGGTTGAACACGGTCTTGATCGATTGCGTGCGTGCGAAAAAAATTTAGGCGAACTCGCGCTGGGCGGCACGGCCGTCGGGACGGGCATCAACACTCATCCAGAGTTCGCAAAAAAAACCATTGCCGGAATCGCTGCGGAAACGGGGTTGCCCCTGCGCGAAGCGCCGAATCATTTCGAGGCGCAAGCGGCGCGCGATGCGTGCGTCGAAACCAGCGGCGCATTGAAAACGATTGCGGTGAGCTTGATGAAAATCGCCAACGACATTCGCTTTCTCGGCTCCGGCCCTCGCCTCGGCATTGGCGAATTGAAATTGCCCGCCACGCAACCTGGCTCATCCATCATGCCCGGAAAAATTAATCCCGTGATGTGCGAAATGATGATTCAAGTTGGGGCGCAAGTCATCGGCAACGACGCGGCTATCACCATTGGCGGAATGCTGGGCCATTTGGAATTGAACGCCATGATGCCGTTGATCGCGCATAATTTATTGCAATCAATTGAACTGCTTTCAAATGGCGCGCGCGTTTTTGCGGAGCGGTGTGTCGCTGGAATCGAGGCTGACGCGGAAAAATGTCGGGCTACAATCGAGCAAAGTTTGGCGATGTGTACCGCGCTTGCGCCAGTCATCGGTTATGACAAAGCCGCGCATATCGCAAAAGTTGCCTATGAAAATAACCGGACGGTTCGCGAAGTGGCGCGGGAAATTTCCGGATTGGATTCCAAAAAACTCGACGAACTTCTCGATCCGAAAAATCAAACCGAGCCGCGCTCCAACTGAACTTTGCCGGAAAAAAATTTTCCAAATATTTCACCACGCGGGTAGCATCTGCCTCCGGCGGGTACGAATTGTTCCGCTGAAAATTGCCCAGCGCGAGTCACCCGTAGCCGCCGATGTCGGAACGGAGCGCGGACGTTCTCGTCCGCGTGTTCGTCGCGCAACTCGCGGACGAGAACGTCCGCGCTCCGGCCCGCCGAACAAGCCGTCGCTTTAATCCGCAGTTTCCGCATAACTCAAATACGCCTCGTGCAGAATTGGCGTAAGCGGCGAGCGGCGCAAGGCGTGCTCGTCCAGATAGGAAACTTCGCGGACTCCAATGGCGATGGACGTCAGAAAAACGCTGTCCGCCTGTTGCAAAAACTCCGGCGTAATATTTTTTTCGGCGGTTGAGATTTTCAATTTTTTGCAAAGTTCGATCACCAGTCCACGAGTCACCCCAGGCAACGCCCCACTGTTCAACGGCGGTGTGCAAACCGTTTTAGTTTCAATCCAAAATAAATTGGCGCTCGTAGCTTCAGCGACATTTCCCTCCGTGTTCAGCAGCAACGCTTCGTCCGCGCCTTTTTCATCCGCTTCCATCCGCGCGAGAACATGGGGGAGTTTGTTGCAAGTTTTAAATCCTGCCAGCGGATCGTTGGCGGGAATCCGAATGGAACTCGTGATGATCTTGAAAGGTGAAGAATTTTTTGCCGCGGGATGCAAACTCATGACGAGCGTCGGTAGGTCCGAGCCTCTAATCGAGTAGCCGCGTGGCCCGACTCCGCGAGAAAGTTGGATGCGCAAAACGCAATCGCCCGGGTGATTTTTTTCGAGAAGTTCTTCGGCGAAAGCGCGGATGGCTTCCGCCGAAAATGGAATTTTAATTTTCAGGAAATCCGCGCCGGCTCGCAGTCGTTCAAAATGTTTTTCCCACAAAAGAATTTTGCGATGGTAAACCGGCAACGCCTCAAACAATCCATCGCCCAATGAAAAGCCGCGGTCAAAAATGGAAACGGTCCCCTGCTCTTCCGGGACAAATTTGCCATTGAGAAATACGAGCACGCGGAATTCTTAACGCAAAGAATTAGCGCGGCCAAGCCGCAACCAAAGTGGCGGGCGCGGCGCGTATTTTTGAGTGCGGGGACAATGTCCCCTCTTTGGCTGCACGTTGGAAAAAGAAAAAGAGTTCCGTGAGTTCGCAAGCTTCTTCTCTCCATGAACCCGCTGTAGCCGCCGACGTGAGGAGAAAACCACCGACGGAAAGTTAGGGCGTCGGCCCCACGAACCGGCAAGCGTTGGTAGGGCGCGTCACTCCGTGCGCGCCGGGGCGACACTAGGGCAAGTGTGACGCGCCCTACCTTGAGGTTCATGGATAGGCAGAAACTCGCGTGCCAAATCCGCCTCCGCACGTCGGCAGCTACGGTTCATGGTTCAATGCGCGGAAAAAATTTTGGGAACTATCTCCCCAAGGCGCGCAGGAAAAGCGGCGTCATGCCGCCCCAGTCCGCATGGTTGAACTTGAAAAATTTTTTGCCGCGTATCTCCTGTGCGAATGCCGGCAAAAAACGGGAAGCTCGAATATCTGGAACTAATTGCACTTTTCTTTTTGCAAGGCGCGGCGCTGGGCATGTGGTTTGTCCCGCTCAGTTCAGTCCTGGAAGCGCATGGCTTGCGGTCCATCCGTCCTTACGCATTTGCGGCGTCGGCGCTCGCGGCGTTTGTTTCTCCGCTGATCTTCGGCGCGATGGCGGATCGACACGCCTCGCCCATAAAGGTTTTACGCGGACTTTCATTCGCCACGGCTGCGATGATGACCGTCGTCGGCGCGGCCATCCAATCTCATTACAATCCCTGGCTGGTGCTGGCGCTAATTCAATTTCAAGCGCTTTGCTCGTCACCCACCTGGAGCATTTCTTCCGCAATTGTTTTTGCGCGCCTGGGCGACGCCAGAAAAGAGTTCGGACCGATCCGCGCGATGGGGACGTTGGGCTGGATGGTGGGTTGTTGGTTCGTCAGCTTGCTCAATGCGGACGCATCAACTTCCGCTACTTTCAGCGCGGCGGCGGCATGGTTGATCGTGGGCGTGTTTACTTTTTTTCTGCCGCAAGTCGCGTCATCCAAAGTGGTGGGGCGCGTCTCGTGGAGCCAGCGCTTTGGGCTCGACGCTTTGACGCTGTTGAAAAATCGCGATCATCGCGTCGTGTTCATCATGCTGGTTTTGGTCAGCATCCCACTCGCGGCGTTTTATCCGTACGCGCCGCCGCATCTGCGTGAACTCGGCCTGCAACACGCCAGCGCCTGGATGACGCTGGGACAAGTCACGGAGATGATCGCGATGTTCAGTCTCGGCGCGCTCTTATTGAAGTGGCGATTGAAATGGATTTTTGCGTGTGGCTTGGGATTTGGCGTCGCCCGATTTGCCTTGAGCGCGGTCAACACCCGCCTCGGGCTACTCTTTGGCCTCCTGCTCCACGGCGCTTGTTACACGCTCATTTTCATCACTGCCCAAATCTATCTTGAGCTTCGGGTGGACTCCGCGTGGCGCGCGCGGGCGCAAGCCCTGCTCTCACTCATGAGCGGCGGCGTGGGCAATCTCCTCGGCTATCTCGGCACAGCGGTATGGTTCAGCGCATGCACTCAACTCTCTGTCACACGATGGCCGCTTTTTTGGAATGGCCTCGCGCTGTCTGTCGCGGTGATTGCGATCTATTTCCTGGCGGCCTATCGCGGATTAGGGGCGAAAGTTGAAAAGCAAACGAACAAGTCAATGGGATGAATTGATTCGGAACTTTTAACTCAAAATCCGAAATCCGAAATCCGACGAGCCGAAAGAAATCCGAATTCCGAAATCCGAGAGCGACGGAACTGTGCTGGTCGCAAGGCACTTTTCCGGGCGCTGTTTTGTTTTCGACTGGCGGCTGGAAGCCGCCGCAATCCCGCCAGCGGGACTGGAAGCGCGCGCTACGGTAGCGCAGGCATCCTTGCCTGCAAGTTACTGAAGCTTCCAGCTTCGTGCGCGAACGTCTTTGTCGATATTCGGATTTCGGGAATTCGGATTTCGGATTTCAGAGTTCAGGTTTACCGCAGTTTAAGTGCTGGAAACTTTTTAACCACCTGTGCAAACGTCTTCGCCATGAGAACTTTTGCTGGCCTCGCCTTGCTGTTATTTATTTTCTGCACAGGCTGTATTCGATCAAGAACTCAAAAAGCTGACGCAACAATTCAGACGCGCCCGGGTATTTTTTTCGTCGCTACCAATGGCAATGATTCCTGGACGGGAACAATCGCGGCGCCGGACGCTTCTCAGAAAAACGGGCCGTTCAAAAATCTCGCGCGCGCTTTGCAAGCTGCGGGCGAACTTAAAAAATTGCAAAACGGCGTCTGGCCACAACCCGTTTCTATTTCAGTTCGCGGTGGAAATCATTGGCTCGAAGAACCACTCGTCATCACGCCGGAACTTTCTGGAACAAGTGAATCTCCGCTCGTCATTTCTGCTTACCCAAGCGAGCGCCCAATTCTCAGCGCAGGCCGGCCCCTCTCGAATTGGAAAGCCACGAACATGGACGGCAAATCACTCTGGGCTGCGACCATTCCAGAGGCGCGCCGTTGGAATTTTCATCAACTCTGGGTCAACGGCGAACGACGTCAGCGCGCGCGTCATCCGAACAACGGCTATTTCAAAATCGCTGGACTGCCGGACGCGACTTCATCGTGGGAGAAAGGCCATTACCGTTTCCGTTTCAATGCGGGCGATCTCAAAGAATGGAAATCCGCCACGCACGGTGAAGCCATTGCCATGACGCGTTGGGTGGAATCACGGATGCCGATCACGAACATTGACGCGCAACAAAAAATTCTCGGCTCGAACAAACGCAGTGTCTTCCAACTGCAACCCGGCGATCCTTATTACGTCGAAGGAATTTTTGAAGCGCTGGATCAACCGGGCGAATGGTTTCTCGATTTTGAAAACGACGCGCTCTACTACCTACCTTTGCCGGGGGAAACGCTCCACCGCTTTGCCGCCGTCGCGCCGAGGCTTGCTGAATGTTTGCGCCTCGAAGGAAATCCCGAGTCTGAAAAATTTGTCGAGCACGTCCAGTTTCGCGGGCTGACTTTTTCTCACAACGAATGGTTCTATCCCACGAACTTTGGCAGCGCCGAACGTCACATCTCCACCACGCCCGATCCAGAGATTTTCGGATTTGCCCAGGCCGCTTTTGGTGTCCCCGGGATCGTGCGAGCGGAAGGCGCGCGCCATTGTTCCTTCGACGATTGCCGATTTTCCAACGTAGGCAGTTACGGACTGCAACTCGGTCGCGGGTGCCAGAGCAATCACGTTTCCGCCTGCAACTTTTCCGATCTGGCCGGTGGCGGAATTAAAATTGGCGAAACGAAAATTCGCACCAACTCACTCGAACAAGCGCATGACAACGAGATCGCCGACTGCGAAATTTTCGACGGCGGGAAAATGTTTCACAGCGCCGAAGGCATTTGGATTGGACAATCGTTTGGCAATCGCATCGCGCACAATTCCATCCATGATTTTTTCTACACCGGAATTTCTATCGGCTGGACGTGGGGTTATGAGAAATCGCTCGCCTCAAACAACATTGTTGAGTTCAACCACGTCCACCACATCGGCCAGAAATCAAACGGCGACGGACCGATTCTCAGCGACATGGGCGGCATCTACACTCTCGGAATGCAACCTGGCACAATAATCCGCAACAACCTTTGGCACGATATTGCGGGACTTAACTATGGCGGTTGGGGAATTTATTTCGATGAAGGCAGTTCGGGAATTTTGGCGGAGAACAACGTTGTCTTTCGCACCGCGCATGGGGGCTTTCATCAGCATTACGGAAAAGAAAATATCGTGCGCAACAACGTCTTCGCTTTCGGGCGAGACCACCAGCTACAACGCACACGCGCGGAGGAGCACGTCTCGTTCACGTTTGAAAGGAACATCGTTTACTTCGACCACGGCAAATTGTTGGAAGGCGATTGGACGGGTGGAAAATTTGTGCAGGACAACAACCTCTATTTCGATACGCGAACAAACAACATGGAAAATTTATTTCCCGGCGGCTGGGAGAAATGGCGCGAGAACGGCCACGACGTTCATTCCATCATTGCGAACCCTCTCTTCACCACCACGAACCTCCAAGCCTTCCATCTCGAAACCAATTCCCCTGCCCTGTCCGTCGGGTTTCGCCCCTTCGACATCAATCTCGTGGGACCGCGGAAGAACAAAGCCCATTAGTCGGCAACTCTCGCTCCGAGGTTACCGTCACTTTGAATTTTTTCTCCTCACATTTCCTTGGTGCGCGACGACTCGCAGGTCGTCGCCCACCTTTTCGGAAATTTATTTTGAGAAACACTTTATCGCACCATCTGCTTGCAAAAAAAAATCGAGGCCCGGCGAACCGGACCTCGATGCGTGTGAATAAAATCTTAGTAGCGACCACGTCCGCCACCGCTGTAACCGCCACCGCCGCCACTGCGTCCACCGCCGCTGCCGCCGTATTCACGACGACCGCCGCCACCGCCGCCTGTGCGTTCTTCGCGAGGCTTGGCGACATTGACCGTCAAAGCGCGCCCGTCCATATCTTTGCCGTTCAAGGCTTCGATGGCTTTGTTCGCTTCCTCAGCGGAACTCATGGTGACGAAACCAAAACCACGAGGACGGCCGGTTTCGCGGTCCATCATCAGGTTGGTTTCCGTGACCGTGCCGTGCGCAGCGAAGGCGTCAGTGAGGTCGTTTTCAGTGGTGTTGAAGGAAAGATTTCCTACAAATAATTTATTACTCATTGTGATGTTTTACTGTCGAAGAACCATTTACTTTCCAGAAGACTGTTCCCGAACGTCGGGTTTAAAATCATCACTGAACTGAGTTCACTTGAAGATCCACCATGCCTTGAAAGAGACTAGCCATCTAACAGAACGCGGACAACATCGCTGCTTCCGCCGAAATGGCGACAATTATCTGCAATTATTTTTCCCGCGCTGGTAGGGCGTGTTATTGTTTCCGCCCAGAAACCAGATACGTGAAACCGCCGTAGGCAGCGTGAAACTTTCCGGCGGCGATGGCTTCTTTTTCGCGCGAAAAACGTTCCATCTGTTCGGCAAAGCCTCGCTCAAAAAATTCCGCCGTGCCGCCGCCAGTTAGAACCTGACCGCGCATTTCTTCCCGATTCCCTGGTTCCATCAAAAAATTTTTATATTGTTCTGTTTGTTCGAGGAGAGCGTGTTGCGCGGGAGTTTCATAAGGTGGAAACAACGAAGCGGCGCGATCAGATTGGTGAACAGCAATATCTCGCAAACCGAGTTCCGCGAAATAACCGGGCAACAAATCACCAATGCAATGGTCGCCCTGCCCGCATCCGATTTTGCCGCGATGATAGCGCAACCAGAACTCGAACCGGCGCACCAGCAATTCTACCGACTCGTTCGCCGTCAGCGAAGTAAATGCCATGTAGTTCCAAAAATTGTTTGGCTCAACGCACACCAGCAATCCGCCGGGACGCAGAATGCGAATCATGTCGCGCAATGCGTCGAGCGGTTGGGCGAGGTGCATCAACACGGTCTGACAAGTCACAACATCAAACGAGTTGTCTGCGAGAGGAATCTCGGTCGCATCGCCTTGCACGAACGTCCACAGATCTGAGGGAGCATCGGGAAAAGCTTTTCGAAAATGTTGCGCCCCTTCGGCAACCCATCGAGTCTCGCCATCCACGCCCGCAAATCGAGCGGGTGTTTTCAAATACGGATAAAGCAAACGCGACCAATGACAGAGACCGCAGCCGATGTCGGCGAGCGAAGTTGCTTCTTTCAATCGCCAACGCACCGCCATGAGATCGAGGAAGTCGCGGTTCCACCAGAAATCACGTTGCTCGCCAAATTGCTCGGCGGAATGAGGCGATGAAGACATGGCCGACTTTTAGCATTCGTTAGAAATGAAGCGAGCAGTTAACTTGCAGCCGCTTCTTTGAATAACTCATCGAGGTCGAGCGGGCGCGTAAACATGGCCTGAAATCCCGCTCGTTTTTCAAATCCCGTCGCCTTCTTTCATGAGCGCGCCTTCCTGCCGAAACTGTTTCAATTCTGCGATGATGTCGCGCCAATAAAGACGATCAGCTTGTTGCAACGCGCCGATTCGACGTTGCATCTGGACTGTGATTTTTCCCTGAATGTCCTCGGAGACGGACTGCTCTAACGCAATCTGTTGGCCAAATATTTTAAAATCCTCCGATTCGTCCTCGATGAATTGGACCGCGCCCGGATGTTCTTCAAAAAATGCGCGCAACGCCGTGAGCGTGAAAATGTTTTCCAATGCCCAACGAAAATCCTCCGGTGCCTTCAAACATCCGGGTTGGTCGAACCAAGCGAGGGCGAGGTTGCTGATAATCGGATAATCTTCCAACCGTTGCGTCTTTTTGATTTCAACCAATTCCTTCAAACCAATCGTGTGGATTTTTCCCCATTCACTTTCCATCCATTGCGCGCAAGCAGCAGCGGTTTCAAATGCGCCAACACGAGGTGGAGCGCCCATCACGTCGAGAAAGATTTCCTGCCCCGAATCACCGGACAAAATGAAATGGAAACCGTGGCCGCGCCTCAGGTTCTCGACGGTGAATGACGGCGTAAGTTTGTAGTACCGCGCGCCACAGGAGCTGAGGACATTTAGAAATGCTTCGCAATTGCCCGGCGTTGGATTAATCCAAAGATCAATGTCTTCAGAAAAAGTCGCCGCACCATAGAGCACAGTCGCTTGCCCGCTGATGAGCAAATAATCGACGTCTCGGGAATTAAGGTTTTGGAAAAAGTTTGCGATCATGCACAGCGCGGAGGTTGGGCAAACGAGAACGCATTTCCCAACTGCGACGCAAACGTTCCGCCGGAGTCAGCTTTCGCCAGACAGCGGCTTTGTAAGGAGATTGAGTTTCGCTTAGATAAAAAGGGGTAGCTGCATCGCTTGCGCCATTTTCACCAATTACAGGCTTGCCCATGCGGCGTCCTCCTCTGGCATGTTCCAATCTTCGACGAGCGCGGATTCGCTCAAAAGCAAACCGTTGAAAGATTCTTCATCACGCTTGAGCCGAAGGAAGCGGGCAAAATCATAGACTTCGCGTTGCAACGTTTCTGGCAACTTCGTCACTTCGTTTTCAATCAGGTCACGCGCGCTCATGGATTTCTTATCGCATGTTTGAGTCTTGGTGTAAACGAGAGAGGTTGGTAGGGCGCGTCAAAACCTGCGCGCCGGATTCATATCTTTCCAAGCGACCGCGCGCACGGAGTGACGCGCCCTACCGTGAATCGCTTAGACACAGCCGCGCTCACGGCTTTTTATTTCTCCCGCGTCTGAAAAGTTTTTTTGTGTCCAGTAGCTGGAATTGAAACCGTATAAGCTTTGCCCGAAGGCTCGACGGAAAGTTTGATGTAATTGCCATCGCATTTCTCATCGAGGTTCGCAATCAATTCGTCAGAGGTGTTGTTCTCGCGGTCCTCGCGAATGTTTTTATGCACTTGATACATCGCCTGAATGCCCAGCGAAGATTTCAGCGCGTCGAGAGTGGATTTGGCCGTGCCTTTGCGCGGGCCATTGTTCATCACGGAAACCGTCGGCGCGAGGCTATGGATGAGCAGCGGGTTGTTGCTCGCGTCGAGGCCGTGATGATTCACCTGGTAAACATCCACCTGCCCCACGCGATTGGTCGGGCAAACCAGTTCCTTTTCCACGTTCCACGAGAGATCGCCGCCGTCGAAAAATCGGAACGCGCCATAGTCGAGGACCAGCGCGATGCTGTTGGCGTTGTCGGTGGTGTCGATGGGTTTCGTTGTTCCCTCCGCGCAAATCGGATTCGCTTTGGCATCGGCTGGCGGTGAAACAAATTTTTGTTTCGCCGCGACACAACGGAGTGTGAGCTTCGGCCCGCTCGATTGTTTCAACGGAATTTTATCGCCGGGACGAAGAACGTTCCGCTTGTCCGCTTTGAAATCGCGATACGGTTGGCTGGCTTTTCGCCAGAACGCATCGTCCGGCCGTTGGTCAGGATCTTTTTCAGGAATTCCATTGTCGTAAACCTGTCCGATGGGAATTAACGCCGCCAGCTCCCCTGCCCCGCCGAAATGATCGATGTGAAAATGGGTCGTGACGTAATGATCAATTTTCTTTAGCCCGGCAATTTCCGTCGCCGTTTTGTGAATGCGTGTCGAGTCGCGCATTCCCGGATTGCCCGAATCGATCAGGATGGATTCGCGCGCGGGCGTGACAATCAACGTCGCGCCGCCGCCTTCCACATCGATCCAATAAATATCCAACGTGGCTTCCTCGGCGTTGACGCGAAGGCTTACGAAAAGGCAAAACAGGAACAAACAGAATTCTCGGAAAAACTTTTTCATAAAAATGGGTGGGTGTGTGCTTCTTAAAAATCTGTATCAGCTTTTTCCAAATTAATCTCTTTAATCCACGCGTTGCGGAATCGCACATCGTGGCCTTCGCATTGCAACTTCAGCCCGCCCGGAATGTCAGTAATTCCTTTTCCCTCGTCGTTGCCGCCATCGATCCCAGAGTTTGCGCCACCCCAGACCTGATTGATCGTTTGATTCATGTGAACCTTGATGCCGTTGAAATACATCGTGAGCATCGCTTTCTCGATGACTTTGCCGTCCTTAAAACGTGCCGCGCGAAAATTGATGTCGTAAGCATTCCATTGTCTTAGCCCGTTGTAAGCGTGATACGGCGACTCAGTTTCGTTGATCACCGCGCCCATGCCGTGCTTGGTTTTGTCGCCGTCGAAGATCTGAATCTCGTAACGGTTCTGGAGATACACACCGCTGTTGCCGCGTTCGTTCATGATGAGAAATTCGATATGCAGCCGAAAATCGCGATACGCTTTTTTCGTTACAATGTCCGCCGTGCCGTATTTTCCCCCAACGGCGACGGGATCATCGGTCATGAGAACAGTGTCTTTGTCCACCGGGTCTTCGACAATTTTCCATTTGATGGGCAGCGATGAACCGAAACGCGGCCCGGCCCAATAAGTCCATTTCTCGTCGAGCATTTTGCGAGAACCATCAAGAATAACTTCCGCGCCGGAAATCGGTTTCGCTCCAACGCCAACGTGATTTTTTTGGAGCGACTTAATTTCTTTGGCCGAAAGTTGGGCAATGACGCGATTGGAATTGGTTGCCTGATTCGCGGATTGCCCGAGGGCAACGACCATAGAAACAATCACCATCGAAAGCGTGAAGGAAAAAAGTTTTGTCATAAGTCGTACTTTAAGAATTTATGTTGACGCATTGCGGGAATAGTTTGAGGCGAAACTCAGGAAAGATAAATCGCAATTTATTCCGCTCGGTCGGACCAACTCCTTCCAACGCTCACTGGGGCGCATCTTGACCCAACCACCCAAAGTAGTGGGGCAGACATCCTGTCTGCCAGCCCCAGCATTCGCGGGCAAGATGCCCGCGCAGACAGGCTGGAAGCCTGCCCCACTCCATTTGATTGGAGTGGTGGTGGTGTCGAGACGCGCCCGGCTCAATGGTCGCTCTGCGGAAATTCTTTACAAGAGTCGGGTGCTGTAATTATTTCGCGCATCACTTTTAACTAATTGGCCAGTAGCTTTTCCATCCAATGAAATTTTATATTAACGTTCGCACTTTTGTTTTGGCATTTTTTATCACCGCAAATTTGCTGGCTCACGCAGCCGATGACTATCTTCCAGGGCCGGATTCCAAACCGCAAGAGGGCGTGCCGAAAGGCGAACTTCTCAAATTTACTTTTGAGAAATCAAAAAAATTTCCCGGCGCCACGCGCGAGGTGAATGTTTATGTCCCCGCGCAATACGATTCTTCCAAACCGGCGTGTCTCTACGTCAATCAGGACGGAGTGCAGTGGAATGCGCCCGTCGTCTTCGACAACTTGATTCACAAAAAAGAAGTGCCGGTGACCATCGGCGTGTTCGTGATGCACGGGCGTGTGAAAGCAGCAGACACCAATGCCCTCGATCGATTCAATCGCAGCTACGAATACGACGGGCTGGGCGACAATTACGTTCGTTTTCTGGTGGAAGAACTTTTGCCCGAAGTCGAAACGAAAAAAACTTCTGACGGGCGCGCGATTCGCTTTTCTAAAGACCCGAATGACCACGGCATTGGCGGTTCGAGCAGCGGCGCGATTTGCGCGTTCACAGCAGCGTGGGAACGGCCTGATGCTTTTCGTCGCGTGTTCAGCGCGGTCGGAACTTACGTCGGGTTGCGCGGCGGAAACGAATATCCCACTTTGATTCGCAAGTCCGAGCCAAAGCCGCTTCGCGTTTTTTTGCAGGACGGTTCAAACGATCTCAACATTTACGCGGGCGATTGGTGGATGGCCAATCAGAGCATGGAACGCTCGCTGACCTTTGCGGGTTACGAAGTCGAACACGCCTGGGGCGATGGCATGCACAGCGGAAAACATGGTACCGCGATTTTTCCCGATGTGATGCGCTGGCTCTGGAAAGATTGGCCGCAACCGGTGAAAGCGGGCGTGTCTAAAAATGCCGCGCTCGAAGCGATTTTGATTCCTGGCAACGAATGGCAACTCGTGAGCGAAGGATACAAATTCACGGAGGGCGCTGCGGTTAATTCTAAAGGCGAAGTTTTCTTCAATGATATTCCTGCCAGCAAAACCTACAAAATTACGCTCGACGGAAAGGTGACTGAGTTCATCGCCGATTCAAAAAAAGCGAACGGACAACACTTTGGTCCCGATGGGCGGCTCTACGTCGTCGCGACCGCTGAACCGAAAATTCTCGCCTACGATGCGGAGGGAAAAGCGTCTGTCATCGCCGAAGGAATTTCCGGCAACGATCTTGTCGTCGCGCACAATGGAAATATTTACGTCACGCATCCGCGCGCGAACAGTCCCGAATCGAGCAGCGTCTGGCTGGTTCGCCCCGACGGAACGAAGAAAGTCGTTGATACAGGTTTGCGTTTTGCAAATGGGGTGACGCTTTCGCCGGACCAATCGTTGCTCTACGTGGCGGATTCTCGTTCGCATTGGATTTACAGTTACCAAATTCAACCCGACGGCGCGCTCCAGAACAAACAACGTTATTATTGGCTGCATCGCGCTGACCATGCCGAGGACAGCGGCGCTGATGGAATGCGCGTTGATCGCGAAGGGCGACTTTATGTGGCCACGCGAATGGGAATTCAAATCTGCGACCAGGCGGGACGAGTGAATGCGATTCTGCCGACGCCAAACCGCCGCAGTTCGAATCTTTGTTTTGGCGGAGAAAATTTTGACACGCTGTTCGTCACGGCGGGCGATAAAGTTTTCAAACGAAAGTTAAAGTCGCAAGGAGCGCAAGCGTGGGACCTTCCGAACAAACCCCCGACGCCGCGTTTGTAAAAGTAAATGGTTTCGTCAGTCGTAGCCGCCGACGTGAGGAGGCGGATTCGTCCTTTTAAAATGAAGTCCGCCTCCTCACGTCGGCGGCTACGGTCAACCAACACGCTTCACTGCGAGGTTGGCTTGCTCAAACCTTCCTCGCGCGTTTTGGAAAGCAACGCGCGAAGTTCTTTCACCACTTGCGGATTTTCCATGGCAACATTTTTCGTTTCTCCAGGATCTGTTTCGAGATTGAACAACTCATCTTTCGCCGGTGATTCCTTGCTCGCTTTTACCATGCGCTTTTCGCCTTTCGCGCCGCGCGGCTTGAACTTTGGCGGGTTCTCGCGCTCGATCAATTTCCACGGACCTTTGCGGATGGCGTAATTGGCCGAGGCGTCTTGCAGCACAATGAAGTTGCGCGCCGGTTTTCCTTTGCCGAAAAAAGAACTGCTGACATCAAAACTGTCCTCCGCATTGCCACGCGGAATTTTTGTTTTCAAAACGCTGGCGAGCGTCGCGGCCATGTCGGTCATGCTCACGATGTCATCGCAGGTGGTGCCGGCAGGAACTTTTCCCGGCCAGCGAACAAGAAACGGTTCGCGAAAGCCGCCCTCCCAAATATCGTGTTTGCCGCCGCGCAAAGGTCCGTTGATTTTCAAGCCAGCTTTCATCGCAGCGCTGGCGTTCGGATTCTGTTCGCGCGCCACGCCGCCGTTGTCGCTAGTGAAAATGACGAGCGTGTTTTCGGTCAGCTTGTTTTTGTCGAGCACCTCGAGGATTTGTCCCGCTGCCCAATCGAGTTCCTGAATGAAGTCGCCGTATTTGCCAAACTTGCTTCCGCTAAAATCTGCGGTCGGAACAATCGGCTCGTGGACGGCGTTCGGCGCGAAATAAAGAAAAAATGGTTGCGCCTTGTTGTCCTCGATCCATTGCACGCATTTCTTTACGAGTGTTGGCATGACCGCTTCAGCGCTTGCGTCAACTGGAGCAGCGAAATCTTTTTTTTGTTTCTTATTTTCCTTCTTGGTTTTGTCGGGCGCACCGCCCTCGCGATCCAGCATCTTTTCATTCTGGATATAGATGGGTGGCGGATTGCCAATGTTCGCTGGGAGGCCGAAAAAATAATCGAATCCAACGGAGAGCGGCCCCGGTTTGAGCGGCGCGGTGAAATCGGTTTTTTCGCCTGCGCCCAGACCGAGATGCCATTTCCCCACTGCGGCAGTTTTGTAACCCTGACTTTTGGCGATTGACGCGAGAGTCGTGCGATTCGTCTCGATATGCAGCGGAGCGTTCGCCGGCAAAACCATTCCGTCTTTCACCGGAGTGCGCCAAAAATAGCGGCCCGTCATCAGGGCGTAACGGGTCGGCGAACAGACGGAGCCGGTCGCGTAAGCGTTCTTGAAAAGTCTTCCCTGCTTCGCGAGTCGATCCAGATTCGGCGTCGGCAAACCTTTTCCGCCGTAACAATTGACGCTGCCCCAGCCAAAGTCGTCGGCGAGAATGACGACGATGTTTGGCTGGTTCGTTTCAGCGGCGGGCAGATTGTTCTCCACCGAAATCAGAGCGAACGCAATCGTCACAAAAAATTTTAGAAACGTGTTCATCGCCGGAATAGAGCCTCAACAATCGCATCGGTTACAATTTTTTTTTCCGAACGATTCACTATTCGCGGAGAATCACTTCCGCGCGCCACGACGAAAGCCAAACTCAGTAGGCCCGCAAAAAAAAATAAAAAGGAATTTCACGATGATGTTTTCTGATTCCTCGACGTTTTCAGTGGAATAAAAGAGAGGACGTGGACAGGAGTCCCCGATCATTGGCCGATGACGCAAAGTTTTGGAGGCGGCAAATCGACCCTGTCGCGGACGGGGGGTGTAGGACTTGGCCCTCGCGTGAAGAGCGGTGGAGGGCCACCGCAGTCCAAGACGCTATCGCGCGGTTCATGCCTCATCAAAATCCGCGCGAGCGTCTCGGACTGCGGTGGCCCTCCACCGCTTTTGAGAAAGACAGATTTCTATTCCACTGAAAACGTCGAAGAACCTGTTTTTTTATCTCCATGTTTCGTCAGCGAGGGAAAGATTCGGTATTCGAAAACACCGATGAGTAGGTTTGACCCGCTGAATTTCTATTCCTAGTCTTTTCGCATGACTTCATTCGGGGCGTATCTGGAAAAAATCAAAAAGAACCTCGCGCACGGCGACGCCACTGAGCACACGCATTGTCCCGCCATGAAAGAACTTTTGGAATCGATTGGTCACAGCGCGACGAAGCCGCAACCACGCCGGAGCGCCGGTTTGCAACCGGCTTGGCCACCGAACATTGACTCAAAGCCGGTTGCAAACCGGCGCTCCATCACGGGAAAAACTATTCTTCAGAGACTGCAATCATATCGAACGTGACGCTTCGCCCGTTCCGGCCAACGCTTTTCACCAACGCCTTGGATGCGGCTGGCGCGCGTTTTGGATCGTAAAATTGTGG
>JBBQRQ010000038.1:0-43940 GCA_038214755.1 Verrucomicrobiota bacterium
CGGCATTGTTCTGGCATTGGTTTTCCGAGTTGAGTTGCGTTGCGACTCGGAAGAGGAACCGACGCGCGCCAGTGTATCCCGCCCGTCAAGCCCCGCCACCAGCAAACTTGTGTAGATACCAATGGCTTCAGCCGGGTGTTGAGGTCGAGAGGCGAGTTCAACCGCTTCAGCGGTTTGCCCCATGCGAGAAACCGCTGAAGCGGTTGAAGGTCGCAATCTGTTTCTGTTCACCCGGCTGAAGCCGGGTGCTAATGAGAGTCGCAAGAAACTGGGACGCGCTCAAATCCGCTCGAAACCGAAACCAGCTTGTGTTTCTGGGCTTGCCCATTCATTTTCGCGGTATGATCTGCAAATGGTTTTCGCTTACCTCGCTTTTTTTATTTTTGATCGTCAGCAATTCGCGAGCGGCCGACCCAATCGTAAAACGACCCAACTTTATTTTCATTCTCGCTGATGACCTTGGATGGAGCGACCTCGGTTGTTACGGTCACGCGCAACTTAAAACTCCCAATATTGATCGGCTGGCCAAGGAAGGGACGCTCTTCACCCAATTTTACGTGAACGGCTCCGTCTGTTCGCCCAGTCGCTGCGCATTTTTGACCGGACAATTTCCTGCGCGGCATAAAATTCACGGCCATTACGCCGATCATTCGGTGAATGCCGCGCGTGGCATGAATGATTGGCTCGATCCCAAAGTGCCGAATGTCCCCGCGCTGCTTCACGATGCTGGTTACGCCACCGCCCATTTCGGCAAGTGGCATCTTGGCCACGGTGAAGGCGCGCCACCGCCCACGGATTATGGCTTCGATGAAACGCGCACCGTCAACGCCAATGGCCCAGGCTGGGATGAACCGGACGTGACATTTCGCGCGAAATCTTCTGCGGCCATCGTGGACGAAACCATCCGCTTCATCACGGCGCACAAGGACAAACCTTTTTATGTCAACGTCTGGATGTTGATTCCGCACGCCGTCTTGAATCCAACCGAGGAGCAGATGCAGCCTTACGAACAGTTGAATCCCGGTGGCAAAGATTTTCCGTTCAAAAGCGCGGCGCAGATTTTCTATGGGTCAGTCACTGACATGGACAAACACATCGGTCGTCTTCTCAAAACGCTCGACGAGCGTGGCCTTGCCGAGAACACGGTGATTCTTTTTTCCAGTGACAACGGCCCGGAAGACATACACGTCAAAAACGCGGGCCACAGCGGAGTGGGCAGCGCGGGACCGTTTCGCGGACGCAAGCGGAGTCTCTACGAAGGCGGAATTCGCGTGCCTGGAATCATTCGCTGGCCGGGCAAGATTCCTGCCGGAAAAATTGATAATACCTCGGTGGTAGCGGGAGTAGATTGGTTGCCGAGTGTCTGCAAACTTGCGGGAATAAAAATTCCATCCAGTCATAAACTGGATGGCGAAAACGTGAGCGATATTTTTCTTGGAAACTCGCGCGCGAGGGTCACGCCGCTTTTTTGGGAATGGCGCTTCCACATTGCGGGCGAACCTTTTCATCACAGTCCAATGCTCGCCATCCGCGAAGGCGATTGGAAACTGCTGATGAATCCCGACCGCAGCCGCGTGGAGCTTTACGAAATCAAAAAGGACCTCACGCAGTTGAACAACGTGGCAGAAAAGAATCCCGATGTGGTCGCGCGCCTGAGTGAAAAAGTTCTGGCTTGGCAAAAAGAACTCCCGCCCGGCCCGATGGACCCCGCCGTTGGTCAAATGAGTTATCCGTGGCCGAGCAAGGAAAAATCTGCCGCGCCGCCCGGTGCGGCAAAGAAAAGGCGGGCGAACGAAAATTGATAGTTGTGGATAGTTTGAACTCTCTTACCTGGATCACATCCCACAAAATAATTCTCCCTCTCCTCGCCAAACGAGGGGAGGGTTGGGGTGAGGAGTCCGATTAACCGCTACGAGATGGAGAGAAAAACAGCTCCTTATCTCACGATGAAAACAGTGCATGGCCGTTTCTTTTCAAATTCGGATCGGAATTTGTCGTCGTTCGAAATTGCTCGGTGAGGATCATAGACTAAGAACAACACATGAACTTCAGACGGATATTTCATCAAGTCCGCTGCAATGCCGTCGGAAGCCTTGCTGGGAGTCGTTGAGCTTCGAATGAACTTACTCTCAATCAGAAGATTTTGTTCGTGCCACGAGTGATCTGGAATCGTCGTGGCGATGCCGAAGCGAATTGCCGGATGTTCCCGCTCGAAACTGTCTTTTTCGGCATTGAGTATCGCGCTTACTTTGTCGTTGAAATCAGGCTCATCCTTGGGACTGTTCTTCTGGAAAGCGATGGGAATAGCCGCTTTCATTTTGGAGCAGACGTTTTCAACCAATCGCAACACCGGAGTTTTCAGATATTCCCTCTCCGCCATCAATTTGAGGAGCGAGCCTGCTGGTATCCTCTTTGCCAGCTTGTCGTGTTTGTTTCTGATTCGGTTAAGGGCTTCCATCGCCTGTGTTCCGTGGCGCTTGCATAACTCCCAAATTTTTGTGTTCGCTTCTTCTTCAGTCTTAGCGCCGACAAAATCCACAACGTCCGCGAGTTCATTTAGCAACTCTCGGCAAAAATGATCGGCATTCCATTCAGCGAAGTCACGCGCTTGGCGAATGTAATCAAGAAGTGTTGTTCGCACCTCACCCTCTGAAATCGCTTGGTTTATGAAATCTAACGCATAGACATCTGGCTCGTCTGTTTCTGCAAGCCCCGCAGCATACGTGGCAATTCTGCGGTCAATGCACTGAGAGCAACCACCGCAATGAGAAGCTTGCTCAAGTTTTAGAAAGGTTTTGCTGCAAGAGACGGCACTCGGAATGAGATGGCGCTGGTTGGATTTTCCCAAGCTCTCCAAAAGGTCGGCTTTTGTTTTCCAAAAGAAGGGTGTCTCGATTGTCAGTTTGCGACCGATCACCTCAGAAAAGAGTTGTTGGAGAAGATGGATGGTCTTGGGGTGGGTGGTCCGTGTAGCCCTGCCATTCATCAAGTCCTGTCGCCGGATAAAATTCAATGAAGTAATTCCATTTTCAAAAATGGAAAACTTTTGTTTTGAAAGAGCGGCACACAACGAGGCAGCTATTGAAGAATAGAGAAACATTCGTGTTCGCTGTGTCTCTTCCGCTGCCCGCGGGCCGGTTAGCCCGCAGTGAAACTTGTAGTGTTGGATACGATTGGGGAATGCCTCAACTAGAGCTTTGACGAGTTGCTCTTGAGTCCGGGCTGTTCCCGGCTGGCCGGATCGATGACTTATCAGAAAAAGGCTGTCCGTCGAGTTCGCAAGCAGTTCACTAACGCCAGCGAGAGAATCCAATCCACCGGAGAACAGCGAAATCTGAGCGTTCGTCTTGGCTTGAAGCGCGAATTCCTCACGGTCAAACAGGTCGGCAGGAGGCGTGCTGTGTCCTGGTTGAAACGAGAAATTAAATTCTCGGTCTCCAGAAAGGAAACTAAGTGCTTCATTCAACGTGCGGACAATTTTCGGTTGTTTCCAAAAATCAAAATCGCGCACCTTCACATGAAAATGGAAACTTCGACTCCACTTGTGGTATTCAACGGCGTCCTTCGGCCCTCTGCTAACGGAACGGTCTGCACAATAAACGTAGGCGGCGAGTTCTAACAGGTCGAGGATTCGTTCAGGAAGATGGAACACGCTTTGGATGAAGCGCGGCAACCCGATCCGGACATTCCGGTTCTGCCCATACTTGTCCAAACACAACGGCTTTATTTCTGCGACAACTTCCGCTGGAAGCTTCGCTCCATTGCAAAGAACATTCTGGTGCGTTGTCTTGGCCATCACTTGTTGCCCTCTCGACGCAACTCTTCCCGAATTTTTCCAAACGCAATTGCCAGAAATCCTTCAACCTCTTTGTCGGACGGCGTTGACTCTTTCGTATGAAGGTTGTGCCAGCCAGCGGCGAATGACTGCGTTATCTTCGCTGTTTCAAACGCATGCTTCGAAATGGTGTCGATGTGCTGTCGAAGTTGCTCTTGCAGCAAGTCGCGCTGTTCGATGGTGCGACATGAAGCAGAGGCTTCACGTTCCAAGAAATAATTCAGATAGCGCTCTGTGAATTTCGCGAAAAACAATCGCGACAATTCACAAAATCCAGCGCCGGTGGCAGCCTTGCTCCAAATTTCTGTCTGTTCGCCCTCACCTTGGAAAAGCGACTTCTGGCTGCTGTGTTCGCTATACCAATTCGCGATTGCATCACTGGCTGCGCCCTGAGCGAGTTGTGCATATTCCAGCGAATCGCGATTGTTGCTTACCCATTGATGAAGCGCTTTTGCGAGCGCAAGCGGAGAAAGCGTAGGTGAAATCTGTATGCCGTAAGGAAGAGTTTTTTGAGATCGCGGGGTGGTGCTAATCGAAAGTGCAACCAAGAATTTGAACGCGGCTTTAATTCCTGAATCGTGCTGGATTGACTCAAACCTCGACCGGACATTCGCCAATGTGCTCGAAGCAATCTCCGACGCATCAACTTGCGTTCCCGAAAAGCTGGCAATCTGTTTGACGACACCCTTCCAAGGCTGTGTCTTGGGAAGAACTCCAATGCGTTCGTGACCCATATTCAGTGAATTGTTTGTTCAGTGCCTCGTAGAGTTGGGCGGAATGAACACCTCTTTAATAAAGAAATCAACGCTCGCTGTCACGCCATCCTTTTATTTCGCTCTGATGGAGCTTCTTTGCGGTTGGATTCGACTCCTCACCCCGGCCATCTCCTCGTTCGATTCGCCTACGTCTGACTTCGGCGCAACGAGTGAGGAAAGGGAGAATTATTTTTTTGGGACGAATTAGGGCGGCAAGGCGCATGAGGCCCTTCTTCCCACGGCGGAATGGTTGACGAACTTCGGCCCGTAGGCTTCAATAACTGCGCCGTGAAGACGATCGCCGCCAATTATTCCGAAGAAAAGCTTCAGCAGGTGATCGTGTATTTCCTGGAGCACATTAATAACGTACATCTGGGCCGCATCAAGCTGATGAAGCTCCTTTACTTCGTGGACTTTGACCATTACGAAGCGCACGGACGCTCCGTGAGCGGCGCGGTTTACCGCAAGCTCCCGCACGGGCCGTATCCCAAAGACGCCGAAAAGCTCATCAAGAAAATGCTCAAGGCCGGACAGGTGCGCGAAATCAAGGCGGACCACAAGGGCTTTACCCAACACCGGCTCATCACGCTCAACGCCAAGTTCGATCCCGCAAAATTTTCCGGAGCGGAACTCCAGACGCTCGAACGCGTCGCCGCCGACTGGGCCGATTCCACGGCCGCGCAAATCGAAGCCGCCACCCACCGCGAAGCGCCGTGGGCCGGCCCGACCGACGGAAAGACGATTGACTACGAGATGGCCGAATATCGCCGCGCCATCGGCTGCGAACCGCTCGACGAATCCCTCGCCCGCTCGCGGAAGTTTGCGGATTACGTCGCCGCGCTGGCGTGATTTTCTCGCATGGGGGCATTCACTGTCATTCGCACACCCGCGTTTGACCTGCTGGCCAGTGAATACGCCCGCCAACATCCCAAGCTCCACGACGATCTCGACTGGCTCCTCGGTCGGTTGGCCGAAGCGCCGGAACAGATGGGTGATCATGTGCCCGAACTACGCGGCTTCGCGCTGCCCATTTTCAAAACGCGCTGCAAGGACTCGTGCCATCGCATCGGCGCGTCCGGCGCGTGGCGGATTTACTACGCGCTGAATAAACCGGCTGGCCGCGTTTTCCTTTTGTTTCTCCACCACAAAAAGGAATACGAAAATCCCGGCGCGAAATTTCTCCTGCAAAAACTCGAACGTGCATTCGTTTACGCGGCCAAATGAAGTTTGGACTACACTCGGCTCTGGTTGCCGTCATTTTCCTGGCGAGCACTTGGGCAACCGGCGCGGATGAAATTTTCACGCTGGATGTTTGTCAGCCGACGCCCACCCATTCGCGACACGATCATCAATTGATTTTCCCGCTGAAGGACGGACGGCTGATGCTGGTCTGGTCGGAATATTATGTTTCGACAGATTCACTCTCGAAAAATGAAGCACGCGACGACATGCCTTGCCGCATCTCGGCGAAAATCTCGGCGGATCGCGGACGTTCGTGGGGCGAGACATTTGTGTTTCAGGAAAACACCGGAAAGCTGAACGTCAAACATCCGAACTTGTTGCGCCTTCCTTCCGGCGACGTTCTTTTTTTCTATACGGAATGGAACTCGCGCAGCAATCGCGTCGTGTTGCTCCGTCGCTCCTCTGACGATTGCAAAAGCTGGGGGACGCCTCAGTGTTTCTCGCCTACGAATAGAATTACGAACATCAATAACGATCACGTCCTCCGCCTGCGTTCCGGACGAATTATTCTGCCCGCTTTTTCCAGCCCCTCGGTCTGGGACAAAGGCGATCATTGGCAGGCTTTTTGTTATTATTCAGACGACGACGGACGCAGTTGGAAATCGAGCGAGCGCAAAATGGATTTGCCCGAACGCGGCGCAGAAGAGCCGTGCATGGTGGAATTAAAAAATGGCTCGGTGATGGCGCTGCTGCGGACGTCGTTAGGCACTCTTTACGCGGCGCACTCGACCGATGAAGGCAAGACCTGGGGCCAGCCGATCTCGACAGGTTTAGCGTCGCCCGCCGCACCTCCGCTGGTGAAACGAATTCCGTCCACCGGCGACCTGCTCTTGATTTGGGATCGGAACTATCAGCCAGACCATCATCACAAGGGAGAGCGAACTCCATTGAGCGCGGCGATTTCGCGAGACGACGGAGCAACCTGGAAAAAAATCAAAGACATCGAACTTGTTGCTGGTGGTGCTGCTGCCTACGCTGCCGTGACCTTTGTCGGGAATGAGGCGTTAGTGACTTATTATTATCAGCCAAAAGGCTTTGGAGGCGCAAGTGGTGTGCGGCTCAAAGCTATACCAGTCGATTGGTTTTATAAGTAATCCCGTGAATGGTCATTTCAAAAAGAAGGGTGAAAGAAAACAATTGGTACCATGTATCGCACAAAAATTTATTTTCTAATTGCATTCGGCGTTGCGCCAATTGTGTCAGGTGCAATCATCGGCACCAATATTTCTGCGTTACCAGTCACGGCCAAGCGCGTCGCTGGGCTACCAGTTGAACAACAACCCGCGTGGAAAAAATATCTTGAACGTTCCGAGCGACAACTGCGAGAGGATCAAAGCTTTCTGGCCAATGAGCTAAGAAAACACGGGCTGAAAGAATCTTTGCCCGCGCCAAAAGGTCAACGCGAGAGCCGCCTCTCGTTGCGTCAATCTGCTGAATGGTATGGTCAACCCGAAGCGCTGCGCATCGCCGACATTGTGGTTTCATTTCAAACGCCGGCCGGTGGATGGAGCAAAGGGGTGGATAACACCAAACATCGTCGCGCACCGGGTGGTCAATTTTACGGAGACCTTAGCGTAATGCGCTTGGGCAAGTCCGATGATGCTCCACCGACAATTTCGGAATGGAATTACAACGGAACCTTCGACAATAGCGCTATGACCACACAACTGCGTTATCTCGCGAAGGTCAGCGGCACGGTTGAAGCCAAGCGAGGTCAACCGTATCGCGCCGCCTTCATGCGAGGGATGGATTACATTTTTGCGGCGCACTATCCGAATGGTGGCTGGCCTCAAGTCTGGCCATTGCAAGGCGGCTATAACGATGCGATCACCTACAACGACGATGCGATGCTCAACACGATACAGTTGTTAAGCGAGGTGGCAAAAGGAGAAAGCGAATTCTCTTTTGTGCCGAAACCAACACGCGAGCGCGCGGCAAAAAGCGTTCAGCGCGGAATTGAATGTATTCTTAAAAGTCAGATCGTTGTAAAAGGTCGTCGCACCGTCTGGTGCCAGCAGCACGATGCGCTGACTCTCGAACCTACCTCCGCCCGCAATTATGAAATGCCGTCGCAGTGTGATTCGGAGAGCGCGAGACTGATGATGTTCCTGATGCGATTGCCCGATCCCGATACGAAAATTATTACATCCATCCATGCGGCCGCTGCGTGGTTCGAAAAAACCAAACTGCTCGGCGTCGAATGCAAGGTGCTTGGCGAGGAAGGTAAGAAACTTATTCCATCTCCCGGTGCTGGTCCGATCTGGGCGCGGTATTATGAAATCGGTAGCGACCGGCCCATCTTCGGCGACAGAGACAAAACGATTCACGACGACATGAACGATCTCTCAAAGGAACGGCGTAATGGCTATGGCTGGTTCAATGACACGCCCCAACAGGCACTGGAAGAATATGCGCTGTGGAAAAAGACGCATCCGCCAGCCACGAGACAGAAAGAAGCGAGGCTGTAAACGGAGGTTAACGTAACGCTAAAAGCGCTGCGCGCCATGATTCTGGAAGCGGACGGCTGCATCGGACGCGACCATGTTCTTTTGATGACCATGTTTGATTACGAACCGAAGTATCCCTGGTGCAAGTGGGATGCGCCGCTGGATGATGAAGTGCATACCGGCAACGATGCTATTCGTGATGAAGCTGGAGACATTTACTCCTCTATCGGGTTTGTGATTTGCGTGAGACCAATGGGCAAGGCGCGTCGCCTCGGCCACAAACAGGACTTTATCTGGCGGAGTTCGAATACAAGGAAGTTACTCAGATGCCTTTCAAATTTTACGCTGCACACGGAAGGCGAAAAACTTTTCTCAATAGTCCTCAAGGAACCCACTGAAAGGCCGCGTAAATCGGTTGGGGATTCGAACTGTCGCTCGTAACAATTTCCAGCAGTTTAACTTTTTTCCAGGCGGTCAAAATTTCATCATCGTCCGTTTTGAAATCCTTCAACTCGAACACAACCGTTTGCCATCCCGCTGCTTTCGTCAGCTTTTGAATTGCGCTAAACTTTTTAGCATCCGACGCCATTTCATTTTCATAAACGGCCAGTTTCAAATCGCGCACCGTCGTTGAGTAAATTTGAAATTGCAGTTTCGCCCCATCCGGCCCGCGCCATTTTGGATCGCCCACTTTGTGCGTCCAGAGAGGAACCTGGCGCAAGGTCGTAATCCCATTTCTTCCGCCCGGCCCGGTCACGTTGGTAATCAAACAAGGAATGGGAGGAAGCGGATCAGGTGTCGGTGAGGTTGTGATCCAGCCGCCAGTTCCATCGGCAAAATCATCAATCAGCAGTGACGTCGAGTCCGTGGCTTTTGCGTGTCCGAGTTTCGCCGGAATTTTTGTAACGAAAGACGAACTCAGGCAAATTCCCGAAGCGTAATGCACATTCGCAAAAGCAAAAACCGGCTCGGTCACGTCGAGAATCGGTAACGAAGCTTTCCAGGTTTGATTTTTCTTTTCGCCTTCGACTGATCGCCAAAAACGATTTTTCGGATTGCGATTTTCGAGGGCGTAAAACAGTTCCACCTTTTGCACATCCCGAAAATTCGCTGGAGCAATCGTTAATTGCGGAACGCCTTGCTTGTCCAAACCCACAACAGCCTTCGGAGTTTTTGGCCAAATCATTTTTGAATTCTTCAGCCACGTATCCATCCAGAGCGGGAGATTATTTCCCTGCTCGCTCGCAATGTGGTGACGATAGCGCGGCGTGAAAGCCCAGCGACATTGCGCCGGGAGGGAATCAAGCGTTCGAAACGCCCAATCCATTTTTCCATAAAAATCGTCGGTTGAATCCAGGTAAAGAATCGGACAGGTGATCAAGGGTGCGTAAGCTTCGGACGCCATTGTCTTCCGCCACAATTTTGTCGAAGTATCGGACGCTTTTGGATCGAGTGCGCCGAATTCGTCGGGATAAGTCAGCCAACCCACACCGTAAATCGCGCATGCCGCTTTGACACGCTTGTCCATCGCGGCGAACGGCCAGGTAATTGTTCCGCCCATCGAAACGCCAAAAATCCCGAGACGATTTGCGTCCACTTCGGGTTGTTGTTCGAGCGCGGTGAGAGCGCGGCGGGAGACGCGCGTCCACAGATTCCATGAAGAAGCGCGCACCGATGGCTCAGTCGCTTCCATCTTGCCGCGAGCGTCCGAGTGATTGCCCTGCGTGAGACTTCCCCAAAGCGTGACTTTGGGGCGATTCGTCCAGATGCCACCCCAATTGAAACTCAGCGCGGCATAACCGCGTTCGTTCCAAAATTTCAGCCAGCCGGGATTCACCGTTTGTCCGCCACCGTGGATGTGTAAAATACCGGGCAAATTCTTTCCGCCGATGGGCGCGCTATAAATTGCATAGACGCGAACTTTCTGCGCGCCATTCGTCATGCCTGTGAAATAAAACTCCGTATAATTCGCGCCGTGCTCCGCCCATTTTCTCAGGACTTCTATTTCCAACGGTTCGGCGCGGGGATCAAAATTTTTCCATACTTCTTTCGGGGTCGAGAGCTTTTGCGAAATTGTTTTCGCAGGGAGCGGTAATACGGCAGTCAGAGAGACGGCCCAAATGAAAAATGCCAGTTTCATGCGACAGTTTTTTTGAATGGCAAAAATGACTCAAGACAATTTGCGCAAACGGTTACTGGAGCATTAAGTTTAGGAGCATAACCGCCTAGAATCCCAAGTAGAATCGCCCGAAGCGCCAAGCCCCTTTCATAATAGAGGGTTTATTAGTTAAGAGATCACCATGAGGACTTGGATGCGCGGCAAGTTTTGTCCGCTAAATTTATGACAATGAATCTGCAAAAACGGTTTAGCGGGTCCCCCTTTTCGATTGCCCGAAAGTCACTGCCGGGATTACTAGCCGCGCTGATGGTTTCCTCCGGGCGTGGGCAAGCCATCCGGGCGTTCCCGGGTGCGGAAGGCGCGGGCGCTTACTCCACCGGCGGAAGGGGCGGGGATGTTTATCACGTGACCAACCTCCTGGATGAAAATACCAATGGTGTTGCGATTCAGGGTTCGTTTCGATACGGCACAAAATATGGATCGAACTACACTTCCTTAATTGGCCCACGAACGATTGTTTTCGACGTTTCCGGCACCATCGAGTTGAGCGCGAAATTGAATGTCAAGAATCCCAACATCACCATCGCTGGACAAACGGCGCCCGGAGACGGGATCTGCTTCAAGAACTGGTATCTCACTTTGGAGGCGAACAACCTCATCATGCGCTACGTTCGAATTCGTCCCGGTCACGGCCCCGGCAACGACAATGCGGCTCCGGACGGCCTGTCAATCGGTAGCGGCACCAACATGATCGCCGATCACCTTAGCACGTCGTGGGCGGGAGACGAGAATCTCTCTTGCACGCGCAGTCCCTGGAATGTGACCGTCCAATGGTGCATCATGTCCGAGGCGTTGAACTATGGCACTCACGCTTATGGTTCGCTGGTCGCGCCGGAGCTTTCTGGAACGCGGATCAGTTGGCACCACAATCTCTACGCCAATAATCTTGGCCGAACGCCGCGCGTGGGCAGCCGGTTGTTTGCGACGAACTTCGTTTTTGATTACGTCAATAACGTCAATTACAACTGGGGCACCGCCGGCGATTGGGGCGCGTGGGGCGTGATCGGCGGAACTCCCAATACAGAAACGGTCGATCTGAATTTCGTTAATAATTATTCCATCGCGGGCACGAATACCACGACGACGACAGCGCAGAACACCGCGCTCTCTTCCAATTTCGACACGACGAGGGTTTATCAATCCGGCAATCTCATCGACAGCGACCGCGATGCGATTCGAGACGGGACGAATACAGGCTGGGCGATGTTCCGCGGAACTTACACGCAAATGATTTCCGCTTTTTCGATTGAGCCGACCAATGCGATCACAACCACTGATGCGACGACCGCCTACTTTTACGTGCTTAATAAATCCGGCGCGAACGTCGTCCGTGACTCCGTCGATCTTCGGGCCGTCGTCAGCGTCCGCGATCAGACTGGTCGTATCATTAACGAAACCGCCGAGGTCGGGGACTGGCCTGCGCTCAACTCGCAAGCGCCGCCAAAGGACACTGACCGCGATGGCCTGCCCGACTATTGGGAAATCGCCAAAGGCCTGAATCCAAATGCAGCCAGCAACAATGGCGATCCTGACGGCGACGGTTATACCAATCTGGAGGATTATCTAAACTGGCTCGCCGCGTCTCACGCCTTCTGTTTTGAAAATAGTTTTGTGGATATAAATCTTTTGTCGTTCACAGTCGGAATGAGTAACGCGACTTACTCGGTTTCCAACGGCACCAATGGCACGGTCACACTTTTGGGCGACGGTCACACCGCGCGGTTCACGGCTCCGACGAATTACATTGGCCTCGCGAGTTTCACCTTCACTGCGACTCATCTCGCGAGTGGCTCGGTCTTTGGACCGGAACTGGTGGGGTTAATGATTCGCACGAATGGCCCACCCTCCTTCACCAGTAATTCGTTTACCAAACCTGACGCGCGCATCGGGCAACCTTATTCCAATTCCATTGCGACCAATGCGACTGACCCCAATCCTGATGATCCGTTGAGGTTTGCCAAACTCAGTGGGCCGACATGGCTTAACATCGCTGCTAACGGCGCGCTTTCTGGCACGCCTACCAACTCGGATGCGAGCACTAATATTTTTCTCGTCAGCGTGACGGATTCGGGCGGACTTTCCAACACCGCCACGATGACTATCTACGTGACAGGCCCACCTTTCTTCAACAGTGATCCTTTGCTCAAACCCAACGCCAGTATGGGTCAAGCCTACACGGGTTCTATTGCCGGCGACGCCACCGACCCTAACACCAATGAAGTGCTAACCTTCTCGAAAGTCAGCGGTCCTGCGTGGCTCAATGTATCCACCAATGGCGCGCTTTCTGGAACGCCGGGAAATTTGGATTTGGGACCGAACAATTTTATGGTGCGAGTCACTGATCCCGGCGGGTTGTCCGACGATGCGACGATGTCGATTGTGGTAGTCGTTCCGATAAATCGCCCGCCGTCCTTTAACAACGATCCCTTTACCAAACCCAGCGTCGTCGCGGGCCAGAGTTATTCCGGCTCACTGACCAATGACGCGAGCGACCCGGACCTCGGCGACTCGCTGAGGTATTCCAAAGTCAGCGGCCCCGCGTGGCTCATTGTGTCCACCAATGGAAATTTGTCCGGCACGCCACTCTCCAGCAATGTCGGCACCAACAGCTTCGTCGTGCGGGTCACCGACTCAGGAAATCTATCGGACGATGCCACAATGAATATTGTGGTGACGCCCGCGCCTCCCATTCAGGCCATGATGTCACGGCAGGGAAGCGATCTCCTTTTGAGTTGGACTGGAGGCAGCGCGCCGTATCAGGTGCAAGTGACAACCAACCTCGTGAACATTGTCTGGCAAAATGTTGGAGCGCCCGTCACAACCAATCAAATGACGCTTTCACCAAGTAACACAGCTTCATTTTATCGGATCCGCGGACAGTGAATTTCATCTGCATCGAAAACGCCAAGTTGCATGAAGCGGATAATTAGCGCGGAGTCTTCATGTTTTATCATCCGCCAAATTGTTTCCAATAGGCGGCCTTGAATGGATTTATTTTTGGCCCGAGGGCGTTTTCATTTTCCAGCGCGGGAAGAATCTCGCTCCACCATTGATCGTAGGCGGAACGCAGTTTCGTCACTACTTCGGAATGTTCCTCGATGACGTTTCGCTTTTCGCCCGGATCGGATTTCAAATCGTAAAGCTCGGTGTTGTTGACCAATTTGAAACGAGCGTTGCGCACGGCGCAGTTGGCAAATTTCGATTCTTCCGCCTTCCTTTTTTCCCATCGGCCAACATGAGTGAAAAGAAAACGGTCGGGCCAGGCGGTTTGTTCGCCCTCACCCCGGCCCTCTCCCCCGAGGAGAGGGAGAAGACTGCGCCCGTCTAGTTTTATGTGCTCCGGAATTTTTGCTCCGGCGATTTCGGCGAGCGTGGGAAAAATATCAACATGTGCCGTGAGAGAATCGCAATCGCGTCCGCCCTCGAGTTGGTTCGGCCATCGCCAGAAGGATGGGACGCGCGTGCCGCCTTCGTAGGGCGTGGCTTTTTGTCCGCGCATTCCAGCGTTAAAAACTTTCACTCCCGCCGTGCCGCCGTTGTCGGTCATAAAAATCACCAGTGTGTTGTCCGCGATATTCCATTCATCCAACTTCGCCATCAGCCGCCCAAAATTGTCGTCGATATTTTCGATCATTCCATAAAACTTCGCGACGTTCGCGTCCACTTTGCCTTCGTAACGTTTGGCGTATTCTTCAGGGCATTGCAGCGGAGCGTGGGGCGCGTTGGGCGTGATGTAGGCGAAGAACGGCGATTTCTTTTTGCGCTTCGAGTCCATCCAGTTAATCGCTTGCTGGAAAAAAACGTCGGTGCAGTAGCCTTTGGTTTTTTCAAATTTTCCATTGTGGCGAATGGCGGGATCAAAATAAGTGTTGCCCGGCGCGTCGCCGCAACTACCGGGATACGTTTGGCCGATGCCCCCCGCCCCGTGAATGAACACCTCATCGAATCCGCGCCGACCGGGCTGATACGCATCTTCATCTCCGAGATGCCACTTCCCGAAAATCCCCGTGGTGTAGCTTGCCGATTTCAAAACCTGCGCGATGGTGGTCGCGTTCAAACTCATTCGTTCGCGTTCGTAAATGGTGTGCGTGACGCCGGAACGAAATTCATGTCGCCCGGTCATCAGCGCGCAACGGGTGGGCGCGCAGGTGGGGCTGACATGAAAGTCTGTGAAGCGAACGCTTTCTTTCGCGAAGGCGTCGATGTGCGGAGTTTTGACTATTGGATTTCCGGTGAATCCCAAATCACCGTAGCCTTGATCATCGGTCATCACGATGACGATGTTCGGACGCGCAGGCGCAACCGTTTGGGCGGCATCACTGATGTCTAAACACGCCATCAATCCAGCGAGAGCGAGAAAAAGTTTTTTTCCTCCCGTGGTGGGAGAGTTCCTCCAGCAGCCACAAATTGTTTTCTCCAAAAATCCTCGCATTGATTTTTCGATTTGATCGATCATCGCCGTGATGTTTTAATCATACCAACGTTTTCAGGTAGTAAATAATTCAGGTAAAAAAACTGGAAATCTTAAAACATGGCAACTCCCGTCCTCAACGAAATCGAAATCCAATTTGCGCGGCTTTCCTCCGAAGCTCAACTGAGCCTCCTCGACCGTCTGAAGCGGCGCGTTCGTGTCAGCCTGTCCGATCCTCACGAAAACTGGGATGCCGAACTTTCTGCGATGGCAGCCGATCCGCAAATGCAACGGGAACTCAGCCAAATTACCGCTGAGTTCAACGTCACCGAAGACGATGGATTGGAAAGGCGCTGATGCCTGTCCAACGCGGCGAAATTCACTTGGTCGATCTGAATCCCGTGCAAGGCCGGGAACAGGCCGGGCGCCGGCCGGTTCTGGTACTCTCCGTGGACTCGATCAATCGCCTCCCGCTGGTCGTCACTGTCGCCGTGGGCACAAAAGGAGAAAACATCCGGCGCGATTACCCAACGAATCTGCGGGTCTCGACGGGCGAAAGCGGTTTGCCAATGGAAACGGTTTTCCTTTGTTTCCAATTGCGGTCGCTCGACCCGAGCCGCTTCGTCGGCCCGGCAGCCGGAAAAGTTTCCGGCGCGGTATTGGAAAAAGTCGAGAACGCAGTGCGCCACTGTCTCGGACTGTGAGCGGCCACTCACGCCGTAAAAATGTTCCAATCGGATGCGAAATATTCCGCGCAACGATTTTTCAGAGTCAGCGACCGCCCCTCCATATTCATTTCAACGTTTGCAGGTAAGTCAGCAAATCCGTCACGTCGCGCGGCTGCATGCCTTCGAGCAACCCTTCCGGCATCAGGCTGCGTTTGGTGAACTCCGCGCGGCGCACCTCTTTCATCTCAAGGCGCGTGTCCTCGACATTCGGGCGGCGCAACACGATGGCCTCCTTGTCCTGCGAGACAAGAAATCCGTCGAGTAAATCGCCGTCATTCAATTCCACGCGAAAGATGCGGTAGCCCGACTCCATCGCCGCGTTCGGCGTGAGCACATTTCGCAACAGCGCCTCGATCCCATTCGCGCCCGCGCCGTTGAGCACGGGGCCGACCTGGCCGCCTTTTCCAGCGACGGCGTGGCAACTCATGCACAGGGTTGCAAAAAGTTTTTGGCCCTGATTCGCATTTCCGCTTTGCCCAGCCAACGCGCGAAACTTGGAAAGTTTTTCCGCCATTGCTTTGGCTTCCGCGGGATTGAGCAACGGCGGAAAGTCCGCAGTTCCCGCCACGCGCGCGCTGCCTTTCAAGGGCGGCCAGTTTGTTCCTGTGAAATAATATTGCAGTCCCGACGGCGTCACCTCTCCCTCGAAACTGCAATCAAAATCGGCGCGGATTTCCTCCGCTGTTCGCGGGCGATTCCACACTCGGAATTCGGTCAGCCAGCCCGCCGTGTCCCGCGCCGGCGGCGTGGTGCGACCGATGCCCAAACCGGCGAACGTGTTCGTCACTGCGCGCGTGTCCGTGGCGTCGAGTTCGCCATTCAGGTAGAGATGAAACACGCCGCTGCCGTCGCGCGTCACCGCAAAATGATTCCACACATCCGGCACGATGATTTTTTTCGAGATCAGCCGGTCGCCAATTTGTGGCCCGCAATAAATTCGGAATAGCCCCCCCGCGAAATTAAAATCCACGCCGCCCGGCACGCCGAGAATGCCGTCCTCATTGCTGATGTTCGGATCGAGCTTCAACCACGTCTCGACCGTGAACGCGCCCGCCAGCGTGAGGTTGGCGTCGGCGTAACTTTCCTTCCCGCCATCCAGCCGCAGCACTGGGCGGATCGTCAGCGCCCTCTCGCGGAGCAGCGCGGCGAGTTGCGAATCGTCGCCGAGAACGGCGTGCAATTTCTCGAGCGTGGTCACATCCAAATCGCTTTTCGGCAAAGCGCCGGAGGCAACGGCTTGCATGATGCCGCTCGCGCCTTGTTTCGCGCCGGACAAAAGGCTCAACGCGGAACGGCGTTGCGCGGCGGAGAGATCGCTCCAGAATTTGTTGAAAAGAATTTGCGCGGCCACTTGGTTTCGGGAAGAAGCGAGCGCCGCGACAGCTTCGTCCGCGACTTCCATTCGCGGGCTTTGCAGGTGAGTGAGAATTCCTTCGATTTGGTTTCCGCCCAACTCGCGCATGGCCCGGAGCGCAAGAATGATGGCGTCGTCGCTGAGTTGGGAATTTCCCGCCAGCAATGCGTCATCGATTAGCTCCTCCATCGCGGAAAGTTTGAAGCTCGAAGTGAGGCGAATCGACAGCAGTCGCGCGCTCGCGTCATCTGCCCAAAGAATTTTGGCCGTGTCCGCCAGCAGCGGCGCAAGTTTGGTCGCGTCGAAATCACGCCGGACTTTCAACAGAGCTTCCAGCGTCGCCTCGCGCGTGCCGCTGTTTTTGAAAATCGCTTTCAACGCATCGGCCACGCCGGGCTGCTCTGGAAATTGCGCCAGCCGCAAAACTTCCTCTGGCTCTGGCACGCGATAAAGTTTGGGCAACCATTCGGCGAGTCGCGTCGCGCTCACTTTCGGCTCCAGCGCCAGTGTGGCTAAAATGCTGTTTTCCAGCGGACGGCCTTGCGAATCAAATTGCAGAAATTCCTCCACCAGCTTTGGTTGCTGTTCCAAAAACAAGCGCGCGAGATAACGCTCATAGTCGCGTTCGTAAGCTTCGCGAACTTTGATGAGCTTGCCGTTGAATGTGCTTTTGCCAAGCGGGCCGTCGAGCGGCGCGAGGTCCATCACGTTGACTAGAATTCGGATCGCGCCTTGCATTTCGATTGTGTTTTTTGCGCCGCCATTCGCGAGGTAGCGTCCGGTGACACGAATCACTTCCGCCCGCACCTCAGGCTCAGGATCGTGCGTCAACGGCGATTGATAAAACAATTCGCCGGGCGGCAAACCCGCCTCGCCGCACGCGCGCATAGCCTCGCGCCGCACATTGCGATTGGTGTCCGTGAAAAGCGGTTTCAAGAGTGTGGCGTCAAGCTGTTGCAAACCTTCCAGCGCCCAAAGCGCGCCGATGCGCCGAGCGGCTGATTGAGATTTGTCGCCGAGAATTTTTCTCAAATCCGGCGCGAGGTTGGTCAGTTGCCGATCCGTGATCGCCTGCCACGCGAGATGATGTTGCGCCTGCGATTCGTCCCCCAGTTTCGCGAGCAACTTATCGCCGCTACCTTTCGTGAAGTCCGGCACGTCGAAGGGTTTTTGCTCGCGGTGTTTCACGCGCCAGATGCGTCCTCGTTTCTTGTCGCGATCGGGATGGTTTCGCGGAACCTCGTTGTGCGAAATAATTTTGTTGTACCAATCCACAATATAAAGGCAGCCGTCGGGGCCGAAGTGAATCGAAACCGGGCGAAACATTTCGTCGCTCGATTGAATGAAGTCCGGCAACTTCTGCAGTTCGTAACGCGGGCCATCGCGAAGAATTTTGAGCGCCTGAATTTTTCGAGTGATCGGGTTGGCGACATACATCACGTCCGCGTACGGCTCCGGCCATGCGCCACGCGCATCGCTCAAGGCGAGACCACTCAAGCCGGTGCCGCCCATTTGAAAATCAGGCGCGGTGCCGGGAAATTCCGGCGCGTAACTTTTCCACTGCCCGCCGGAACAGCCGGGGTAATTCGCGTATTCGTGAAACGGCATAGCCGGATAGCCGAAGTCGTTCGCCTCTTGAATCCAGCATTCGCCTTCCGCCGTGAACGCAAGTCCCCAGATGTTGCACGGGCCTTGCGAAGTGATTTCAAAATCGCTCCCGTCGGCGCGGAACTTCGCCATGCGCGTTTGATCAAATTGTTTTTCCACGCCGCGGGTCGTGCGGACCTTGCTGTAGTTGAACGCGCCCTGTGCCATCCAAAGCCAGTTCCCCGGCGCGCGCGTGAATTGATGCGGAAACAAATGCGAGTCCTGCACGCCAAAACCGCTGAGAATAATTTCTCGTTTATCCGCGAGACCGTCGCCGTCCGTGTCGCTGAGAAAAACGATTTCCGTTCCGTGCTGAACATAGACGCCGTTTTTGTAGGGAAGAATTCCCAGTGGAATCGCAAGTCCTTCGGCGAAGACGCGCGGCTTGGAGGAATAACCGGTCGGCGAACTCGCGTCGCGGTCGAACACGAGCACTTTGTCCTTCGCGCGACTGGCGTAGAGTTCCTGGGCGACAGCCGGATTCTCGTTCGCGTCCACCGGATATTCCAGCGCGGTCATGCTCCACATCCGCCCGCGCGTGTCCCAATCTACCGTCACGAATTTGCCGATGCCTTCGGACTCGCTCGCCACCAGTTCGATCTCAAATCCCGGCGGCAAGACGAACGCATTCCTCTCTTCATCCGGCGTAAGAGGCGTGCCCCGCAAAATCTTTTTCGGCTCTGGTGCGCCTAAAAATTTCTTGCCGGGCGGTATGGGCGAAAGTTCTTCAATCACTCCGCTTGCGCCGGGAAGCGAGGATGGTTTTTCAAAATCCACCGGATCGCCAAATTGTTCGCGCGCTTCAAGGAGCAGCTTTTCCAGACGAGTTCTCTCATTCGAATATTTTGCAGACGAGGCGAGGTTGTTCAATTCATCGGGATCATTTTTCAGATCGAAAAGCTGCAGGTTCTTTACGCCGCTCGCGTTGTATTTAATTAGTTTCCAGCGCTCGTCGCGAATCATCCGCTGACAATCGCGGTAGGCGCCAAAAAGATATTCGCGCACTTTGTTTTTTTTGCCTTCGATGATCGGCGACAAACTTTTGCCTTCAACAATGTCCGGATTATTTGCGCCGCCGAAATCGCAAATCGTCGGGAAAAGATCGTAGAGATAAACCAGCGCATCCGATTGGCCGTGCCGAATTCCCGGGCCGACGAAAATCAAGGGCGGCTTCACATGTTCGTAAAGATTTTGTTTGCCCATCAAGCCGTGACGGCCTCCGACAGCGAGGCCTTGATCACTCGAAAAAATAATAATCGTGTTTCCGGCAAAACCGCGTTGCTTTAGCGTGTCGAGCACACGGCCGACTTCGTGATCCAAATGCGAAATGGTCGAGTAGTAATCCGCGAGATGTTGGCGCATCACTTCGGGCGTGCGCGGATGCGGCGCGAGGTCTTCGTCGCGCACGTGCAACTCGCCATTGTCGAACGGATGTTGCGGCATGAAATTTTTCGAGAGAGAAATTTTTGACGGATCGTAAAGTTGGGTGAATTCAGCGGGAGCCAATCGCGGGTCGTGCGGCACGGGCGGAGCGAGATAAATGAAAAATGGTTTTCCGCCGTCATGATTTTTCAGAAACTTAATCGTCTCGTCGGCGTGTTCCGTCGCGGAATTTGTCGTTCGCCCTTGCGTGGAAATATTGATGTCAAACGCAGAATTGCCGAACGTGCAACTGTTGCCCGCCTTGCCACAATGAAATGTCGCGTAACCCGCCTCCTTCATTAACGTTGGCAGGAGCGGCACCGCGGGCGGCGCGTTCGTCGCTCGCGGATTTGCCGGAATTTTCCAGAGGGAACGACCCGTGATCAGCATCGTGCGACTCGGCAGACAAACCGCGCCGTGCATCGATCCCATGCAATACGCGTTGTTGAAATGAAAACCTTTCTGGACGAGGCGATCAAGATTGGGCGTTTTGATTTCTGAATTTCCGAGCGCATGAATCGTGTCCCAACGCTGGTCATCCGTCAGGATGAAAAGAATGTTGGGCTTGGACGTCGCCGCGCCAGCGGTCAGCGATGGTAAAAGAAAAACTCCGCAAATAAATAATGCGCCGATCCATCCGATTATTTTTTTAAACTTCATTCAATGACGACGTGGGTAGCATCTGCCTCCGGCGGGTGCGAAACCATTTCGATGTTCAGCGTTGGATGTTGGATGTTAATTCTCTTCCAAACATTGAACATCCACCACTGAACATCGAACATCGAATTGCGGAAATCTTTTCGCACCCGTCGAAGGCAGATGCTACCCGCCGGTCTCCCAGATTTCATCGTGGATTCCGATAAAACGGGTGATCTGATCGCAGACCAATGCTCGACATTTCAACCGGCTGGAAACCGAGTTTCAAGGCCGGCGATTCCGGCTTAAGACGTAAATCGCCTTTGTCGAAATTTACAAAAAGCGGATCGACGGACAGGCTGTGAGTCTCGACGCCAAATGGTTGTTCCTTCTCCAAATGCGTTTGACCCCATGCGCTGTCTTCAAAACAGAAATAAATATTCTGGTCGGCTTGGCAATCCCGCAAGCGCGGTTCACCTCCAGCGCCATAGCGGCGATCTTGGATCATGGCCGGATAATCTTTGCGGCGGGACACGATGATATTGCGCTCGATGCGGGAACCGGCGACGGGATTGACTTCCAGACCGATGTAACCGCGAACGACTCGCTCCGGACGAATCGGACGCCTGCTGGGAAGCATGTCAGCGATGATGTTGTTGACGATGTGGTTGACGCCCTTGCTGCAAATTCCCTGTCCGATGCAGCGCGTGCGATAAATGAAATTTCCCTCAATGATGGTTTCGTTTTGATCGTCATCACAACGGATGCCGTCCGCCATTCCGTCGCTATCACAATCGTGAATGTAATTTTGCCGAATCAAATTTTCCCGACCAGTTCCTGAAATATAAATTCCGTCGCCGTCTCCCATCACTTCCATGACGTGATGAATATCGTTGCGCTCCACCACATTTTTTCTCGCGTGCATGAACGGTTCGCGCTCCTGCCAGGTCATTGATTTTGGAAGGTTTTTCAATTCTGTCCATCTGACGGTGCGATCGCTCTCGGGCTTGGCGGAATTCCATCCCGCGCGCGTGCTGACCGTGATGCCGCCGTAAGGAGCGTTGTGAACTAAATTGTTTATGACCCGATTTTCTCCGCTCTGCCAAATCATAATTGCGGGTGAGGCCCAATAAATTTCGCCGATGTGATGAACCCAATTATTGCTCACCACGTTTTGACGATTCACGTCTTTCGTCCCCGGGCCGTAGCCAGCGAGAAGAATTCCAACGCCGCCGATGTGGCTGATCTCGTTGTCCACAACCTGATTGTTTTGGCAGTGCAAATCCAGCCGAATGCCGGCCCCGCTGCTCGCGGTGAACCGACATGCCTGCACCGCGCATTCCTCGGCTCCGCGAAAACGGAGGGCGGCCGTGGGGCGATCAAACATTTCCCAGTGATGTTGCAAACCCCAGCCGGTTTCCCCGTGCCATTGATAACGCTCGGCGTGTGTGAACGTCAGCCCGCGAAAAATCAGACCTCGCACCGGTTCGTCTTTTGCTCCGTCGTAATCAATTTTTCCCTCGACGCGAATCAGTTCAGTGAGTTTTGGCGCGACAATATTTTTGCCGGGTCGTTTGCCGCGCGGCCAAAGATAAATTTTTCGTTCGCCGGAATTGACCACCCATTCGCCGGGCTGATCGAGCACTGCCAAAACGTTTTCAACCCACGCGCTGACCGGAACAAATTTCACCTTGCCGATGGACCGCGACGCCGGAGCCGCCATCGTCGCAACGCCTGATTTCTCATCGAGAGAAGCGAATGGCAAAATACTCATCTCATAATCCGCGGTGGGAATGACGAGAAGCTCGCCCTCTTTCAGGTCAGGCCAATTGCGAATTGCGCCAGACGGAAATGTAATTTTATCGGCGGAAGGTTTGTTGGTGGAATCCGCAGGCGCGAATCCTTCGCCTCTGGCTCGCGGCAAGCGTTCATTGCCGTCGTACAATGTAAAAAATTTCTCCAACTCTTTTGGCAGATCGGCAATCCACACTTTGTCTCGCGCTGCCGCAGGCAGGTTCGCTGGATTTGTTTTCAGTTTTTCCCAATTTCGAATCGGCACGCCGGAACTGACGACAGGTTTTTCGTCAGCGTAGGCCGCATAAGTGATTGACCCATCCTTCGGCGCAGAATCGGCGAGTGAGAAAACCAGCGTTTCGCCCCGGCGATAAATTCCTCCGCGAATTTTGACGACGAAGTTTTTCTTTGCCCGATTTTTTTTCAAGTCACGAACTGCATCCCGCGCCCTGGCCAGCGTTGCAAAAGGTCCATCGGATTTCGCGTCGTTCGCTACAGCCAATTGTCCCGACCAATTGTCATTGCCATTCGTGGCAACGTAGAAATCCGCTGCGGCGGATAATGTCGCGCCGCAAGCTCTCGGGGCGACGCAGAAAAAAATGAGAACCAGGGTGAGAGCACGATAAAATAATACAGCCGGCATCAGCACGTTTTAGAACGCGGCTAATTCTTTTGCACCTCAATTTCGCAGCGGTGGATTCCCGGAATTCCGGAATCTTGTCAAAACAACAAAGAAAGCTATTCTCACAATCATGATCCTGGAAATCTCCGATCTCGACATTATCAAAGACAACGCTTTGAAAAAATTTGAAGAACGTGTGTCCGGCGCGGGCGACGATTGCCAAAAAATGGAACGTGAAGCGGCGAAACTGGAATCGCAATTGGAACAGCTTTTTTCGTTCACTGCGGTCATGGCGCGTCGGGAATCTGATGTCGCCAAAACCGCGGAGCTTTGGACCAGCCTGGTTAAAACGTGTGATGTTTTCGCCGGGAAAGTTTTCCAGCTTTCGCAGCAGTTTTCATTGGGCACATCTGCCTATGACAACATTCTCGACATTCGTAGTTCCGCGGAAGAAATGCGCGCGCTGCACAGTCGATGATTGATGCGAGAGAAATCTGCTTTTGAGAAATTCGACCGCGATGGTTCCATGTGATTTGCAAACTGTTTTGTTTTTCGATTCGCAATGATAAACTTTGACCATGAGCGCAACAGAAATTATCCAACAAATCGAATCTCTGCCGGAGGACGAGCTTGATAAAGTATTTGCCAGCCTGATCGAAAATGAAGGATGGCGTGAAGACCTGCTCGACTTGCTGACGATCGAAGCGCGGCGCAACGAGCCTTCTGAACCGATGGAGGATGTTTTCAAAGAACTCGGCATCCAGGCATGAATTGGACGATCTTTTTAAAGCGTTCCGCGAAAAAGGAATTGGCGGCCATCTCTTCTCAAATGCAACTTCAGATCGCAAAAGCGATTCGCGCTTTGGAAATTGAACCATTTCCGGCTTCATCAAAAAAATTGAAAGGCCGTGATGAATTTCGCCTTCGGGTTGGTGATTATCGAATCCTTTATACCGTTGATTACGCCAGTCGAACTTTGAGCATCGCTGCCATTGGGCATCGCCGAGAGATTTACCGCTAAAAATTAAAAAACATGAGCCGATTATAATTCGACGACTCTCAAACTTTTCCAATATGAGTGAGGAAAAAGAAATTTCGCAAAACGAAAAGGAAATGGCTCTGCGAGAAACCGCACTGGCGTATCGCGTGGGCGCAGGCGAATTCTCCGTCGAGGACGAAGACGAAGGTTGGATTCAATTTCGCGATCAATGCCGCCGACAAATGGAGCGCTCCATCGACAACCGAATCAAATACGGGTTTTGCAAAATGTATAAGCCGGTGCTCGACGATGCGCCGTGGCGCGCTTTCAAAACGATGGCCGAGTATCGCCAATGGTGCGAAGACAACCTGCCGGAATATCTCGGATTCAAACGAACACTCCGATGACGCCGCAATTTCAACCAGAACAGGCGCGGAAAATCGCCGAAGCTTTTGCGGAGGCGGGCGTCGATTATTTATTCATCGGCAAAAGTGCGGCGGTGTTGATGGGTTATCCCGCCGTCACACAGGATGTGGATGTTTTTGCCCCGCGCTCTCCCGAAAATTGCAAACGTATCATCAAAGCGCTCCGCAAAATTGAATTTGAAATCCCCGCGCCATTGGAACAATCCCTTTTGCGCGGCGACGATTTTGTGCAAATCAAATCCGGGCCTTTCGATCTGGATATTATTTTTGCGCCTGATGGGATCGCCAGTTTCGCCGAAGCAAAAAGTCGCTCCATCGTTCTCGACGGTTTTCATTTGGCGAATTTGCGAGACATTATCGCCAGCAAACGGGCCAGTGGCCGCGACAAGGATTTGATTGATCTCAGTTATCTCGAACGCTTCCGCCAGGAATATGAAAAGAAAAATCCGCAGCCGCTTAAATCCGCCGCGGACATTGTCGCGGAACGCAGTCCCAAAAACTAATTCGGAAGCAGACCAATGATTCCCAAGGGCGGTCCGAACAGTTAGAAATCTTTCATCGTCGGCGACGTCGATCCTGCTAATCGACTTTCGACGGCAGTTCTCATGGGCGAAACGCTCAGGCAATCTGCGGAACTTCAAAACCTTTTCGGTATTCGCGCTTGAGATATTTGTTGGCTTCGTTGTCCGTGAATTGTTCGGTCTTCGGATTAAATTCCAACATGCGAGCGAGCCGATACGAAAGATTTCCGAGGTGACAATGCACGCTAGAATTGTGGGCATCGAGAGTGGAGACAGCCATGTCTTCCGTTTTGCGCGAACGAATCGCTTTGAAAAAATGTTCCCACTTGCTGAGTTTTTCCATCTTGGGCGCAGAGTCGGGAACGGGAATCGGGTCGTGTTCAACCGTCTTGTCTTTTTTGTTTTCCTTGTAACTAAAAAAACCTTTTTCCCAAACGTAAAAACCTTTCGTGCCGAAGAAACTGTTGCCGCAATTGCCCGCCTGCGCCTCTGGAAATGAACCGAGATTGCGCACTTCAAAAGTCATGATCGATCCGTCGGCGTAGGTGAAGGTGGTGGCTTGCGTGTTCGGTGTTTGGCCGTCGTCGTCCAAACCAAAACGGCCACCCGCGCTGAACACTCTCACCGGTAATCCGCGATTGTGCCCCCAACACGCAACGTCCATTTGATGAACGCCTTGATTGCCGATTTCGCCATTGCCGTAGTCCCAAAAATAATGCCAATCGTAATGGACAAAAAGTCCCGGCTTCTTGCGATCCACGTTGAGAAGAAATTCGCGTTCGCGCGCCGGGCCTTGCCACAAATTCCAATCGAGATTTTCGGGAACCGCGCCCGGTTTGCCGTGGCCGATCGAGCCACGATTTCCATTTTTGTAAACGTATCCGCGCGACTCGACAATTTTTCCAATGAAGCCGTTGTGCATCAATTTCATGTCGCGAATCGTCGTGGCGTTGGAACGATTCTGCGTGCCGTGATGGACGATGCGTTTGTATTTTTCCGCGGCAGCGACGACTTGCCGACCCTCGTAAATATTATGCGACATCGGTTTCTCGACATAAACATCCTTGCCCGCCTGACATGCCCAAACCGACGCGAGCGAATGCCAGTGGTTCGGCGTGGCGATGGTGACGGCGTCGATATTTTTATCCTCCATCACCTGGCGGAGATCTTTGTACAACTTCGGCTTCTTACCTTGCGCGCTTTCCACCGTTTTTGCGCCGCGTTCCAAAACATTGGAATCGACGTCACAGAGCGCGACATACTCCACTTCATCTTTCATATCGAGTATGTCTTTGATGTGCGAGCCGCCTTGCCCATTGAAGCCAATGGTGCAAACACGAATGCGGTTATTCGCGCCAAATACTTTTCCGCTCGCGATTGTCCCCGCAACGATCACGGCGGCGGTGGTTTTTCCTAAAAATTTTCTACGAGTAATTTGCATAATGAATTATTCAGACGCGGTTGAAGGTAGCGGAGGTTTCCATAACTTTGGTAGCACCGACTTCCAAATCGGCCAATTTTTCTAAAATCAATTCCATGTAAACGACATCAAGCCAGCGACCGAACTTGAACCCGACCTCTTTAAAGTGGCCGACCTTCTCGAAGTGAAACTTCGCGTGCAACGCCACGCGGGCGGGCTGGTTCTACCCGGCAATCGAGCTCGGCGATTTGTTCCAGTGTGAGTTCGCCGTCAAAGTCCTCCACAACTTCGCGTATTTTCTTGAAAGCTTCGTGTTGTCCCTCAAACGGAAGCTGGCAAACTGTTCAACGACTCACGTCCAAACTTTATTCCTTCAATTTGTCCTTCGCAATTCGTAAGTTTCTATTCCCATGATCCCTCGCAAGATTCTCAAAAAAATTCGGCAGATCGAACTGCGCACAAATCGGCTCGTGACTGAAACACTCGGCGGGCAATACCACAGTGTCTTCAAAGGTCAGGGAATGAATTTCGAGGAGGTGCGCGAGTATCAGCCCGGCGATGAAGTCCGCTCGATTGATTGGAATGTCACGGCGCGGATGAACCATCCGTTCGTGAAAAAATTTGTCGAGGAACGCGAACTCACGCTCATGCTCCTCGTGGACGTAAGCGGTTCCGGTTTGTTCGGTTCCGGCGCCCAATCGAAACGCGAGCTTGCAGCGGAGATTGCGTCCGTGCTCGCCTTCTCCGCCATCCGCAACAACGACAAAGTCGGTGTGATTCTTTTCAGTGAGGAAGTTGAAAAATATATTCCTCCGAAGAAAGGTCGCCGCCATGTGTTGCGAGTTATTCGCGAAATTCTTTTTCACGAGCCGAAAAAGCGCGGGACAAACTTGAACGCTGCTCTGGAATTTTTAAATCGTGTCACCGCGCATCGGGCCATTGCCGTCGTGATTTCAGATTTTATCGGCGAGCCGACCCCGACAAAATCAACCAACAAAACGCGTCGCTCATTTCTCTCAGAATCGCTGGCACAAAGTGCGTTCGTCTCTTTGCGTTCCACCAACAAACGCCACGATGTCATCGCGATTCAAGTGATTGACCGTTACGAATTGGAACTGCCCGCGCTCGGACGATTGATTTTCAAAGATGCCGAGACGGGTGAAGTCGTGGAGATCAATACAAACGATTCGCGCAAACGAAACGCTTTTGCGGAGCGACAATTGAAAAATCAATCGGAACTTTTACGAATGTTGCGCTCGGCCAACATCGACGCGATCCCTCTCCGCACCGACCAGGACTATGGCCCCGCGCTCGGAAGATTTTTTGAAACGCGCGAAAAACGTCGTCGGCACGGATAGCCAACCAAGGTCAGCGCGCATCTTGACGCGACCAATCCGATCAGTGTAGTGGGGCAGGCTTCCAGCCTGTCTGAGCGGGCATCTTGCCCGCGAACTGGGACTGGAAGCCCTGCTGGCAGACAAGATGTCTGCCCCACTACTTTGGCGGTGGTATCAAGATGCGCCCCCAGGTCATCTTGAAGGTGAAATCCTTTGACCGTTTCCTCGGAACGCATTATTAGTTATCCCGTGAATCGCAATTTAAACCTTCGACTGCTACTTAACGCGCTGCTTTGCGGCGTGGCGGTTGGGTTTTAATTTCGTTCACGATTAATTTTGTTAAACCCCATTGCCAAACGGCGGTGGGGTTTTTTGTTTTTAACCACGAATGAACACGAATAGAAACGAATCAAAAAGTGCCAGCACGTGTCCCGATTCAATGGGGCGCGGCTGTGTCGTCCTCGACCAGCCGCTGCGCATCAAACACATTGCGAGTGGGCGGCGACACCGCCGCGATCCGCATTGGTGTTCATTCGTGTCCATTCGTGGTTCAATTCGCAGCCGTTAGTTTTATGTTGAAAGACCCATCAAAAAAATATCGCGCGTTTCCGCCGGTCCATTTGCCTGACCGGCAATGGCCCAACCGCGTCCTCACTCACGCGCCGATTTGGTGCAGCGTCGATTTGCGCGACGGCAATCAGGCGCTCGCCGTGCCGATGAACGTGAGCCAAAAGTTGGAATTATTTCAGACGCTGGTGAAATGCGGTTTCAAAGAAATCGAAGTTGGATTTCCTTCCGCGTCGAACACGGAATTTAATTTCAACCGCCGACTCATCGAGGAGAACCGCGCGCCCGACGACGTTTGGTTGCAGGCGCTCGTGCAGGCGCGCGAAGACTTGATCGAGCGCACGGTCGAGTCCCTCGTCGGCGCGAAAAAAGCCATCATCCACCTCTACAATTCCATCTCGCCCGCGCAACGCCGCGTCGTGTTTGGCAAATCGAAAGAAGAGATCAAAGCCATCGCCGTTCAAGGAACCAAATGGATCAAGGAACGTTTGCCGCGGCTCAAAAATTCCGAGGTGATGTTTCAATATTCGCCGGAAAGTTTCAGCGGGACGGAAGTCGAATTCGCCAAAGAAATTTGTGAAGCGGTCATGGACGTGTGGCAGCCGACACCGCAGCGCAAAATGATTTTGAATTTGCCGGATACCGTCGAGGTCGCGATGCCAAATGTTTATGCCGATCAAATCGAATGGATGTGCCGCAACCTAAAAAATCACGAGTCGCTCATCATCAGTTTGCACACGCACAATGACCGCTGCACTGGAGTCGCGGCTACGGAGCTTGGTTTGCTCGCCGGTGCAAATCGCGTCGAGGGAACACTTTTCGGCAACGGCGAACGCACTGGAAATTTGGACATCGTGACAGTTGCATTAAATCTTTACCAACACGGCATCGATCCGAAATTGGATTTTTCAAATCTCAATTCGCTCATCGAAGTTTACGAGCGCTGCACGGGCATGAGTGTTCCAGCGCGCCAGCCCTACGCGGGCGAATTGGTTTTCACCGCCTTCAGCGGCTCGCATCAGGACGCGATCAAAAAAGGTTTGGCGGAATGGGAGCGTGGCGCGCAAAAAAATTGGGACGTGCCGTATCTCACGATTGATCCCCAGGACGTTGGCCGCGAGTATCGCGAAATCATCCGCGTCAATTCTCAGAGCGGAAAAGGTGGCGTCGCCTATCTGCTCGAAAGCGAATTCGGAATTGAGTTGCCCAAAGAAATGCAGCGCGAATTCGGCCCCATCGCAAACACCGAAGTGGATCGCCTCGGACGCGAAGTCAGTGGCGCGGAATTGAAGGAAATGTTTTTTCGCGAATACATCGAGCGCGATCAACCGTGGCAATTGCAGAATTTTGAAACCGACAGTCGCGACGGCAAAGTTCGTTGTCGAGCGAAGTTGCTCCGCGATGGCCAGCCCATCGAAATTTCCGGCGAAGGCAATGGACCCCTCGCCGCACTCGTTCACGGATTTAGCACCGCTGGAATTCCCCGTTTTGAGATCACGCATTACAGCGAACACGCTTTGGCTTCGGGCGAAGAAGCGGCCGCCATTTCCTACATTCAAATCAAATTTGCTGACGGCAAAACACGCTGGGGCGTTGGAGTGGATACGAACATCGAACTAGCTTCCGTCAAAGCTGTCCTCAACGCGCTGAATCGATTTTCCCAACAGGAAAGGAGCGCGGACAGCCTTGTCCGCGCGAACCCGACGTTGTGAGTTTCTCATCCGGCGCAAGACGCGGACAAGCTGTCTGCCCTCTGCTTTTGGTGTGGGCATGGGCGCCTCTCACTTTCTTGCAATGTTCGTTTCGAATCTCATTAGTGTTGAGGTCTCATTAACACCCGGCTTCAGCCGGGTGTTGAGGTTGCGAGGCCAGTTGAACCGCTTCAGCGGTTTGCTCCAGGTGGAAAACCTCTGAAGCGGTTGAGGGTCGCAATCTGTTCCTGTTCCGAAGCCGGGTGCTAATGAGAGGTGCAAGAAACTGGGATGCGCACACGCTCTTGCGAAAGCGAATTTCCCCTTTTCTTTCGAGCACTCGCCTTTACTCTCCGTCGCGTTTAAATGGCCTTGAAGCTCTTCAACACCCTCTCCCGTTCCATCGAAGAATTTGTTCCGCTCGACCCCGCTGGAAAAAAAGTTGGCATGTATTGTTGCGGGCCGACCGTGCATGACTTCGCGCACATCGGAAATTTTCGCACCTTCGTCTTTGTTGATCTCGTCCGGCGTTATTTGGAATTCAAAAATTTCCAGGTCAACCACGTCATGAACATCACTGACGTCGAAGACAAAATCATCAAGCGCGTTCGGGAAAACAAAACCTCGTTGCGCGAGTGCATCGCAAAATTTGAGGCGGCGTTCTTCGAGGATTTGTCCGCGCTCAATTGTTTGCGACCGCACCAAACCCCGCGAGCCACCGAACACATTCCGGAAATTATTTCGCTCATCGAGAAGCTTGTGACGCGCGGTCTTGCTTATCAGGCGAGCGATGGCTCGGTTTATTTCAGCATCGAAAAATATCGCGGGGGCGGCTGCAAATATGGACAGCTCGTCAATTTGAATTTTGAGGGAATGCGCCCGGGCGAGCGGGTCAGCAGCGATGAGTACGAAAAGGAATCCATTGCCGATTTTGCGTTGTGGAAGGCGCGCGTGCCTGGCGACGCCGAAGTTTTTTGGCCGAGTCCGTGGGGCGAAGGTCGTCCCGGCTGGCACATCGAGTGCAGCGCGATGAGCATGAAATGGCTCGGTCCGAGTTTCGATCTGCATCTCGGCGGGGAAGATTTAATTTTCCCGCATCACGAAGATGAAATCGCGCAGAGCGAAGGGGCCGCGGTCCAGCCGGACGGAAAACCTTTTGTGAAGCATTGGATGCACGGCGCGCACTTGCTCGTCGAAGGGAAAAAAATGAGCAAGTCGCTGGGAAATTATTTCATTCTGCGCGATTTGTTGGCGAAAGGATTCAGCGGACGAGAGATTCGTTACCTGCTCATGTCGTCGCACTACCGCGAACAATTTAATTTTACGATGGAGGGTTTGAATGGGGCCCGAATGGCATTGGCACGGCTCGACGAATGTCTGGCCAAGCTTCGCGAATTGTCGGGAAAAAAAGCCGCCACGCCTGACGAATCTTTGCTCGGAAACATTTCGGTTGCGCTCGACAATGACTTGAATATTTCGGGCGCGTGGGGCGCAATTTTTGAGTGGGTGCGCGAGACAAACCGTTTGCTCGCTGCGAATGAATTGTCTGCTGAAAACGCCGCGGCGAAACTGGCCGCCTGGAACAAAATCAACTTCGTTCTAGGTTTCTCCGAAACAGAAGAATTGGATGTTCCGGCTGAACTCAATGCGCTGTTGGAACAACGCCTGGCCGCGCGCAAAACAAAAGATTTCAAACGCGCTGACGCAATCCGGGAGGAATTAAAGTCCAAAGGTTGGGCGATTGAAGACACGCCGAAAGGCGCGCGTCTGAAAAAACTTTGAACCATTTTCATGAAAGGAATTTTCATCACGTTTGAAGGCACGGAAGGCAGCGGAAAATCCACGCAAATTGGTTTGCTCGCCGATAAATTGCACTCGTTGGGATTCACCGTTCAACAGTTGCGCGAACCGGGCGGCACGCCCATCGGCGAGGAGATTCGACACACGCTCAAACACAGCGAAGCCAACTACGCGATGACAGCGGAGGCTGAATTATTATTGATGAATGCGAGCCGCGCGCAACTCGTTCGGGAAATTATTCGCCCGATGCTTGCTCTCGGCCACATCATTTTGTGCGACCGTTTTTTCGATTCGACCATTGTCTATCAAGGTTACGGTCGCAAACTCGATTTGAAAAAAGTTTCCGGGATAATTGATTTTGCAGTCGGCGAAATTCGACCTCATTTGACCCTGCTGCTGCACGTGCCTATCGCCGTCAGCGAGGAGAGGCGGCGTTCACGCCAATCGATGCTGCTCGAAGTGCCGCAGAAAGAAAAACCATCACAATCCGCCCCGTTGCCCTTCGACAACAAGCTGCGTGATCGCATGGAAGAGGCGGACCGGGATTTCTTTGAGCGAGTGGAAAATGGCTACCACGCCCTTGCGCTCGCTGAACCTGGTCGAGTGAAGTTGATCGAAGCCACCCAATCCAAGGAATTGGTGGCGCAGGAAATTTGGAAATTGGCGGAACCGCTGATCCGCGGGTAGCATCTGCCTCCGCCGATCAGCCTGCGTTTTCCAAAGGCTTCGCGGAAATTTCCAGCATCCGTTCAATCGGCAGACGCGCGCGGCGAATGATTTCGTCGCTCAATTCGATGCGCGGATTCAAGTCCATCATGCAGTCGTAAAGTTTTTCGAGCGTATTCATCTTCATGAATTTGCATTCGTTGCAGCGGCAGTTCGCCACCGGCGCGGGAATAAATTTTTTTCCGGGACACTCTTTTTGCAGCCGATGAATCATGCCCGCTTCCGTCGCGATGATGATGGCGCGCGCCGGACTGCGTTTGCAGAACTGCACCATTTTTTCCGTCGAACAAACTTCGTCAGCCAACATGCGCACGGCTTTCGTGCATTCGGGATGCGCGACCAGCGGCGCGTCGGGAAATTCGCGGCGGATGCGCGAAATATTTTCGTGCGTGAACTCCACGTGAGCGTAACAATTTCCCCGCCACAAAGTCATCGGACGGCCCGTTTGTTCCATCACCCACGCGCCGAGATTTTCATCTGGGACAAAAAGCAGATCGCGATCTTTCGGCGATGCGTTCACGATTTTCACCGCGTTGCCACTGGTGCAAATCACGTCGCTCAACGCCTTCACTTCGGCGCTGCAATTGATGTAAGTGATCGTATAAAAATTTGGATTCGTGTTCTGCAACGCTTTTAGTTTTGGCGCGGGACAACTTTGCTCGAGCGAACAACCCGCGTCTTTGTCCGGCAAAATCACGATCTTGTTTGGGTTCAAAATCTTTGCCGTCTCAGCCATGAAATGAACGCCGCAAAAGACAATCACGTCCGCGCTTGTCTTGGCCGCTTGTTGGGAAAGTCCGAGGGAATCGCCGACGAAATCCGCTACGTCCTGAATTTCCGGCACCTGATAATTATGGGCGAGGATGATGGCGTTGAGTTCTTTTTTCCGGGCGACAATATCGCGGGAAAGCGCATCAAGTTTTTCGGGCGGCAGCGGCTGGCGCGTCACGAAATCGAAGTCCCGTCGCGGTTGGATTTCAGTCAGGTCGATCATAGGTAAAATTTACCTTCGCGGCAGATTCATGCAACCACTCGCAATGTTTGCGGCGAGCGATTCAATGCAAGAGGGTTTTACGCAACAGCCAGTTCACGGGCGTGTGGAATATCACCGGCGTGGAGCGGACGCACTTGGGTATGTTCCAGCGTGAGCAGCGCAACCGTGTGGCCGTCATAACCGACGAACTCAACCTCAAATGCTTCGCCGTTCCCATGCACCAGAACGGCTGTTCCAACGTCGCCTCGTTTTAATTCGTGTTTGGGCAAATCGCACGTCAACACAACGGCGTCGAGTTCTTGAATCTTGTTCATAACTTTGGAAGCGGATCTGCGGTTACGAAACGCGGCGCATCACTGCTGGGATAGATATACCATGCACTGCGCACGTTCAAGATCGTACCATCCGGCGCGGTGAGCGGACTGTCCAACACATAGCGGATTCCATAACGGGTTTCCTCTGTTGTGACGATTTCGTTTTGTTGCACGTGCACGATCAAGGCCTTCGCCAGTCTTTGCCAATCAGCGACAGTGAAGCCGAACCTTAAGAAAAATGATGCCTTGCTGCCACCGGCAGGATGCGCGGGATTCAAGAGATAGCGTGTGATCTTTTGTTGCGGAACTTTGGCCAAGTGCGCGTTGGGCACTTTCATTTTATTCCCGGTTGCGCGGGCGGCAGCGGCTGGCACGTCACGAAATCGAAGTCGCGTCGCGGTTGGGTTTCAGTCAAATCAATCACGAAGAAAAAGTAACTGCTTGGTGAATAGTCGCAATCTCAGATTGGTGTCCGCGCAAAAAGAATGCTGCCTACATCTGTCGGCAGAGCAGTCTAGCGATTCCCTTGCATCTGAAACCAGGAAGGTTTTCTACGGACAGAAGTTGCATAAAAAAAGGCCGGGGAAAAGATTCCCCGACCTCTCGTGCATTCTTACCGCCTAGGAACAGCCGAGACTTTCACCGCAATTCAAACATTTGTAGCAAGCGCCATTGCGCACCGTGAAGTGGCCGCAACTTGGGCAGGTCGGCGCGTCCGATTGATTTATAAACGTGATCGAGGTAATCGAAGTGACGCCAGTTGCCCCGTGATCTCCGTTGCCATTGGCGCGCGGGGGAGGAAGGGAAATCGGCTCGGAATCTTCCGCCATCGGAAGGTCTGAAACAGGGCGATTTAGATTCTGCTTCATCGCCTCTTCCAAACCTGGCATCGCCAATTCTCGCTGCGCCGGATTCACTACCGCGGCTTCGCGATGACCGGGAATAAAATTCAGCGCCATCCAGCGGAAAACGTAATCGATGATCGACGACGTGTTGCGAATCTCCGGATTTTTGGTGAAACCCGACGGCTCAAAACGTTGGTGCGCGAACTTGCGAAGCAACGTCTCCATCGGCACTCCAAATTGCAGCGCCATGCTCGTGAGAGTGCCGATGCTGTCCATCAGACCACCGATGGTGGAACCTTCCTTCGCCATCGTGACGAAGAGTTCGCCGGGCTGACCGTCCTCGAAAAGGCCGACAGTCAAATAACCTTCGTGACCCGCGATGTCGAATTTGTGAGTGACCGCCGAGCGGGTGTCCGGCAGGCGACGACGCAACGGCTGTCCCGCGACCTGGCGCAACTTCGCATTCTCAGCTTCGAGTTCTTTAACGCGCGCATTTTCCGGTTCGGTATTTCCGCCGCGTTCATTGGTGCGTTTGGTGTTGAGTGGTTGCGAACGTTTCGAGCCGTCGCGATAAATCGCCACGCACTTCAATCCCATTTTCCACGCTTCAACGTAGGCGTTGCGAATCTCGGCGACCGTCGCTTCGTTGGGCAGATTCACCGTTTTGGAAATGGCGCCGCTAATGAATGGTTGGGTCGCTCCCATCATTTTCAAATGCGCCATGTAACTGATGCTGCGTTTGCCTTGGGCGGGTTTGAACGCGCAATCGAAAACGCCGAGGTGTTCGAGTTTCAATCCGCTGCGAATTGTTAGTAGTGCAGGCATCCTGCCTGCACCCTTTGGTGTAGCGTCGGACAAAACATCCCCGTCCGAGGCAGGCTGGAAGCCTGCCCCACTATCTTCCACGTCTTCAATGGTGTCGTGCTTCTCGATGTGCGTAAGAATCCCAGCGACTTGATTTTCACTGTAGCTGAGACGGCGCAGCGCATCGCCGACGCCGCGATTGACCATTTTCAACATGCCGCCGCCCGCGAGCAGTTTGTATTTTACGAGCGCAATGTCGGGCTCCACGCCGGTCGTGTCGCAGTCCATGAGAAACGCGATGGTGCCCGTCGGCGCGAGCACGGTGACTTGCGCGTTCCGGTAGCCAACTTCTTTTCCACGAGCCAGCGCGCGATCCCAACAATGGCGCGCTTCGTCTTTGAGATAAGTAAATTCTTTGCTCGGCTGAATTTGTTCAACGGCGTCGCGATGAAGTCTGATGACGTTGAGCATCGAGTCGACATTGCTCCTGGCCAAAGGTTTTTCCACACCGGCACAACGCGCGTTTTCGTATCCGGCGAATGGCCCGGTGACGCTGGCGATTTCCGCCGACTGCTCGTAGGAATGTCCGGTCATCATCGCGGTAATCGCGCCCGCCAGCGCGCGACCTTCGTTTGAGTCATACGGAAATCCGTAGCTCATGATTAACGAACCCAGGTTCGCGAAGCCCAATCCGAGCGTGCGGAAGATGTGGGAGTTCTCCGCGATTTCCTTCGTTGGGTAACTCGCGTTATCGACGAGAATTTCCTGCGCCGTAATAAAAATCCGCACCGCCGCTTTAAACCGTTCCGTGTCGAACACGCCGTCTTCGCGTTTGAATTTCATCAAGTTCAGCGACGCGAGATTGCAGGCTGTGTTGTTCAGAAAAACATATTCGCTGCACGGATTGGTCGAGTGAATCGGCTCCGTGCCTTTGCACGTGTGCCACTTCTGAATCGCGCCGTCGTATTGCATTCCGGGGTCGCCACAAATCCATGTTCCTTCCGCGATTTTATCCAGCAATTTGCTCGCGTCTTTTTTCGCAAGCGGTTTCTCGCCGGTCACGGTGCGGGTCACCCATTCTTTGCCGGTGAGCGCGGCGTTCATGAATTCGTCACTCGCGCGCACGGAAAGATTTTCATTCTGATACATCACGCTGCCGTAAGCGTCGCCGTTGTAAGAGCCGTCGTAACCTTGCTCGATCAGCGCCCACGCCTTCCGTTCCTCCTTCTGTTTCGCATCAATAAATTCTTCGATGTCGCCGTGCCAATCGCGGAGCGTATTCATTTTCGCAGCGCGACGGGTTTTGCCGCCGGACTTCACGACATTGGCCACCTGATCATAGACTTTTAGAAAACTCATCGGCCCGCTCGGACGACCGCCACCGCTCAACTTCTCTTTGCTGGAACGAATCGGCGTTAAATCAGTCCCAGTGCCGGAGCCGTATTTGAAAAGCATCGCCTCGCTGTGGGCCAGACGCATGATGTCTTCCATGTTGTCCTTCACTGCTTGAATGAAGCACGCGCTGCCCTGAGGATATTCATATTGGGTCGGCGCGCGCTCGGCCTGCTTCGTTTTGGGATTGTAGAACCAGTTGCCAAGCGCGGAATTTTTTCCCACGCCGTACTGATGAAAAAGTCCGACGTTGAACCAGACTGGCGAATTGAACGCGCCGAATTGATTGACGCAAAGCCACGTCAATTCGTCGTAAAAAATTTCGCCGTCTTCCTTGCTGAAATATCCGTCAGCAATTCCCCAATCCGCAATTGTCCGGCAAACGCGGTCGATCAATTGTCGCACCGAGGTTTCGCGCTCCGGAGTGTTTTGTTCACCGTAAAAGTATTTTGAGACAACAACTTTGGTCGCGAGCACCGACCACGATTTCGGCACTTCGACGTTTTCCTGCTTGAAAATTATTTTGCCGGCGTCATCCGTGATTTCCGCCGTTCGTTTTTCCCACTGCAATTGATCGAATGGTTTGATCTTGGCATTGCTGAAAACGCGTTGCAAATGGAGGGATTTTTTCGGCGAATTAATTCTGCGTTGAGCAGTCTTGCGCGCGGAGGTAATCTTGCGATGGCGCGTTTTGGACTGGGAGGACGAGAGGACTTGATCACGGGCGTCAATCATAGGTTTGTTTCTTTTTTAAAGTTGTTTTCGCGGACAAAATCCGACTGAAAATCAATTCAGCCGGAGACAGAGTTTTCCCGGACACATTTTGGCAACTGGCTCGATGCTTTCAATCCAGACACCCCATTACATTGGGAGCGAGAGCGAGCCTAGCACCACATATTGTGGTTTCAAGAGATTTTTCAAAAAAAGTTATTCGAAGGACTTCCGGGGTAAAATGGGCGTGCGTCCTCGCCGAAATTCTTTGAAAGTTTGCTGTAGAAAAAAATTTTCTTAACTGGGGAAGATTGCTAGTGAAGACGGGACTTGCTCACCGTTTTTTCGACGCTTGGAATTGCCTCATAACCAACACCCGTCGGCGTCCAGCGGCGCTTGACTAAAATGGTATTGGTAGGCAGACCAAGAATTTCGAAGTAGTTGGTCGGCGGCACTAGTCGCAAGTGGTTAAAATCTGGGAAAAGGAGGTATCGCCAACCGAAACTAAAGCTTACGATGTTACTCGAAATACCGGAAACGTGGACGACACAATTGGCCTTCCTCGTTTCCCATTCAAATTCATAATACGGCAGCGGATATGTCTTTGGATGCTCCTTCGTTTCGACGTACGTCCACCCGTTCGACTTATAGGAAATTTTATCATCAATCCATTTTAACTGCTCCTTCTTAACCGGTTTTTTGAATCCGATTTGTTTCACTGGAATTCCGTAAGCCACCATAGCCGATTCGGCAATTTGTTGTGCTTTTTTAAATGTTAAAAGGTTCGTCTCATGCATCCATTGGGTATGGTTGGTTAAATAGCCGACGTAATATCCCTTGTCTGTAAATCCAATAGGATCTCCGGTGTTGCTTCCAAAAATATAACGATCGTCAAAAGTTATACCCGCACTTAAACCCTCGGGGTGGGGAGTCGCGTCGAAATGCGTGACCTTGTTTGATGCGATGAGGCTATCGTTGAGATGCCATTTCAACGCCAAAGCCTGCGCATTGGTCATGATTGTGTTGAAGGCATATTCTTTGAAAGCTGGAGTATTCGTGGGTATGACCCCGCTTAAGGTAAGCACGATCATGTTGGTAAGAAGATTCGTGACGATCACAATTCAACGCCGCTTTCCTTTATGTTTCTCGGCACGGGCAAAGGCGAAGTGCCTTAGCCCGTTAGTCTGCGCGGGGAGGCGGCAGATATATTGTTTCCACTGGTCGGTTAGTGGTAATAGTGGCCTTTCCCGGAAATAATGCTGCCAAATTGGTGAACACCACAGGCGCGCGCAGGATGTATTTTGGATCTTCCACGCTTAAGCTGAGAAGTGTTTTGGTTGGCAAGAATAATTCCACAGATGCTCCCCCTCCAGCCGAGTAAGGCGGTTTGCCTTTCGTCAGCCACGAAACGATGTAAAGCGGAGTGAACTTGCGTTTTGGCAATTCTCCCATGTTGACGTTATTCCAATAAGGATCGAGAGCGACGCGGACATCGTAATCCCGGTTCAAGGCTTGGATATCCATGCGAGCAGTAGCCAGCCATTGTGTCGCCAGTTGGTAAGCGGTATTGGTGTCCAATCGCTTGAGTGGCCATTGGTATTTTTCCGCATACTCCCGACAATTACCGTCTATGTTCGCGATTGTTATATCACTGAACTTGTTCCCGCGTTTGACAAAATACCAGTAATTTGTCGTCTTTATGTTTCCGATTGCTTTTTCTGTGAACGCATACCCGAACGGAGAAATAAAAGCATGAACAATGTCGGACTCTGTTATCGGACGACTCTCCAGAAGGCCGAGGTCAGAAACGACTTGATTTGCTTCTTGAACGACCAGCTTAAAAGCCGCTTCTTGATATGCGGGTGTGGTAAACATGAAGTCAACGCTGACGAGTTCACCGTTCGTGTTCACTGTTCTAGGCACGCCGGGCGGAAGCTCTTGGGTCGTATCATTCGGAATTGCAGATAAACTCGCTGCCTGCGTTTGCAGTAACATCAAACAAACCAGAGGGAATAGAATCCATTGCGCGTTCATATTTCTCCACGAGTTATTCAGCATTCTCAGGAGCGGCGTATTTTATATCTCCGTCTAAGTTATGTCAGTTCTATCGACTTGAAGTCCCGGGAAACCAACGATGTAGATCTTGCCGATGCTTAATCCAGGCCGGGTGCTGGTCCCTCAACTGTTTTGACAGGATAATTTGTAACAATGGTGGCGTGCCCCGGAAACAACGCTGCTAAATTAGTGAATACCAGCGGCGGGCGCAGAATGTATTTGGCGTCTGTGACGCTTAATTGCAGCAGTTGCTTCGTCGGTAGGTACAATTCTACGTAAGCAACACTGCCGACTGAATCGTCCGTCTTTTCTTTAGATTGCCATGACACGAAGTAAAGCGGCGTAATTTCCTTTCGAGCTTTCTTTTCTGCGCCCGGCAGCATGTCTGTGGTCAAATCTATGTGCAGTTCACAATCCCGATTCAATCCTTTTACATCCATATGCACCGCCGCCAGCCATTGCGTCGCCAGTTGATAGGCTGTGTTTGTGTTCATGGCTCGAACCGGCTCGGCAAACTTCTTGTCCCGATATTTCACATAGTAGTCATCATAGTTGGCAATTGTCAGATCGCTGAATTTGCACCCTCTGCCAACGCCATAAAAGTAATTGGTTGTTGTGACATTCCCAATCGCCTTGAACTGGTAAGCAAATCCAAACGGAGAAATAAAAACGTGGGTTAAATTTTCTTCGGCAATTGATAGCGCCTCCAGTTTTAGTTCTTTGGCCACTTTGTTGGCTTCTTGGAGTACCAGCCGCAAGGCTTCCTCTTGATAGGCGTGGGTGGTAAAAGTCGAATCAATAAATTCCACGGTGCCATTGGTGCTTAAGACTCGCGGCACACCGGGCGGAAGCCCGTCCATCGCCCGAGCTTGAAATAAAACGCAAAGAAAACAAAAGGTGAGGTAAAATCTATTCTTCATGGGACTTTGGTTATTCAACATTTGAAGGGGCAATATATTTTTTGGCAGGAGTCACCCCGGTATTGACGCCATTAACCGTGAGACCCTGAAATCCAACGATATAAATCTTGCTGGTGGAAATGTTCGTGTAGGAATACGAGTAACCAGTGCCAAAGACAGTTACGTTCTTATTTTCAGGCACTGCCAACGGCGTTCTGCCTGAGGCCGACACCGAAGCGACGTCTAAGCATTCTTTCAATGGCCTGCCATTCATCCACATGGAATAAAAATTTGCCAATGTCTGTGTGTAGCCCTTGGCGATATTGATCGCTGCCGTGGAGTTCTCGCTAAAGCCCAACCATCCGGCATGAATATCCGCCCAGCCCACATACGCCTGCGCACCGGTTTTGTTTCGTGCGGCTTGCTCCTGCGCTCCTTTGCCAATCGGATAAATGCCAAAAGCCCGCCGCCAATCTTTTCCTGAAGCAGTGGCGCAGCCATCCAGCCAAACAAATCGATAGGGATTCTGCGTCATTAAACCGTTGGTCTTTGTGTAGGTGTTTTTTAACCGCGAACTGACATCTGATGCCGTAATGTAGGCATCGTCGTCGTAATTGCCAATCCAACTGTTGGTTCCATGGCCCCTGATATAAATTTGCTTAGTCAGACCGTTAGTCATGTCCGGTAGTAGCGTTTCAATAACGCTTGGAAGGCTTGCTGGATCGTTGGTTAATCTTGACCGCCGAGTCATGTAGCCTGGATATTCTCCGTGTATATCAGGCAAGTAACGATTAAAATAAGACTGATAGACCCCGTAGCCTAAATTAGGTTTTATTAAGGCATCAACCATACCTTGTAAGCCGTTCCAAATAGCCCCGTTTTTTGCATAGGCGGTTTTCAAAGCATCATTTGTAGGTGTGTAAAAATAAACTACATCCATGTTTGGTCCCCATTCTGACAACGAACCTTTTGCTCTAGTCAAAATCTTTTTCGGTTTGTTGGTTGAGACATTTCCCGGGGTGTTCGCATATGCGACGGTGAACACCGCCTGCACTTCGCTGTTGGTGAATGGCGTAACGCCATCGGCCAACATCCCATCCCAATTCTCCTCAATAAATCCGTTGGACGTGCTGTTGGTAATCGTTTTGATCAGCGTCGGCGGAGTCGTTGAGGTGTCGTAGAGATCAATCTGGTAGTCAGCATCCGCCGCAAATAGCTTCGCATCCACGTATGCCCCACTATCGTCAAACATGGAACCGCTCTCAAAAAACTGAACGGAGTTGCTCGAATAAAAGGGCAGTAATTTGCCCATTGAAAGTGTTACCGGATGTTCTGTTCCCGGATCTGAGCCATAACGAAATCCAGCCGACAAATAATGCTGGCCTAAGGGGTCAAAAGCCACATTGAATGAAAGCAGGCAATTCCCATTGGTGGCTCGGGTACATTCTTCAAGGGTCACGTCAATCCCGTTCATGTTGAGGTTCAAGGTCCCCGCGTTTGTCACTCGATCATAACTTACCGGTATTTCAAAGGTGGCAAAGTCTGGTTCTTCGCCCGTTGTGATTTGCAGCAACGTCAGCGGATTATTTGCGTCCAGCGGATTCAAATTTAAGGCGCGTTTGATTCTTCCTACCAATCCGTTGCCAGAAAGATCAATGTCATCATAGACCGTGCTGTAAGCATCCGGTGTCACGCCGTCCGTCATCGCCAGAGTGGGGTCAGTTTCATTGGAATCGAATTGCCCATTTCCATTGGCATCTTCGACATAATCAGGAATACCATCGCCGCCGCCCGAATCCGAATCCTTCGGGAAACCATTGCTCGCGGCGACATAGTGCAATCCTATACTAACATTTCCCGTTTCATCACCTTCCTTTGTTTGGTCGGTTCGAGTGGTGTAATGGTAAAGTCCAGCCTCGGCCGGTGAACGGCTACCGGCCTTGTGCAAAGGTGAACTTGTCGGCAAATAATAATTTCCAAATGTGCTGGTCTGATACGCGGGCGCGGACGACAAAACCATGTCATTCACCGCATCCGTGCCACCATCATCATTGTTCACAGCTAAACGGGACATTTGCCACGGTTCCAATTCGGATGATGTCCGTTCCCAGTATCCGTTGTAATCGTGATTGAGCGGCGGTGGGCCGTCTGACTGATATTCAAATGCTACTTTATCGAACAGATTATCCCCGAACGCCCAAAGCTCTCCAGTTGATGTCTCTCTGGAGTTCACCACCATCCGCCCTCCACGAAACAAGTTATTGTTAACAGCGAACTTAAAATCGATGTTAAGGCCCCCTGGATAAGCATAGTAATTGGGGTCGAGCCTGATATTGAGCCGGTCGAATAAATTATTAGCCCAGAACAACGAGCCGGGAGGGGTTATCGAGTAGCCTCGACCGAAGTCCGAATAGCCAATGGTGATGTGCCCACCATGTAGATTGCAGTCCTGCATGCGCCAGTCCATGGAACTGTCCGGTGACCAGCCGTACCCCAATTCCCAGGAAAAACCAGACCAGAATTGGTAATCTTCTGTTGGCAAATAAAAATTAGAAAAGCGGAAGTCCATCTTCGGCGGTGCCTTATCCAATTCCCAAAGATTAGGAGCGAAGGCCAGCATGTGATAATCTATTCCGTAAAAATCCCAAAAGACAGTACGAGGGAACAAAAACGGACCTTCCTGGACAAATAGAACCGAGGCGAAGGTGTTCGGACTGTTCGGAGTGCCCTTACTAATGAAAGTCGAGTTTCCGCTTAGTTGAAATCCTCCAAGACTCCAAAAATTCTCGATATGATCGTTGCGAAAACCGATAGCGGTTCCAGGCTGCACCGTGATTGTGCCGCCTTTGACAACCATTGAAGCAACCGTGTAATCCAAGGCGTCGTAATGATAACCCAAATCCGGCGCACCGCTGATATAGCGCGGGACTTGCGAAAAAAGGGTCAACTCGCCCTCAATTACGAAACCCATGGGAAAATCTACTGGCGGCTGGGTCGTTTTCTTTTTTAGATAATTCAGCAAGTCGGAATCAATTAATGTTGTTCCTTGAGCACGGAAGGAGCTATCTGCCTTCAAATAATGACCACCCGCACCCGACGTTTGAAATGGAGAGACGGCCGTTGAAAACTGATGCTGTCCGAATTCGCCACAGCTGTAAAACCCGTTGTAGCTATCGCTGGTGTGAGGCAGCGTTCGGGAATGTTGAATGTTAGCAAGAACACAATTTTTCAGAGTAAATGCGCTGAAACCTAGTCTAGTGTCCCGTAATTAGCTAGACATATTGGGTTTTCCGTGCAAAATTGGATTCATGGCGAAAATGGCGGCGGCGGTTCAACTCTCGGAGATCGACCGAAATCAACTCGGAACCTGGGTTCGAGCCCAATTCAC
>JBBQRQ010000039.1:0-43611 GCA_038214755.1 Verrucomicrobiota bacterium
GCGTCGATGTTGGATTCGATCAGCGAGCGGGTATAGAACTGCTGGTCGCGCAGACGCTGATCGAGCTTCTTTTGCTCGGCTTCAACCAGTTTGCGCGCGGTGTTGTCGGTGCCAATCAGCAGATAGCCGATGATGGCCTCCGTCGCGTCGCGCAGCGCCGTGACCGACACTACCGCCGGGAAGCGGCTCCCATCCTTGCGGAAGTAGGTCAGCTCGTAGATGTCCTCGATCCCGCGCGAGGCCTTGAACACCAGGGCTTCGAAACCCGGCGCAATCGGGGTGCCGAGCTCGATGCTGAGCGCTTTGGCGCGCGCGATCACTTCCTGCGGATCGGAAATGTCGGCAGGGGTGATTTGGTTCATCACCTCGGCGGCCGTATAGCCGAGCATCCGCTCGGCGCCGACGTTGAAGATCTGGATGACGCCTTTGGCGTCGGTGGCGATGCTTGAGAAGTTGGCACTGTTGAAAATCGCGCTCTGCAGCGCCCCCGCCCTGAGCAGCGCCTCTTCCGCCAGCTTGCCCGACGTGTTGTCGGTGCCGATCAGCAGGAAGCCGATGATGGCGTCCTGCGCATCGCGCAGCGCCGTGACGGACACTACCGCCGGGAAGCGGCTCCCATCCTTGCGGATGTAGGTCAGCTCGTAGATGTCCTCGATTCCGCGCGAGGCCTTGAACACCAGGGCCTCGAAACCCGGCGCAATCGGGGTGGCGAGCTCGAGGCTCAACGCGGTGGCGCGCGCGATGACTTCTTCCGGATCCGAGATGTCGGCCGGCGTGATCTTGTTCATGACCTCGGCGGCCGTGTAGCCGAGCATGCGCTCGGCGCCGACGTTGAATATCTGGATGACGCCGTTCGCGTCGGTGGCGATGCTTGAGAAATTGGCGCTATTGAAAATCGCGGCCTGCAAAGCCCCCGCCTCGAGCACAGCCTCTTTGCGTTGTCCTTCGGGGTTAACCTCGACGGTCCCTGCTTCGCTCCCGGGAATAGTTCTTGGTTCCATATTATCCCCTCTAAATTGCGATTGTCTGGTCTGTTTCAACCTCAGCGATCTTTGAGCGTCGGCGACACCTCTATCTTTGACTGTTTTGCTACGCGGCGCGTCATCCGCCCAAGTGATGTTTGAGACACGCGACCACTTCCGAAAGCACGACAGGCTTTGCCAAAAACGGATACCCACCGACGCGTCCGCCACCCGCCTCGACTTCTCTTTTCGTGACGGCCGACGTCAGAAACACAATCGGCACGGCTTTCAATTTGGGACTGGCCTGGAAACAAACGGCCACCTCGCCGCCGTCCATGCCCGGCATCACCACATCCAGCAGGATCAAGTGCGGCTGAAATTCCTCCGCCGCGGAAAGCGCGCGCTTGGCGTCATTTTCCTCCCTGACCACGTAATCGTTGGTCTGTTCGAGGTAAAGTTTCAGCAGCCGTGTATTTTGGGCTTGGTCGTCCACAACCAGGATGCGTTTCTTCTCAGTTTTCATAGATATAATTTAAATGCGCAGGCGGCACCTATCGGCGAGCCAGAGAAAGGCTTCCTTGGGACGAAGAGAGTTTTGTCCGAGACGGAAAAGGTTGCCTGGGGAGCGGACAAAACCATTTCCAACACGCAAAAAAGTTTCTGCGAAGCGACTAAAACGACTTCCAAAACCGCAAAAACATTCTCTCCGCCAACTAGACAAGCATACGAAGCCTGAATAGTGCTGGTATTTTCCAATCCACCTTGCATGGAAACAGATTTTAGAGGATCGCGCAAACCACGCAAGAAGTATTGTCAAACGAAACCGAAGTCACGGCAGTGTCTCAGTTTGGCGTGTCATTCCGAAACGAGTTATCGGACACGACATCGCACTGCCCGCGGAGGGCGTCTTCCACAACCTCATCTTCGTGAGCATCCGCAAGACCTACCCGATGCAAGCCTACAAAGTTCTTGCGGAGGCCACCAATGCACGGCCTCTGGGGAATGGGGGAGATGATCCCGCGACTGCGGGACCAAATACCTCATCGTGGTGGACGACGATGTGGACGTTCACAACACCAGCGACGTCCTCTTCCGCCTCTGCGCCAACACCGACCCGCAACGCGACAGCCTCTTCACCAAAGGCCCGTCCGACGTGCTCGACCACGCGACCCGCGAAATCGCCAGCGGCAGCAAACTCGGCATCGACGCGACGAAGAAACTTCCCGGCGAAGGCTTCAAACGCCCTTGGCCTACGCTCGAGTGTGAGTGGCGTCGACCCGTTCACCGGCTTCGAGTCGATATTTTAAGGTGGCAATAATCCTCGACTGAATCCATCGAGGTGGCTTACCGTGGTGCAGGATCCAATCTGCGGAAGGAACCCATGAAACTTTCAATCAAACTTCTCACCATTACGCTCATCGCGGCCGGCCAGCTGGCACAAACAGCTTCTGCGCTCATCATCGTGGAAACGGTGCGGGTTGGCGACGCCGGGAATGCCGCCGATACAAACTACTTCAACCAAGGCGCGTTTGGCGCGGTGGGTTACGACTACTTCATTGGCCAGTATGAGGTGACTCTCGATCAATACACCGCGTTCCTTAATGCCGTGGGCGCAACGGACACCTACGGGCTCTACCACTTAGGCATGGGAACCAACACTAGCATTCGTGGCATCTCGCGCAGCGGGGTGTCGGGCAGCTTTTCCTACTCCGTGATTGGAAGTGGTAACCGTCCGGTAACGTATGTGAGTTGGTATGATGCGGCGCGGTTTGTGAACTGGCTGCACAACGGGCAGCCGTCCGGGTTGCAAGCAGCAGGCACCACGGAGACCGGAGCTTACAGCCTGACGGGAAATACCGGTCTAATCCCACGGAATACGAACTGGATGTACGGACTGCCCAGTCAGGACGAGTGGTATAAGGCGGCGTATTACCAACCTGCCGCTCAAGGCGGCGACACTGACAGTTACTGGTTTTATCCCGCCCAAAGTAACGCGACACCCAATAGTCGAAATGGCAGCGGAAGCGACTCGAACAGCGCGAACTTTTATCAGAATGATAGCATCACCAATGGATACAACGGTGGGTTTGCGGTGAACAACGCGACGACTTTACCCGTGGGCAGTGTCCTAACGGACGCTGGAGCCTTTAATGTGGCCGACAGTTTTTACGGCACATTTGATCAAGGTGGCAATGTCTGGGAATGGAATAACGCAGTGGTGTTTGGGGCGGGGCGCGGAAAGCGCGGCGGGTCGTGGGCCAGCTTCGAGAGTAATCTGAGCGCGTCCGATCTGGCCGGCAACGCCCCGACCGAAGAGAATCAAGTTTTGGGTTTTCGTGTCGCAATGCGTGCAGAGGCGCGCCCCGTGTTGAGCCTTGCACGTTCCGGCAACACGCTGACTTTCTCCTGGACCGGGAACTTCAAACTGCAAGCACAGACGAACAGTTTGACCTCTGGCATCAGCACGAATTGGTCGGACTATCCACTTGGTTCAAACAGCCCCGTCAATCTCGACATCCATACTACGAACCCAGCTGTTTTCTTTCGTCTATCCTCGCCGTAATAAATGTCACGAACCTGTGAGGCAGCGGGACTGCACCATTGCCACTCGCTCTCTCCGCCGTCTCCAACTCCTACGAACAGCCTTCCTCGTCGGTGGCGTGAAAGACCACGTGCATCTGCTCGCCCCGTGAGATAACGGTCCTATCATTGCCTCCGCCGTCAGCCGCAACTATCCCACGGGGCGCGTCGAAGCGGCCAAAGTAATTCGTGAATCTTTATTTGAATGGTTGCCGGATGTGCGCCACAATTTTATCAACTTAATGCAATGAAAAAAACATTTCCCAGACTCAAACCGCTCTCTCCGGCAGCACTCGCTCGCTTCGAAGAAATTGAATACGAGTTTCATGTCCGCGCTTTCGGCGAAGAAATGGCGCGGGTAAATTTTTTACCGCTGAATGAGCGTAAAAAGTATGTCGCTGAGATGTTTGATCATGCGGTCAGCAAAGGGGTGAAATTCGAGAAACCAGCGTTGGGAGTGACGCCATGAGAGCGCCATTGAAATTATCTCCGCCGCGTTCCCGCGACGAACGAGACCGCCTGCGCGAAATGCAGCGCCCAATGCACATCCGCTTCTTCGGCGATGAACTGGCGCGGGTAAATCTCGATAGGACAAAATTGGAACGGATGAAATATCTCGAATGGATGCGCCAGCTCGGTCGCAAACATGGCGTGAAACCGGAGAACAAATTTCCTTACGACGGCTCACTCGGAAAAGAATGAACCTTCCAAAACAAATCCATTTTCTGGAAGAACAGAAAAAAGCCATCACGCGTCGCTGGTTCTTCAAGCAATGCGGCGTCGGCGTTGGCGCGGTGGCGCTGAATTCTCTGCTCGCGGAAAGTTTGTTTGGGAAATCCGCGCCGCCCTCTCTCGCGAATCCGCTTTCGCCCAAGGCGGCGCAGATCGCGCCGAAGGCCAGGCGCGTCATTTATCTTTTCATGGCAGGCGCGCCGAGCCATTTGGATTTGTTCGATTACAAACCGGAACTCGCCAAGTGGAATGGAAAACTTCCGCCCGCCGATTTGTTGAAAGGCTATCGCGCGGCGTTCATCAATCCTTCGTCTAAATTGCTCGGGCCAAAATTTAAGTTTTCAAAGTATGGAAAATCCGGCGCGGAACTTTCAGAGCTTTTGCCGCGCCTTGCCGAAGTCGTGGACGACATCGCGATTGTGAAGTCAATGCACACCGATGCTTTCAATCACGCGCCCGCGCAAATTTTTATGAACACCGGCTCGCAACAATTCGGCCGTCCCAGTTTTGGCGCTTGGACCACTTACGGTCTCGGCAGCGAATCGCAGAATCTTCCTTCGTATGTCGTGTTCAGTTCCGGCAGCAAAGGCACCAGCGGCGGTTCGTCGAATTGGGGCTGTGGTTTTTTGCCGTCGTTGTATCAAGGCGTTTTATTTCGCAATCAAGGCGAGCCGATTCTTTATCTCTCAAATCCAAAAGGCGTTGATGCCGAGATGCAACGCGATTCGCTCAACTCGATCAAATCGCTCAATCAAAAACATCTCGATGTCGTCGGCGATCCTGAAATCACGACCCGCATCAACTCGTTTGAAATGGCGTATCGCATGCAAACGAGCGCGCCCGAATTGATGGATATTTCCCAGGAATCTAAAGCGACGCTGGAAATGTATGGCGCGGAGCCGGGCAAAAGTTCTTTCGCAAATAATTGTTTGCTCGCGCGGCGGCTCGTCGAACGCGGCGTTCGTTTCGTGCAACTTTTCCACGAAGCGTGGGACCAACACGGCAATCTCGTAAAAGATTTGCAAAAGAATTGTCGCGACACCGATCAAGCCTGCGCCGCGCTGATCAAAGATTTGAAACAACGCGGAATGTTGGAAGACACTCTCGTGATCTGGGGCGGAGAATTTGGTCGTACGCCGATGGTGCAAGGCGGCGACGACGGGCGCGATCACCATCCGAACGCATTCACGATGTGGCTGGCTGGTGGAGGGATTAAACCTGGAATCACGCACGGCGAGAGCGACGAATTTGGTTTCAACGCTGCGCGCGACAAAGTTCACGTTCACGATTTGCACGCCACACTTTTGCAACTGCTGGGTTTCGACCACACGAAGTTAACCTATCGTTTTCAAGGCCGCGATTTTCGCCTGACCGATGTTAGCGGCGAAGTAGTGGAAAAATTACTGGCTTGATTGAGGGGTCCAGCCGTTTTGAAAACCTCCTGCTAACCCGAATTCCGAAATAGCGGCGGCAAAGCCGCCGGGTAGCACAGGCGACCCGCCTGTGCCGAGCGGCGACTCGCCGCTCGGAATGGGAGCAACACACGAGTTTTTCTGGACCTCTGTTTTCCAAGTGCCGGCCTCCCCCCATTCCGTCCGACCAGTGGCCGGACGGCACGGGCCAGTGCCGCGTGCTACCCATTCCAACTTCGGAATTCGGGCTAATGGACCCTTCCATCCCGCAAAAATTCTTTACCTTCTCCGCCGCCTTCTTCACGCTCCGCCGCGCAACCACTTCAAAACCCAACTCAAAAAAACGACTATGACATGGTACTACGAACAAGCGGGTGAACAACGCGGGCCTGTCACCGACCCCGATTTGGAAAATCTTTTTCGCGCTGGAACGATCCGTCCTGAGACGATGATCTGGCGCGAGGGAATGGAAAATTGGACGCCGTATTCACAGGCCAAAAATGTTGCCAGCGCGTCGGCCGTCACGGCGGGCGCGGGTCCTGGAAAAATTTTGTGCGCCGAATGTGGCAAACCTTTTTCACCCGACGAAATGATCAAATTTGGCGATCGTTATGTCTGCGCCGTTTGCAAACCGATCTTCGTCCAGAAATTAAAAGAAGGCGCGGCGCTGACGGGCGCGATGGAGTATGCGGGTTTCCTGCTTCGGTTCGGCGCGAAGTTTGTCGATGGGATCATCCTGCAAATTGGAAATTTTGCGATCAACCTGACGATGGGAATGTTGTTGAGAAAATTCGATCCAAACATGGTCCCGCTCCTAATTCTACCCATCACCCTGACGCTCAATGCCGTTTACTCCATTTTCTTTATCGGGAAATTCGGGGCGACTCCCGGTAAAATGGCGGCCAAAATTCGCGTCGTAAATGCCGACGGCAGCAAAGTGAGTTACGGCAAAGCGTGCGCCCGATTCTTTGCGGAGTTTCTCAGCGCGCTCACTCTGATGATCGGTTACATCATGGCCGCGTTCGACGACGAGAAGCGCGCTTTGCATGACCGCATTTGCCACACGCGCGTCATTAAAATTCCTCCGCGCTGATGCATTTGTCCCTCGTCACCTGCTCGAAATGCCGGGCGATTCTTCCGGCGGAACAATTCAATGTTGAACAATTTGTTCCGTGCCCGTCTTGCGCGTCGGCCATTTCCGCTGTCGTATTTCCGGCATTGTTTCGCGAGCAAACCGTGATGCCAGCGGAGCCTCTCATCATCGAGGGCGAGGCGAGTTGCTTTTATCATCCGCAAAAAAAAGCCGCTATCCCGTGTGAAAGTTGCGGACGATTTCTCTGCGCGCTCTGCGACGTGGAATTGAACGGACAACATTTGTGTCCCGCCTGTTTGGAATCCGGCAAAAAAAAGGGGAAACTGAAATCGCTGGAAAACCAGCGCGTTCTTTACGATCGCATCGCCCTCGCGGCCGCAGTGCTGCCGCTCCTGTTGGTCTGGACCTCGATCATTGGCGCGCCCCTCGCGTTGTATCTCGCCCTCCGCCATTGGAAAGAACCGTGCAGCATTCTCGGCCGATCGAAAGCGCGATTCGTCATCGCCATCGTTCTGAGCATTTTGCAAATCATCGGATGGATCGCCGTTCTGATTTATTTTGTGACAAAGTAATGGCCAAAAATAAAGAGTACCGAAAATTGCCCGGGCGCGGCGGCGTGCGCAAGAGTTGCAGGGTCTGGCTCGCGGCGGATCATCTCCTGATGATTTTTTCCACGATGTTCAATCAGGAGTTTAAACGATTTTATCTGCGCGATATTCAGGCGATCACTGTTCGGAAAACAAATACGGCGTTCATCTGGACGGGCGCCTGCCTGACTTTCGCGGGGTTCTTCGTTCTCCTTTCTTTCGGCCTGAAAGACACGGTCGGCGTGTGGGTTTTGCGCAGCATCGCAGGATTTTTTTTATTATGCGCGGCGCTCAACGCCATCGGTGGTGGAAGTTGCATTGCCGAAATAAAAACCGCCGTTTCAACCGAAGAACTCTCCTCGCTCAAACGTCTGCGTCACGCGCGAAAAACTCTCGCCATTTTGCGTCCGCTCATCGACGAGGCGCAGGGAAAAATGACGAGCGAACAACTCGTTTCCGAAACGAGCGCGGCGTGGCAAAGGGCGAATCAGAATCCACTCGCCCCATCGATTGTCTCCACTGCGCAATTCCCCGCCGCGCCATTGAAATCCTGTTCCGGGCGCGTTCATCAATCGGTTTTCTTTTTGCTCCTGATCAGCGGAACTCTCGCCGCCCTGCTCATCTATTTTCATCCGGTGGTTCTCATTGTCCTTGCTTCGCTTTTTGATTTGGCCCTCGCCGCCGTCGCCATCACTGCTTTGATTCAACAGCAGGGAAGCGACGTGACCCCCGGACTTCGTCGTCTCACCTGGATTGCGGGCGGCTACATCGGTCTCTCCTATTTGGTTTCAATCGCTGTCGGTTTTGGTCTCGCCATCGCCGAGCCAACCAACAACAACCAGTGGAAGATGCTCGAACGCATTGCCGAATTTAATCCGCTGGAAACTCCGTGGCTGCTCGCCCTTCTCATTTTCAATCTCATCTGCTCCCTCGGCCTGGGCATCATTGGAATTAATTTAAACAAAAAATTTCGCGACCAAAAAAAAGCGGCAGTACCGCCCCCGCCGCTGCCAGTCATTCCGGCCACGCCTCACTGACCGATGCAAACCCTCGCCCAACAATCCTGCCTCAATCATCCGGCGCGCGAAGCGGTCGCGCGTTGCCCGGCGTGCGAATTTTTTTTCTGTCGCGAGTGCATTACCGAGCACGATGACCGCGTCCTTTGCGCCGGTTGCCTGCGCAAGCTGGTCAAAGATTCCGCCACCCGAAAAAATCCCGCGCTCATCCTGCGCCAAATTATTTTCAGTCTCGCCGGAGTTCTGACCGCGTGGCTTTTCTTTTATTGGATTGGGCAAGGCTTGCTCGCCATTCCCACTTCCTTTCACGATGGCACCCTCTGGAAAACCGGTTTCTGGAACGAATAATTTTCCAACTATAAAATGGCGGCGAAACGAAAATCCGAAAAAGGCGCGCTCGAACTTCTTGAAGAAGCGGTTCATCTCCTGCGCCTCGCGCCGTTGCAAGTTTTGCTCTGCTACTACATCGGCGCGCTGCCTTTCGTTTTCGGCTTTTTATTTTTCTGGGCGGACATGAGCCGCAGCGCCTTCGCCGCCCAACATGTCGGACAGGCCGCGCTCGGTCTGGTTATTCTTTTTATCTGGATGAAAATCTGGCAGACAATTTTCGCCGATGGATTGACCGCGCAAATCTCAGGGAAAATTCCCGCGCCCTGGACATTTCGCCTAATCCTCCGCGTGGTGTCGGCGCAAATCATTTTTCAGCCGTCCGGTTTTTTTATTCTGCCGCTCTCCCTTTTAATCGTTGTGCCCTTTGGCTGGGTCTTCGCCTTCTACCAAAACCTGACCATTCTCGCCGCCAATCAAAAAAATCCGTTGTTCAAAACCGCCGCGCAACAAGCCGGCTTTTTTCCCAACCAAAATCACGTCGGCCTTTTGATTCTCGGCGCGTTTGCTTTTTTCCTCTGGCTGAACATGGCCGTGCTTATTTTTATGGCGCCGGGTTTGATCAAAACTTTCTTGGGTATCGAAACCGTTTTCAGCCGCGCCGGAGGTTTCGCTCTGTTCAACACCACATTTTTCGCCGCTTCCTTCGCCCTCACTTATCTCTGCGTTGATCCGCTCGTAAAAAGTTTTTATGCCCTGCGTTGTTTTTACGGCCAGGCCGTCGCGACCGGCGAAGATTTGAAAGTCGAATTGCGCGCGCGCGCGCAACTCAGCCGGAACAATGATGATAAAGAAAGATGGAAACCACAGATCGACACAGATAGACACAGATGCCAAGGCGGGCAGGCGTTGGCTCGAATCTCACCGAATGATGGACTCAATCGGTTCTCCCTCCCCGGTCTTTTATCTGCGTTCATCTGGGTCCATCGGTGGTTCCCCTTTTTCTCCGCTGCGCGTTTCCGGCTCCGTCAGGTTGGGGTCGTCGCGGTCCTTTTGTTCTCAATTTTCTTGTGGAATAAAATTTTGTTCGCCGCCGATTCTCCTCCTCCGCCGCCCACCGTCGATGCCTCAAAACTTGACCGCTCCATCGAACGCGTTCTCCAGCAACCTGAATTCACCTGGCGTCTCCCGCGCGAGAAACCCGAAATTACCGCTAAAAAAAATTGGTTTATTCTTTTTCTTGAAAGCGTGATGGAAACTCTCGCCCGCGCCGCTCGCACCGTCCGCGATTGGATTCGTGACGCGCTGGAATGGCTGGCCAAATTTTTTCGCCAAAAAAAATCTCACGATGACAAATCAAGTTCTGGCTCCGGCTGGATGGTCGCTCTGCAATGGACCGTGTTTGTTTTGATCGCGCTGATTGCCTCCGCCCTGGCTCTCCTCGTTTTTCGCATGTGGAAACGCCGCGCGAAAAGCAAAGTCGTCCTCGCCCAACCCGTCATCGCCACGTTGGATTTGAACGACGAAAATCTCGCCGCCAATCAATTGCCCGAAGACGGCTGGCTGAAACTGGCCCGCGAGTTGATGGATCGAGGCGAGTTGCGTCTGGCCCTGCGCGCGTTGTATCTCGCCGGTCTGGCGCATCTGGCCGCGCGCGAATTTGTCCGCCTCGCCAGTTTCAAATCCAATCGCGAATACGAACAGGAATTGCGCCGCCGCGCCCGCGCGCTTCCCGAATTACAAAATGCTTTCGGCCAAAACGTCACCACCTTCGACCGCGCCTGGTATGGGATGCACGAGGTCACTCTGGAAATTTTGCGCGGCTTCCAATCTAATCTGGAAAGGATTCGCGCATGTTGAAGAACCGAAAAGTTCTGCTGCTGCTCCCGCTGATTTTCGCCGCGTTCATTTTTGGCCTGGTCAAATTGTTCGAACTGCGTTTCGCGCAAGGCGACGTTTATCCGCCCGCGTCCTCGCTCCGCGCCGATCCGCTGGGCGCGAAAGTTTTTTACGAGAGCTTGCGGCAATTGGACTCGTGCAACGTGACCCGACTTTACGAGCCGCTGAACAAAGTGGAGACCGGGCACCAAACCACCCTGTTTGTTTTGGGCGCGAGCTTGTGGAATGTGAATTGGATTTCGCGCCGTGAGCTGAAAGAAATTGAAAACTTTCTGCATGACGGCGGGCGCATCATCATTTCGTTCCAGCCCATCAACTCGAAAACCTGGCAGGCGCGCCACGAGGAGAAACGCGAACAAGCCGAGAAAAACGAAAAAGAAAAAAAGGAACAAAAAGCCCAAATCAAAAAGAAGAACAAAAAGAAAATCCCCCTCGATGATGAAAATTTTGAAATCGTTTCGCTCCCGGAGAAATGGCAGTTCGAGTTTGATTTTGTCGATTTGGAAACAGACGAGAAAGCCGTCGCGCAACCCGTGACGGTGGAGCGCGCGGCGGATTCCGATTCGCTTCCTGCGACTCTGGATTGGCACACGGCGCTTTATTTCAAAGAGCCGACCAACAGTTGGAAAACGATTTATGCGCGCGACACGAACGCCGTGGTGCTGGAAAGAAAATTCGGAAAAGGCAGCGTCGTTCTCTCTTCCGATTCTTATTTGTTCAGCAACGAAGCCATGCGCAAAACGCGCGAACCGGAATTGCTCGCCTGGTTTGTGGGCGCGAACCAAAATGTGATTTTCGACGAAACGCATCTCGGCGTGCGGGCGGATCCGGGCATCGCCGCGCTGGCCCGAAAATATCGTCTGCACGGTTTGGTCGCCGGGCTGTTTTTGCTGGCGGGCCTTTTTGTCTGGAAAAATTCAACGAGTTTCGTGCCGCCGGGCGACGACGATATTTTGGAAGGGCGCGACGCCGTTGTTTCTGGAAAAGAATCCGCCGCCGGTTTCGTCAATTTGCTGCGCCGCAGCATCGCGCCCTCGGAAATTCTTTCGACCTGTTTCGATGAATGGAAAAAATCCCGCGCTCATCCGCGACAGAAAGCGAACCAGATGGCAGCGGTGGAATCGCTGGTGCGCGCCGAGAATTCCAAATCGCCGCGCGAACGAAATCCCGTCCTCGTTTATCGAAATATTTCAACCGTGCTGACCGAGCACCGCTCACCGAAATGAAACGCTCGCCCTCACCCCAGCCCTCTCCCCCGAGGAGAGGGAGAATTTTATTCAGCGCTGGACAGAGGAAGTATCTCGGACTCTTCAAGGTGCCTCCCGCTGTCTGCTCAACGCGAAAAAAAGAATTCCACCCGACGCTGGACAAGAATTACGCGTTTCGAAAATACCGAAACGCTCGCCCTCACCCCAGCCCTCTCCCCCGAGGAGAGCGAGAATTTTATTCAGCGCTGGACGGAGATTGCGGTTCCGAAATACGGATGCACGATCTTGTTGTTCCTTCGTCGCGGAAAAAAAATTTCACCCGACGCTGGACAAGGATCATGTATTTGGAAAATACCGAAACACCAATCCGGCTGTTCCCTCTCCCCGGGGGAGAGGGCTAGGGTGAGGGCGAGCTTCTTCCAGCAAAATCCAAACTTAAAACCGCAGAAATCAAATGAACCAAAATCTCGACCAACTCAAAGACGTGCTGGCCCGCGCGCGCCACGAAGTCGCCAAAGTCATCATCGGCCAAACCGCCGTGGTGGACCGCGCGCTGATCGCCATTTTCACCAATCATCACGCGCTCGTCGAGGGTGTGCCGGGCGTTGCGAAAACGTTGCTCGTCCGCACCCTTGCGCATGTGCTCGGTTGCGAATTTTCGCGCATTCAATTCACACCGGACTTGATGCCGGCCGACATCACGGGCACGAACATTTTCAATCTGCAAAACAACTCGTTCACGTTGATCAAAGGCCCGGTCTTCACGTCGTTCTTGCTCGCCGACGAAATCAATCGCGCGCCCGCGAAAACGCAATCGGCTTTGTTGCAGGCGATGCAGGAACGACAGGTCAGCATCGATCGCGAGACCCATTTGCTTTCGCCAAACTTCACCGTGTTCGCCACGCAAAATCCGATTGAATATGAAGGCACGTATCCGTTGCCCGAAGCGCAGAAGGATCGCTTCATGTTGAAGATCACGATGAATCCGCCGGAGCGCGACGAAGAATTGACGCTCGCGAAACGGATGCTCGGCAAGGATGCGCCCGAAGCGACGCTGGCGGCGGGCGCGGTGCAACAAGTCATCACGGCGGAGGATCTGGCGGCGTGGCGCGAGGAATTGGAAAACATCACGGTGCGCGAAGAATTGCTGGCGTATCTGGTCGATATCGTGCGCGCCTCGCGCAAACACGAGAGCGTGCTGGTCGGCGCCGGGCCGCGCGCGACGCAATCGCTGCTGCTCGCCAGCCGCGCGTTCGCCGCGATGGCCGGGCGCGATTTTGTCACGCCCGATGACATCAAAGCGCTGGCCGCGCCCGTGTTGGAACACCGTCTGATTTTGCGTCCGGAATTTGAAATCGAAGGCGTCACGGTGCTCGAAGTGATTCAAAAAATTTTGCAGGAAGTGGCCGTGCCGCGATGAGGGTTTTCGTGATGAACCGTTCAAAACGTTCGCCCTCACCCCAGCCCTCTCCCCCGTGGAAAGGGAGAAATCGTTTCTGCGGTGGGAGAAATTGGAGATCGCGCGGTTGGCTCAACGTAATTTTACCTTATGCGGTAATCGTCCCCAGAAGCGCGATATTACTGAGCGGGGCGATATGCTATTCCCTCTCCGCGGAGGAGAGGGCCAGGGTGAGGGCGAGCGTTCAAATCCATTTCAAATGATCGTTCCGCGTTCCAGATTATTGTTTTGGGTGGCGATGATTGTTTTGCCATTCGCCACTCTGGCCGGCATTGCGCCCGGCTCCGTGCCGATTGCGCTCGTCATCATCGCGCTGTTTTTAGTGATCGCGTTGCTCGACGCCGTTTTCGCTTCCGGCGGGTTGGACAAAATAAAAATTGAAGTGCCGAAAGTGGTGCGGCTTTCCAAAGACCGTCCGGGACAAATCGAAATGCAAATCAACAATGAGCCGGGGCGGCAGAAACATCTCCGGCTCGCGCTCGCTTTGCCCGGGGAGTTTCATTCCTCGCAGGAAGACTTGAACGCGCTGCTGCCGGAGAAAACTCCGCTTTCCAAATTGAACTGGCCTTGCACGCCGCTCCAGCGCGGCAATTTCCTTTTGGAAAAATGTTTTCTGGAAAGCGCTTCCTCGTTTGGGTTCTGGTCCATTCGCGGCGCGGCCCAAGTGCAAAGCGAGATTCGCGTCTACCCCAACTTGTTGACGGAACGAAAAAGTGTCGCGGCGGTTTTTCTGAATCGGGGAAAGCTGGGGGCGCACGCGCAACGTCAGGTCGGCAAAGGCCGCGATTTTGAAAAGCTGCGCGAATATATTCCGGGCGACAGCTATGACGACATTCATTGGAAAGCCACCGCCAAACGCGGCAAGCCGGTCACAAAAATTTTTCAAATCGAGCGGACGCAGGAAATCTACGTCATCATTGACGCCTCACGGTTGAGCGCGCGACGGGCGGTGGTTCAAAGTTCAAAGTTTAAGGTTCAAGGTTCAAACTCCACTCGGCCGGGCCATGAACTTGGAACTTTGAACGTTGAACCTGAAACTTCCATTCTCGAACGGTTCATCACTGCCGCGCTCGTGCTCGGTCTTGCCGCTGAACAGCAGAATGATTTGTTCGGCCTGATTACTTTCAGCGACAAAGTGCAAAAGTTCGTTCGCGCGAAAAATGGCAAGACGCATTTCTCCTCCTGCCGTGACGCGCTTTACACGTTGCAACCGCAAATCGTCACCCCGGACTTTGATGAGCTTTGCAGTTTCATTCGCCTCCGTTTGCGACGTCGCGCGCTGCTCGTTTTCCTCACCGCGCTCGACGATCCTGCGCTCGCCGAAAGTTTCGTGCGCAACATGGATTTAATTTGCCGCCAGCATTTGATTCTCGTGAACATGATGCAACCGCCGGGCGCTCAACCGGTTTTTTCCGAGCCGAACGTGACGTCGCTCAATGACGTTTACCAACAACTGGGCGGCCATGTTCTTTGGCACAATCTGCGCGAACTGGAAAAAGTTTTGCAGCATCGCGGCATCCGTTTTTCGCTCGTAAATAATGAGAAACTCAGCGCGGAACTCGTCACGCAATATCTGGGCGTCAAACGGAGGCAGTTGATTTAGTGAGCAAGATTCAGCGAAACGAAACACTCTTCGTCTCCACAAAGAGAGGGAGAGAATTACGCAGCGCGGCAAAATATTCGCCATGATCATCGACCTGCAAAAATTCGTTTCGACAGAGCGTCCAAACTGGAACGAACTGGAAAAAATTTTGGACCGCCTCGAAAATGATCCCGGCCACAAATTGAATTTGGAACAGCTAAAACGTTTTCATTATCTCTACGAACGCGCCTCCGCCGCTCTCGGAAAAATGGTGACGTTCGCTTCCGAGCCGGAGATGCGCCGCTATTTGGAATCTCTCATCGCGCGCGCTTACGGCGAAATCCACGAGACGCGCGAGAAGCCGCATCGCTTGCGGCCGTTGCATTGGTTGATAAATACTTTTCCGCAAACCTTTCGCCGTCACCTCCGCGCTTTTTGGTTTTCCGTCGCCATCACGCTCGTCGGAATTTTGTTCGGCGGATTGGTCATCGCATTTGATCCCGAATCGAAATCCGTCCTCATGCCGTTTTCTAATTTGCAAGGCAGCCCGTCGGAGCGCGTGGCGCGGGAGGAAAAAGACGCGAACGACCGCCTCGCCAATCACAAGGCCACTTTCTCAACTTCCCTCATGACGCATAACACGAAGGTTTCCATTTTCACGATGGCGCTGGGAACGACCTGGGCCGTCGGGACAATCATCATGCTTTTTTACAACGGCGTCATCCTCGGCGCGATTTGCGTGGACTACATTCTCGACGGGCAAACGAAATTTCTGGTGGGCTGGCTTTTGCCGCACGGCTCGTTTGAAATCCCGGCCATTCTCATTGCGGGTCAGGCCGGATTGATTTTGGGGCGCGCCTTCATCGGCTCCGGCCAACGGCTTTCGTTGAGGACGCGCCTGCGAAAGATTTCCGGCGATTTGACCACGCTGATTTTCGGCGTCGGCGTTTTGCTCATGTGGGCGGGAATCGTTGAATCCTTTTTCTCGCAATATCACGAACCCGTTTTGCCCTACTCCTTCAAAATTATTTTTGGACTGGTGGAATTGGCGTTGCTCACGCTTTTTCTGGCGAAAGCCGGGCGCGGCAAAAACTCCGAAACAAAATCCGATGTCGCGCGCTAAGGACCTTTCTGAAAATGCCGAGGCTTGTCGCCGCCGAGGTGACGAGGCGGATGTTTGGGCCAGAGAGGCGCGCGCGAATCCGCCTCCTCACGTCGGCGGCTACCCTTTATCAAATGCGCGCTAAGACCAACACGCTGCTGATTAAAACGCCGGAGGGCATCGCGTTCTCGATGCTGCTGGCCAGCCCGGTCACCCGCTTTCTTGCTTATGCAATTGATCTGGCGTGCGTGAGCGTGGCGACTTCTTTGCTCGGTGTCGGGATCGCATTTCTAAATTTCATCAGCGTCGATTTCGCGCGCGCGATTTCCATCCTCGTTTTTTTTGTCATGCAAATCGGCTATGGCATCGGCGCGGAATGGGCCTGGCGCGGGCAAACGGTGGGCAAACGGCTCCTGCGTCTGCGCGTCATGGATGCGCAGGGCTTGCGTCTGCAATTCAGCCAAATTGTCATGCGCAATCTGCTGCGCTTCGTCGATATGCTGCCCGCGTTTTATCTCGTCGGCGGAGTCACCGCTTTTCTCAACCGGCGCGGACAACGTCTCGGCGATCTGGCGGCGAACACCATTGTCATTCGCAACCCGAAATTGACCGAGCCAAATCTCGACCAATTACTCGGCGGAAAATTCAATTCGCTCCGCCAACATCCGCATCTGGAAGCGCGCCTGCGCCAGCGCGTTTCTCCCGCAGAAGCGACCATCGCGTTGCAAGCCATTTTGCGGCGGGAGGAGTTTGAGCCTGTCGCGCGCGTGGAACTTTTCGCGCAAATCGCTGACTACTTTCGTTCGCTCGTGGAATTTCCGCCGGAAGTCGTCGAAGGGATTACCGACGAACAATATCTTCGAAACGTGGTCGATGTTTTGTTTCGGCAAAAGCGGTGAGCGCGTTTTGGTTTTTCTTCGCCAGCGAATTCAGGCGCCTCATGAACCTGCCTGTAGCCGCCGACGTGAGGAGGCGGAAACTCGCGTGCCCGGCCCAAGTCCGCCCCCTCACGTCGGCGGCTACGGTTCAGGAGTTCAATGCTCGACAAAAAATTTTCGGGGAAATCTCACTCTGGGCCCCACAGCACGCGGCCCAAAAGTATCACCGGCTTTTCCTCATGGATTTTTTCGGCGCGCGGCCTGATGGTTTTGCGGCGTAAAGGTTCCTTTTATTTCACCCGAACCGAAAATGACCTCGACGCGGGAACCAGGAAAATTTATGAAGACTGCAAAAAAAATCCGTTACGCGCTCGTTGGTCTCGGTCACATCGCGCAGGACGCCGTCTTGCCTGCCTTTAAAAACGGGGCGGGAAATTCCCAGCTCGCTGCCTTCGTTTCGGACGATCCCACCAAACATAGAAAGCTCGGCAAAAAATACAACGTCGAGGGGCATTATTCCTACGAGCGTTTTGACGAATGTTTGAACAGCGGCGAGATCGATGCGGTTTACATCGCGTTGCCCAATTCGATGCATCGCGAATATGCGGTGCGCGCGGCCAGAGCGGGGGTGCATGTGCTGTGTGAAAAACCGCTGGCCGTCACCGCCAAAGATTGCCGTGAGATCATTCGCGTCTGCGCCGAACACCGTGTGAAATTGATGACCGCCTATCGCTTGCATTTTGAGAAAACGAATTTGGAAGCGATCCAACTTTTGCGCGAAGGAAAAATCGGCGAGCCGCAAATTTTCAATTCGCTTTTTTCCTTTCAGGTTCGCGCGGGAGGAATCCGCACGCGCCGCGCGACCGGAGGCGGGACGCTTTATGACATCGGCGTCTATTGCATCAATGCAGCGCGCTATCTTTTTCGCGATGAACCGACAGAGGTTTTTGCGTCCAGCATTCGCGGACTGGACGCGCGCTCGAAAGAAGTCGATGCCATTACCAGCGCCATTTTGCGCTTTCCGAAAAATCGCGTCGCCACTTTTACGACGAGTTTCGCTTCGTCCGACATGGCGAGCTACACCGTCCTTGGAACGAAAGGAAATTTGAAAGTCGATGCGGCTTACGAATATTCGGAAGGAATGGAAATGCAATGGACGGTCGAGGGAAAAACCACGAAGCGCGAGACGGCGAAACGCGATCAGTTCGGTCCCGAAATAATTTATTTTTCCGACTGCATTTTGAAGAACAAATCGCCCGAACCATCGGGAATGGAAGGTTTGATCGATGTGCAAATCGTGGAAGCTCTCTACAAATCAGCGCGGACAAATCGCATAGTGAAAATTTCTCCGCCGGATAAACGACGACGTCCTTTGCCGAAACAGGAAATTCGGCGTCGCCCGGTGGAAAAACCCGAACTGGTTAAAACGAAAGCTCCGTATCGGGAATAGGACAGAACGCAGCCTTTCGTGGGCACAGCAATTTTTTAGACTCGCCATTCCAGATTTAGAGCGCGCCCGTGTTCTGTGTGTTGACGATTCAAGCTACGCAATTCCAAACGCATTCCCTCTTTTTCCAGATTAGCCAGCACCCAGCCGTTTGGTTTCGTCTTGTCAAAAAGGTAGGCGGTTGGAGGCAAATTGATCAGATGAATTCCGCTTGAATCCTGCGCGACATTCCAGTGATGGGTGTGGCCGAAGAAATAGGCTTTGACCTGTTTGCGCGGGCGCATGATTTCAAAAAGTTCTTTCGTCTCCGTGAGCGCACCTGTGGAAGTCCCATCCTCGTTGGGATTGTGATGAATGACGACGAGCGCCGGTTTGTCCGCATTGGCATCAAGCGATTTTACCAGCCAGGCCAGTTGCGCCTCGCCGAGAACGCCTGGCCTGGTAAGTGTTTTGTCCAGCGAATCCAAGACAAACCAGTTGGCGCGCCTCGTGCGAAGAATTGCGACTTGTTTATCGACCACCGGATGACTCACTGTTTTTTCTTCGAGCAATGCTTCCCAAAAGCGTTCGCGATGATCGTGATTGCCGAGCGCCAGATGAATCGGCAGTTGCGCGGCGCGAAGTGGTTGCAACAATTCCGTGAGCGTCGCGTAATCGCCTTTTTCTCCGCTGTTGAACGCGAGATCTCCGTTGATCAGCGCTGCCGCGGGACGCTTTCGCAAATCACAAACCTCTTTTGCGACCGCGATCAAGTTGTCGGTCATGTTGACGTCGCGTCCGAGTTGTTTCCGATCTGCGGCGATGTGAGTATCGGAAAAAAGTGCCCAACAGTGTTCGTCCACCTGACGATCTGCGGCGAACAGGCTCGGGCTGCACATCAATCCCGCGCCTGCTGCGAGTGAGAGCGCCAGGAATTCGCGTCGAGAAATGGGCGGAAGATAAATTGGCATAAAGGGATTTTAACGAACTGAAGATTTTAGGCAATCGTTTAGCCGCCGATTGCTTTTGCATCAGTTTGAAAGTTTCATCAACTCCGCTTCGCTGATGACTTTCACTCCGAGCTTTTGCGCTTTGTCCAATTTCGATCCGGCCTCTTCGCCCGCCAAAACGTAATCGGTCTTCTTGCTCACGCTGCTGCTGACTTTTCCGCCGAGCGATTCGATTTTCGCGGCGGCTTCCTCCCGCGTCATCGTCGGCAAGGTGCCCGTCAACACAAAAGTTTTTCCAGCGAGCGGGCCGAGCGCGGCTTCGGCGCGATAAAGCGCAGAGTTGAAATTCAACCCCGCTTTGCGCAGGCGCTCGATCATTTCGCGATTCCGTTTTTCGCCAAACCAATTAAATAAACTCGCGGCCACGATGCCGCCGACGTCCTCGACTTCTTCCAAACGCTCCAACGATTGCGCCATCAAATCGTCCAGCGTGGCAAAACTGCGTCCGAGCGATTTGGCCACGCCCGCGCCCACATGCAAAATTCCCAAACCGAAAATCAGCCGCCACAAATCGCGCTGCTTGCTCGCTTCGATTCCATTCAAAAAGTTTTGCGCTGATTTTTCCGCCATGCGTTCAAGGCCGGCGAGTTCATCAAGTTTGAGCCGATATAAATCCGCCACGTCTCGCACCAAACCATTTTTGACGAGTTGCTGGACGAGGACTTCGCCGCCGCCTTCGATGTCCATCGCGCCGCGCGCGCACCAATGCTCGAGGCGCCCGCGTACCTGGGCGGGGCAATCGGGATTCATGCAGCGCCAGATGGCATATTCCTCCCCGATTTTTGCAACTTCCGCTTGTTGTTGTTGCGCCAAGCTTCCGAGGCCTTTGCTTGCTGTAGGACTTCGTCCAAGGTCGGCGGAGGCCTTTTCGCCAGGACCTGCCGGGCCAAAATGTCGGCTTTGTGAGGTGGCAAGAGCTTCGTCAATGTCATGTTCATTTAATTTTCCTTTTGAAATTCTGGAGCCGCACTCAGGACAACTTTTCGGAAATTCAAAAACTTTTTCCTGGCCGGTGCGTTTTTCTAAAACCACTTTCACCACTGCGGGAATTACTTCGCCCGCCTTCTCAATTACCACGCGATCCCCGACGCGAATATCTTTTCGGCGCAACTCATCTTCGTTGTGCAACGTCGCCCGGCTAATCGTGCTGCCCGCGAGAAAAACCGGCTCCAGTTCCGCGACGGGGGTGAGCGCGCCGGTTCGCCCGACTTGAATCGTGATCTCTTTGAGTTTTGTCTCCGCTTGTTCGGCGGGGTATTTGTAAGCCATCGCCCAGCGCGGGGCCTTCGACGTGTAGCCGGCTTTTTCGCGCAGGGCGAAATCGTTTAATTTGATCACCGCGCCGTCGGTTTCGTATTTGAAATTTTTACGAAGTTTGTCGAGTTCGTCGATGGCGGAAAATAATTCGTCCACCGAATGACAGCGCCAGATTTTCTCCGGCGTTTTGAAGCCGAGCGATTTCAACCACGCCAGCCATTCGTGATGAGTCTCTGGATGCACGCCGTTTTCAACACGCCCGATTCCATAAAAAATTACGTCGAGCGGACGCTTCGCCACCAGTTTCGAATCCAATTGTTTGAGCGATCCCGCCGCAGAGTTGCGCGGATTGGCAAAAGGTTCTTCGCCCGCCGCCACTTTTTCTGCGTTTAACTTTTTGAATCCTTCGCGAGTCATAAACACCTCTCCGCGCACTTCGAGAAGTTTCGGAATTGAACCACTGCGGCTCAGAGGCACAGAGTTGTCAGAGGTAGAAAATCCTTTTTTCCTCTGTGCCTCCGTGCCTCTGTGGTTTTGAAAACTAAGGGGAATCGAGCGAATCGTTTTCAGATTGGCCGTGATGTCATCGCCGGTCGTGCCGTCTCCGCGGGTCGCGCCTACGGCCAAAATTCCGTTTTCATAACGAAGATTCACGGCGACGCCATCGACTTTCGGCTCGACGGTAAATTCCAATTTTTCATTTGGAAGGAGCCGTTGCACGCGCGCGACGAATTCACGCACTTCATTTTGGGAATAAGTGTTGTCGAGGCTCAACATAGGCGAGAGATGCTGGACGGGTTTAAATTCTTTGAGGGGTTCGCCGCTGACGCGTTGGGTGGGCGATTCGGCGGTGATGAGTTCGGGAAAGTTTTTTTCCAACTCGATTAACTCCCGATAAATCCGGTCATATTCCTGATCGCTGATGGTCGGCGCGGCCAGATTGTAGTAAGCAAAATCGTGCTGGTAAATCTGCGCGGTTAGTTCCCCGTGTCGTGCTCTGGCTTGCGCTAATGTCATCGCGAAAAAAATTTAACCAGCCCGTTGCCCGGTGACAAAATGTTTTCTCGCCGATGCGTCCCGTACTACAATGTTGAAGGATCGCGCGTTTCCGACAACCTGTCCCCCGTGACGGAGCGCCGGTTTGTACCCGGCTTGGCCTTCGCGCATTGACTCAAAGCCGGTGGCAAACCGGCGCTCCGGTTTGGTTGCGGCTTCGCCGCGCTGAGTTATTTTCGTTTCGCTTTTTGACGCTGAATTTAAAAACTCTCGCATACTTTAAATTATGGATTTGACTCGCACTGCTTACGGAGCCTGGAACGGCGGACGTTTCATGAATTATGGCGAACCGCTTTCCGACGAACGCTGGATTGAAGTCGTCCAGCACGCTTATCGCCGAGGCATTCGCACCTTTATGACGGCGGATGTTTACGGCAGTGGCGGCGCGGATGAACTGCTGGGGCGCGCTTTGAAAGGTTTGCCGCGCTATTCCTATTGTCTGGTTGGCGCGGTCGGCCACGATTTTTATTCCGGCAAACGCGAAGGCTCAAAAGGTTTTCCGCGTTTCACCAATCCGCAACTGCGCCCGCCCAACCAATTCGCCGAATATTTGCGCATGGCGACGGAAAAATCTCTCGCTCGTTGCGGCGTGGATAAATTTGATCTGCTGCTGTTGCACAATCCTGACTCGACCGGCTACACCAGCGACAGGGTTTGGAACGCGATGGACAAACTCAAAGAAGCAAAACTCACAGACCGCCTCGGCATAGCGCCCGGTCCAGCAAACGGTTTCACGCTCGATTTGATTTTGAATTTCGAACGTTTCGGCCCGCTGCTCGATTGGGCGATGATCATTTTGAATCCGCTCGAACCGTGGCCCGGCAGTTTGGTTTTGCCCGCCGCAGTGAAACATGACGTGAAACTCATCACGCGTGTCGTTGATTACGGCGGAGTTTTTCACGATGACGTGAAGCCCGGCCACAAGTTTGGTCAACAAGACCATCGCGCCTTTCGTCCGGCGGGTTGGGTCGAAGCGGGAAATGAAAAGTTGGAAAAGTTTCGTTCCATCGCCGAGAAGCACAATGTCACGATGCTGCAACTCGCCTGCTTGTGGAATTTTTCCCAACCCGCCGTGAAAAGTGTGATCCCTACTTTGATTCAGGAAACTTCTGGAAAACCTATCGAAACAAAAGTGGATGAACTCGCCACGTTGCCCGAAATAAAATTGTCCGCCGACGAATGCGAATTCATTTCCGAAATCGGCAACAACAAAGGTTGCATGGAATTGAAAGGCGCGAATCCGGGCCACATCGGAGAACCGCTCGCCGACAAATGGAGTTTGACGAACGACCTCGAACTCGTCGCACAACGTTGGGAAATTAATGCGAAAGCTGATTTGGTTTGCACCCATCCGAAACTTGCTTGAGGTTTTCGGGGCGCTTGCGTTGCTGGCTTGTTAAGGCAAATTGAATGGCATGACAGCGAAAGCCGAAGTTTTGGAGATTGTTAAAAAGCTTCCTGAGACTGTGAGCTATGAAGAGATCGCCAATCGCATCGAGTTGTTAGCTGGGATTCGCGAAGCGCGGGAACAAATTGAGCGCGGAGAAGGTATTCCGCTGGAAGATGTGCTCCGGGAAATTCCTTCATGGGTTACAAAGTCATAATTTCGCCCAAAGCAAGGGGTGACTTGAAGTCGATTGTTACCTTTATTGCCCGCGACAATCCGTCCGCAGCTTTGCGTTTTGGCGAACTACTCCAATCCAAAGCGATGCAGCTTTCAGACTTTCCGCGCTTGGGTCGCCAATTGCCGGAAGGCGACGACCCTAACGTTCGTGATTTCCCCTTCAAATCGTATCGCATCATTTACGAAGTTCACGACGCGCAACGGATGATTGCTGTTCTTCGCTTTTGGCACGCCGCTCGTGGCGAACCGGAATTCAAATGAAAGAATCCTACATCGCAGCCAAAGAACGTTGGGCGCGCAAAATGGCTGGGAAAGAAAAAACCGCCGGGCGTTCGGAGAATCGTTTGCCGCCCGGTCAGCGACAGGTGCACAATTTTCCCGTGCTTGATTTGGGAATTCGTCCGGAAGTCCCGCTCGATAAATGGGAATTAAAAATCGGCGGTCAAGTGGAGAATCCGGTCACCCTCGACTGGAAACAATTCCTGGCGCTGCCGCAGTTTAAAGACGCCAGCGACTTCCATTGCGTCACGACCTGGAGCCAGTTCGACATGGAATTTGAAGGCGTGGCGTTTTTCACCATCGCCGATCTGGTGAAACCGAAACCTGAAGCGACTCATGTTTTCTTCAAAAGTTACGACGGTTATTCTACGAGCAATCCGATCGAGGTCTGCCTGGACGACGATGTTTTGATCGCTCATTCGTGGAATGGAAAATCAATTTCACTAGAGCACGGCGGCCCGGCGCGTGTGATCATCCCGAAACGTTACGCGTGGAAAGGCGCGAAGTTCATTCGCGAGATTACTTTTCTCGATCGCGACATTTTAGGTTTCTGGGAAGTGCGCGGTTATTCGAACACCGCTGATCCGTGGACCGAAGATCGTTTTGATCACTAAATTGCAGTTCGGCGAATTGACCAGACGATTTTATTCGGGTAAAAATTAACCATGAATCTGACCGCTGTTATTTTTCCCGATCCAGACAGCGATTGGCTGGTGGCTCAAAACCCTGAAACTGGAACCACAACGCAGGGAAAAACAATCGAAGAAGCGCTCGCCAACCTTAAAGAAGCCACAGAATTGTATCTTTCTGAATTTCCTGTGAAAGCGAAAGGCCGATCTCTTGTGACAACGTTTGAAGTCGCCTCTTAGTTTTCGAGGGGTAAAATTCTTGTTGCCCAAATTCACCTAAGCTGTTCTGCCGTTTTCTGATGCCAAAATATCCAGATGTTTCCGGCGTAGAAGCCGTCAAAGCACTCAAGCGCTTGGGATTTATTTTCCTGCGACAAAAGGGAAGTCACGCGATCCTCAAACGAGGCAACCGTGGTTGTATCATTCCAATGCACCGGGAAATAAATCGCTCCACTTTAAAAGGTGTGCTGCAACAGGCCGGTGTTTCATTAGAAAAATTCCAGTCCAATCTTTGATTTCTCCATGCGCACCATTTACTTCGATTACAACGCGACTACTCCCCTCGATCCCTCGGTAAAAGCGGCGATGTTGCCTTTCTTCGACGACGTTTGGGGGAACCCTTCGAGCGTTCATCACATCGGACAAAAGGCCCGCTCACTCCTCGACGACGCTCGCGATCGCGTGTCTAAGGTTTTCGCGAGCAAACCGAGTGAAATCGTTTTTACCAGCGGCGGGACTGAAAGTAATAACCTCGCCATTTTCGGAACAGCCCGTTTGCTGCGCGACAAAGGCCGTCATCTCATCACGTCGCAAATCGAACATCACGCCGTCCTTCATTGCTTCCAATATTTGGAAAAGAAAGAAGGTTTCGCCGTGACCTATTTGCCGGTGAACAGCGATGGTTTGATTTCGCCCGACGATTTAAAAAAGGCCATTCGCCCTGACTCGATTCTTGTTTCGTTGATGGCCGCGAATAATGAAACCGGTACGATCCAACCCGTCGCCGAGCTAGGAAAAATCTGTCGCGAACGCGGAATAATTTTTCACACCGATGCCGTGCAATGGTTTGGCAAGGAGCCTTTCGAAAATATTCAACAGTTCAACGCTGATTTAGTTTCAGTTTGCTCGCACAAATTTCACGGGCCAAAAGGCGCGGGCGTTTTGTTCATCAAATCTCCTCTCCTGCCCGATCCGATTATTTTCGGCGGGGGCCATGAAAATGAGCGTCGGGCGGGCACAGAAAATCTCGCGACGATCATTGGTTTTACCGAAGCGGCGGAACGTTTTCTTAAAGTCCCGGTGTTCGACCAACAGAAATTATTCCCTCTTTCGCTTGAATTGATTGCGTTGATTGATTCTCTCGAAGGTATCTCGTTGCGAGGCTCTCGTTCCGCTCGATTGAGCAATACGGTCGCCTTCACCGTCGAAGGCGCGGACAGCATCGCGCTGCTCGCCGGATTGGATATGGAAGGAGTTTGCGCTTCGAGCGGCTCGGCCTGTTCGGCCGGGTCACTTGAGCCTTCTCACGTGATGCTGGCGCTCGGAGTGGAAAAAAAATTAGCGAACGCTCTCGTCCGTTTTTCACTCGGTCGGGATTCTACATTGGAAGAAGTGAAGGTTGCGAAAGCGATTCTCCCTTCAGTCATTCAACGGATTCGTGGCGGCTGAAATACGGCTTTTCGTCGCGAATAAGTTGTGCCGAATTTCAACAACCTGTTTTATTTTGGCTTATTGTTTTTTTCCCATCAGTTATTCGCGCGCCATTTATTTTCCAACTCCTTGTCACGACCTTGACACCGAAAGTTGTTTGAATTATTCACACCCCTTAATAATAGGTAGATTTTGTTTCTAAAAAGAATTCTATTAAGCCCGCCATGAATTTTACCATCGCTAAAGATCAACTCATCCACGGTTTGCAATCCGTTCAAAACGTCGTCAGCACTCGAACCACTCTGCCTATTCTTTCAAATGTCCTGTTGCGTGCCGAAGATAATCGCCTTGAACTCACCGCCACCGATTTGGATGTGACGATTACTTGTTCGGTCGAAGCAACGGTCAAAAGCAAAGGGGCGACGACTGTTCCGGTGAAAAAACTTTTTGGCGTCGTGAGGGAATTGGGCAGCCCGGAAATTGAAATCGAAGTAGATGAAAAAAACGCGAGCAGTATTCGCGCGGGTTCCTCTTTCTACAAAATTCATGGATTGAATGCCGACGAATTTCCGCCCATTCCTAAATTCAAGGAAACAAAAAAAATTGTCCTGCCGCAGGAAAAAGTAAAAAGCATGTTGAAGAAAACGTCTTTCGCCATCTCGACGGACGAATCCCGCTATGTGCTCAACGGAATTTTTATCATTCTCAAAGAACACAAAATGACCATGGTCGCGACGGATGGGCGCCGCCTCGCGATGGCCGACGAGGAAGTTGATATTCCCGAAACCAGCCAGGGTGAATTCATCGTGCCAACCAAAGCGGTCAACGAGTTGAGCCGCTTGCTCCAGGACAAAGGTGAAGTGGAAATCAAATTCACGGAAAATCAGGTCGCGTTCACGCTCAAGGACGAAAAAGGTTTTTCCATTTTGATTATTTCGAAACTGGTCGAAGGAAATTATCCCAATTATCGGCAGGTCATACCGAGCGAGACCAAAGAGCGGGTCGCGCTGCAACGTGAGGAATTTTTACAAGCGGTCAAGCGCGCGGAGTTGATGACCAGCGATAAATCGAATTCCGTCAAATTGCATTTTACAAAAAACAATCTCGCCATTACCGCCAACTCTCCTGAAGTGGGTGAGGCCCGCGAAAGTCTAGCCATCAATTACAAAGGCAAAGATATCGCGATCGCGTTCAATCCTGCTTACGTGATCGAACCGCTGAACGCCTTGACCAACGATGAAGTTTTTATGGAGTTGATCGACGAACTCAGTCCGGGCGTTTTGAAAATCAACGGGCCATTTCTCTACGTTGTCATGCCGATGCGATTGAGTTAGTCGTCGAAAAAAGTAGCCGCCGACGTGAGGAGGCGGTCTAAAATTTTTCCGCTGCAACAAAAATCCGGCTCCTCACCTCGGCGGCTACCTTTTTTGTGAATTGGGCGTGAATAAGATTCAACAACTTCTCCGTGTGAATCGGCTCGAGCGAAATAGACTTCGCGCTGATGTCAGACGATTACCTGCAACTTCTCACCGCCACGATTGACCATTTAGAAAATTTAAAAACGCGCGGCACAACGTTCGTGACCATCGCGCCGGAAATTTTAAGCGCGTTGAATCACCCCGCGCGAAACGGAGCCGCCATCCAGACGACCGCAAGAAATCCCGAACTGATAAGAATTTTTTCGCCAGTAACACCGGTAGTATCCGAACGAACGAGCGAAAAAACCGAGGCGATGAAATCGTTGCGAGACCGCGCGATGGTTTGCATCAAATGTCCGAACCTCGCCGCCTCCCGAAAAACTGTGGTGTTTGGAATTGGCAACATCGATTCGCCGCTCCTGTTTGTCGGAGAAGCGCCGGGCGCGGATGAAGACGCGCAGGGCGAACCGTTCGTCGGAAAGGCGGGCGAACTTTTGACGCGCATCATTAAGACGATGGGTTTTTCCCGTGAAGCGATTTACATCGCCAACATTTTGAAATGCCGACCCGACACTCCCGGCCAAACCACCGGAAATCGCAAGCCGACGACCGACGAAATGAAAACCTGTCTGCCGTATTTGCTCGAACAAATCGATATCATCAAACCGCGCGTCATCGTCGCTCTCGGCGCGACGGCGGTGGAAGGCTTGTTCGGCAAGCCGATGATGATTTCAAAACTGCGCGGCACGTGGCAAACGTTTCGCGAGACGCCCGTCATGCCGACGTTTCATCCCGCCTATCTCTTGCGCAACCAGGCGCTCACCGAAAAAAGAAAAGTGTGGGAGGACATGCTGCAAGTTTTGGAAAAGCTTGACGCGCCGATTTCGGAAAAGCAGCGCAATTATTTTCTGAAAGCGTAATTTCTGGAAATGAAATTGGGCTGGAAATTGTTGATCGGCTTCATCGCGCTGTTCATAGCCCCGTTGGTGTGGATTGCGGCGATGCATTTCAAGTTGAAGCACGACGTCGCGGCTTACAAAAAGCAACTGATCGCCAAGGGAGAAAAACTGGCCATCGCCGATTGGACTCCGCCGCGCTCCACAAATCAGACAGCGTCGGCCGCTCTCCAAGCTGCAGTGCGACCGATGGGAGGAAATAATCTCGACCATTATCCCTCCGCGATGCGGATGGTCGCGCCGGGGCGCGCGCAAGTGAGTTGGAAGAGCGATGCTCCTTACGATTGGGACGCCAAACGAAAGACAAATATCTGGGCGCTCATTAAAAATGATTTCGAAACAAATGCCGACGCCTTGGAAGCGCTGCGAGAAGTTACGGAGCAAGGAGAATTTATTTTTCCCGTCGCTTATGAGCAAGGCTATCGCGCGCCGCTTCGTCATTTGTCGCCATTGAAACAAGGCGCGGTTTTGCTTTCAACCGAAACGATTTATGAATTGCACGAGGAAAACAAAAATGCGGCTGCGGAAAACCTCAAGGCGCTTCTGCGCTTAGTGAAAAATTACAAAGCCGAGCCGTTCCTCATCTCTCACTTGGTTCGCTTCGCCTGTTTGGGCATCGCGTTCAACGCGACGTGGGAAGCGTTGCAATCTCCTGATTGGAGCGACGCTGAACTGAGAGAATTTCAAGAAGCCTGGAGCGCCATCAAGGTAGATAATTTGGAGGCGACGTTCTCGATGGAACGAGCGATGGGGATCCAGATGTTTGCGGAAGCACGGGAATCTGGCCAAGACCCCATGGCGTTGGTGAGCGGATCGGGAGCTTCAAGTTTTTCGACCGACTGGGATGAATTCACAACTACATTGATGGTCGAGCCAGTGGCAGCGATCAAAGCCTTGTTCAACCAGCCCAATCAAAAACTCTGGAGATGGGTTCAGTCGTATCGAGAAGAACTGGCTCTCTTGAAATTGTGGCAGGCAGGAGTCGAAGCTGATCGCGCCATTGAAAAAGAGAAAACCTATCAGCCCGCGCTGAAGAACCTTGAGAAACGACTGAGTCTAATGGGATCGCTCCGGGAAGATTTTTTATTCGGTGCTTCGCGCAGCACCGTCTCGAAAACGCTGGCCAAACTGGCCTCCGCGAAAATCGCGCGGCAACTCGCCATCACAGCTTGTGCCCTGCAACGCTACCAACTGGACAAAGGTTTTTACCCAGCGGAGTTGAGTCAACTCACACCGAAGTTTTTGAATTCAGTTCCGCTGGATCCCATCGACGGAAAACCGCTGCGCTACCATGCGCAAACAGACGGAACGTTTCTGCTCTATTCAATCGGCGAGAACGGAATCGAAGATCAAGGAAACGCAGAACTCAATTCGAATTTGACTCCGTCACGGATTGATCCCGATTCGCCTATCTCCAAAAAGACGGGATGGACAAAACCGGTGCATCCGTCAAGAGCGCTCGATTGGGTCTGGCCGCAGCCCGCGACGGAAGAACAAAACTCCGAATGGGAACGGCACGAATCAGGCGCGGTGAAGTAACAAATTTTTCAATTCCAAAGGCGAACAGGCATCGATGCACATTTGTCGGCGAGATTACGCTGAGGGCGGAAGAGTGGGCGGCTGTTGTGATTTGACCCAGCGCATTTTTTTGGCGCGCAGTTTCACGGCCTGTTCCAAATTTGCTCTGGAAAGGCCGGGGTGTTTGTCGAGAACGTCATCCAATCGTGATTGAAAAATTTCGTGAAGCTTGATCGCGTCCGCTCCGCGAGCGTCAAAATAAGCGTTGTAAGCTTCTAACAACTTCGCCAATTCCGGGTTCATTCAGGAAAAACTTTCGCGAGAAGGGCGTCAGCTTCTTCCGCGGACATGGAGTTGTTGTGGAACATCGACCAAAAGTCCTCGAATTGTTGCAGGCGGATTTCCAACTCGCGTTTGAGCGAGTGATCGGAAAAATCCGGATCGGACACCTGGCAAATGGCGAGACGCATGAAGCGCAAAATCCATTTGAGGGCGGCGCGATGTTCTTTGAGAATTTCCGGTGTTGGTTCTTTGTCGAGTAGGTTCTCGCGTTGCCAATCGAGGAACCCGTCGCACAAAGCCAACCATTGCGTAATTTGCTCGGCGGCGAATTGCTCAATGTTTTCGAGCGGGTGAGAATGCAAAGCGATGGCGGCGTTCACAAATCCAATGTAACGCGACAAATTGGTTGTGGTCAATGACTCCGCGCCGCCGCGTCACTTTTCCAAAATTCGTAACTGAAGACGGCGGCAAACCCGCTGTTTTTGAATGGAAATTTTCCGGGGTCTTGGCGGCAAGGGTCGGTCCCGGGCCTCTCGACTTTCTGCGGATTTTCTCACCCTTCATGTTTATGTTTTGCCACGAGCAATCAGCACCGTTAGACCGGGCGCAGCTCAATTTCTTGCAAAATAACGGAACGCCGATCTCCTGATCGGCTCGCCGAAAATGGAGAGCGTTCCAATGCCGATCAGGAGATCGGCGTTCCGTTGCCACCTCTTTCCGAAGATTTGAAACCTGCAATTTAGTGAGATGCGCCCCGTTAGACCACATTTCATGTGGAATCGTTGCGCATATTGAGACGAACTGCTACAAACCGCGCATGGCAGAAAAATTCACTATCGGTTTTCTCGGCGCGGGCAAAATGGCGACGGCGCTCGCCAAAGGTTTTATTCAAGCGAAACTGGCGACGCCCAAACAAATTTTCGCCAGCGACCCGATTGATGCCGCGCGAAAATATTTTTCCAAAGAAACCGGCGCGAAAAATTCCGATTCAAATCTCGAAGTCGTTCGCTTCGCGAATATTCTCGTGCTCGCGGTGAAGCCGGGAAATGTGGCGGAATTGCTTCAGGAAATTCGTGAAGAGTTTGCGGAGAAACATTTGCTCATCTCCATCGCCGCGGGCGTTCCCATCGCAAAACTGGAAGGCGGATTGAGCAATTCAGCGCGAGTGATTCGCGTGATGCCGAATACGCCCGCGCTCGTCGGTTCATCAGCGACCGCTTTTGCGCTCGGAAAATCGGCGACAGCCAACGACGGAAAACTGGCGGAGAAACTTTTCTCAGCGGTCGGAATTGCTTTTCAGTTGAAAGAATCTTTACTCGACGCGGTGACGGGTTTGAGCGGCAGCGGACCGGCTTACGTTTATTTGATGATCGAAGCATTAAGCGACGGCGGTGTGGCGTCTGGCTTGCCGCGCGACGTGGCGACGAAGCTCGCGGCGCAAACGGTTTTCGGCAGCGCAAAAATGGTTTTGGAAACCGGCCAGCATCCCGGCGTGTTGAAAGACATGGTGACTAGTCCCGGCGGAACAACGATTGAAGGTTTGCACGAATTGGAGAAAGGGAAAGTGCGTGGCGCGTTGATCAACGCCGTCCGCGCCGCAACCGAAAAATCCAGGAAGCTCGGGCAAACGAATTAAAAATGAAAAAGGTAAAATTAAAAATTGCGGCGCGGCAGCGAGTTAGCATCGGCCCATTCGCATTTTTAATTTTTAATTTTTAATTTCATGCCCTTCTCGACCCCAACCGAAAAGCAGTCGCGCGTGATTTGGTTTTCGCTCACGGCGCTGGCGGTGGCGGCGATGATTCTTTTAGGAGGCTTGGTCGTCTGGGGTTTCGGCTGGCTCGCCAACCAGCTCGCCTCCGTGATTTTCCCCTTGGCCATCGCGGCGGTGCTGGCTTACTTGCTCGATCCGCTCGTGGATTTTCTGGAACGCCGCAAAGTTCCGCGCACCCGCGCCATCCTGCTTGTCTTCTTCGTGCTCTTGATGGTTGTTGTGATTTTGCTGGCGACGGTCGTGCCGCAATTGGTTGTTGAAATTAAAAGTCTCGTGCAACAGATGCCGGATCACGCTGACCGGTTGCGGGATTATGTGAGGGATAAACTGTCAACGTCACCTCTGGCCGGGCGCGCACGGGCGGCGATCGCAACGGACATGGGCGAATCGCTGAAAAACTGGCTGGCATCCGTCGCACCGCTGGTGGGCGGCTGGCTGTTGCTTCAATTTCAACGCGCCGCTTCCTGGATCGGTTTCCTCATCGGTCTCGCGCTCGTGCCGGTTTATCTTTTCTATTTTCTCCAGGAAAAATCCGGCATCCAACGCACTTGGACGGATTACCTCCCGCTCAACGAATCCAAAGCGAAAGACGAAGTGGTGTTCGTGCTAACATCCATCAATGACGCGCTCATTGTTTTCTTTCGTGGACAAGTGCTCGTCGCGCTTTGCACCGGAACGATTCTGGCCATCGCGTTTTCCATTCTCGGATTGAACTACGCCATCCTGCTCGGAGCAATCGCGGCGATTCTCGGGATCATGCCTTACGTCGGTTCGATTGTTTGTCTGCTGCTCGCGCTGGTTTTATCCGCCGTGCAATTCGGCGACTGGCTGCATCCGCTGCTGGTGCTCGTCATCTTCGGTGCCGTGCAATTGATCGAAGGTTTTATCATCTCGCCAAAAATTATCGGCGACCGCGTGGGGTTGCATCCGCTCACCATCATCGTAGCGGTGCTGATCGGCACGACGTTGATGGGCGGAATTCTAGGCGGCGTGCTGGCAATTCCGCTCACGGCGGCGCTGCGGACGCTGATGTTTCGGTATGTTTGGAAAAAGCGAAGAAAAAACTTGGAAATCTAATTTGCTGCACGCGTTCTTGCTGAAATCGGACGTGGACTTTGAACGTAACATGACCAATGATAAATTGACGTTGATTTAATTCCATTATCTGATTAGATCGCCGTTATGGCTAACATAAACTATAGCGACGGAAAAGGACCTGTGCTGGCAACGTCAAACTCACGCGGTGACTATGCCAGCGGTTCTCCAGGGTCTCAGAACCATCCGGACGTCGTCAAAGCGCTCCAAGGTGAGAAAGCGGCCTATGTAAAGCGGAAAGAGGCCGAAAAAAGGAATAACCTTCCCTGCTCCCCGGAATCCGAAAGCAAAGTGTATGTGCTCATGGGGGTCTTTTTTGTCATCACGTCTTTTCTAGTTTTTTATTTTTCTGGCAACGAGTGGGCAACTTGGAATTTGGTGATTGCCGGAATGTTTATAGGATGTAGCCTATGCCAATTCCGGTTTTTCGCGGTGGTATTTGCTGTCGTAGGAGGGGTTATCACAATGGGTGGGGTCTGCGCTTGGCTCTCTAAGTACATTCATCTTTTTTAAGAAAAGTTTCGCGGACGCCACCTTTTCGACGCCATCGTGACGAACGAGATGGTGAAAAATCAAAAACCTGCATTAATGTAAAAACGGCCAGACAGCCTCAACGTTTGCCGCGAAAGAATTTGCCGAATATCCAATGGTAAAATAAATTCCCACCGTGATTGCTGCATCTGAAATTGAGCGCATGACAGGGGCTGAGAAATTGGGAGTCATGGAACTTCTGTGGCGATCTCTGGCGGCGCAACCGGAAAAAGTGCCATCACCCGAATGGCATCGGAAGGTTCTGGAAGAACGTCTTTTAGAAATGGACTCAGGTTCGGCCAAGTTTCTCACCCTCGAAGAATTGAAGGCTCGCCTTGCCAAGCGCGCATGAGGCGCATCGTCATTCTGGAACGGGCTGCGGAAGATATGGAACGAGCGCGCGAATTTTATGACGCACAGGAATCGGGGAATGGAGATTATTTAAACTATTTCACCAGCAACTCCCGCACATCCACCGCTTCCATCCCCGCATCGCGAATCGCTTGCATACCTAAATCCGTATCTTCGTAGGCACGACAAAATTCTGGCGCAACACCAATTCGTCGCGCGGCTTCGAGAAAAATATCCGGCGCAGGTTTTTGATTTTTCACCATTTCGCTAGTCACGACAGCATCGAACAGATGGCGGATTTTCAAATGTTCGAGGACTTGGCAAATAATGATCTGCGTGCCGCCGGACGCGACGGCCATCGGAATTTTTCCATGATTGGCTTTGGCGATTTCCACAACGGCGTGAATCGGTTCGACCTGCGCCATGAGCGGCAAATAGGCATTTTCCTTTTCGTGCGAGACGGCGATGTGATCGATGGAAACGCCTTGTTCTTCGCCGAGCATTTTCAAAATGTCGCGCGACGGAACGCCGCCGAGCGCGTAAAAGCGGTCTTCGGGAAAATGGAGTTTGTGTTTCTGCGTGATGACCTGCCAGGCGCGCCAGTGCAGCGGCATGGTGTCGGCCAGAGTGCCATCGCAATCGAAAATAATTCCTTTGATCATAATTTATTTAGTGACTTTCAGTCAGAGTATTTGACCGCCCTCACCCCGGCCCTCTCCCCCGAGGAGAGGGGGTTCGTGGAGCGGGCTTTGGTGAATTCGAGCGTCGCGGTTGTAAATCTCCGTTTTCCTTTAGCGTCGGAGAAAAGACCAAAAAGAAACTTGGAGCCGTTGTTTAAACCAAGACGCTGGAACCAATCCTCCCTCTCCTCGGGGGAGAGGGTCGGGGTGAGGGCGAGCGTTTCTCATCACTAAATTCACGCCTTCAACGCCGCCAATTTTTCGTTCAAATCATTCGCGGTCAGGGGATCGATGATGCAATCAATGTCGCCTTCGAGAAAGGTCGGCAAATTATAGAGCGTCAATTCGATGCGGTGATCGGTCACGCGGTTCTGCGGGAAATTATAAGTGCGAATCCGCTCGCTGCGTTCTCCGGTGCCGACTTGCTCTTTGCGGTGCGCGGCATATTTCGCGTTTTCCACAGCCACTTTTCTTTCCAACAAACGCGACCGCAAAACCGTCATCGCCTGGATCTTATTTTTCTGCTGCGAACGTTGGTCAGCGCAACGGACGATGGTGCCGGTCGGCTTGTGGATAATTTGCACGGCGGAATCGGTAGTGTTCACGCCTTGCCCGCCTTTTCCGGAAGCGCGACAAACGTTGATTTCCAATTCGTCGGGTCTGATTTCCAAATCCACTTCCTCGGCTTCGGGCAAAACGGCGACGGTGCAAGTACTCGTGTGAATGCGGCCTTGTGCTTCGGTTGCCGGAACGCGCTGAACGCGATGCACGCCGCTCTCGTATTTGAGGCGCTTGAAAACATCGGTGCCGGTGATGTGAAAAATAATTTCTTTGAACCCGCCTAAATCCGACGGGCTGCTGTCCATGGTCTCAACTTTCCATCCGCGCGTCTCCGCGTAACGCGTGTACATGCGATACAAATCCGCCGAAAAAAGCGCAGATTCAGACCCGCCTGCGCCCGCGCGAATTTCGATGATGGTGTTTCGGGAATCCGACGGATCGTTGGGAACAATTCCTTTGTAAACTTCCAATGCAAGACGTTGCTCCTCTTTTTCGAGACGGGAAATTTCTTCTCCAGCCATGGAGGCGAGTTCGGAATCGGAAACCTCGCTGGAAAGAAGCGAGCGATTTTCCGCAAGGTCAGCGACGGTCTTCAGATAATTTTTCCCGTGCCCGACCAACTCCCTTAAGCCGGAATATTCGCGGGCCAAATCCTGCGCGCGCTGCGGATTGGAAAAAACTTTAGGATCGCTTAAAGCCGATTCAATTTCGGCAAAGCGTTGCGAGAATTTTTCGATGTGTGGGAGTAAATCCATTTGATTTGTAGCGGCGAGTCTGTGACCGCCGCTGTAAATATTTGCGGCGGTCATAGACGCGCCGCTACATAAAAACGAAACCGCCCGCATTTGCGACAAAGCGACAAAGTGCGGGCGGTATTTCTAAAGCAGCTATTTCTTTTTCTTCTTCGAGGCGGCAGCGGCTTCTTGAGCAGCCTGAGTTTTCGCCATGCGCTGTTGGAATTTGTCCACGCGCCCGGCGGTATCGACAAATTTTTGGGTGCCGGTGTAAAACGGATGGCAAGCGTTGCAAATGCCGATGACGATACTCGGCTTGACCGAGCGGGTCTTGATCACGTTGCCGCAGGCGCAACGAATTTCCGCCTCCAAATATTTCGGATGAATGTCAGTTCTCATAAAAGGGACGAAAACCTACCAGCGCGAAATTTTTTCACAAGCGCGAAATTGGAAAAACGTGAATGCCTGGGCGCATGGTGCGCAAACCCATAGGAGCGCGGACAGCCATGTCCGCGCGTTTCGAAACGGAGAAAAACCCGGACGTTTTCGCGATTTCCGATTCACGGGGACATGGCTGTCCTCGCTCCTTCCATTGGCAAGACGCCCACCAAATGCACCCGTCAATGCTTTTGCCCCAGTAACAAAAGAAGCACCGGAAGAATCAAACCCAGCCCCAGAGAAATCCAGACCTGCCATTTCATTTTGTGAAAACGAAACGCCAGGGCAATTCCCAGAATCACTGTGACAATAAACGCGGCAGACATGACAGCGACAAGATAACGAAATGGTTTGGTCGAATAACTTTGCGCGGCGGAGTTCGGCAGGAGGGAATCCGCGTGAACTGAGCGCAATCGGTCGAGCACAGCTTCAGCTTCGGCGGGACCTTTTCGGCGGTCGGGATGCATCGTTTGATACCAACCCGTGCAAACGAAAAACAGCAACATCGGCGAAAAAAAACAGCCGAGAAAAAGATGCCATTTGCGGAGCGCGACGAAAACGTTCATGCAAAATTATTTCTCCGGCGGCGCGGGCACGAAAATTTTCTGGCCGATTTTTAATTTGTTCCAGGCCACGTTCGGGTTGGCATCCATCACCTGTTTTTGTGTAATAGTCTTCATGCCCTTCGCTTTGAACTGCGCGTTGAAGTCATTGACGATGGCGCTCAACGTGTCATTGGGTTGGATCAAATAGGGATAACCTTTGTCGGACGTGGCGCCGGTGTCGGGCGCGACCACCGGCTTGGATGGAGATCGAGCAGGCTCCAAAAGTTTTTTGCCGAGCTTGGCAATATCCCCGCGAATCAATTCTTTATCCGCCTCGCGTTTTTTGTCCACCTCCTGAATTTTTTCGGCGAGCCGTTTCAAACTTTCCGTTGTGCTGTTGTTGTTGTTCGCGCTGCGCAATTGCGATTGTTCCTCGCGCACTTTTTGCAATTCGTTTTCGAGAGCGGCAACTTTTTTTTGCAAGGCGAGATTGGCGGCGAGCATACTTTCCATGTCGGCGGTGATCCGTTTGTATCGTTCTTCCGTTTCCTGCTTGTCCGCGATGGCGGAGGCGGTGTTGGGGTTTTGGCCCAACAATGAAAATTGCAGCAAGCCGGCCACGAACAGTAGAAAAAGTAAAAAGCGTTTCATAAGTTTGAAAATAGGAGTGTGACGCGCTTTCTTCAAGGCTCTTGTAGGCGCAAAAAGTTTAACTGCTTGCCTACCGGAAGCGAAGGCGCATCCTTAGCCGGAACGATTCAGTGAAGAGCAACGCTCGACCTCACCCCGGCCCTCTCCTCCGAGGAGAGGGAGAATCTTATGCAGCGCTGGAAAATGTTCATGGTTTAGTGAGTGATGGCGCGTGCTGATGGCAGGTTCCCTCTCCTCGGGGAGACGGTTAGGGTGAGGGCGAGCAATCTTCCCAACTGAATCGTTCCGGCTTAGAACAAAAGGAAGACTGATGAAAACGATATTGACTCCGTTGCTGTTGGTCGTGGTTTTGGCGGCTGCCGCTCTGTCGGCGAGAGCACAACCAGCAACCACCGCTGGCATCCAGGATTTGAGATTTTACGCGGGTATCACGGCAATCGGCGCGCCCGGAGCGACCTGCGAATTGCAATACACCACTAATCTCCAAAACGCGGATGGTTGGACGACGCTGACAAATGTCGTGCTCGACACCAACCGGCTCTTTTTTGTGGACTTGGATTCTCCGTTGAGCGCCGCGCGATTTTATCGTCTTCGCCCAATAACTGCCGAAACGATTTCCAACCTCGAACGCAAAGATTCCAGCCCGCTTAGTCGCCGCTCGACGGATATTCCTAAATCAGTCCTCTCGCCCGCTTCGCGCCCGCTCCAAGCAGTAGCGCGGAAGGACGGATGGGGTGAAGTGATCGATCCTGGTCATGATTGTCAGGTGCAAATGAAGGACGATGAAATCCGTATTGAAGTGCCGGGAACGGCGCATGATTTCGCCGCCGAACTCCGACGTTGGAACGCGCCGCGGGTCCTCACGCCGATTGAGGGAGATTTTGTTTTAGAGGTCAAGATTCGAGGGGCGTTCCAACCCGCTGAGCCTAGCACGATTGAAGGCCGACGGCCGTACCATGGGGCCGGCCTGCTGCTGGTGCAGGATGAGCAAAACCATTTGAGCCTGCAACGCGGGGCGGTGCTTTTGGGAAAGCGCCTGCGCCACTACGCCAACTTCGAGTTGCGTCACGGCCCCGGAGGAAAAGTGTCCAACTACGAATTCGAGATTGAAGACCGGGACATTTCCCTTCGGGTAGCGCGGCGCGGCAACCGAATATTGGGCATGGCCAGCCAGGACGGCGTCAACTGGCGCGCGTTCAATCCCATTGTCGTAGATTTTCCTCAAGCCATAACTGTCGGTGTGGAAGCGATCAACTCTTCTCAAACTCCGCTCTCCTGTTCGTTCCACGGGCTGGCGCTTTATCGGGAATAGATTATTGCTGAACAGTTGGAGACCACCATCTCAGCCGCCAAAAACCTGAGGACGGCGCGGCCAGCGCTTTTTCCCTTTTGAACTTGGCCTAGGAAACATAACTTTTTCCGCGTGACGGTTCTCGAAGTGATTCAACGCAGCACGGAATTTTTATCCAAAAAAGGAGTTGAGTCGTCGAGATTGCAGGTGGAACTTTTGCTGGCGCATTTGTTGAACCTGCCGCGCATGAAATTGTATTTGAATTTCGAGCGCACCCTTGCCGAAACCGAACTCGCCGCTCTCCGGGAATTTGTCAAAAGACGCGGCAATCGCGAGCCGCTGCAACACATCATCGGCACAAGCAATTTTTGCGGTTACGAATTTTTGGTGAATCGACACGTGTTGATTCCGCGGCCCGAAACAGAAATTCTGGCGGGACACGCCTGGAGATTTTTACAGGAGCGAACGGAGAAAACGGAGAGCGTTAAAGCGTTGGATTTCGGAACGGGCAGCGGTTGTTTGGCGGTGATGCTGGCGATCAAATGTCCGGCGGCCAAAATTCATGCGCTCGATCTGTCCCCCTGCGCGCTCGGCGTCGCTCGAGAAAACGCCACTCGCCATAAAGTTTCCGAGCAAATTATTTTTCACGAAGGCGATGGATTTGCCGCGATTGCGGAAGAAACGAAATTTGATTTGATCGCGGCCAACCCGCCTTACGTTGCGAGCGAAGAAATTTTGACGCTGGAAATTGAAGTCAAAGATCACGACCCGAAACTGGCGTTGGACGGCGGACCCGACGGCTTGGATTTTTTTCGAACGCTCGCGGGTCAGGCGGCATCTTGGCTGAATGCAGAGGGAAATCTGATGGTCGAATTCGGCGAGGGACAAGCCGAATCAATCCGGGAAATTTTCGAAAGGCAAAAGTGGATTGTCCAAGCTGTGGAGCGAGACTACAGTCAGCGCGAAAGATTTTTAATCGCGCGACGCAGTTAAGCTGCGGCGAAGATACAATTTCAAATGGACAGTTTATCGATCAAAGGCGGAGTTCCGCTCCACGGCGAAGTGACGATCAGCGGCGCAAAAAACGCCGTGCTGCCGATCATGGCGGCGACGCTTCTCACGTCGGAAACCTGCGTCATCCATCGCGTCCCCGATTTGAGCGACGTGAAGTTCATGGCGCAAATTCTCACGTCGTTGGGAGCAGAAGTTAAATTGGAAGGCGATACGTTGACCACTCGCGCCGCGAAAATCACGCCGGTGGGCGATTACGATTTGATCCGAAAAATGCGCGGCTCCATTTGCATCATGGGTCCGTTGCTGGGACGGCTGCGCAAAGCGACCGTTTCCTTGCCCGGCGGTTGCGTCATCGGCGCGCGCCCGATTGATTTGCATTTGAAAGGATTTCAAGCGCTCGGCGCAAAAATAAAAATTGAGGCCGGCTACGTTCACGCGACCGCGCCGAAATTAAAAGGAGCCGATTTATTTTTAGGCGGTCGCGCCGGGCCAACAGTTTTGGGCACGGCGAATATTATGATGGCGGCGGCGCTCGCCGAGGGAGTCACGATTATCGAGAGCGCCGCGTGCGAACCTGAAGTGGTCGATGTCGCAAATTTTTTGAACGCGATGGGCGCGAAAATAATGGGCGCGGGAAGTCCCACCATCACGATCACCGGCGAAAAAATGTTGCACGGCGCGGAACACGAAGTGATACCCGACCGAATTGAGGCCGCGACGTTTGCCATCGCTGCGGCGGCGACGAGTGGCGAAGTGACCATTCACGGAGCGCGCGTCGAACACATGCACGCCGTGCTGGATAAACTTCGGGAGGCCGGTGTGAAAGTTGAACGGAGCGGCTCCGCGTTAAAAATAAAGCGCAACGGAAAATTGAAACCGGTTGATATAACGACGTTGCCTTACTCTGGATTTCCCACCGACGCACAGGCGCAAATGATGGTGTTGATGGCGTTGACGCCGGGCATCAGTATCATCACGGAAAGAATTTTCGAGTCGCGCTTCATGCACGTGAGCGAACTCGCCCGGCTCGGAGCGGACATCGCGATTGAAGGGCCGAGTGCGATTGTCAAAGGCGGAAAACCGTTGAGCGGCGCGCCGGTGATGGCGAGCGATCTGCGCGCGTCGGCGGCATTGGTCATCGCGGGATTGGCCGCGAAGGGGACAACCCAGGTCAATCGGGTTTATCATTTGGATCGCGGTTACGAAAAAATTGACGCAAAATTGCGCAAGCTCGGCGCGCGCATTGAACGCGGACCAGAAACATGAAAGCACTCATCGCCATTCTTATTATCGTCGGAGCCGCGTTCGGCGGCTGGCAAATTTATTCCTATTGGGTCGATGTCAAAGGAAAAGGGAAGACCAAAGAAACTTCCGTCGAGGCGCAGCCGCAAGTCAACGGCAGCCAATTGCCCGGATTGCTGCCGACATTGGAAGGGCCGCTCGCCACCGCGCAGGGCCAGGGCGCGTCGGGGTTGCGGCAGTTTCTCACTCGCTACGGCAAAACGATCAGCGATCCGCGGCTCGCCTCCATCGAACTGGATTACGTGGTGCTCGTGGCGCGGGAAAATCCCGGAGAAGCAAAAAAAGTTTTCGCGCGGGTGAAACAGCGCACGACGGCATCATCGCCCGTTTATCCGAGAGTCAAGCAGTTGGAAAAAACCTACGAATAGTGGGGCAGGCTTCCAGCCTGTCACCGCGGGCATCTTGCCCGCGAATCGTGGTCTGGGGCTGGAAGCCCCATTGGCAGACAGGATGTCTGCCCCACTACCTTGATAGCCGGGCCAAGAAGCGCACAATCGCAACTGAGATTTAGTCTGGAAGTTTTTGAAAAAACTTTTATGGTGGAGCTGAACCCAAACCAAATAATTTATGGATCTGATTTTTAAATGCGAGAATTGCGACCAGGAATTGTCTGTCAACCCATCGGGCGCCGGCACTCAAATCGAATGCCCAACGTGCAACCAGACCATCACCATTCCGCAGCCTGAGCCGCAAACCGTTCGCTCGCTCAATCCCATTTCCAGTTCGGCTGCGGCCAAGGAAGTGAAGCAATTTAATGTGCCCTTGCGTGACGCGCCCACCGAAGTTTTGGTCAAACAAGTCCAGCGCCCGTTGGAGGTCGCCAAAACGGAGAGCGAAAGAAAATTGCGCATCCGCACGATCAAACGCACCGAATGTCTGGAGGTTGGCCATGATAAATTCGATGAAACTATTTCCGAATTTCTCACCAAAATCGGCAATGAGAATTTGGTCACCGTGACTCCGATCACTTACAGCCATTTCGATTTGAACTCGCGCCAAAACATGACCGATTACGGCGTGATCATCGTTTATAAAGGTTGACGTTTCAGCGGGTAGCATCTGCCTCCGGCGGGTGCGAAAAGATTTTTCATTTCGATGAGGGTTGTTCGATGTTTGAAAATGAGAACCAACATCCAAACCTGAACATCGAACAACCACCGTCGAATCAAGAAATGTCTTCGCACCCGCCGGAGGCAGATGCTATTCCAATGAAAATTATCGATTCAACAAACGACGATCGCTCCCCGGCGCAGGTTGAGGTTGAGTAGTTTTTTGCGGAGGAATGCGGGGAAAGTTCGTCGGCGCAAGTGTCCCCGACGGTTGGCCGTTTGGGATCTGCAGTTGATTATTAACTCCATTCACACCGCGCATTGCTCTGACCCGAGTCTCGATATCTTGTCTCTCGGCCGCGTTCGCAACTGTGCCTTGCAATGTCACCGTTCCATTTTGGTTCATCACCTGGATAGTGGAACGAGTTTGTGGAAAGAAGACTCTGGTTGCGCCGGTTTGCGCCAGGGCGGCTTCGAGGTGTTGGGCAAACGCCTGGTCGCCCGTGACTCCGGTTTGAGCATTCAACACATCCGTTGGTTCCGCTTGACCTACGACACGCGCCCTCAAATTAGCCGGAGGGGCAATCGTGCTGGCCGCTCCACTCGCCTCGTTCAAAACCGTCCCGCCCGCCGTCGGCCTGTTCGTGGGCGGCGCGGGCAAATTAGTTTTATTGCGCGACGGAAAGTTAGTGTCGCGCCGTGGAAAGTTGGTCGGAGCCAAACCGGAATTCGTGCGGAAGCTCGGCTGGTTGCTCGGCGCAAAATTAATTTGATTCGTCCCTCCAAACGAGGGTTGGTTCGTGCCGCCGAATCCCGGGCGGTCCTGCGGGTTGAGCAAGACGCGTTGGCGCGACTCATCAATGGGCGCGATGTCAACCGCGCCGCCGGGTTGTGTAGCAGGTGGGTTAGGCGCTGCCGGTGTTTGTGGAGTTGCCGGGCGAGCGGCTGTCCCAACGGATGGACGGTTAGTGGTCCCACCACCTTTTCCAGGATTGGCCGTGCCTCCAGACGGCGTTTGACTCTGAGCCAGCGCCGCGCCAAAAACGAGGACGGCGATTAAAATAGAATTCTTCTTCATAATTATTTCCTTGTTAATTTTCGCCGTAGAAATAGTCCGGCTCGAAAACGACGGGAAAACTTCAACTGACGGCAAACCCTTCTCAATGGATGCCTTTGCCGAATTAACAGTCAGGAAAAACTTTACCGGACAAGTCCAAGACTAGCGCGGATGACTGCGAGTCAACTCACAATTTTTTTCCAAAGTGCGGATCGACTTTGACAAGAAACGCCACAGCGAAACCAGGAATCGTCGCCAACATCACCCAGATAAAAAAATGTTTGTAACCGATGAGTTCCTCGAGCCAGCCGCTCCACATTCCCGGCAGCATCATCCCCAGCGCCATGAAGCCCGTGCAGATCGCGTAGTGCGCGGTCTTGTTCTCCCCTTCGGCGAAGAGCATGAGGTAGAGCATGTAGGCCGTGAACCCGAAGCCGTAACCAAACTGCTCGATCGCAATCGCCCCGCCCACCACCGCGAACGAGTCGGGCTGCGCCAGCGAGAGATACACATAGACGAGATTCGGCACGTTGAGCGCGAGCGCCATCGGCCAGAGCAGCTTCTTCAAGCCCAGCCGCGACACCGCCCAGCCGCCA
>JBBQRQ010000040.1:0-43474 GCA_038214755.1 Verrucomicrobiota bacterium
AGAGACGGAGCGCGCGGAGTGACGGGCCGAAGAATGTTTTGCCATGACCGCAGCGTGAAAAACTTTGACGGCAAAGTCCAGCACGATCGATCAACTGACTTCCAATCAGCCGCTTATACCGCCAGAAGAATTTTCCGTGCCACACCGGGTAGTGTTCGTCAATTACTAGCCAAGAACGCCGGAACCGTCACTGGATTTTCATGCCCCAGCTTGGGGAAAATGTTTTGGGCCAGACGAATGATCTTTGCTTATCCGGTTGCTTGACAAAACCGATTTTATTGGAATAATCGGCAGTCTTGGAAACACCAGAACAAAACCGACAGGCTCAGTTCGCCTTTCAAGAAAGTTTGCTAAAGCTGGCTGGTGCGACAAAAGCGTAATTGTTGGCGATGGGTTCGATTTTGAGTTGAACGAATTCGGACAACAGGAAATTAAACCCACTAAATTCCGATTTTGTCAACCAACCGGATAAGCATGGAATGATCCTCTCCCCGCAGCCACTCGTTTCAATTTCAAAAACTCTTTCACAAACTTTGCCCAACCCCTATCTTTATTCCGTTTTCAAAATTTATGGTTAATTTCTTTTCCGCGGCGATCAAAGTTACGGTTCTTCTGCCTTTGGCGTCCATCACACTTCTGGTTCCGCAACCCGTGCGCGGCGTTGACGGCCCCCTCACGCCGGAGGAAGCCATCGCATCATTCCAACTTGAACCGGGTTTGAAAATTGAACTCGTGGCCGCGGAACCGCTGGTGATTGACCCCGTCGCGGTCGCGTTCGACGAACAAGGCCGGATGTTTGTCGTGGAAGATCGCGGCTATCCCATCGGCCCAGGAAAAGGAAATCCCCCTGTTGGAAAAATCGCATTGCTCGAAGATACGGACGGCGATGGAAAATACGACAAGCGCACCACTTTCGCCGACGGTCTCACTTTTCCGAATGGCGTCCTGCCGTGGAAAGGCGGCGTGTTCGTCACTTGCGCGCCGAATGTTTATTATTTTACAGACACCAACGGCGATGGCGTGGCCGACGTGAAGCAAATTGTTTTCAAAGGGTTTCAGGATCTTTCCACGACGCAACTTCGCGTCAGCCATCCGACGCTGAACATCGACAACTGGGTTTATCTGACGTGCGGTTTAACCGCCGGGAAAATCACTTCGCCCATTTACACAAACCATCCCATGGTTTTTGCCAACCGAACGGATTTTCGTTTTCGCCCCGACGAACCGATCTTCGAAGAAACCGCCGGCACTGCGCAGTTTGGCCAGACCTTTGACAAGTTTGGGCGAAGATTCATCTGCTCCAATCGCAATCACATTCAGCACGTCGTCATGCCACTCAATTATCTCCGGCGAAATCCGAACTTCGCCTTTTCCGATATTGTTCAGGACATTCCCGATCACGGCCCCGCCGGAAAACTTTTCCCGCTCAGCGCCAACATTACCACCGCCGCTTTTCACACTGGATTTTTTACCTCGGCTTGCGGCGTGACCATTTACGACGGCACCGCGTTGCCCGAAAAATATCGCGGCAATTCGTTCACGTGCGAACCGGCGGGAAATCTCATTCATCACGACATTCTTTCGCCATCCAATGAAACTTTTGTCGCCAGGCGCGCTTACGAAGATCGCGAATTTCTCGCCTCACCGGACAATTGGTTTCGCCCCGTGAATCTCGCGACCGGCCCGGACGGCGCTCTTTACGTTTGCGACATGTATCGCAAGACCATTGAGCATCCCGAATATTTGCCGGAAGCGACGCGAAAAATCACCGACTTCGAAAGCGGCAAAGACAAAGGGCGCATCTACCGCATCAGCGCGGCGAATGAAAATTTTAAGGAAGCGCGGAGGCCGAATTTGGCGAAGGCAAACGTCAAAGAACTTTGCGCCGAGTTGAAAAATCCCAATCGTTGGTGGCGCATGACCGCGCAACGTTTGCTCATCGAGCGCCAGGACAAATCCGCTGTGCCGATTTTGAAAACTTTGCTCAACGACGCGAAAACTCCCGAGACTCGAGTTCATGCGCTGCGAACTCTCGATGGACTCGGCGCGTTGCAAAATGCGCAAATTGATTTCGCGTTGCGTGACAAAGATCCCGCCGTCCGCGAACATGGAATTCAACTTGCCGAATCGCGTTTGGGCCAATCGCCGAAACTCGTCGCGCAAATTCTGAAATTGTCCGACGACGAAAATGCGCGAGTTCGTTTTCAAGCCGCGCTCACTCTCGGGGAAGCGCAAAATCCGAAAGTGATCCCTGCTCTCGCGAAAATCGCGGAGCGCGACAGCGCGGACCGCTGGGTGCGCGCCGCCGTCTTGAGTTCGGTCAAAGGACGCGCCGACGAGTTGCTCAAAGAACTTTTGCCGGTCGTAAAAAAGGTCAGTCGCTATAAAAATTCTGATGGAGAACTCGCGTTGCTTCCGCTGATGAATGAATTGGGAAAACTTCTGGGAGCGGAAAAAACCAATTCCATTTTGGCAACGTTGCGAACGATGACTTCTTCGAGCGACGAACAGGATTTCGATTGGCAACTGGCGTTGTTGAGCGGATTTGCCGATGGACTTCGCATCGCTAAACAAAATGTCGGAGAACATTCGGCCTTGATGAACGCGGTCATGCTGGATTCTTCCGACACTCCAAAACGCATTGATGCGATGATGCAACGCGCGTCGAAAATTTCCGTCGATTCCACGCAACCCGCGGAACGCCGTTTGGTTGCGCTCGGCTTGTTGAGTCAGGCTGATTTTTCTGTCGCGGGCATTGCGCTGGGAAATCTGCTCGATCCGCAACAACCGTCCGAAATTCAAATCGCCGCCGTGCGCGCGCTGACGCAAATGCCCGGCAGCGGCGCGGGCGCAATGTTAGTCCGCAAGGATCATTGGAACGGTTACACGCCGGCGGTTCGCGAAGCCGTTTTGTCGGCGATGATGGCGCAAACAAATTTGCTGCAAGCGCTGCTCACTGGCGTCGAGAGTGGCGATGTCCCGCCTTGGAGTGTGAATGCGGAGCGCAGGAATAATTTGATGAAGAACAAAGATGATTCGATTCGCAATCGCGCAGTCGCGTTGTTCAAAGATTTGCAGTCGGGAGATCGAATGAAAGTTTATGAAGAGTATAAAGCGGTGCTCGCCTTAAAGCCGAATCCGACAAACGGTCATGCTATTTTCACTCGAACTTGCACCTCCTGCCACGTTGTCGCCGGTGAAGGAAAAACCGTCGGACCCGATTTGACCGGCATTCGCAATCAGCCCGCCGACGTTTTGCTGCTGCACATCATTGTGCCCGAATACGAAATCATGCCGATCTACACGACCTACAACATCGAAACCAAAGATGGCCAGACTCTCACTGGATTGCTCGCGGCGGAAACGCCTTCGAGCATCACCTTGCGCCAGGCGTTGGGAATCGAACAAGTGATCCCGCGCGCCAACATCGCGTCGATGTCCACGAGCCGTCTCTCGCTCATGCCGGATGAATTGGAGAAAACAATGTCCAAACAAGACCTCGCCGATTTGGTCGGATTTTTAAAAGGTGGAGAGACACACTAAGCAGGCTCTTGAAAGAGTAGCCGACGACATGAGGAGGCGGAAAAAGATGCGTTGTGTCCCGCCGTAATCCGCCTCCTCACGTCGGCGGCTACAAGCGATGGGAACCGAAAGAAACCATTTCGGCCATCGCAGAAAGAATGTTGCAACCAACCCCGCGCCAGTTTTTGATTTCTTCGATGCAAGACCTCATCGCCAAAGCCGCAACCTTGCTCGAAGCGCTGCCTTACATTCAGAAATTCAGCGGGGAAATTTTCGTGGTGAAATATGGCGGGAGTTTTATGGATTCGCCGGACGTGTCCATTCGAAATGGCGTGGCGCGCGACATTGTTTTTCTCGAAGCGGTGGAAATAAATCCGGTAGTGATTCACGGAGGGGGCAAGGCAATTACTCGCGCCATGGAACGCGCCGGATTGAAAGCCAATTTCATTCAAGGCCAGCGCGTGACCGACCAAGCCACGGTGAAAATTGTGGACGATGTCCTTTCACGCGAAATCAATCCGGAGATCGTCGCCACCATCAATTCACTTGGCGGCGCGGCCAAAGGTTTTTCTGGAACAGAAATTTTCCAATGCCGAAAACTTTGGCTCGGAGAGAAAGATAATCCCGGAGCGAAAATCGACATCGGCTTCGTCGGCGAAGTTTTTTCGGTGAACCCAAAACCTTTGTTGGAATGTATTGCGAAAGGCATCACGCCCGTCATCAGTCCAACGGCGCGCGGGAACGATGGAAAAATTTACAACTGCAATGCGGACGTCGCCGCCGCGCAGGTGGCCATCGCGCTCAAGGCCAAACGCCTCGTTTTTATGAGCGACGTCCCGGGCTTGATGCGCGATCCGAAAAATCCTTCGACGGTTATTTCGCATTTACAAATCAGCGAAGTGGCCGCGCTTAAAAAATCCGGCGTGATCGATCAAGGAATGATTCCTAAAGTGGACAGCGCGGTGATTGCAATTAAGTCAGGCGTGGAAAAAGTTTCGTTCGTCGATGGCCGCATCGAACACTCGGTGCTGCTGGAAATTTTTACTGACGCAGGTGTCGGAACAGAAGTTGTCATGTAAAACGGCGTCTAGTCCGCCAAAGGCATTGAATCTCTATAGCAAAAATGCGACTCTTTCGGCGTGACTGATACCGAGGCAACTTTGCTCCGCGAAAACACCGGAACTTCCGGACTCGAGGAAACTGCCCGCAAGGTGGCGTCCACTCTGGCGGATTACGATATCCCGCATCTCTTCGTTGGAGGTTTGGCAGTGCAGGAACACGGCTACGCCCGCGTCACGCTCGATGTCGATGTGGTCGTGCCGGATGTTTTGGAAGCGCTCGAATTTCTCACTGCGGATGTGACTGGTCCATTTGTTCGAGTTCCGAATTGTGAAGATCGGTTGAATGACCGGCGCAATGGCGTGAAAATCGATTTGCTCCCCTCCGGCCGCGTTTTGAAAGCCGGATGCAAAATTCCTTTCCCTGAACCAAAAAAAGTTTTTGCAACGCCTCAAATCGTCAGTCTCGAAGATTTAATTTCGCTGAAACTTGATAGCTGGTCGGGTAGTCCTTTGCATCGCCTCAAAGATAAATCAGACGTCGTCGAGATCATAAAAAACCGCCACTTGCCTCGTGACCTGGCGGTCGCGCCGGCGATTCGTCATCTCTACCTCGAAACCTGGGATGGCCTGCAAGCGGAACGGTGAATCGCTTTGATCCACCCATCGTTTCCATTGACGATTTAGGATTTGGGATTTACGCACTGCTCGCTTATTGGATTCCGTGATAAATCCAAAATCGTAAATTGATGAAAAACATTGTTCCTCCACCTCCGGCCATAATTCGAAGCGACGTTGCCGCGATCAAAAGCCTTTTTGAAAAAAATGTGGTGCCGAGTTATGCGCGTTTCGAAATCGTTTTGAGTCACGGCGCGGGAAGCTGGCTGTGGGACGTTTCGGGAAAACGCTATCTCGATTTCGGTGGCGGCATCGCGGTTTCTTCGCTCGGCCACGCGCATCCAGCCATCACCGACGCACTCATTGAACAGTCCAAAAAACTCATTCACACCTCGAATCTTTATTTTCACGAGCCGCAGGGACGCCTCGCTGAAAAACTGGTGAACGAAATTGGCGCCGGAAAAATTTTCTTTTGCAACAGCGGCGGTGAGGCGAATGAAGGTTTGTTCAAAGTCGCGCGCAAATTTGGTCACGATGAAGGGCATTTTGAAATTCTCACCGCGCACAATTCTTTTCACGGACGCACGCTGGCCGGAATTTCCGCGACGGGTCAGGAGAAAGTGAAAAAAGGTTTCGAGCCGATGGTTCCCGGATTTCGCCACGTTCCGTTCAACGATTTGACGGCGATGCAAAAGGCCATTTCTCCAGCGACAGTCGCGATCATGATCGAGTGCGTGCAGGGCGAAGGCGGCATCACGTCAGCCACACCGGAATATTTATCTGGTCTGCGAAAGTTGTGTGATGAAAAAAAACTTTTGCTCCTGCTGGACAGCGTGCAGGACGGACATTTTCGCACAGGAAGATGTCAGGCGTTTCAGAGGATTTTGGAAGATGTAGGGCAGGCTTTCCAGCCTGCCGGTGCCGGGGACTTTTCAGTCCCCGGCAACACGGAGCTGGAAAGCTCCGTTAACCGGCAGACAAGAATGTCCGCCCTACAGAATTTTTTGCCCGATGGAATCTCAATGGCGAAATCGCTTGGCGCAGGTTTTCCGATTGGCGCGTTTTGGGTGCGCGAGCCGTTTGCGGATTTGTTGAGCGCCGGTTCGCACGGCTCGACTTTTGGCGGTGGCCCGCTCGCTTGCGCCGTGGCCTTGAAAGTTTTTGAAATCATCCAGCGCGAAAAACTCGGCGACAACGCTCGCGAGATCGGCGAATTTTTGAAAAACGAATTACTGCGGATAGGCCAGAAGTTTCCGCAACTCATTAAAACAGCTCGCGGACTTGGCTTAATTATCGGCTTGGAACTTGCGCCAAACATTGCCTCTTTTGCCGGGAACGAAAAATCTCACGCGATTCAATTCGTCGCCCGTTTGCACGAAGCCGGTATGCTCGCTATTCCCTCGGGCACGCAAGTGATTCGACTTTTGCCGCCGCTGAATTTGCGTCGCGATGAAGCGGAGCAGGGAATAAAAATCATCGAGTCGATCGCGGAAAAATTGGCTTCATAAAAACATGAAACACCTTTTGAGCCTGGAAAAATTATCGCGCGCCGACATGGAAACGATTCTCCAAAATTCCGGCGTGCTAAAAAAACAGCGCGGCGACAGCCAGCACCAACCGCTCGCCGGTCAAACCTGGGCGATGATTTTTACGAAATCTTCCACGCGCACGAGAGTTTCGTTTGAGGTCGGAATTCACGAACTGGGTGGCAACGCGCTTTTCCTCCACGCCAACGATATCCAGCTTGGTCGCGGCGAACCGATCAAAGACACCGCCCGCGTTTTGGGTCGAATGGTTCACGGCGCTATCATCCGCACCTTTGCGCAAAGCGATGTCGAGGAGTTTGCCGAGTTCGCAAAAATTCCGACGATCAACGCGCTGACCGATGACGAACATCCGTGTCAGGTCCTCGCGGACATTTTTACTTTTCAGGAAAAGCGCGGATCAATCGCCGGGAAAATTGTCACGTTCATCGGCGATGGCGCGTGCAACATGGCGAACTCCTGGATTTTTGCCGCAGCCAAACTTGGTTTTGAATTGCGGATTGCTGCGCCAAAGAATTTCCAACCCTCGCCGGAAATTTTGAAACGCGCCGGTGGAAAAATCATTGTCACGGATGATTTGAACTCTGCTGCAAAAAATTCGGATGTGCTTTATACGGACGTTTGGATTTCGATGGGCAAAGAATCGCAAACTGCCGAACGCATCAAGGAGCTTTCGGGTTATCAAATCAACAAAGCGCTGGTGAAACTAGCCAAACCGGATGCGCTGGTGATGCATTGTCTTCCAGCCTATCGCGGCAAGGAAATTGATGACGAAACTTTTGAGGCGCACGCCCAAACCATTTTTGACGAAGCGGAAAATCGGTTGCACGTGCAGAAAGCGATTCTGAGTTGGATCGTGAGTTAGATATTTTGTTTGCCAGGCGGGTAACATCAGCCTGCGGCGGGTGCGAAGTAATAGAGCGAGAAGGAATGCGTGGCCGGAGCAAAGTGCTGCCGACATTCTGTCGGCAGAAATGAGGAAAACCAGCGCGCAAGACTTTTTATAAAGCTTAAAAATTCCCGCGTTCTCTGACGACCGAACGCCGGGGGTGTGATTTAAACTGGTGGTCAGAACAAGAGCGCCAGAGGACTGGCGCACTCCAAGACGCTTCGCGGCATTCGTGCGCCATCGAGATTCGCGCGAGCGTCTTGGACTGCGGCGGCCCTCCGCCGCTTTTAACAGCACCGCTCGTGAGTGCCACTCGGAATCACACCCGAATGTCGGCAGCACTTTGATTCGCACCCGCCGGAGGCAGATGCTACCCGGCAAGAAGCCGTAAATATTTCACCGCGACTTTTAAATCTTTTGGCCACGCCGCTTCGATGCAAATTTCATTCCCAGTCACCGGATGAGCGAGCGACAATTTTTCAGCATGAAGCGCCAGAGTGGAAATGAGCGGGCGTTCCACTTTCTTTGGTTTTAAACGAAAATCTTTTTTCAACTGCGAAAGAAGCAATTGCGGCCCTCCGTAAATACTGTCGCCAAGAATCGGCAGACCTAAATATTGCAGATGAACGCGAATCTGATGGGTGCGCGCGCTGACCGGGCGACATTCGAGAAGGGAAAATTTTTTATACCGTTCGCGAACGGTGAATTCTGTGCGCGCCTGTTTTCCATCTTTTTCATCGACGCGCATCACGCCGAGTTTCACGGGATGCGGCGCGAGCCTGGCCTTAATTTCAAAAGTGTCCTGCTGCATGGAACCGCGCACCAGCGCCGCGTAAATTTTCATTGGTGTCTCCGCGCCAAATTGGTTGGCGAGCGCGACGAGAACCGCTTTTGTTTTGGCGAGTAAAATAATTCCAGTCGTTTCAAAATCGAGCCGGTGCGCATTCATTAAATAAGCGAGACCGATTCTTTTTTTCGCCCACGGCGCGCTGCGTTGAATGTCGCGATGAAGCAAAGTCAGCAAGTTCGGTTTTGAGGGAACGTCGCGATCGGGCGAGACCAGGAGGCCAGTCGGTTTGTTCAACGCCAATAAATGTTCATCCTCGAACAGCACTAGGATTTCCCAGAACTCGCGCGTGTGGGGCCAGGAAAGTTTGATGACATCAATCACAGGTCACCGGGGCGGAGGGTGTCAGGATTTGCCGGCGGCATTTTTGACCGGCATGGCCAGCTTCAGTTCCTGCGGCAATTTTTGGAACCATTCACCGAAGGCGGCGGACATGCGTTGTTCGCGCTGGCGGGCGAGGAACTCCGGCAATTCGGTTTTCATCCGCGCTTCGTCCACCGGCAATTTTGATTTGAGATGTAAAACGAAACCGCCACTGGCCGTGGGAACGAAGCTGCTGGCTTTGCCGGGCGACAGGGAAGCGGCCACATTTTGCAAGCTGTCGAGCGTGGCTTGTCCGCCAAGCTCCGGCAGCGTCCGCGTGCTCAAAGAAAATTCCGGCAACGAAATGGCCTTCACATTCATCTGCGCACAAATTTCCGAAAATGTTTTCGCCGTCTCATTGGTCACCGCTTTGTCAAAAGCCATGCCGGCCTGGTGCGCCAGCCGCACCGATTGTTCGGCGCGATAATCGTCGGCGACCTGCTTCTCCACTTTTTCAAAGGGTTGAATTTCACTGGGAAAACGTTGCCGGACCGCGATGACATAAACGCCATCTTCGGAGAGAATAGCTTTTTCACGGTCTTCCGAAAGAGAGCTAAAAGCGGCTCGAACAAATTGAAGTGGAACGTTCAATTGATTTGTTCCGTTGCGCAAATCGAAGGGCGGCGTGGTTTTGACTTCGAGTTTTTTTTCTTTGGCCAGCTTCTCCAAATCTTCCGCAGTGAATGGATTATTTTCGTCATGCCCTTTCATCAACTCTCCCAAAAAAGGATTGGCCTCTTTTCGAACCGCGAGAGCATAAGCGCGCCGTTTGCGTTCTCCTTCTTTCATTTTATTTTTAGCCGCCTCCATCGAGAGGGGTTTTCCATTTTCATCTTTAAAGGCGTTGGCGCCTTGTCGGAAATAAGCGGCATCAACCTCTTTCGAGAAGTTGGTTATTTTGCTGAGTTCCTCGTCCGCTTCCGCCAGAAAATTCGTCAACTCCCATTTCACGTAGCTGACTTGCATGCGCTCGGGCAAACGATATTCCGCCATGTTGTTCGTGTAAAATTGTTGAAGACCGGCGGGCGTGCTGGAAACCTGGCCCAGATAATTCGTCGCGGAAAAAAACACGGCCTCGGTGGACAACGGTTCATTCAACCGGCGATAAAATGATTCCGCTTCCTGCGGAGTAATGAGTTTGCCCGCCAAACCAAAAACGGAAATGAGGTGTTGCTGCGCGACCTGATGGCGGGCGAAGCGATAAAAATCATCCGAGGTCAGACGATGAGGCGCGAGTTCGTTTGTCGCAAAGGCTTTGTAACGCTGCATGGGCGGCGTTTGATCCTCGTTACTGCGAAAAATATCGGTGATCCATTTCGCGGTGGCCTCCAGAGTGGGCTGGACGTTGAGTTCTTTCAATTTTTCCACGAGCACGATCCGATTGTAGGTTTCGCGCTCGATGTCAAAGCCGGATTGTTGGGCGTCCTCACGTCCGGGCCATTTGCCAAAGCGAAGAAAATAAAACAATTCGATCTCGGCGGCGGCGTCGCGATATTGCGGACGGGTGATGGCCTTGCCTTTGATGGTTCCGAAATTATCGCGGCCTTGATCTTCGAGGAGGTTTCGGCTGTTGGGAGAAAAATAGACGACGAAGCTGACAATGATGGCCAGAATAATAATTGCCCAGAGCCATTGTTGATGCTTACGAATCGTTCCAATCATAAAATATTTTTGTAAATGGGCGCGCAAACTACCCGCCGCTCTGCGAAAGGGTCAAATGTTAAAAAAAAATTTAGGGCTGGCGTAAGGCGAGCGGAGTGTTTCACGTGGGGAAAGAACAGTTTGAAAAATTATGAGGGAGACTGGAGCGCGGCGGAGGCGTAACCCGACGAGCGCCCCTTTTTAATCCCGAAATCCGATATCCGAAATCCGAAAGAAACCCGAAGCCCGAAAAGTGCCGGGGTCGCAAAGCACTTTCCTGGGCGGTGGCAGCAAGTCGTTTTCGGTATTCGGATTTCGGACTTCTTTCGGATTTCGGTATTCGGATTTCGGATTTCTTTCGGCTTTCGATATTCGGTATTCGCATTTCGCTTAATCGCCGATCGCACCCGACTTTGAATTTGAACTTTGTTTTTTAAACTTCATCATTTGCGCCCATGAACTCACCGCTTCTTCAGCTCGATTTGCCCGGGATCAAAAAAGTTAAATCCGGGAAAGTCCGCGAAGTTTTCGATCTGGGCGATTCGCTGCTGTTCGTCGCGACCGACCGCATCTCTGCGTTCGACTGCGTGATGCCCAACGGCATTCCCCGCAAAGGCGAAGTGCTCACGCAAATCTCGCATTTCTGGTTCGAGCAAACGGCCGGGTTTCAGCCTAACCATTTGCTCGCCGCCGCCAATGACCCTTTGCCATCCCGCCTCGGCGGGATGCAGCCGTTTGCAAAACAATTGGCGCGCCGCAGCATGATCGTAAAAAAGGCGCAGCCGTTGCCGATTGAATGCGTGGTGCGCGGCTATCTCGCTGGCTCCGGCTGGAAGGAATATCAAAAGTTCCAGACCGTTTGCGGAATCAAACTGCCCGCTGATTTAAAAGAATCCGCTGAATTGCCTGAACCGATTTTTACTCCCGCCACGAAAGCCGAAACCGGTCACGACGAAAATATTTCGTTCAACGAAGCCGCCAGACTCGCCGGTTCCGAAATTGCGCAACAAGCCCGCGCGGCCAGTTTGAAAATTTACAACTTCGCCCGCGATTACGCCCGCCAGCGGGGAATCATCATCGCCGACACCAAATTTGAATTCGGGATTTACGAGGGAAAATTGATTCTCATCGACGAAGTTTTGACGCCGGACTCCTCGCGCTTCTGGCCCGCCAACGAATATCACCCCGGCAAATCCCAGCCGAGTTTCGACAAACAATTCGTCCGCGATTATCTCGAAACTTTGGATTGGAACAAACAACCTCCCGCGCCTGCGCTGCCAAAAAATGTCGTTGAGAAAACGACGGAGAAATATTTGGAGGCGTTTGAGAAATTGACGGGGAGAACGCTTTAGTCTTACTTCATCCCCACTTTTCATTCGCAATTTTGTTTACCCAAAGTAAAATTCCTCACATGAGTGTAAAGCAAATTGAAGCGACCATTGGAGCAATGTCCCCCAACGAGCGGTTAAAATTTGTCCGCTGGTTTGAGACGCATCGCCACGAGTTGATTGGCGCCGAAACAGACGATGACTTAAGCGAGGCACAGAAAGCCGAACTGCTCCACCGGCGCCGCGAATATGACGAACACCCGGAGCGGTTTGTCCGCATGGATAAAAAATCCCTCGACCAAATGTTCAGGCGTGTCCGCAAAAATGTTGCCGCTCGACTTTCATCCACTCGTTGAGTCGGACCTCGCCGACAGCGCCGAGTGGTATGCCCGCAGGCAGCCCGGTCTTGAGAAACGTTTTCTCGCGGAAGTCCGCCGGCGTTTCGACGGTCTTCCCGCAGGAGCCAATCTGTATGCCGTCCGTTTTGCTGACATTCGCCGAGTGAATTTGCCCGTCTTCCAGCATGGCGTTTTTTATTTTATCGCCGAGGAAGCCGTCGTCGTGCTGGCGTTTTACATGGCCACCGTGATTCGGAAGTCGAATTGTAGCGACGCAGGAAAAAATATTCCTAACGAGCAATATCCCCTGCAGATTTGCAGTTCGTCCGCGATTACCTCGAAATGTTGGACGAAGATAAACAACCTGCCCGCGCTGCCAAAAGATGTCGGAAAAATAACGGAGAAATATTTGGAGGCGTTTGAGAAACTGACGGGGAAAACGCTTTAGCGCTTCCAGATTTATTTCCAGAACACTTCTTGCCCGAACGGTGGCCTAGGATCGAAGTGTTTCAGAAATTTTTTTCGGCCTAAGTCTATTAGGAACCAAAGCGTTTTACGCTTCTTGAGGATTAAGAAATATCTGACTTTGACCATGCCATATCCTGACCAGAATTCCACCGCTTCTGCACTGGTCGTAGATTCGTTAACGAAATCCAATCTTTCCTGGTTAAACTTTCTCAGCGCGTGATTTATTTTCTGCCCTTCGATTATCCTGAGCTTTTTCTCCAGAATAGATTTGAACCCTTCGGGATTTGAAAGAAATCCAAACGAAAAATCTGAGACTGAGAGATCATTTGCCTGTTCGTGTTCCAAAAGTTTAGTTTCGCTATTCCTCAAGACTTCTGCGGGAAGTTCGTTACGAATTAACTCAATGGCATCTCTTAGGCTCATTCCTCAAAATAAAATCATGCCGCCGCTTCCAACACAATCTTCGGATGTTCGGCGGCGATGCGGATCAACACGCCCGCCGCTCCACTCGGTGCGCGCCGTCCTTGTTCCCACTGATGCAAAGTGCGAACACTGATTCCCAGCAGGTGCGCAAATTCCGTTTGCGAAAGTTCCAGCTTGCGCCGGATTTCCACAATTCGATTTTGCCAATCCTCTTTCTGGCGGCGTTGAAATTTTTTCGGGCTGATTTTGCTGCGAGAGAAACCGCCTTTTCCATTGGACAAAATTTCCCAGACACCGGCCGGAGCGGTTTCGCCCCGTTCAATTTTTTGTTTGGCGCGAATGAGAGATTTGATCGTGCGAGGTTTCATGGGGCAATTTTTCCTTTCAGTTTTTTCAGTTCGTCGTGTGTTAAATTTTCTTTCGCGTTCTTGGAATAGATGTCGAGCAACAGAATTCTGTCATCCGCAATCCACCAAAAATAAATGATACGCACTCCGCCGCGTTTTCCTCGGCCCTTTGCCGCCCAACGCACTTTTCGCAATCCGCCGGAACCGGGAATGACATTTCCCCCATCTGGTTTTGACATCAGCCAAACGACAAAGCGGAAAAATTCGTCTTCATCCAGCAACTTTGATCGACGTTTGTAAAAATCGCCGTCCTCAATGAAAATCACCGACACACCCTACTTCTCTGGCGCATAGCGTCAAGAATCTTGCTTCACCTTCCGTCGTCGCAACCGAAGCGTATTTGCAATCATCATGAAATCCGAAAAGCCCATCGCTGCGGCGCAGAGGCCAGCCAATTCTGCCGGCAGAAAACCTGGCGATCTTCCTACGTCGGGTGGAAGCCGCGATTCTGCCGACAGAATGTCGGCAGCACTTTCGCGGGATGGCCCGTGGCAAGAGGAGCACAAACACTGCGCTCGCAACTTTGGAATTTGTATTTATACCCGGGAAATGGTAAAACTTTGTGAATTAATTCCCGAAAATTTTCGCGATGCAAAATATTTATTTTCGTTCGATGTCTGGAATCAAATGGTTCGTCCCATCTTTTTTCCTCCTTTGTTTTTTCCATCTGGCCGGAGTTTTCGCCGCTGTGTCCGCGGAAATGCCCGCGAATTTTCCTCAGATCAATTTGCCCTCCAAGCTGCGCGGCGACGCAGCCATCGCCGCGCTCGGAAATAAAATTCCAGCGCTGGCCGCGTTTTATCGCACGACGGAAGCGGAACTAAAAAACCGTTTACGCCGCGATAAAATGTTGTGGGTCGATGAACTCGGCCGCCTTTTTTATGTCTGCCAATTTGAATTTCCTCCCCCTGATGACAACGAGGAGGTGGTCGCGGAAACTTCGCCGATTGACACCGGGGCGGTGGATCGGACGCAAACTTTTTTGCTCCACAGCCGCCCGGGTGCGACCAAAATAATCTATTTGGATTTTGACGGACATGATGCTTCGGCCACGAGTTGGGGCGCGGATGCAATTGGTCTTCCATTCGATTTGGATGGAAACATTTCCAGTTTTAGCAGCACGGAACGCGACCGCATTCAATACATCTGGCAAAGGGTCGCCGAAGATTATGCGATCTACGACATCGACGTGACGACGGAGGATCCGGGAGTGGAAGCCTTGCGCAAAAGCAACACGAGCGACGCGGCGTATGGCATTCGCGTCGTCATCGGCGGCGGGAGCACCGATTGGTTTGTCTCGTCGGGCGGCGTGGCTTACGTCGGTTCGTTCGATTGGAATTCAGATACGCCGTGTTGGGTGTTTCCAAAGTCTTTGAGCAGCACGGAAAAAAATATCGCCGAAGCCATCAGCCATGAAGTCGGGCACACGCTCGGCCTGAGTCACGATGGGAAAACCGATGGAACAGAATATTACGCAGGCCAGGGAAATTGGGCGCCCATCATGGGCGTCGGCTACAGCGAACCCATCACCCAATGGAGCAAAGGCGAATATGCTCTGGCCAACAATACTCAGGATGATTTGACCGTGATGTTGACGCATGGCGCAGCGTATCGGCTGGATGATTTCGGCAATTCGACAGCCAACGCGAGAATGCTGCCGGGAGTTTCATTCACCACCAATGGAGTGATCGAGCGGACGACCGATGCGGATTTTTTCAAATTTCAAACGGGCGCGGGCCGCGCGATCCTCACCATCACTCCCGCGCCGCGAGGTCCCAACCTGCACATCCTGCTTTCACTTTATAACAGCAGCGGAACACTTTTAGTTTCCGCCAACGCTGCCGACACTTCCGCCGGTGTTCTGCCAGTGACTATTTCCACGAACCTGCCGACGGGGATTTATTATTTTTCAGTCGATGGCATCGGCTACGCCAATCCCGCGTCCGACGGCTATTCCGAATACGCGAGTCTCGGCCAATATATCGTTTCGGGCACGCTCATTCCCGACACCGCGTGGCTCCCGACATTGGCCGGAGATTTTTCCTGGACGAATACGGCGAACTGGCTTTCCAACAACGTCCCTGATTCCGCCGATGTCACCGCGCGGCTGAATAACAATTTGGCCGGCGATCAAATCATCACTCTCGATAAACCGATCACGATTGGCTCGCTGATTTTGGGCGACACCGATTCGACGCATTCGTTTACCGTGCAAAATGGAGCGGGCGGTTCGCTCGCGTTGACTGCGACTTCCGGCGCGGCGTCCATCGTTAAAAAAGTTGGCGTGAACGATTTCATTGCAGCCGATTTGATTTTGCAAAGTGATCTGGTCATCAGCAACAGCAGCCTCGGCTATTTAATTTTCTCCGGCTCCACGACTGGCTCCCGCAGTGTGACGAAGGACGGCGGCGGAAATGTTCTTTTCGACGCCGCGCAAAATTTTTCGGGGGTAACAATTATTCGCAACGGAAGTCTTCAGTTGTCGGCTGCGGCTGCGCTGCCCAACACGCCCGAGATTCGCATTTTGGCGGGAGCAAGTTTTGACGTATCGGCCGCTCTGCCCGACTGGACTCTGCGCGCCAATCAAATTCTCAGCGGCAACGGAAACGTTTTCGGAAATATTGTTGCAACCAACGGCGCAAAAATTTCTCCCGGCGATGCGTCTGCCGGAACACTTTCCTTGAGCAACAATTTGATTCTAAACGACGGCGTGCAGTTGAATTTTGATCTGGCGGATTCAGATGGCATCGGCGTCGGCACAAATGATCTGCTGGTGGTCGGCGGCGATCTTTCTCTGAATGGAACGGTGACTCTGAATTTTAATTTTCTAAATTTTGCGCCGCTCAGTCCGGGCAACTACACGCTGATTCGATACGGCGGAATTCTCTCCGGCAGCGCGGCAAATTTTTCTGTCGCGAATCTCTCGACCCGTTTTTCTTTTCTGGTCGATACGTCCGTGGCAGGTGAGGTGCGAGTGCAAGTTTCGGGGACGCCGGACAGTTTGGTCTGGCAAGGCGACGCCGTTTCCAATCGCTGGGAATTGAGTTCCACCAATTGGCAATTCGCCGGATCGCCTGCTCCTTTTTTCCAGCTGGACAATGTGACGTTCGACGACGCTGGCTCGGAGAGTCCCGCGATCAATCTGCTCACGAGCGTCAGGCCGGCTTCCGTTTTGATTTCCGGCGCGAAAAATTATACTTTCTCCGGCGCTGGAAAAATCAGCGGCGCGACCGGCCTCGCCAAACAAGGTTCTGGAATTCTCACGCTCAACACGACCAATGATTTTACCGGCGCGATTGTTATTTCAGGCGGAACTTTGAAAACCGGAAATGGGTCCGCGCTGGGGAGCAGCACAACCGGAACAACCATTTCTTCCGGCGCGCGCCTGGACCTCAACGCACAAAATCTCGGAGCGGAACCAATCGTTGGGGCGGGCAGCGGAATCTCCTCGGCGGGCGCGATCATCAATTCCAGCGCGACTGCGCAGACCAACGCCTTGCGCTTCGTCACGTTGTCGGCCGACACCACTTTTGGCGGCACCGGGCGATGGGATGTTCGCGCCAATCCCACCGCGAGTTTTTCCGGAAATAATTTTGCCCTGGCGAAAACGGGTTTGAACGATGTCTGGCTGGCGAACCTGGGCGCGACGGGACTGGGCGACATCATCGTCAATCAGGGATTATTCGGCGTGGAAGGAACGACGACGTTGGGAAATGCGACGAACACTTTGACCGCCGCGGCGGGCGCGAAAATTGGAATCGCCAACACCGACGTCAATGTGCTCAACAAAAAATGGATGTTGAATGGCGCCATTTTGCAAAGTCTCAGCGGCAACAATTCCATCGCGGGAACGATGACGCTTTCGGGCAGCAACCAGATGAGTTCCACCGCGATTCTCGAAGTGCAAAGTCAGATTGGCGGCACCGGAAGTTTGACGAAAACCGGCAGCGGCGTTTTGGCTTTGGCGGCGATCAATTCTTTTTCAGGAAATGTGTTGGTCAGCGCGGGCACGTTGCGACCAGGAAACGCCGCCGCGTTGGGCGACACCAACGGGACCACGACCATCGCCAGCGGCGCGCGGCTCGATGTGAATGGATTTAATCTCGGCGCGGAACCAGTCAACGCTCAGGGCACGGGCCTCGGAAACGCGGGCGCGATTATCAACAGCGGCGGATCGCAAAATAACGCGCTGCGTTTCGTCACGCTTTCGGGCAACACAACTTTTGGCGGCATCAATCGCTGGGACATTCGCGCCAATCCGACGGGCAGTTTGGTGGGAAATAATTTCACGCTGACCAAGACAGGGATCAACACGATTTACCTCGTTGATCTCGGAAACACCGGACTCGGCGCCATCAGCGTCAACGAAGGTTTGTTCGGCGTGCAGGGAACTTCCACGCTCGGCACTTCCGCCAGCACTTTGTCGATTGCCGCGAATGCGACGTTTGGAATTTTCGCCACCGGAACCAACACGCTTGCCAAAATCGTGACGATGAGTTCCGCCCGCATCAGCAATGGCAGCGGTTCCAACACACTCATCGGCGCAACCAGTCTGAGCGGCACCAACGCCTTCGACATTTCGTCGGGGACAACTTTGGTGATGGGCGGCAACATCAGCGGCTCCGGCTCCCTGGAAAAAATTACCACGGGGACATTGATTCTCACCGGCACTAATCTCTACACCGGCCCGACGACGATCAGCGCGGGCCCATTGCAAGTTGGCAACGGCGGTCCCGGCGGAACGCTCGGAACAGGGGCTATCACCAACAAAGCGACCTTGATTTTCAAACGAACGAATGATTTTTCCGTGCCCAACTTCATCACCGGAATTGGCAGCCTCAATCAAAATGGCAGTGGCGCGGTGATTCTTTCCGGCAACAATTCCTACACTGGCCACACGATAATAAGTTCCGGCGTCGTCGCTGTCCTGACCGATGCCGCGCTCGGCGCCAGTGTTTTGAATTTTAGCGGAAACAACGGCGGCTTCCGCTCAGCCAATGTCAGCGCGCGCACTTTGAACAACGAAATAATTTTAGGGGGATTGACTGCGACTTTCGGAAGTGCGGGAACCGGAGATTTAATTTTCAACGGCGCGGGAGTGAACAACGGCACCGTCGCCAAAACCATCATTGTTTCCAACGCCACTACCACGATCAACAATGCCATCGCCAATCGCGGTGCCATTCTCAAGGACGGTCCCGGCACTTTAGTTTTGGGCGGCAACAATTCTCACACAGACGCCACCACTGTTCTGGCGGGCGCCTTGCGGATCGATTCGGAAGCGCGTCTCGGTTTGAACCCGGACGCATTCGATCCGGCGCATTTGACGCTCAACGGCGGCGCGCTGCAACCAAGCGCCAGCTTCAGCATCGCTGACGTGAACCGCGGCCTAACCTTGGGCGCAAATGGCGGGACGTTTAACATCAATTCCGGTTTGGTGCTGACATTGTCGCAGCCCATCACTGGTTCCGGCGCGCTCATCAAAACTGGTGCGGGAACATTGTGGACCACCATCTCGAATAATTTTTCCGGCGCGACCTTTATCAGCGCAGGGACGCTCGCGTTGAGTGGCGCGGGTGCGCTGGTTGCCACGCCGACGATTGATGTGGGTTCTCCGGCGATACTCGATGTCTCTGGAATTTTCGGATTTGTCCTGGGCAGCAGCCAAACCCTTTCTGGCAACGGCACGATCAAAGGCACAGCGCAAATTGATGGAGCCGTTTCACCCAGCGGTGCAGCGGGACGATTGACTTTCCAAAACGATTTGCTCCTGCGCGGCTCGGCTTTGATCAATGTGAACAAAAATGGTTCGGCGCTGACCAATGATTCTCTCGCGGTCAGCAATTCGCTTTCGCTCGGAGGCTCGTTGGTCGTCACCACGAGCGGCGATGCATTGGCTGACGGCGATCAATTTCGGCTGTTCGATGCCGCGAGCTTTTCCGACGTATTTTCCAATCTCAGTTTGCCCGCGCTTTCCTCCAATTTATTCTGGGACGCGAGCAACCTCGCCACCGATGGAACTTTGCGCGTGGCTTCGATTGCGCCGCCGGAAATTTTTCCGCCAACTTTGAGCGGAACAAATCTTCTCATCTCAGTGAACGGGCAAAGCGGCCTGTCTTACATTTTGCAAGCCAGCACAAATCTCGCTCCGCCGATTGCGTGGTTTGATCTTGCCACCAACAGCGGCGCGGGGGCGGTCTTGACCTTCTCCATTCCAGTCGATGCCTCCGAGGCGCAAAGCTTTTTCCGCGTGGTCGTGAGGCAGCCGTAGAATTAATTTTTTAAGAAGGCGGTTGGCGGAGGGCGTGGTGGCCTAAACGACCTGGAGCGCGGACCGCCTTGTCCGCGCGTTTCGGAAACGCACAAAAACCCAGGCGTTTTCATCCTCGCGGATCACGCGGACAAGGCTGTCCGCGCTCCTTTTCTTCTGGCAAACACGCGCTTTACGGTAAAGAGAATTTATGTCTTCGGCACCTTCGCCCAATCTTTCAGAAAAATGTCGATGCCGATGTCGGTGAGCGGATGGTGATAAAGTTGTTCGAGCACTTCGTAACTCAGCGTGCAAACATCCGAGCCGCACAACGCTGCTTCCAACACATGCAACGGATGACGCACTGCCGCGGTCAGAATCTGAGTTTTGAAATCGTAGTTGTCATAAATCACGCGAATTTGCCGAACGCAATCCATCCCGATGTGGCCAATGGCATCGAGCCGCCCGACAAACGGGCTGATGTAAGTCGCGCCGACTTTCGCGGCGAGCAACGCCTGTAGCGGAGAAAAAGTCACCGTGACATTTGTCCTGGTTCCTTCGGCGGTGAGCGCTTTGACAGCTTTCAGTCCCTCCCGCGTGTTGACGATTTTTACGACGACATTTTTGTGAACCTTGGCGAGCACACGGCCTTCTTCGATCATTTCCTTCGCGGTCGTGGTCACCGTTTCCAAACTGATCGGCCCATCGACGATGTCGCAGATTTCGCGATAAACATCCATATGCTTGCGTCCGGTTTTGGCGACGTGCGAAGGATTGGTCGTCACTCCATCAATGATTCCCCAACTCCAGGCTTCTTTAATTTTGGGAACGTCCGCGCTGTCGATAAATAGTTTCATAATTTAATTCTTAAGGTTTGTTGGAAAGAAAATACATGCCGCGCGTTTTATACAAAGATTATTGTCGCGGAGTGTCTGCGACTATCGTTTAAACAAATATTCCTCATGCTGGAGAAGATGACGGGACGCCCGCATCCGAGTTATCCAAAACCCTAGGCGCGTGAGCTATTGTATGCTAGAACATTGCTCGTGAGATTTATCCCATCTCAATCTGTTTTCAGGCTTCTGCGCGGAGGAATCCTATTTCTTGCCTTCACCATTTCTTTCTCCGCCATTGCCCAAACGGGTTCGGTCGTGACAGTGGATGCGGACAAGGTGCTTGTGTTGAATGGGCGCAAAGTATTTCCGATTGGTTTTTCACCCGGCCCGCCTACGAATGGGAAGACACCCGATGGCAATGATGCGCTCCAGGAGTTCCACGATGCCGGTGCGCTTCTCTTTCGCATCACACAGACAATTAACTGGAATAGCCAGTTGATCACCAACCAGCAAGCCGCGCTAGATTGGGCGGCGCAACACGGGATGTATTGCTGGCTGAACCTTCGCGAGTTATCGAAGTTTGCAGCGGGCGATACCAACACGGAAGCATCACTGCGCAACATAGTCGATACCTTCAAGAATCATCCGGCTCTGGGTCTATGGAAGAACTTCGACGAAGCCTGGTGGGGCGGTGTCTCAGCCGCCGACCTTCAACGGGGTTACAACGTCATCAAGCAACAGGATACCAACCATCCGATAGTTCAAACCCATGCGCCGCGCGGAACCGTATCAGACCTCCAACCTTATAACGTTGCGACCGACATACTCGCGCTCGACATCTATCCAGTAGGTGTGCCTCCCGGCGCGAACTCCCTTCTTACCAACAAGGAGATCAGCATGGTAGGCGACTACACGCAGTTCCTCGATCAGGTTGGCAATGGGCAGAAAGAAATCTGGATGATCGAACAGATTGCCTGGAGTGGCGTAACGCCTCCGAGTAAGACGCTGGTCTTTCCTACCCTCAGGCAAGAGCGCTACATGGCCTACCAAGCTATCATCAACGGCGCGCGTGGCTTGATGTTCTTTGGCGGTAATGTTGCCGCAACCTTGAATGCGCAAGACGCCGCTCTCGGTTGGAACTGGACGTTTTGGAATGAGGTGCTCAAGCCGGTAGTCAGGCAACTGGGCGATAATAGCGTTCTTGCCGCCACCTTGGTTCAGCCAAACTCCACCTTACCCATTACGATAAGCGGCGCGACCTCACCGGACTTGGAATTCTGTGTCCGCGAAGCGTCGCCCTATCTTTACATCCTTGCCAGCAAGCGGGAGGGCGCCACGGTCAACGTTACCTTCAATGGCCTGCCATCATGGGTGGCTGGTGGAGAGGTTCTCTACGAATTGCCCCGCACCGTCCTCGCGACCAACGGGCAGTTCTCCGATGTCTTCGCGCCATTCGATGTCCACGTTTATCGCTTCTCACAGACCAACCAGGTTCCAAACATCCTTGTCCAACCTCGCAGCAGGACAAACTTTTCCGCAACAGCGGCTACCTTCAGCGTTACGGCCGATGGAACCGGGCCTTTGACTTATCAATGGAAAAAGGATGGTTCAAACGTGGTGGATGGCAGCAACATTTTTGGCGCGACCTCGCCAGACCTGACGCTATCCAATGTTTTGCAAGCTAACGCAGGCAACTATACCGTCGTGGTTGGGGGATATGGCAGTGTCACCAGTGCCCCTGCAACTTTGACGGTCATCTCCAATCAAGCTCCTATCATCATCACCCCACCTCGTAGCCGCACCAACGATCCCGGAACCACCGCTACCTTCAGCATTACGGTTGCTGGAAGCGGTCCTTTCACCTATCAATGGAGAAAGAATGGTTCTAACCTCGCCGATAACGGCACTACGATTGGCTCTACCTTGGCGACTTTGACCTTGTCCAATGTCGCGCTATCCGATGCGGCTGGTTATACCGTGGCAGTCACCGGCTACGGCAGCATAACAAGCGCGCCACCAGCGACGTTGACAGTTGTATCTCCTCCGTCCAATTCGTTGATTCTCTACGAGCCATTTGACTATACGAACATCGGTGGGCAAGTGGGCAGTAACACGCCCGCGAACTGGACCTACAACGGCAGCGGAACCAACGACCTAAACGTGACCAGCGAAAACCTTGCTTATGCCGGTTTGCGTTCTTCGACCGGCAATAGCGTGACCAATGGCGGGATCGGTTTGGGAGTGCGTCGCTTATTCGGCACAGTTGTCAGCACGGGCGCCGTTTATTTTTCCGCGTTGTTCCGAATCAATGACCTTGGCTACGGCGTTTGGAATGGGGCCGCTTCGCAAGTCGGCGCGCTGACTGCGCCGGACAACACCAGCTTCCGTCTGGCTGTCATGGTTCAATCGAATAGTCCGATCAGTTATCTCATCGGCGCGCAGAAAGGTGGAACCGGCGCTACTACAACGCTTGATGCTACCGCACATTCCGCCGGACAAACTATTTTTCTGGTGGGTAAATATGATTTTGGCGCGTCACCCAATCGCGTCTCTCTTTGGATCAACCCGCCCGCTTCAACGTTTGGCAATGGCGCTGAACCAACCAGCGGCTTTACATCCGCCACAACCGGCACAGATGGGTTCACCATCGACCGGTTTAATATGCGGCAGAATACGGTGGCGAGCGTGCCTGCCGCAATGCAATGGGACGAGTTGCGCATCGCGAACTCATGGGCGGCAGTGACCCCTCCAACAAGTATGCTGCTGACGGATGTAAGAAAACCTGGATCGTTTCAATTTAGTTATACGAACAGCAATAACCAAAGCTATACCGTCTATGCTTCCACCAACTTGACGACCTGGTCATCCATTGGCACAGCGACACAAAGTCCACCGGGCTGGTATAAGTTCATCGACACTTCACCGACTAACTATAGCAAGCGCTTCTATCAACTGCGTTCACCTTGAGACATACGGACACCAGATAACCTGCAACCCTCGAAAAAAATTCGACCTTGTTTGTGGCCCGCAGAATATTGGGATTCAGACCAGCTTCCCGGATTAAACGCAAAGGACGCGAAGGTTCACGCAGAGGTCGCAAAGGCAAGCGGCAAAGAGAAAAGAGCTTGGCAAAAGGTTGTTACTCTGCGTTCCTCTGCGAAAACCTTTGCGCCCATTGCGGTAAAAAACGATTTCGAGGTTCGAGGTTCGAGGTTCGAGGTTCGAGGTTCGAGGTTCAGGCATCAAAAAAAAATAACGTCTATCTTATGAACCAGACTACCCTATCTTTTCTCTTCTCCGACGTTTGGCAGGTCGCCGCCAGACTTACGGTACTTGGCACCGACTCCCATGGGAGACTTCGAGACGAGTGCGGAAGCCGAATAACTCTTATGTTTACATTTGTTATGAACAATCCTATCTCAAATCATGACGCCTATGGCTTGGCAGCAGGGTGCGATTATTTTCCAGACGAATATGAATCTGACTGTGTGCTCGAGGCCTGTGATAGGCATGACGCGTGCTGGGCAAGAAATCATTGTACGCCCTGTTCATGGAGTCCATACTCGTTGCCGTTTACTCGATGTGGTTGGTGTAATCTCCAAGTAGCTGCTGACATCGCCGCTTGCCGCTCTTGTGGATGACGGAGGCTGATTAACCCCTTTATGAATCCATTAACTATTCCTTCATCAGCCTTGGCCGCTTGCCTGCTTCTCTGTGGCTGTGGTCGAGCGGAGCAGAAAGGTCTGGAGGCTGGCGGCGCGCCGCAAATTCAAGAGGCGAATATTCTATCTCTGCGGGAAGGGATCACCCGTAACGAAGTGGAGACTATTTTAGGTGGGCCGGGTCATTACCAATTCTCTGCCCGCATGGCCACGAATGATTATTTTTGCGTGAGTTATTCATTCGAGAAACCTTACGTGTATTACTATTTTCTTTTTCGGAGTAATTCATTGGTGAAAATATTACCACCTCCGGCCTTTGATGTTGAGTTGGAACTCTATGACGATTTTTTCCGCGAGATTCAAAAACCGTGTAATGCGGAAAAGCGCATCGAAACGGTTTTGCTAGGAAACAAATTATCTCCTGGCGAATTGGTCGGCTCGTTACGCGCATCGCTCTCCAAGAATTCGGAGACATTCAGTGTACTCCCCGCGTTGATTATAACCGCACCTTTGTTTGCTATCAAATCAGAAGCAAGAAGATTGAACTATGAAAAGAACGCTTCCCTGACGAAATATTTCGATCCAGCAAAAACCAAGCTTGGTGATACGGAGGATAGCTTGATTTCCAAATATGGCCAGCCGCTAACACTCATTACCGGAGGTGCGACTCACACATACCAGTTTGGATCGAATGAGAGATTGACTGTCAATCCCGCTCACCGGTTTTCTGGGGTTGCGGTGGTAGCAGAGAATGGGCTTGTCACCCGTGTTTTCTGTCACGATTTTTTTTGCGCTTCAGGTGCAGCCAAGATTGAGAGGCGACCAAATCCCAGATACTTTTGTTCAGTTCATAAAGTATATTTCGACGATCCCCAGAGTCCGCACATGAATCACTGAATCTGAGTCAGGGGGAACGTAAAGGGGTCGGTCCTGAATGGCGCTTAGTTAAGGGCATGCTTCGATGGTTTTTGTGGTTTTTGTAATTGCTTGCGGTTGCGTTCGACGAGCATGATTGATTCATGGGCTAACAAAATATATGTACACCGCTGGCAATCAATTGCTCACCGAAGACGGCCCATTGGGGAGCGACATTCTGACTAATACCTACAACAATAGATTGCGGACGCGGTTGGATTTGCCCGCTTCCTTTTCCTTTACTTATTTTTCCAAATCGAAGCCGAGCTTGTGCGCCACTTTGGAAAGACGCAGATGGACGCAACAAATCCGATGCGTGTCCATCACCTTGCCGCAATGCACGCAGAGAACGACATGCGTCCGATGGGCATCGTCAATGACTTCCTCCTCCAACAGTTCAAAGGAAGTTTTGCCGCAGCACTTGGTTTTTTTCATGCGGGCAACTTACTTATCAATTTGAAAAATACAACCCCAGGAGAGGACAGGTCGGGAAATAACCACAGAGGCCCAGCGCGGCGGAGCCGCAACCCCAATGACCACCGGATTTAAACGCAGAAGTCGCAAAGGTGTTCGCAGAGGCGCGCAGAGGATGACCTTCGCGTCCTTTGCGTGAACCTCCGCGTCCTCTGCGTTAAAATCATTCGTCCCAAACAGCAGGGGAAATATCTTGTCGCAAATGCGCGATCCTTCGACATTGTAGGACAGAGACCCAGAGTTTCCCAACATGCTTTCGATTCTCCCTTGTGTCTCTGCGCCTCTGTGGTTGAGAATCCTCTCTTCCCGCAAAAAAAAAACACGTGACACCCACGCGAGAGTTTTGGCATAAGCAGACAGTCACTGGCATCGCAGGCCGATAGGTTGCGAGGTGACGGTAGGTTCACAATTTACTTTGCGGTGCGAATATGAGGACTCATTTCTTTTTTCCCACGGGCGCGATCGCTGTCGCGCTGGCCGGACTGTTGGGTCTTGGTTGTCATAAAGCTTCCAAGACTTCTCTGCGCGATGACGCCGAAGGCCGTAAGCCGAAAGATTTCCCCGAACTGGCCCTCGACATTTTCCAGCCGATGGATGGCGGAATCAAGTTGGGGCCGGAGGAAATCAAGGGACGCAACACCTGGAACCTCTGGTGCGGCGGCGACGAACAATTTTGGGAACGGATGTCGCGGGAAAGTTTTGGACTCATCGATTTGCTCAAGACAATTGATTCGCGTAATCGCTCGAAGCGCTTCAAAGAAATGGGTCTGATCAACGAACCCGGTTTCCGCGCAGCGACCAGGCCGGACAAGCATGGTCTCTGGATAGATGAACCCATTGAAGGACAAGGTGAGCCTGCGGGTATTGACCCGAAGGTTTATGGCAGGCCGAGTGGTGTGATGGGCTTCAGGATTTTTGATAACCCGGACTTCAAAGGTGAAGCGGTGAAAAAATGGGAAGGTTCCCGTAACTACAGTGACGGCGACTATGCTGTGAGTCGTGAACTGATTCGTCCGTATCGAGTCGGTATCTCGTGCGGCTCATGTCATATCGCGTTTCATCCGTGCAACCCACCGGCTGACCCGGAAAACCCGAAGTGGGAGAACCTTGCCTCAGCCATTGGTAATCAATACATCCGTGAAGGAGCGGTCTTTGCCCATAACGTAAAACCCGGCGGGCTTTTTTGGGAAATGCTCAAGACCCAACCGCCCGGCACTTCCGATACCTCCCGCATCGCGACCGATAACATCAATAATCCGAACACCATCAATCCTATCTTTCAATTAGGCGCGCGACTCTCCGCTGCATCCGAGGAAAAAATCGCGGGCGATAGCTTGAACCTTCCTACTGTGACCGCTTCGATGAAGGTCCCGCATGTCTTGAAGGATGGAGCGGATTCAGTAGGAGTGCCCGGCGCGACCTTGCGTGTCTATATCAACATCGGCAGCTATTCGCAGCATTGGTTGCAACAACACAACGCGCTTATTGGTTTACGAAAGCAACAGCCATTCAGCATTAAAACCGCGCAGGCCAACTCTGTTTACTGGCTTGCCACGCAGGAGAAGTTTGTGAATGTCGCGAACTTTTTCAAGCGTCTCCAATCCTATCGGCTCGAAGACGCGCCTGGAGGGAAGGACTACCTTACGACTGACGAAACGCAGATGACGCGAGGCAAGATCGTGTTCGCCGAGAATTGTGCGTCGTGTCACTCGAGCAAACGTCCGCCGAATGGTGTTGATGATGACGAATGGTTTCGCAAAGAAGTAATGAAAGAGGATTTTCGTCAAGGTAACTTTTTCTCCGATGACCGGCGTTATCCTATTACCAAGATCAAAAGTAACGCATCGAGAGCCTGCGCCACCAACGCCAAACGCGGACATATCTGGGACTCGTTCTCCTCTGAAACCTATAAGAACCTCCCATCGGTGGGCGACATCGAGGTATGGAATCCTTACACCGACCAGAAGGAGAAGTTCACTGTGCCGGGTGGAGGGACAGGTTATTATCGAACGCCGTCGCTGATTAGTGTCTGGTCGTCCGCTCCATTGCTGCATAACAACGCCCTGGGCAAGTTCACCGGTGATCCATCGGTGAAAGGTCGTTTAGAAGCTTTTAATGATGCGATGGAGAAATTGCTCTGGCCGGAGAGGAGATTGGACAAGAACTCCATCTGGCGCACCAGTCAGGAATGCAACCTGCAGATACAAGGATCGGTGCTGCCCCAACCATTACGCACCCTACTCAAACCACACCTTGATTCAGATGGTTACTTCCGGCTGGGTCCTATTCCAGAAGGGACACCGATCAACCTGCTCGGCAATCTCGACCCGGATACGGACCCATTGGAGTTGGTCGCTCTCTGTTTGAAGATAAAGAAATCATTTTTGAAAATTAAGTTGGAACATCTCGATTCCACTGAAGGAAAAGAGCTATTGAGAAATGAGGTAGCGCCCGCATTATTCAAAGCCAGTAAGTGTCCCGACTTGATTGAGGACCGTGGTCATTACTTCGGCACGGAGTTGAGCGATACCGACAAACGCGCGTTAATCGAATTCATCAAGACGTTGTAAGCCGAAATCATCTTATGAAACGAAATCGGTGAAATTACATTGAACACATAAAATGAACGAGATGATTACCGAGCGAAAACATATTCAACGAAGTCTTGCGCAGCGCGCTCCCCAGTCCTTGTCATTACCTATATCTCATCGTACCTTCTTCAATCCTGTAGGGATTGTGTCACTTAGCCCAGGGTTGCGAGGCACGAGCTACCCTGGGGCGAGGGTAGGAAATTCTTCCAACCCCATCGGGGTTGCATCTCATCTTAAATTTGCCTGCCGCTACAACCCCTTCAGGGTTGAGGTTACTGGGTGCGGTCCACCCAGGGTAGCTCGTGCCTCGCAACCCTGGGCTGACCGATACAATCCCTTTGGGATTGAAGAGGTCTTCGACAAGCTGGTAGGAACCAGGGTCGCTGCCCACCGATTCGATATGACAACGGCGAAGCAAACTAGATACGCGCTTCAACACTTATGAATCAATTCCAATTACAACCAAAACAACGTTCTGCATAGTGATGCTTAGCGGAACCAAATTAAAAAGGAACTACCATGGCCACTACCGTAAAACAACTACTCAAAATGTCCGGTGAACAACTGGACGAACTCTTCAAGAACAGTCCTGCTGGACCTATCCCCAACGGCGAAGCGACAGGCACAGCTATCGTTGCGCCGGGAAGTGAGTTGACTGGCATCGCGGCCAAGCTCGTCCATTTGTTTACCTGGCAGGGCAAAATATTCGACGGCAAGAACGGGACGTTGCGCAATAAAATTCTGCCGCTCGGACACAAAGCCATCGTCGCTCAGGTATATAAAGACAAGAGTTGGTTCGACGGCAAGGAATGCATCGTGCTCGACTACTCGAAGACCTCGCTACTCGCCCAATGGGTGCGAGACGAAATCCGGCTAGTGGGTCCGAACACTTACCTCGGTATCGTCTATTGGAAGAAAACCAAGACCATCGACTTTGCGCTGGAGTTTCCTAATTGATGGGTAGTCGCCGCCTGCCAACGAAAAAAATATATGGCTCTGGATCGCGCGCAGTTAATGAACCTTTCGCAGGCTGAGTTGGACGATTTGTTCAAGCGATCTTCCGCAGGCAACATCCCGGAAGGCGAAGGTAGTGGAACGGCCTTAGTCTGCCCGGCCACTTGTTGTGGAAAAATCATAGCGTGGTTCGCGCGATGGTTCTGTTGGCAAGGCAAAGTTTTTCATGGCAAAGAGGGATGGTTGGTCAACCGTGTTTCTCCCTTTAGTTTCCAGGCGATCAAGGCCAAGGTTTACCAGGACAAGAGTTGGCTGGATGGCAATGAGTGCATCGTGCTCGACTACTCCAAGACTTCACTCGTTGCGAAAATGGTCCGCGATGAAATCCGCGAAGTAGCGCCGGGACTCTACCTGGGAAAAGTCTATTGGGGACGTAAACGGTTGATCGACTTCATGGTCAGTTTCCAATACGAGCCTGCGCGCAAGTGCTGGCGTCGTACTTGGGCGACGTTGGGTTTGCTTGGAGTTATTGTCATCACCTATCTGGGAGTGCGTTTGACGAGTGACCGTCCCGTGACTTACGACAATCTCGTCGAGCATTTCAAATACGGTTCTACCGGCGGCGAGCGCACCTCCGGCATTCCTATTTCACTTTGGAAAGTGATTCCGAAACTATTTGCGGGCTACCTTCCTGGGAACGGCTTGCAGTCTCTCGGCTTTGTTTACGAGGAAGGAAAGGAATTTCCCATCGGCACCTCCCGCCGCACTGTTCAAGGTATAGACCGCATCTTTCTTAACTGCGCCGTTTGTCATGTCGGCACCGTGCGCGATACGGCAGAGAGCAAGCCTCGCATCATCGTTGGCATGCCGGCTAACACGGTTGATCTCCAGGCATTCCAACGCTTCCTTTCCGCCTGTGCCGCTGATGAAAATTTCAATGCCAAACGAATCATGGATGAAGTGGCCAAGCAGAAGACCGATGACAGACTCAATCGTGTGCTGCTCCGATTCCTTGGTATAGACCTGATGCGTCAACGGCTGCTGACCTTGCGGCAAAGGTTTACCTTCATGGATCGCGAACCTGATTACGGACCCGGCCGGGTAGATACCTTCAATGCCCCGAAAGTCCTGCTGAACTTCCGCATGGATAACCTGCCTACCAATGAGTGGGTAGGCATCTGCGACTTTCCTTCGGTATGGAACCAACGCAAACGAAAAGGGATGCACCTTCATTGGGATGGCAATAATGACTCGGTGGAAGAACGCAATCGCAGCGCAAGCTTCGGCACGGGCGCTACTCCCCCTACCCTTGACCGCGCCTCTATTAAACGCATGGAAGAATGGTTACTCGATGCCGCGCCGCCGCCTTATCCCTATTCCATTGACCGTGCGTTGGTGACCAAAGGCGAACCTCTCTACCTGGAATATTGCGCACGCTGTCATGGCAAGAATGGGAGCGACTTCACTGGCGAACTGGTCGGCAAGGTGACGCCGATTGAGGAGATCAAAACCGATCGCCATCGGCTCGATTCCTATTCGTCCGACCTCTGCGCGAACCAGAACCTTCTCTATGCGGCCTATCCCGAAGATCGCTTCAAACATTTTCGCAAGACATTCGGTTACGCCAACCAACCACTCGACGGTCTTTGGTTGCGAGCGCCTTATCTGCACAATGGCTCGGTGCCGACGCTGCGCGATTTATTGGAGCCAACCGAGCAGCGCCCAAAGGTCTTTTATCGTGGTTATGATGTTTATGAAGCAAAGCGCGTTGGGTTCGTCTCAAACGTGGCTCAAGAAGGTCCTAAAAAGTTTTTCAATGTCGATACGGAACTTCCGGGCAATGGTAACTTCGGCCACGACGGAAAAGAATACGGAACCGATCTCAGCGCGGAAGATAAGGACGCCATTGTCGAATACATGAAAACTTTTTAAGACCTTAGTTATGACCACTCAAACCAAACGGAGAATTATCAAGGCGCTTGTCGTTCTGGTATTGCTCGGCGGAGCGGGCGCTTTGTTTGGATGGTATAAATTTTTCCGTGAAGTCGAACAGCCAGCTTTCGCCGACGAATCCGAAAGGTTCAAGTATGGTTCCATCGGCGCCGAGTTTTCTCGCGGCATTCCGTATTGGATATGGGTCGTCATGCCCCGCATCTTTCCCGACCTTATGCCTGGCCCTGGCGGTTATAAGGCGTTCGGATTGGTTTGGGAGGAAGGGAAGGAACTGCCTGTCGGCTTCAGTAAGAAAGTCGTTGGCTTTCCCCGTGTCGCGAATAACTGCGCTATCTGTCATGTCGGAACCTGGCGCAGCAAGGAGGAGGAAGTGCCCCATGTCGTGGTCGCAGCGCCGTCGCATACCGTCGATGTGCAAGGTATGATTCGCTTTCTCGCGAAGGCCGGTAGCGATTCGCGTTTTAACGCCGGCAACATTCTCGCCGAGATTGCTCGCGAAACCAAACTCTCCTTCATCGACAAGCAACTCTATCGCTTCGTTATCATTCCGATGATGAGAACCGCGTTGCGACAGCAGGAGAAACAATTCCTCTGGATGAACCGCCCCGGCTGGCCGAATTGGGGTCCTGGTCGCGACGACCCGATGAACCTCACGAAATACTTTATGACTTCGCAACCAGTGGATAACTCGACCGGCCAGGCGGACTTCCCGAGTAACTGGAACCTGCAATCCCGCAAAGGCACGAATTTATTTCTCAACTGGAGTTGTGATACACCTTCAGTCCATTCGGTCTTGATCGACTCCGCGCTCGGTCTCGGCGCAGCGCCCGATAAAAACAATCGGTTGAGTTATCCGATAGATTTATTGAACTGGAAACTGACGCGGCGCGAATGGTTCAAAAAAAGAATGGATGACCTCGACGATTTTCTCAGCAAGCTACCACCGCCCAGGTATCCATTTCCTATCGACGCTTCCTTAGCTGCTCAAGGGAAACCTATCTATAATCGCTCCTGCTCTGAATGTCACGAGGTAGGCAAACCGCGCACCAACAAACCTATTCCCATCGACGAAATAGGCACCGACCGTGAACGTCTCGATACCTGGACAAAAGCCGCCGCTGATCAGGCCAATGAAGCCGTAAAGAACCTTGGCATTGTGCGTCCTGACATGGTGAAAAACTTCGGTTATTGTTCTCCGCCTCTCGATGGCATCTGGATGCGCGCTCCCTACCTTCACAATGGTTCCGTGCCGACCTTGCGTGACTTGCTTGAACCTGTGGCAGCGCGACCGGCTTCCTTCTATCGCGGCTTTGATGTGTATGACCCAATGAATGTTGGATTCGTCACACAAGGTCTTTCCGCCGCGCGCACCGGTTGGAAGAATGATGTGAAAGAACGTGGCAACGGCAATCAGGGTCATAACTATGGAACGACTCTCAGTTCAGACGAGAAGAAGGCGCTATTGGAATATTTGAAAACGTTTTAAAGTAGCGCAGTGCGGCTCGCTGTGAAGATGGGGCAGAGTTGTCGTTTTGCCGTGACTTCGCTTCATTCGTCCTTGCAGGAGTCTGGGCGGAGCGGCAACTCCGACCTACTGTGGTGGTTGTGCAAGATGCGCTCGATATTCCCATTTCATTCAAAAAATAGTGGAGCGCTGTGGGTAAAGCGGTTATTGTCCCACCTATGTATTTTCTATCGCGGCGATCAAAGTTACTTCCCATGACTTTTCCTCTCCCCATCCATCGGCTTATCGGCAACGTGTTTCTATTTCTTTTTTTTGTAAGCGAAGGACACGCGCAGGTCACGCTTCAGATTGGGCAGAACTTCACCGGGAGTACTTACGGAGTTCATTCGCAATCTCTCCCGCCGGATTCCAATGGAGAAATCGGCCCGCGCCACTTCATGGAATTTATCAACGGCACCGTATCCGTTTACAACAAAACCAATGGAGTAAGTATCCAACGTAAAACGAATTTGAAGTTTTGGTCCGACTCCGGCTTGATCATATCGCCGGACTCTGGAGTTTCCGACCCACGGGTCATTTACGATCCCACCGTGCAGCGTTGGTTCGCCGCGCAAGTGAATTACAGCGGCAACTCCACCGACCCCAGCTTGCAAGCAAACGACTTCTTGCTCGCCGTCTCTGCTACATCCGACCCAACCGGCTTATGGCGCGGATTTCAATTTCAAGCCGACCCGGACGCAGGCAGTTTCGCCGACTTCCCGACCTTGGGGGTGGATGCAAACGCGGTCTATCTATCCGGCGACTTTTATCACGGGATGACCAACCCGCTTGGCGCAGGGTTGGTTTCCATTCCCAAAGCGGACCTGATTGCGAGCACGCCCACCATAGCGAATCGGACCTGGCATGGAGTCATGAGCTATGATGAGCGCGGGCAGGTTTTACAACCGGCAACTTGTTTCGATGGCACCAGCAGCGGCAATATTTTGGGCATGGGCGACATCGGAAATGATAGCGATCCGCATTCGAACATTGTGAACTTTGCCGTGCAAAATCCGGGGACGACCAATCCAACTCTCAGCGCTTCTTCCCACATCACGGTCAGTCCGTATGTAGTGCCTTTCAACGATCTCGTAGGTGTCCCGATGTTCAATCCGGTGCAACCGGACGGAACCCGTCACATCACCGCCAATGAAGCGCGATTGAGCGCCAAGGTTTACGCAGTGGCAGGGGTTCTTTATGCAGTCCATAGCACGGAAGTAAATGGTCGCATCGCCATTCGCTGGTATCGAGTTAATGCTACGACTCATACCCTTCTGGAATCGGGCACCATCGCCGACTCCAACCTCGACCTGTTTTTTCCTTCTATCGCTGCAAATAATAACGGCACCGTTGTCATCGGTTGCAATGGTTGCAGCGTCAACACCTTTCTTAGTTGCTTCGCCATTGTCGGCCAGATTGTCAACGGCGTTGCCACGTTTGGCAGCCCTGTTCTGCTTAAAGCGGGAGCAACCAGTTATCATGGCGTTGATGAATTCATCGCCGAGTTACTCGACGAACCTCCGATCAGCCGATGGGGTGATTACAGTGCGATTTCGGTTGACCCTTCCGACCCATCTCGTTTCTGGACGATTCAAATGTATCCCTCCGACACGGATGTCTGGTCCACGCAAATTACCGAACTGTTGACCACTTCCACTCCGACTTTATCCATCACGCTTTCCAATAATTTCGTGGTCGTCTCGTGGCCGGTAACGTCCTCTGGTTTTAATCTCGAATCCAAAACCAATCTCACCGGCGACGCATGGACCTTAATCAGCCAAAATCTTTCGACCAACAACGGCCAGATTTATTTTCAAACTCCTCGAACTAACGCCGCCACCTTTTTCCGTCTGCACAAACCTTGAGCAGCCAACGAATCTCTGTCAGCATTTGCGAATATGAAGACGCACCTGTTCGCTTACCTCCCGTTGGAAAAAGTCGCTCTGCTCGTAGCCGCCGACGTGAGGAGGCGGAGAAAAGAGAATGGGTTGCCCAGGAAACCCGCCTCCCCACGTCGGCGGCTACTTTTTCAACGGGCTGCAAACTCGATCAAGATTCTCTGCCTCACCATTTCAACAACGCTTTTCGTCAACTGCACTACCTCCCATCACAAGAACGCGCCGCAACCCGCTCTCAGCGTCTCACAAAAAAGCGAAGGTTACGCGATCTTGTATGACTTAGTTTCGGACGAGAAAAATATCAGCAAACTTTCGTTCATCAAAAAAGAGCGACCAGAGTTTAAGGCGGTGCTGAAAAAAATCGCGGCTACGGCGAAGGAGACGGCTGAAGGTCTGGAAACTTTCGCAAAAAAGGATGCGCAGATGAATTTGAAAATCACTCACTTGCCCACCGTAGAACAAAAGACGCGCGAGTCGATTGCCGCCGAGACCCAGAAGCAAATTCTGAAAAGCTCGGACGACGTGTTGGAATCCAAACTGTTGATGACCCAGGTCGAGAGTATGAATTACGCGGCGCATCTGGCAAAAGTTTTGGCGGCGCTGGAAACGGATCTGTCGCGTAAACAATTTTTGCAAAACGCTTCCTTGAAATTCGCCGCGCTGCATGACGAAGTTTATCAAATGTTGCTCAATCGGCAGAGGCGATAATGAATTTTTGAATCGTGAATCGTTGAATCGTGAATCGTTGAATCGTGAAACGTGAAACGTGAATTGACGCTCCAACGCTTCAACGCTTCAACGCTCCAACGCTCCAACGCTCCAACGCTTCCCCCACTCTCTCCAAAATCACTTCAACGATATGCGGTTCGTCGCCGATGCTTGAGGAATACCAAACGAGTTTGTCGTGTTTCTCCGTCGGATTGCGCCAGGTCGGCTGGCCGAGTTTGAAACGTTTCTGAACCAGTTTTTCCGGCTCGCCCAGCATCACGGGAATGTCTTCATAGGAATGCAATCCGTCGCTGATGAAAAACGGAACCATCACAATATTTTTTGTCGGAGCAAGTTTGTAGCAATCGCCGATGCGCGGATCTTCTTCCATGAACGCCGGAAAAACGTCCGCGTAAATTTTCATAGCGCGAATCAATTGGACCTGGCGCTCGATGGCTTTGCGGGAATTTTCATTGTTGCCCGTGCCGTGACCCGCGATGAAAAGCGTCGTCTCGCTCGGCTTGGGCGCGCGGGGGAACGGAAACTTTTCAACCACTTCCTTCGCGCGCGCGAGCAACACGTTGGTCATGCTGTCGTGTGTTCCGACTGGCCCGCAGTAAAAAAATATTTGATCACCGCGCTTTTCCACGAGCGGAAAACTTTGAACTTTAAACTTTAAACTTTGAACCTTGAACCCCAATTCCCGCGGAATCACTTCCTCGGTAAAATAGCCTTCGCTGATGAACAGGGGCACGATAAAAACGCGCGGCGCAAAAATGCCGCGCAACACTTGCGCCAGATACGGTTCCTGTTTCCAAAAAGTTTCCTGCACTTGCGCGAAAATTTTCCGGCGGCGGAACTCGTCGGCGTGTTGATAGGTCGGCGCGGATGAATCCGCGTTCAAGGTCGAGCCGTGACCAACCAGGACCAACCCCGCATCTGAAAAATTCTCGCTCACAAAGAAATAAACCGCCAAGACACGAAAATAAAAATTCGCTCTTTCATTCCGGCGGAAAATGGTTTTCGGTCGAACTAGATTGACGCGGACCGTATTCTAAATTGCGGGAGCCAGTAGGATTGATGGCATACGTGAGCCGAGCACCGCCCATCATAATGGAGGTTTCCAACTGCAATCGGGCATATCTTGGGGGATTCCCGAATCTAATGTAATAATTCTTTTTGAGATTTAGTGTCCAATTCGGTTGATCTTTCTCAAACTTAAATTCAACGACCGATTGATAATCGTCTTGCGGCGCTTCAAATGGGAATTCATAGTTATGCTCCACAAAACCGCCGTCAGGAATTTCCATGCGAAACGACCACTCGTTTGCCTGTTTCCATTTTTTGGATTCGGGTTTGATTTGAGTGATGGTCAATGGGCCTTCGCCTGTTTTACGTTCCAGTAGGTTGACCCGAACAGGCATTCCATCGACGGGAGTACTGACGGCAAAAGAATCTCTCATCCCATATTGGGAAGTAATCAAATCAACTCCATTTCTTTTTTTTCGCAGGTGAAAAACCACTGGTTTATTTGCGTATGGAGTAAACCGTCCTTCAAACGGGTCGGCGTATTCAAAACTTTGCCGGGCATCTTTTGAATCGTAATAACCTTCTTTGCTGACACTGAGGGACAGTCGTTTGCCCGTGCGATCTAGCAGAGAAAACAAGCCGCCGCCATCACTGATTGTGTTTGCCTGGGAAGTGCCTTTTTGAGAAGTATCGTTCCAACTAAAATAAATCTGCGCTTGTTGCACCGGCAGTTCATTTTCATCCACCACTTTCCCCCAAAAATTGATCGGCTGCTTCCAATCGAAGTTGGGGTCAATTTTCATTTGCTCATACCGATACTTCGCAAACGAAGGATCGGTGGCCGTGGCAAAAATCTCAGCCAATTTAATTTCTTCCTTTGATTCCGTTCCCTTCTCTCTCTGCGTTTCGGCAATTGAACTCGTGATTGTTTCTTTTGCTTCAGGATTTGGAACGGATGAAAGATGTCGCGCCTTTTTGCCGTTCAAACTTGAGATAAACAAAACCAATCCACAAATAAGCAGCACTGCCGATATTATCAGAATTTTAACGGAAAATCTCCGGCTTAATTTCACTCAAACACCTTCGGCTTGGGCTGAACGGACTCGTCGTATTCCAAATTACGGGAACCGGATGGATTCAAACAGTATTTCATGCTGATCGCGGCGTTTTGACTGTATTTAGGAATGATTTCAGCTTCGATTCGACCGAAATTTTTACCCCCTCGGCTCTTGACATAAAACCGATAACCCCAATCCGTTTTCCATTTTGGATCATCTTTGCTCTTTTCGATTTCAATTCGTTCGTAGCCAGACTCAGGAGCCAAAAACTTAAATTCGTCGTCGGTTTCAATAAGCCCTCCGTCGTTTCCTTCCAGCACAACTGACCAATCAAATATTTTGCCTTCCGAGCGGCGGAAGCGAACCGCAACATCCCATTCCAGAGGTGGCGTGTTGGTATATTTTTTTCCCGCTATTAAATCCAAGTAATATTGTGTTCCGTCCGCCTTGAACCCGAAAAGTTTTTCTCCACAAATCAACGGTTCCCCCCCCGCTTTTTTTCCCAGATGAAAAACCACCGGCTTATTCGCGTCCGGCGTAAACCGTCCTTCAAATGGGTCGGCGTATTCAAAAGTTGAGTTTCGTGCCTCACGACTGCCGTAATAACCTTCTTTCTCAACATCCACGTAAAGCCGCTTTCCCCGTCGATCTTTAAGTGAAAAGAAACCGTTGCCGTCACTTTTTGTATCTGCATTCGAAGTTCCTCTCTCCGATGTGTCGTTCCAAGTAAAATGAATTGATGCACCAGTTACCGGTTGTTCGTTTTCATCCACGACTTTCCCCCAAAAATTTATTGGCTGCCTCCAATCAAAGTTAGGATCAATTTGCATTTGCTCATACCGATACTTCGCAAACGAAGGATCGCTTGCCTCAGCAAAAATCGCAGCTAATTGAATTTCCTGTTTTGATTTTTCCTGCGTCGCATTTCTAAGTTTTGATGGATTCTGGGTTCTTACAACTGTTTCTTTGGAAGATGTGTCCGTTGGTGTTTTTTCTGCGGTCGAATCTCCCGAGTGACCATTTCTCTTGAAAAACCACCACATGACGAAAAGACCAAGTAGTATGCAAATGAAAAACTGACTTCGCTTCATATGATTTAATCCTCTGGAATCACGCGTAATTTTTGTCCAAGCGTTTTGTAAAAACTCCCAACTCGTTGAATATTCCAATTGAACTGAGCGCTGTGCTCATCCTGGTTTCCACGAAAATTGAATGCAGCAGTCAAATCGATTCCCCCGCTTTGAATTACTCCGGTTACTCCGCTGGATGCTCCCGCTGCTTTTGATCTTGGCCTCGCCGCAAAAGCCATTTTTTCTCGCGAGTCAGTGATAACCAAAGAGAACTGCATAACGTTTGTGCCGTCGAAAGAATAATAACCGCGCGTATCCGGCTTGTAGATTGTTTCATTCCCCTGCCAACTCACGTTCACACCCGCAAAGGTTGCTGTCGCCAGAGCATAATCGTTCGTGTTGAAAAAGTTCACGATCGAGTTGTTTACGGCTGCCGCAATATTAGTCGAGTAACCACGATAGGTATCGGGCGTTGGTGATGTGACTTCTTTGGTCGTGAAAACATTGAAACTCGCAAACGAGGTATCATAACAGTGCGCGGGAACCGCGGCCTGCATGAGCACGTAATTATCGATCGCCATTACATTGCTGGCCGCGTGTTGTTTGAGCGCTTCCATCATCACAATGTTCCCCATGCTATGCGCCGCGACATTAATGGAGTAATCCGGCAGACGCTCATGCTGCCAGTTGAGATAACTGGCCATAGCTGTGCCCGATTGAAACGCGCGGAACTCACTTTGGTTGTAGGTGAAAAGAGACTGCGTATCCGAAAAGAATTTAAAATCACCTTGGGAAAGGGCCGGCCAACGCACCGCAGCAAACCTTCCTTGATAACCCTGCCAATAGAGCCGCTTGAACATGGTTTGGGAAAAGCTTTCGTAATCCCACTGCCCCATGCGCCAACCATGCACGAAGACAATCAATTGTTTTTCTTCCGCGGAATCGTTGCCTAAAATGCGGTCGGATTTGAACGTGGCTGTTGCCGTGCTCGGTGTGGTGTCATAAACATTTTCCACATGTGCCTGCTCATATATCTCTTTGATGTCTTTTATCTGAATCGATATTAAGGTTCCGGCGATCACTTCACCATTTTTATAGATCGTCAACACTAAGTCCCCCTTGCCTGGTGCTGAACCTTCAAACAGAAAATGTTTTCGGGTTCCATTGAAGTAACTGGCGGGAAAAGTAAGGGGAGAACCAAGCGAAACTTCTCCCATGCTTTGCCCGGGACTAATCTGGCCGTTGAGAAGAATCATCTGCTGCGCTGCAATCGTGGAGTTGGTCAAGTAACCAATGCCTCCATCCGATTCTGTAGCTGGATAGATTTTAATTTTGACGTTGTCGGAATAATCCGACCAACCCAAGCTGACGCTGTAACCCTCCGCAGCAGGTAGTGACGGTACCCCGGAAATCCAGAGACGGGCAAAATCTTCCAAGTCGCGTTCCGACGTAATTTTTCCGTCAAGGTAATCTCCACCGTAGTCAATATCCTTTCCGATTCCGATAAAATCATCGTCGTTATTTACCCAAAAGGTAAACGGCTTTTTGTAAGAGGTATTATCCGATCCAGTGATAGTTCGGTCAATCGTACCATCGTGGTTAGCATCTACTTCCAGTTTGATAACATGCACCAGACAGGAACCCGTGTTGGTTTCACCAGCGGAGGGGGGTTTAGTAGTCAGAAGCACGCGGCCCGGCTCAAATGGAAAATATTCTCCATATTCGGAAAGAAGCCCGTTCTGATTTGTGCTGATGGTTCCGTCCAGATTCACCTTGTAGGCTTTGTCAAAATAGAGGCCGAGATAGCCGAATTTATTGGTGTCGCCGTTGTCAATGGCTTGTTTGGCATAGCCCGCCACTCGGAACGAGTCATAGTAAGGCCCGAACTCGTCCAAGAATAAAAAGGGATTATTGCCTGAAATAATTAAGATCGGGGTGGAGTTGGTAATAGAAAAGTCTGTGGTTCCAGGAATCGGATTAATACTAGGCCGAGCGAAGTAATAACCGACCGTCCGCAGGACTGGCGGTAAGACCACCGGATACAGATTGTTAAGATTCGTAATGTAGTGGTTCGGATAAATATCTGTCCCCGCTCCGTACCACTCTTGGTGGATAAACGAATAGGCAAGCCCAAAAATGTTGGTTGGTGAGGGCCCGAAAAACCTATCATAATCAATGCCTATTCTGTCGGGACTAAAGGGGAAATAAATACCGGCGGATTCAGCGGAGGATAATACCCCTGGAATTGTAATTACATTGGTCGGCGCTTGAAATCGGTAAGTAGCTCCGGCGTTGGTCAAAGTGAAGTAATTACCCAAATAACCCGAACTGAAGCCTCCATTGGTCAATCGACCATTGTCGTTTAAATGGTTTAGATCAAAGACGAAATTGCGATAGTTATTGTTTTCTAAAAAAGGGCGGAACTCTGCGAGAGCCGAGCCATTATAAATGCCAGCATAAGCGTAAGTGGCCGGATTCGAGTGATACCTGTAATCCATTTGGCCCGTAGAAATCAGTTCAAAATAAAAGGCTTCTTCAGTATTGGCCGCTCGTAACAGAAAACTCAGATTCTGTTTCAGCTGTTCTCGACCATCATAAAATCGAATGCTTTGTTTGTAGGTGGATCCGGCGTAGAGGAATTGCCCGACCGTGCCATTGCCTGCAATGGTTTGCACCCAATAGGAATCGCTGATGTTCGTTGAAACCTGCTCTTGCGAAATTTGGGCGACATTGTTCGTGAAGTTGGCGCGGGAGAGGGTGAAAACGTTCGTTGCTAATGAGTAACTATTGAATCTGGTAACACGCAGGGCAGAAACGTCGTCCCGCCTGTCGGTGGCAATTAAATAAGAAAATCCCCCGGTGCCGCGTGCTATCCAAAAAGAGGTCGCTGAACCGGGCGGATGCAGTGATACATATCCACTCCAAGCGGAACTTCCCGCCGAATAATTGGCGCGAATACGGTAACGTGGAGGCATCTCATAAAGGATGTTGTGAGCCGGTGGTTGATAATCCGTCATCGTGCTGCTGTTCGGTGCTACTGAAAAACTGCTGGTATTATTAATATACGTTCGTTCCACGGTGTAACCTGTCACGGACCCGCCCGATGGATTCCAACTAAGATTCGCAATCGTTTCACTGGAATTGGGAACAACCGTTAATCCTCGTGGCGCAGGTGGCGTGTTGAAAGCACTTGGTGAAGTTCCATTCTGATATTCCTCGATGTTACTCCAGCCGTCACCATCCGCGTCCTTATAGCCATCCGGTGTTCCCGTGTTCCCCGTATCGGCAAGGTTCGGATTAAGGCCATGTTCCACTTCCCACCAGTCCGGCAAGCCATCGCCGTCGCTGTCCAAACTGGTATAACGAGCCCAAAAGAAAAAATTCGTGCGACCGGGAAGCCAGATGGAATTGGCTAACGTCGAATTGTCCTGCCCAATAAAACCGTGATCCACCGTCCAATTCGTTTCTGATAAATTCGTCTTCGTCAGGATTTCGTAGTAGCCGCCCTCGACTGTGCCATGCAATGTCAGCGTCATCCAATTGGAATCGTAACTGTAGATGCTCAGCCACAAACCATTGGTGTAGTCAAAAGCTAATGGCGGGTTTGGAGTAGGACCTTCTTCCGCGTCGCCTTCGCCGGGTGGAGTGGGGCCGTCTTCCATTTCATTGAGCAACCGAGAAAACTCCCTCTGCGCTTTTTGCTCTTCTTGCAGCGCGACGTAATCGACTTTGCGGTCATCGTAAATGAATCCTCCGGAGAAGGAATAAATATCCAAGTTTAGCTCCTCGAGCGGATTCATCGGCCACGGTGGGAGATTGAGTTGTGCTGAAAAAAATGTTCCCTGAGTTGGCGGAGAGGATAACAGGACGGGTACTTCCACATAATTCTTCTCGACCGATTCAGTTTCGTCGAATTGGAAGTTGTAGTTTTGTTGGGCGTCAGCAAAAAACGGCAGAAGGAATGCAAACGCGAGGAGTGGGATTAGTTTCATAGTTGTTTTTTTCCGGGCAGCAATCACCGCAAAATAAAAGGGGCGTGACTTACTCACGCCCCGTTCCAGGTACTGGTGCACCTTTCAAGCAGCGCTTTCAGGCACGCCTTTTTGGGGCGTGCGCTCAGCGCCGCGTTGAAGTCCTTATGAAATCACCAGTTTCGGAACGGACCTGCGGCTGAAGCTCGCAAAATGTTTAAGTTGTTTTTTGGTTACATGTTTTTCGGAACGCAGATGTTTTACGCATCATGGGAAAAGTTTTCAATCGAATTTTTAAAAAATATTCGAAAGCATATTGCGCTTTCCCAACCGAACGCCGCGAGCAATCAAAAATTCCATTGACCGAGCCACCGGCGGCTTTTACCAATCTCGCCTTATGTTGAAAGCCACGTTCCCTTTTCTTTTGTTCGCATTTTTTTCCAGCGCGTCGCAGGGACAAGTTCCCGAATGGATTTGGCCCTCCCACATGACGAGCACGTCGGGGTTCGTGAACGAGTAGCCGTACTCGAAGCCGAGCACCGCGTACTCGGACAGCAGTGAGTCGTAGATCCACAACCGGGTGTCATCGTGTTCGAGCTTGGAGAGGAGCAGGTGCTCGTCACCGGTCTGGTAGTCGACCATCGTCGAATGTCGCTGGCTGAACGTGCCGCGTCGAGAGTCTTGTCCGGAGAGTCGCACCGACGTGCCCTCGAGGAGGAGCGATCCGAACGCCAACGATTCGGCCAGTGCCCAGTCGACTTCGCCGCCGCGGTACATGGCCGTCCGAGTCTCGAACTGACGGGCGAGCTTCGGGTGGATCGTGAACCCCTCGGGGACCGTTGAAAGCGCCTCGTAGACGGTGTCGAGGACCTGCTGCGAGACGCCGGTCGGGGTATGGGGGACGACACCGACAGCCGGCGGGTGGGGGAGAGCGATGACCTGGCCCTCGGGGGCTGACTGGCGGGTGGCGTCGAGCGCTGCCTGGAGCTTCTCGTTGAAGTCGGCGAGCGCCTGCTCGTGCTTCTTGCTCTCTTTGTAAATCACGCCGCGGTTGTTGAACCACGCGGGCCGGGGATCGCGTTTGATGGCGGCGTCGTACGCCGCGATGGCGAGGTCGTGCTTTTGCAGCTCCTTGTACGCCCAGCCGAGATACGC
>JBBQRQ010000041.1:0-42498 GCA_038214755.1 Verrucomicrobiota bacterium
GCTCTTGTCGATGCTGGAGATGCTCGAGCACTACGAGCTGAGCCGCCTGCGCCAACTGGCGAAAACCTTTTTCAACCCTCATGGCCAAAAATGATTTCAACTTGTGTAGATACCAATGGCTGAAGCCGGGTGCTAATGAGACCCGTAACACCCGGCTGAAGCCGGGCGCTAATGAGAATCGGAACGAACATTGCCAGAAACTAAGATGCGCCCTTTCGTGAACATCTACTCTTTTGGAAATTTGCACGATGGACTTTTTCGATTATATCCAGAGCAAGTGAACCGCGGACGAAAGCTCCGTTTGCCTGTGTTGATTATCATGATCGGCGCGGTGCTTTATCTTTTCTGGAGCAACCGGCGCGAACATCGACAGGACAAAGTCATCCTCGCCGCAGCCAAAAGTTACGATGTCGATCCCGCGCTCATCAAAGCGGTCGTCTGGCGCGAATCGCGATTCGATGCGAACGCGCGCGGGCGGGCGGGAGAAATCGGCTTGATGCAAATCATGGAATCCGCCGCGTTGGATTGGGCCTCGGCCGAAAAAATTTATCCCTTCGAGCATGAACAACTATTCAATCCGGCGACGAACGTTCTGGCGGGCGCGTGGTATTTGCAAAAACTTTTGCGGCGCTACAGCCAAACCGACGATCCGCTGCCCTACGCGCTGGCTGATTACAATGCGGGTCGCGGCAATGTTTTGAAATGGAATAAAGGAGCGGCCGCCACGAACAGTGAAATTTTCATTCTGCAAATCGGTTTTCCCGGAACGAGCAATTACGTGCGGACGGTGATGCGAAAGCTGGGGAAATATCACGCTGACTTTCCCGCGCAGGGCAAAGACTAACTGGGGAAGCATCTGCCTCCGGCGGGTGCGAATTCACTCTTTCGATGTTCAGCGTTCGATGTTGGATGTTCGATGTTGGATGTTCGATGTTGGATGTTCGATGTTGGAAAATTAAACCAACATCGAAATCAGAAACGTTTTCGCACCCGCCGGAGGCAGATGCTACCCGCCTTCTTTACATTCATCCATCGCGGCGGCGAGTTGCGCGCGAAGTTTTTCCTTTTCATCTTCAGAAATTTCACGCGGGACAAAAATCGCCTTCCCGAAATGCAACTCGCATTTCGCGAAGGGCAACGGGACTTGAAATCGGTCCCAACTGCGCAACAAAACTTTTCCGCGAATCGTGGCTGAAACGGGAACGATGGGAATGCCCGTGAGTTGAGCCAAAGCAATCACTCCATCTTGAACTTCATAGCGCGGGCCGCGCGGACCATCGGGCGTGATGGCAATATTATAATTTTTTTCCAGCCAGGTGGTTAATTCCAACAAGGCTTGTCGTCCCCGGCGACTGGTCGAGCCGCGCACCGGTTGCACGCCGAATTTTTCGAGAACATTCGCGAGCAGACCGCCGTCTTTGCTGGCGCTGATCATCGCAGCGAAACCGGGCGCGGGAAAAATTTTTTGCGCGAACCGAAAATAGGCCACCATCGAAATGGCGAGGCAATTGTGCCAGACACAAAAGATTACCGGCCCGCTTTTTTGCGAGAGGGAATTGTCCGAGGAGGAGCGACAGCGCCACGTTGCCATCAACATTTTTGCGAAGAAGTAAATGACCGAGGCAGCAATTCTTTTTGACCAGGTGAGTTCATCCGGAACGACGACTCCCGATTTGGGGCTCGGGCGGGGGTTTGATTTTTCCAACGACATCACGCCCCTTTTTTCAAACTGGCCCGCACCAAATCTTCCACGCTCGCCTTCAGTCCAAGCACCGCCTGCGCGCCACGCACCGATTCGTGGGCATCGGGTTGTTTGAAGCCGAGCGCCATGAGCGCGAGAACGGCGTCGTTGATTTTTTGGTCCGGCTCCGAAAGCGCGCGACCGGCGCTGCTGGCTTCTAGTGCGCCAGCCTGGCCGATTTTATCTTTGAGTTCCACGACGATGCGCTCGGCGGTTTTTTTTCCCACGCCAGAAATCGATGAGAGCGCTTTGACATCCGCGCTGGCCACCGCTCCGCGAAATGCTGTGACGTTGATTCCGCTTAAAATATTGAGCGCGATTTTTGGGCCGATGCCGCTGACGTTATTGATGAGCAGCCGAAAAAGTTCGCGCTCGGTCGCGCTCATAAAACCGTAAAGCACGTGGGCGTCGTCGCGAATCTGCAAATGCGTCAGCAATTTTATCTCGCTGCCGGGCGACGGCAATTTGTCGAACGAGGAAAGCGGAATGAGCACATCGTAACCGACACCGTTGACCTCCACCGTGATTTGCGTCGGAAGCGCCTCAACCAGTTTGCCGTGGAGAAAAGTAATCATCGAGCGGCGGCATGATAAATGGCGACAATGGGGTTGGAAATATTTTCCTGAAAAACGTTTTGCAAATTTCGCCGCACGGAGACGAGAAAGAGAATGGCGGAGAATCGTTTCGAGAAAGTTGTTGGGTGGCTTTGCGCTTTGAAAAGTTGCCAATCGCGGTTAAACGAATCGCGTGAACTTCGCCGTGCTCCAAAAAAGTTTGGACATCCCGCGGGTTGAAAAAAGTGAACAGGCCTTGCTTTCAGTCCCGGGATTTACACGGGTTGACGCGCAGATTTTCGCGAATGACGCCTATGGGATTCTCGTAAGAAATATTTCGGCAGAACGGGCAAACGCATTTTCACAGGCGTTGCTCGGCCAGGGAATCGAAACGGAAGTCGTGGCGGAAAAGGAATTGGTTGCACTGCCGCCGACAAAATTTGTGCACCGGCTGGATTGCAACCTGGAGGCGTTATTGATTTACGATCCGCTGGGCCGCAGTTTTCCGCTCGAATGGAAATATGTGATGCTGATCGCGGCAGGTTGCGTTCGGGTGATGGATTTCAAGCGCGTGGAAAAACCATCGTGGAGCACGGTCAGTAGTGAAGGCGGCGCTTACGAAACGACTTCAATTTACAATGTGGAGGAGCGCCATGACCAGTTGCTCCTGGAGATCGTGGTGACGGGCGCGGTGTTGCGTTACAGCGTAAACGCGGAGAATTTTCGATTTGATTATTTAGGAGGGGAACGCACAAAAAGTTCTCAGGAAAACTTCGCGCGGCTCGTCCAGGATATCGTTGCTTTCGCGCCTCACGCCGCGCTGAATCGCGGCGCATTCTCAGTTAAACAGAACCAAACGCTGTTTTTCTATCCGAGCAAGAATGCGTTTTTTGAGGAAATTACCTGGCTGCTTTGGCGCACGAAAGGCGGAACGTCCGGCAAATAAAGTCCTCTCGCCATGCGCCGGAGCAGCCCGGCTCGCGAGGCCCCGAACGCGCGGACGAATGGAACATCATTTAATTTTTTAGCGCACAATTGCATTGCAATCTTCACCGAGTTCTTCAAATAGAATTTATGCGCATTCACTTCCTTCTTTTCTCGGTGTCATTTTTTCTTTTCCATTTTTCGACTCAACATGCGGAGGCACAACGTCGCCCTAATCTTATTCTGATTTTGGCGGATGACCTCGGCTGGCACGATGTTGGTTTCAATGGCCGCACCGAATGGCGCACGCCGAATATCGATCGGCTCGCCCAACAAGGAACCATTTTCAAACGCTGGTATGTCGGCGGAGTGGTTTGCGCGCCGAGCCGTGCCGTCTTGATGACCGGCAAATACACCATTCACAACGGCGTGATCGCGAACAACGGTGATTTGCCCTCGGCGGAAACAACCATCGCCGAAGCGCTCAAGCCACGGGGTTACGCCACCGCGCTTTTTGGAAAATGGCATGGAGGAAAACCGCGCGACGGAAACAAAACGTCCGTGCATCCGATGGATCATGGCTTCGATGAATTTTTTGGATTCACCAGCGCGGTTCATGCGTGGGAACATTTTCCGAAAGAACTTTGGTTTGGTCGCGAGAAAAAACCTCTTCCGAGTAACGGCTACACTGCGACTCTTTTCGCCGACCGCGCCGTTGACTTCGTTGAGCGAAATAAACAAAAGCCTTTTTTTCTCTATCTCGCTTTTACCGAACCGCATTTGCTCATCGAAGCGCCGGAGAAGGATGTCGCGGAATTCAAAGGAAAATTCGCGGAAAAAAATCCCGCGCATCCGGTCAACGCAAATTACGCGGCGATGATTTCGCGGATGGACAAAGAGGTTGGCCGGTTGCTCGAAAAGCTGGATGAACTCGGTCTCGCGGAAAATACGCTGATCGTTTTTTCCAGCGATCACGGGGCGACATTTGAAAAGGGAAATGAAGGCGCGGCCAATTTTCATGACAGCAACGCGCCTTTTCGCGGACAGAAAAGAACGTTGTGGGAAGGAGGGATTCGTGTTCCGGCGGCGGCGCGTTGGCCGGGAAAAATTCCCGCTGGAAAGAGTTCTCAGGAGATCATTCACAACATTGATTTGTTTCCGAGTTTCATGGCGGCGGCAGGCGGGAAGCCGGACGCGAGTTGGAAAATCGATGGCGTCAATCTTTTGCCAGTTTGGATGGGCCAAGAAAAAAGTCCCGACCGCACGCTGTTTTGGGAATGGCGTTCCGAGGGAAATCAGCAACTCGCCGCGATGCGGGGCGATTTAAAACTGGTCAGCACCGGAGGGAACAAGCCGGAACTTTTCAATGTGGAAAAAGATCCGGGCGAGCGTCGCTCCGTCGTTGCCGAACAGGAAGAGGCGGCAAAAAATTTGGAGCAGGAATTAAAACGCTGGCTTGCCACCGAAAAATACAAAGACTCATCGACGGAATGAAAAAAACTTTTCCAATACTGGCCCAGCCAAATTTTGACACGACCAGCAAAGTAGTGGGGCAGACATCCTGTCTGCCAGACCGGGCTTCCAGCCCGTGTTCATCAATCCTCGGGCAGGATGCCGGGAAGACAGGCTGGAAGCCTGCCCCACTATTTCGGCTCGGATTTATTGCCCTGTCGAGGGGGCGTTGCCCAAAGGAAGAGGAGCGCGGACGTTCTCGTCCGCGTGTTGCGAGATCAATCCAAACTCGGATATTTTCACCACTTCGGATTCGCGCGGACGAGAACGTCCGCGCTCCGTTCCATTTGGACAACACGCCCTCGAAATGCGCCCGTCACGGCGCGCTCCTTCTGGTTGCATTTTTCGCGTCGTTAACTTTTTCCACAGCGCAAACCAACGCGCCCCCAAGCAGGCCAAATATTATTTTCGTTTTGGTCGATGATTTGCGCTGGGATGAAATTGATTATCCTTTTGTCAAAGCGCCCAACATCCAACGTCTCGCGCGTGAAGGCGTGAAATTCAAAAACGCATTTGTCACCACGCCGCTTTGTTCTCCAAGTCGAGCGAGTTTTCTGACCGGCCAATACGCCCATAAGCACGGCATCACCGACAACACCGCTCGCGATAAACAGAGCCATGAACTCATCACGTTTCCGAAATTGTTGCACGACACCGGGTACGAAACCGCATTCGTCGGCAAGTGGCACATGGGTTTGGACGACCACGCTCGGCCCGGCATCGATTACTGGGTCAGCGTCAAAGGGCAAGGGACCTACATCGACCCGGACATCAATGTGAACGGCGAGCGAAAAAAAATTCCGGGTTATGTCACCGATATTTTCAACCGTTACGCCAATGAATTTTTAGAGCGAGACCACGCGAAACCATTTCTGCTTTACGTGTCGCACAAAGCGGTTCACCCGGATTTGATTCAAAATGCGGACGGCAGTTTGTCCGACCCCAGCGCGGGAAAATTCATTCCGGCGGATCGGCACAAAAATCTTTACGCCGATGCGAAAATTCCCCATCGCCCCAACACAAAAACTTTCGCCGCAGACAAACCGGCGTTGCAGCGAAGGATCGAAGGCGTTCCGCCGCTGAGCGCAACCACCGGAACCGATGACGAGACCATCCGCAATCGTCTGCGGATGCTGGCGTCCGTCGATGAAGGGCTGGGCAGTCTGTTGCAGGTATTGGAAAAAAAAGGGCAACTCGACAACACGCTAATTATTTTTACGAGCGATGAAGGATATTTTTACGGCGAACATGGCTTGAGTGTGGAACGCCGTTTGGCCTACGAAGAATCCGCGCGAATCCCGTTGATCATGCGTTATCCAAAATTAATCAAGGCAGGAAGTTCTGTTGAACAATTGGCTTTGAGCATCGACCTCGCTCCGACGCTGCTGGAAATCGGCGGCGCGGAAATTCCGAAAAGCATTCACGGCCATTCATTGCTGCCGCTGCTGCGCGGAGAAAAAGTTTCATGGCGCAAATCGATTCTCGTCGAATATTTTTCCGACAAAGTTTTTCCGCGCATGTCGAAAATGGGTTATCAAGCTGTGCGTAACGAACGGTGGAAATATATTCATTACGTTGACCTCGACGGCATGGAAGAACTTTACGATTTGAAAACGGACCCATACGAAATGAGAAATCTCCTCGCGGTCGCGCCGGAAAAATCCTCCACGCAAAAAGCATTGAGCAAAATGAAAATTGAGCTACAGCGTTTGTTGAAGGAATCTCAATGAAGAATTTCTTCTGTCCCAATGAAACTTCGTCCACCTAAGCCGGAACGATTCAGTTGGACAGATTGCTCGCCCTCACCCTAACCCTCTCCCCCGAGGAGAGGGAACCTGCCATCAGGCACTCAACGGTGAACCTTTTCCAGCGCTGCATAATATTCTCCCTCTCCTCGGAGGAAAGGGCCGGGGTGAGGTCGAACATTTCTCTCTCTACTGAATGGTTCCAGTTAAGTCGCCTCAAAAAATCGAAATAAAACTTGCGCTCCCCACGAAGATTGCTAGCGTCACCGCTCCTTAAATCGAAAAATTTTTATGGCAAGAATTTGTGAATTAACCGGCACCGGCCCTATCAAAGGCAGCCACATTTGGCGCAGTGGCAAAGCGAAGAAAAAAGGCGGCATAGGCACCCACGTCACCGCCATTACCAAGCGCCGTTTTCTGCCGAACTTGCAGCGCGTCAAAGCGGTGGTGAATGGCGAAGTGCGCTACATTCGCGTCACGGCCAGCGCGATCAAAAAAGGTCTGGTCATCAAAGCGCCGAAGCGCACCTGGAAAAAAGGCGACGAGAAAAAAGTCCGCGCCAGGAAAACTAAGTCCGCCTAATTCAATGGAACGGTCGGCGTTCGACCCGGACGCCATTTTTCAAAATCATTTTCCTTTAAACCGCTGCATGGTGGCGCGTTTCATTTCCCGATCCGAATCCCGTTTCTTGATGTCTTCGCGTTTATCGAATTGCAATTTTCCTTTTCCAACGCCGAGCGCGATTTTGACCTTGCCATTTTTCCAGTAGAACGAGAGCGGGAAAATGGCGTTGCCTTTGACCGAGGCTAATCCGAAGAGTTTGCGAATTTCGCTTTTGTGCAGGAGAAGTTTTCGGGGCGCTTTGGGCTGGTGATTTTCGCGGTTGCCAAAGGAGTATTCATCGATGTGCGCGTTGTAGAGCCAGACTTCATCTTTTTCCACGCGGGCAAAAGCATCGCTGATCTGTCCTTTGCCGGCGCGCAACGCTTTGACCTCTGTGCCGTGCAAAACGATTCCGGCCTCGAAGGTTTCGATGATGTGATAATCGCGCCGCGCTTTTGGGTTGTGCAAAATGTCGGCCATAAAGAAAAAGCCAGAAGGGAAAACTTCTGGCCCGCGCTCGGAGGTGAAAAGAGTCAACCGCGCTTGCGCTTCTTCGGAGCGGCGGGAGATTCCTCCGGATTTTCCAAAAGCTGAAAATCCATTTTGTCCTCGATGATCTCCAGCAGAGCAATATCGCCGGCGCCCAGGCCGGCCGTGTCGGCGAGCAAGGGGCGGCCCTGCTGACCGCCGGTGGTCAATTGCCTGACGCGTCGCGAAACCAAATTCACCAGAACATTGGGGTTGCCAACTTTCGCCAATGCTTGTTTTACAAATTCACTATTCAAAGTTCCCTCGGGTTAATTTTTCAGAGCCGGTAAAGTTATCGGCTGAAATTTTTAACGCAATAGAAAATTCCGAGAATTTTCCAAGAGGAGCGCATCTCAACTTCCCGCAAAATAACGGAACGCCGATCTCCTGATCGGCTCGCGGAAAACATGGAGAGCTCCAAGGCCGATCAGGAGATCGGCGTTCCCGCGCCGACGAGACCTACTTTGCGCTCAGTTGGAGGCGGCGAGTTTGCAGGTATATTTTCCCCGTGCGTTATCTGATAAAAGCGCGAGTGAAGTGGGGTCAGGAGGAAGCGCTGCGGCGCGCGATTGCTGAAAAAACTCTTGGTCGAAGCTCCGTGGCGGGCGACGAATATTTGCGCAACATGGAGCACGCACACCTCAACGACGACGGAACCGCCCATTGGGTTGAAGTTTGCTTTTGCGCCAAACCGCTGGAGGAAGAGCGTCCTTACTGGGAAAAATATTTTGAACTGATCCGCATTCAGGACGCGCATTCGCGGAAAAATTGTCGGGACGAAAACGGCGCGGAGCCGTGGGCTTGTTGCGATTGCGATTGCACGAAACGGCTTGAAGAAAAACTCCAAGAGAAGGGAAAATCTTTTTTAAGTGAGTTGAAGAACTCGATCGGAAGTAATCGGAAATCGCTCAAGCGATTGCCAAAATAATTTCTGAAGGGCGCACGCATCCCGTCGGAGCGCAGAGCATTGCTCTGCGCGTCGAGCTATCCATTCCGAACGGAGCAATGCTCCGCGCTCCGTTCGATTCCGAAATTTATTTTCGCAAACCATTTTTTCCCCGCTACGTTCAACTCGTCGCGAGACAAAATTAAATGACGACCAAACTTTTTTCTGAACTCGGCCTCTCTCCGGAAATCCTTAAAGCCATCGACAAATTAGGCTTCGAGCAAGCCGCGCCTATTCAAGCGGAAGCGATCCCAGTCTTGATGGCCGGACGCGATGTCGTTGGTCAGTCGCAGACCGGTTCCGGCAAGACCGCCGCCTTCGCCATCCCCGCCATCGAAAAAGTCGATCCGCAAAAACGGGTCGTGCAAATCTTGATTCTTTGTCCGACGCGCGAACTCGCCGTCCAGGTTTCCGAAGAAGTTCACAAGCTCGCCCTTTTCAAACGCGGCATCAATGCGTTGCCGATTTACGGCGGGCAATCCTACGAGCGGCAATTTTTTGGGTTGAGGCAAGGCGCGCAAATCGTCATCGGCACGCCGGGGCGCGTGATGGACCACATGCGCCGCGGCACGTTGCGACTCGAAACGGTGAAGATGGTGATTCTCGATGAGGTCGATGTGATGTTGAACATGGGTTTTCGCGATGACATCGAAGTGATTCTTCAAGCGGTTCCCAAGGAGCGGCAAACGGTTTTCTTTTCTGCGACCATTCCCCGGCCGATTCAGGATTTGATTTCAAAATACGCGCGCGATCCGCAACAGATTCGCATGGAGCAAAAGGCGATGACGGTTCCGACCGTGGAGCAGGTTTATTACGAGGTGGATCGCCGTTTCAAAATCGAATTGCTTACGCGGCTGATTGATATACACGACTACAAACTTGGAATTATTTTCTGCAACACCAAACGGATGGTGGACGATCTGGTCGATCACTTGAATGCACAGGGTTATTCCGCCGACCGTTTGCATGGCGACATGAGCCAGGGAATGCGCGATCGCGTCATGGGAAAATTTCGCAAATCCGGTTTGGAATTTCTGGTCGCGACCGACGTGGCGGCGCGCGGGATCGACGTCGATGATGTGCAGGTGGTTTTCAATTACGACTTGCCGTATGACCCGGAAGATTATGTGCATCGCATCGGCCGCACCGGACGCGCGGGTCGCAGTGGGCGCGCTATTTCTTTCGTCGCGGGTCGCGAACTTTTTCAAATCCAAACTATCGAGCGCTTCACGAAGACCAAAATTCAACGCGGCAAAGCGCCGACGGCCGGTGAAGTGGTGGAAGCGCGTGCGAATGTTTTTATGGAGAAACTTCGGGCGACATTGCAAAGCGGAGAGTTCAAACGGCAGGACCATGTGATCGAGCGTTTGCTCGAAGAAGGTTTCGCCTCGACAGATATTGCCTCGGCGTTGATTCATCATTTGCAAAGTGGAGAAGCGAATGCGCCCGCCAAGGCAACTTACGAGGAAGAACGCCGCCCTGCTGACCGCCCGCCTTTCCGTAATGAGCGCTCCTCCCGCGATGAACGAAGCGGTGAGCGACGCTCTGGAAATGAAACGCGTTTTCAACAACGCGACACTTCTCTTCGCGAGAAGATTGGCCCGAAACATTTGTCCGAAGTTTCGCGCAAGCCGTGGGTCACCGCCGACGCGCCGGTCGAAACGCCGTTGAAATCTTCCGCGCCACCGACTCCAAAGCTGTCCGTTAACGTCGAAAAATTTTCACCTGCTCCAATGGCTGCTGCCTCTCGGCGCGGCCCCTTTGCGCGACCTGCTTCTGCGCCGCCGCGTCGTGTGATTTCCCAGCCTGTTCCAGTGACTGCGCCCAAAATCAGTCGCCGCACGCCGGACGATCAAACCCGTCTTTACATCAACGTCGGTGACGAAATGGGAGTGAAACCCGGCGATGTGGTTGGAGCGATTTTAGGGGAAACGGGATTGCCCAATCACGTCGTCGGTTCCGTCGATATTCGCGAGCGTCATCTATTCGTGGATGTTTCCGCTGAACACGCTAATGCGATTATCGCGAAGCTCAATCGTGCTCGTTTCAAAGGGCAAAAATTGAAAGTGAAAGTGGCTTGATGGTTCCTGCGAAGAGCGCGGCGTTTAAGAGCGTGTGTAAAAAAATAAATCGGTAGCACAGGCCACTAACCTGTGCCGTTCGGCGACCCGCCGGACGGAATGAGTGAAGCGCAATGTGTTAATTCCCTCCGGTGATACATTTCGCGTCGCCTCTCTTCCGGTCGGCGGGGGTCGCCGACCGGAACGGGCGAGTCGCCCGTTCCACCCAATTTTTCGCACCGGCTCTTTCCCGCCGCGCTCCTCTCCTGCTGCATGGCGCTCGCGACCTGCCGCGCCGTCTGTTACGCCACCCGAACGAGGAGCAAAGTTAGGCGTGAATCGTGTCTGTTTTCAAATACGGCTGGAGCGGCACGGGAATTTTCACGCTACCATCCGCCTGCTGATGCGTCTCAATTAACGCCACAAATAATCGCGCCAGCGCCGTCCCGCTGCCGTTTAAGATGTGCGGAAATTTATTTTCGCCGGAATCAGTTTTGAAACGCGTCCCCATTCGTCGCGATTGAAAATCTTCGCAGTTCGAGCAACTCGAAACTTCGAGATAACTTCCCTGTCCCGGCGCCCAAACTTCGATGTCATACGTTTTCGCGCTGGCAAAACCCATGTCGCTGGTGCAAAGCAAAATCACTTGGTAATGAAGGTTGAGCAGTTGCAAAACCTTCTCCGCGTGCGCGACCATTTTCTCCAATTCATCGTAGCTGTTTTCCGGCTTCACGATTTTAATCAACTCCACTTTGTCGAATTGATGGACACGAATCATCCCGCGCGTGCCGAGACCCGCCGCGCCCGCCTCGCCGCGAAAGCACGGGCTGTAAGCGCAATATTTTATCGGCAACTCTTTCTCGGATAAAATTTCTTCGCGGTGAATGTTGGCGACCGGCGTTTCCGCGGTAGGAATCAAATAAAGTTTTCCGAGTTCGTTTCGATCATCGCCGACCGCCACGCCGTAATATTGGTCTTTGAATTTCGGAAATTGCCCGACGCCTTCCAGGCACTGCGGCCCGACGACGAATGGTGGTGAAACTTCGGTGTAGCCATGCTCGGTCGTGTGAAGATCGAGGAGAAATTGAATCAAAGCCCGTTCCAATCGCGCGCCCCAATTGGTGTAGAGCAGAAAACCGCTGCCGGAAAGTTTCACCGCGCGCGAGAAATCAATCAGCTTCAACTGCTCGCTAATTTCGACATGCGACTTCGGCTGGAACGCGAAATTGGGTTTCTCTCCATGACTGCGAACGAACGGATTTTCCTCCGCCGATTTGCCAACCGGAACACTTTCATGCGGCAGGTTCGGCAACTTCAGCATGTAGGACTTTAGAACCGATTCAACCTCCGCAACTTGCTGATCGAGTTCCACAATGCGATCTCCGATTTCGTGCGTCTCCTTTTTTTTCGCCTCGGCTTCGTCGATTTTTTTCTGCCCCATCAATGCGCCGATTTCTTTGGAAACTTTATTGCGCAACGCCTTCAACTGCTCCACTGCGGTCAGCCATTTGCGTCGCTGTTCATCGAGCGAAAGAATTTCGTCCACGAATTTCTCATCACCGCCGTGACGCGAGGCGAGGCGTTGGCGCACCAGATCGGTTTGTTCGCGAATCAACTTCATGTCGAGCATCGACGGATTATAGGAATGCGACTTTGCGCGGCAACGACTTTAAGAAAAGAGTTTCCAAATACGGCACGCGTGGGAAATCAGCAAATCGTTTGGCTGCACGAGCATTATCCCCGCGAATTGCCCAATAGTTGGCTGGAATTTTAAGAAGGTTTTGCCGAAGCTTTATCGTTGCGCGACGCCCTTTGCATTCCTACTTTTTCAATATGAGTAATGTTACAGTTTCCCTCCCTGACGCTTTGGATGCGCAGATTGAAAACCGATTCAAAGTGGGCGGCTTTCGCTCGAAGGAAGAATATTTGCTGGCGTTGGCGCGCGCGGATTGCGAACAGTCCGAACTCGAAATGGTCTTGGAAGAACGACTCCAAGGCCCGTTCTCGCCGCTTGAGCCTGATTGGAAAGAACGCGTCCGTAAAGCAGCCAAAGATCGTGACTGAAAAACGAATCGAACGTCATTTGTCCGTCATGGAGGATGATCTTCCGGGAATCTATGCATTCATCGCAAAAGACAATCCCGCCGCGGCCGAACGAGTCCTCGACGCAGTGGAAGAAACATTTCTGCAAATTGCGCGGCATCCCGAGTGCGGAATGTTTTTCCGAACGCGCAAGGCAAAGCAGCAAGGACTGAGAATGTTTCCCGTGAGCCGGTTTCAAAACTATCTCGTGTTTTACCGCGATGAAAAAGAAAGTGTGCGCGTTCTCTATGTGGTCCACGGCGCGAGGCATTTGCTCCGTTTATTTCAACACGAGCCGCGCACATAAGAAATAGAAAAAATTTTAAAGCAAAAGCACGTCGATTTTGTTATCTGCGGTTTGTTCGCGGATCAACTTTATGTCGAGCATCGGCGCAGTATAGGAATGAGCTTTGGCGGGGCAACGAATTTAAGGATAGAGTTTCCAACTACTCCCGCTGGAAATTCGCTGCGAATGAGTATTGAACTTCGCGCTGAAAAGCGGTTGCTTGCCTGAAACAGTTCTCAATGCATAATTAGTCCCGTGAGCGCACAGCAATTCATTGCAGGGTTCAAAGAACTATCGCCAACCCAACGCGCACAAGTCGCCAAGTTCATTGTGGAAAACGATGACTCCTGGATTCCTGATGAATTTAAGGACGCCATGAAAGATTTGGACGCCGGGCGGTTGGTCGATATGGAAACCGCTTTATTTGAAACGCCGCCGCCACGTCTGCGATGAAATATCGCTACCGCGCCGTTGAACGATTCTGGACCAGCTTCTATCGTCTTTCTTCCGCTCAAAAAGAATCCGCGCGCAAAGCCTGGAAAATTTTCAAGGAAAACCCTTTTGATCCTCGTTTGCGGTCGCATAAAATCGAACGTCTTTCCGCCAGCTATGGGCGCACGATTTACGCCGTCGAAATTGAAGGCGATTTGCGTTCGACGTTTTGTTTGGACGGCGACACCGTGGTTTCGTTGATTATCGGCACGCATGATATTTACAAGGGTTGACTTTCTGGGGCCGAACACGTTCTTGGCGCAACTGAAGAAACGAACAGATTCCCCGGCATCCCGAGTGCGGAATGATTTATTGCACACGCAACTCGATGCGGCAAAGGTTGAAAATGTTGCCCGTGAGTGGGTTTCGCAACTACCTCGTATTTTAGCGCGATGACGAAGAAAGTATCCGCGTTCTTTATGTTGTTCATGGCGCCAGGCATCTGCTCCGTTTGTTCCGACACGAGCCGCGCACGTAATCTGGCAACGCAGGGCTGAAGCGGGCTGAAATTTCGAGCGACTTTCAATCTGTCATTGCGACTTTCAACCAAGCCGTGATTGCTTCACGGTCCTTTACCGCAAAGACGTCGAAAGCTTCTCCGCATTCTTTTTCCAGTTTCTTTACCATTTGCGTCGCTGTTCATCGAGCGAAAGAATTTCGTCCACGAATTTCTCATCACCGCCGTGACGCGAGGCGAGGCGCTGGCGCACCAGATCGGTTTGTTCGCGAATCAACTTCATGTCGAGCATCGACGGATTATAGGAATGCGACTTTGTGCGGCAACGACTTTCACCGTCGAAGTTTTAGTCTGGGGAGAAAAGCAGCGCCGAGAGGAAAGCTTTGCAAGCACGGGTGTTTTAGGAAAGGCAAGACCTGAAATGTATTTCTGGATTTTCGAACGTTCCTGGTTCGGTTCAGATTCCTTTCGGATTTCGGGTCAACTAGATATTGAAATTGATTTTCTCACCACGCACTCTTTCTTCATGAAATTTCGCGCAGTTTGCGCCGCGATCTTCGCTGGATTCTTCCTTGCTGGATGTGGGAAGCCCGACGCGGCTTCGGCCCCTTTAACCGCTTCCGCTCCGCCATTGCCGACGCAAGCCCAACCGAAATTGCGCACGACAAAACTTTGGATTGGCCCGGAGGAACTGGTCGTCGAGGTCGCGGAAACCGCAATTCAACAACAAACCGGCATGATGTTCCGCACCAACATCCCGGAAGACGTGGGAATGATTTTCATTCTGCCGTCTCCGCAACGCGCCGCGTTCTGGATGAAGAATTGTCCCGAATCGCTTTCCGCCGCCTACATCAGCCCGGATGGAGTGATCCAGGAAATCCACCATTTGGAAAAGCACGACACCAATTCCGTCGTCGCCGCCAGTGACAACATTCAATTCGTTTTGGAAACAAAAGAGGGCTGGTTCCAGCGGCACAACATCAGCACCGGCGTCGTCGTGCGCACGGAGTTTGGCTCGTTGGAAAAAACATTTTTGCAAAGAAGATAGAATGACGGCCAAAATAAATTTCCGAAAAGGCGGCTCGCCCACGGGACGCCGAACTCCGGCTCGGCTCGCGGCCGCCCAGCGTTCGGCCGGCTGCCGATTCGGAAATCGGCGTTCCCACCGGGAAATTTATTTGGGCAACCGATGGAACCCAATGGCCCGATGAAAATTGCTCTCGCGCAAATCAACACGACGGTGGGTGACCTCGGCGGGAACGAATCGAAAATTTTGGCGTCCTATCAACGTGGGGTCGATGCCGGCGCAGAAATAGTGGTCATGCCCGAACTCACCACCACGGGTTACCCACCGCGCGATCTGCTCCTGAAAAAAGAATTCGTTGCGCAAAATCTCGCGGCGCTAAATCGACTTGCCGCGGCCACTGGAAAAACTGCGTTGCTCGTCGGGCACGTTGGAGAAAATAATTCTCGCCCTGGCCGCAGCCTCACCAACAACGCCGCGCTTCTGCGCCATGGAAAAATTATCGCGACTCGCACCAAAACTCTTTTGCCCACTTACGATGTGTTTGATGAAGACCGTTATTTCCAACCGGCGGAGAAAAATTCGCCCGTCGATTTTGACGGAAAAAAACTCGGCCTGACCGTTTGCGAAGACATTTGGAATGACGAAGATTTCTGGCCGGAACGCCGTTATCGCAGTAATCCGCCGATGGAATTGAGCAACGAGGGAGCCAAAATACTTTTCAACATTTCGGCGTCCCCGTGGGCAGCCGGCAAAGAAAAAGTTCGACACGAGATGTTGTCGAGCCTCGCGCGAAAAGCCGGAACACCGATCGTCTTTTGCAATTTGATCGGAGGAAATGACGAATTGATTTTCGACGGCAACAGCTTGGTTTTTAATTCCACCGGCCAACTCATCGCGCAGGCAGAATTGTTTGCCGAAGATTTTTTAGTGGTCGATACCGAGTCGTCCACAGCCGTGTCGCCGGACACGACTTCCGACGTGGAGAAAGTTTACCGCGCGCTCGTGCTGGGCTTGCGCGACTACTTGCAAAAATGCGGATTCAAATCGGCGGTGCTCGGCGTGAGCGGCGGAATTGATTCTGCCGTGGTCGCTTGCCTGGCGGCTGACGCATTGGGAAAACAAAATGTGCGCGGCGTCTCGCTGCCGTCGGAATTTTCTTCGCAACACAGTTTGGATGACGCACGAATTTTAGCGGAGCGGCTTGGGATTGAGTACAACGTCATCCCCATTCAATCCGTTTTCGCCGCGACCAAACAGGCACTGAAACCGATCTTTGCGGGGCGCGCCGATGATACGACTGAGGAAAATATTCAAGCGCGACTGCGCGGCGTTTTGCTCATGGCGCTTTCGAATAAATTCGGTTCGCTGCTCCTCACCACGGGAAACAAAAGCGAACTGGGCGTCGGCTATTGCACACTTTACGGCGACATGTGCGGCGGGCTGGCCGTCATCAGCGACGTTCCAAAAACGATGGTTTATCAACTGGCAAAATGGATCAATCGCGAGCAGGAAATTATTCCCGTTTCATCCATCACCAAGGCGCCGTCGGCTGAATTGCGACGGGACCAGCGCGATCAGGATTTGTTGCCGCCGTATGAAATTCTCGATGCGATTTTGGATCAATATGTCGTCCACGGTCGTTCCGCCGGCGAAATAATTGAAAGGGGTTTTGAGGAAACTGTCGTGAAAAAAATTATTCGCTTGATCGATTTGAGCGAATACAAACGTCGTCAGGCCGCCCCCGGTTTGAAGGTCACGAGCAAAGCTTTTGGGGTGGGAAGGAGATTTCCGGTGGCGCAAAAATATCGCGACGCGTAAACGGACTTTAATTTTTTTGAAAAGGCTGTTTAATGGCATCTATGATTGTCGAGGCTTTGCCTGAAACACCTGCGAAACGTCTTTGGACTTACGATGAAATGGTCGCCGAGTTGCCGGAGACCAACCAACCCATTGAACTGTGGGACGGAGAACTTGTTATGTCGCCAACACCCACACCCAATCATCAAAGAATTGTTTTGCGTCTCACCGAAGAGTTAAACGCCTTTGTCCGCCGCGACCGTTTGGGCGAAGTTTTTATTAGTCCGCTGGACGTGATTTTATCGCCACATCGCGTCATCCAACCTGATGTTTTTTTCATTTCGAACGCTAACAAGACTATCGTGCGAGATAGAGTGCGCGGTGTGCCCGATCTTGCGGTCGAAGTCATCTCGCCGGGGACGTGGAGGCGCGATCGGGTTGAAAAAAAGGCGCTCTACGAACAAGTTGGCGTAGCCGAATATTGGATTATCGATTCAGAGGCGCGCACGATTGAAGTGTTCGCACTGACGAAAGGGAGCTATCAGCTTCACTCTCGCGCAGAAGGAGCCGAGCTTGCGCAATCAAAACTTCTTGAGGGATTTTCCGTCGCATTCAGCCAGCTCGAAGTTTAAGAAAGGACGCGGAATTTATTTTTGGAAAATTTGCGCGGCGCGCAGGCGCAGGCCGGGAAGCAGTGGCGATTTAAAAACCGATTTCGAGTCGTGAGTCGCCGCAGGTGTTTCGCCATCGCGAGCTAAATCATAGACCTGAATATTTTTCGCGTCAGGATCCACCACCCATAACTCCTTCACGCCGGTGCGCGCATAAATTTTTCGCTTGGAACCTTTGTCATATCGCGCTGTGCTCGGTGAAAGAATTTCCACCACGAGATCGGGCGGGCCTTCCGTGCCTTGATCAGTTAGAATTGATTTGTTCTCGTTTGAGACGAAAACCACATCCGGTTGGTAAACGTTCACTTCGCTTAAATAAACATCGAGCGGAGAATAATAGATTTCTCCAATCGGATGTTTTTCCAAATAACTTCCGACCAGCAGAACGATGTTCCGCGAGATAACCTGGTGATACCGCAATGGCGATGGTGACATGACGAGGTCTCCTTCAATAAGTTGATAGTGCGGCGGGCCTTCCGGCAATTCGCGATAATCGTGAACGGTGATGAGCGGCAGAACGGTGGTTGATGTGGCTCGCGACATGCACTGACGCTAAACCGTTGAGAAAACACAGTCAAACTTCACAGACGAACTTTGCATTTCATTCTTCAGGATGGTTAATCTCCCGCGATGATTTCGCACGCCAAATCCGAGCAGCTTTTTGCCGAAGCGCTGAAATATATTCCCGGCGGAGTCAACTCGCCGGTGCGCGCTTTTCGCGCCGTGGGCGGACAGCCTTTCTTCGTCAACAAAGCGAAAGGCGCAAAAGTTTTTGATGTCGATGGGAACGAATACCTTGATTACGTCGGCACGTGGGGACCCGCGATTCTTGGCCATGCGCATCCGAAAATTATTTCTGCCATTCGGCAAGCAGCAGAGCAGGGGACGAGTTTCGGAATTCCCAATCCGCTCGAAGTCAAAATGGCGAAGCTCATTTGCGAAGCCGTTCCCAGCGTTCAAAAAGTTCGCATGTGCAATTCCGGCACCGAAGCCTGCATGTCGGCCATTCGTCTCGCGCGCGGATTCACGAAGCGCGACAAAATTATTAAATTCGACGGCTGCTATCACGGCCACGCCGATTCGCTTCTAGTCAAAGCCGGTTCCGGTGCGCTGACGTTTGGGAATCCTGACAGCGCTGGAGTTCCCGCCGCCTTCACGCAACACACGATTGTTCTCCCATTCAACGATGTCGAAGCGGTGAAAGCCGCTTTCGCCGCGAACAAAAATCAAATCGCCGGAATTATTCTCGAGCCTGTTCCCGGCAACGCCGGTTTGTATTTGCCGAAACCGGGCTATCTCGAATTTCTCCGCGAAATCACTTCCGCGCACGAATCACTTTTGATCTTCGACGAAGTGATGACTGGCTTTCGTTTGTCCTTTGGCGGCGCGCAAAAACTTTTCGGCATCACGCCGGACTTAACTTGCTTCGGAAAAATCATCGGCGGCGGTTTGCCGGTGGGCGCATTTGGCGGTCGCGCGGAAATCATGGATTTGCTCGCGCCGCTCGGTCCCGTTTATCAAGCTGGCACACTCAGCGGAAATCCACTCGCGATGGCAGCGGGCATCGCCAACCTCGAAGAACTACGTAGGAGACGACGTGAGGAGACTCATTACAAACCATCCGAACTTGATCAAAGTCTCCTCACGTCGTCTCCTACAAAAGATGGAGATACCTACGCGCATCTTGAAGAACTCGCCGAACAACTCGCCGCCGGAATGCGCGACGCTGCAAAGTCCGCGAACATTCCGGTTCAATTCAACCACATCGGCTCGATGTTTTGCGGCTATTTCACCGACAAACCCGTTCACAATCTTGCCGACGCCAGGCACAGCGACCGCGACCGTTTCAAAAAATATTTCCACGGCATGTTGAATGAAGGAATTTATTTTGCGCCGTCGCAATTTGAAGCGGGATTTATTTCTGCGGCTCACCGCGAAGCGGATATTGAGAAAACTGTGAATGCTGCATCGAGAGTTTTAAAATTACTTTGGCAAATGCCCACTTGTTCCAAGCAAATCGTAATGGCAAGGTGAAACGCAAATGAACGCCGAACTTCTCAAACGCATCACGATTGAACCCGGCAAATGTGGCGGTCGCCCGTGTCTCCGTGGAATGCGGATGCGGGTGACGGATATTTTGCAGCTTTTGAGCGCAGGCGCACTTTACGAAGAAATTTTGGAAGATTATCCCGATCTCGAACGCGAGGATATTCTGGCCGCAATTGAATACGCGGCCCATCAAACCGACCATGTCGTATTGCAGACGACGTGAAGTTTCCCATTCGTGCGCATTCTCGCTCTTGACCACGGCACCAAACGCATCGGCGTCGCGATCAGCGATGAGTTGCAAATGATTGCCCAACCCTTGGAATTTATTTTGGCCGAACCATTCGCAAATTTTTTAACGCGGCTGAAAGACATCATTCGCGAAAAAGAGGTGGAACAGATTCTGATCGGCCTGCCGCGCAATATGGACGGCAGCTACGGCCCGGCGGCAGCTAGAGTTCAGGAGTTTGTCGCCGTGCTGAAAGAGACGACTGCAATTCCAATCAAGTTGTGGGACGAGCGATTGACCTCGGCACAGGCGAATCGGTTTTTGATTCAAGCCGAGGTTCGTCGCGACAAGCGAAAGGAAAAAGTGGACAAGACCGCAGCGGCGATTTTGTTGCAAAGTTATCTCGATAGTTTTTCAACCACAAGTGGACCCGGATAAACACCAATTAAAACGGGACCGTAGCCGCCGACGTGAGGAGGCGGATTTCCGCTGAAAAGAGGATCCGCCTCCTCACGTCGTCGGCTACAACCTTTCGCATTCCTGGTTAAAGTCCCTGTGAAATTTAAACTCACCATCGCTTATGACGGCACGAACTACTCCGGCTGGCAGGTGCAGAAAACGGGTCTGGGCGTTCAACAACTTGTGGAGGAATCGCTCGCGAAAATTTTCCCCAGCGTAAAAAGAATTCACAGTTCCAGCCGCACCGATACCGGCGTTCACGCTCTCGGACTGGTCGCTCACGTCGAAATTTCAAAAGCCGAATTTAAAATGCCTGTGAACAAACTCGCTCTCGCCATCAACGCGCATTTGCCGCCGGACATTCGCGTGATGATGGCAAAACGTTGCGCGAAAAACTTCCACGCCCGCTTTGATGCGCGAGGAAAACAGTACCGCTATTTTGTCTGGAACTATCCCGTAATGAACCCGCTTTTGTGTCACCGCGCCTGGCATGTGAGACAAAAATTGAATTTGGCCGCCATGCGTTCCGCCGCAAACTATTTCCTCGGCAAACACGATTTCAAATCGCTGGCTGCAACGCGAAGTTACGAAATGGAATCGACCGTCCGCACGTTGACGCGTTGCGAAATAAAACGGAGCGGCCCGCAACTCTCCTTCATCATCCAAGGCGACGGCTTCCTCTACAAAATGTGCCGCGGGATTGTGGGAACGCTCGTGCAAGTCGGGCAGGGTAAAATTGCAGCGAGCGAGATGGAAAAAATTCTGGCGACTAAAGATCGGCGCGTCGCGGGAATGACCGCGCCGGCGCACGGTTTGGTTTTGTGGAAAGTTTTTTATTAAATTGTAGCGGCGTGTCTGCGACCGCCGGTGAAATGCCACGGAAATTTGCGGCGGTCACAGACGCGCCGCTACAAATAAATTGTGAACATCGTTTTAGTTGAACCAGAAATTCCGCCGAACACGGGAAACATCGCGCGACTTTGCGCGGCGACCAATTCCTGCCTGCACCTCATCGAACCGCTCGGTTTCACGCTCGATGACAAACAACTCAAACGCGCCGGTATGGATTATTGGGAACAAGTCGAGTGGCACCGCTGGGCGAGCTGGAATGATTTCCAAAGGCAGATTCCCCTCGGCGCGCGACTTTGGTTCGTCGAATCTGTCGGAACAAAAAATTACGCTGATGTAAAATATTTGACCGAAGATTATTTGGTCTTTGGCCGAGAAACCGCCGGCTTGCCAAAGAGTTTGTTGCAACAGTTTCCTGAGAGTTGGTTGCGCATCCCGATGTTCAACGCCAAATCGCGCTCGCTCAATTTATCGAACTGTGTCGCGCTCGTTCTCTACGAAGCTCTCCGCCAACAGGGTTTCACGGATGAGATTCATTAACTCGTTATGCTCGCGGTGCATCTGATTTAACGATTGAACGAATTACGTTTCACCGCTTAACTTCCTCGGTCGGGCGATTGGCGCAGTGGTAGCGCAACTCCTTTACACGGAGTGGGTCGGGGGTTCGAATCCCTCATCGCCCACCATTTTCAAAAACATTCGTACCATGGCGGTGCATTGAACCCGTCAGTTGAAGAACCCACCGCGAATCACACGAAATATGCGAAAAGGGAAAAGGGGGAAAAACTTTTCAGTTTTATTCCTCGTTCGTTTATTTCGTGTTTTTCGCGGTTGAGAATTTCCGCGGTAGCGGGATTTTTAGCGGCGAGCCAAGCGAAATAGACGAAACAAAATATTGAGAAAAAAAACTTCCGTGTATTTGCCGTATTCCGAGGTTTCGTTCACAACGCATTCTCAAACTTCATTCCATGCGCTTCCGCCACCGCTTTATGTGTCACTTTTCCCTCCATCACGTTGATGCCGCCGATGAGCGCGGGTTGACGCTGGCAGGCTTCTTTCAATCCTAAATCAGCGAGCATTTCGATGTAGCGATACGTCACGTTGGTCAATGCCTGGGTCGCAGTGCGGGCGTAAGCGCCGGGCATGTTCGCGACGCAATAATGGGTCACGCCTTCTTCGACAAAAACGGGATCGTCGTGCGTGGTCGGTCGCGAAGTTTCTGCGCAACCGCCTTGATCAATCGCGATATCGACGAGCACGCTGCCGGGTTTCATCTGCCCCAACATCTCGCGGTTAATTAATTTCGGAGCCTTCGCGCCCGGCACGAGAACCGCGCCGATGAGCAAATCCACCGTAGGCAAAAGTTCCATCAAATGCGCTTCACTGGAAAAAAGGGTGTGTGCGGTGTGCAACGTAATGTCGAGAAAACGCATTCGTTCCAAATCCACTTCGAGAATCGTGACGTCCGCGCCCAGTCCTTGCGCCATGCGCGCTGCGTTGATGCCCGACGCGCCGCCGCCGAGCACGACCACTTTTCCGGGCAAAACTCCTGGAACGCCGCCGAGCAAAACGCCACTGCCGCCGTGGTGTTTCGCCAAAAAGTAACCACCCACCAGGATCGACATGCGCCCGGCGATTTCGCTCATCGGTTCCAGCAAAGGCAAACGGCGATTCACTTCAATGGTTTCGTAAGCGATGGCGGTGACGCCGGATCGCAAAAGTCCATCGGTCAAACTTTTGTCCGCCGCCAGATGCAGATAGGTAAAAAGAATTTGCCCCGGTCGCAGCAAAGAAATTTCCGAGGGCTGCGGCTCTTTGACTTTGACGATCATTTCCGCCTGTTGAAAGACGGCGGCGTGCTCCTTCTCGATCGTTGCACCAGCGCTTTCGTAATCCGCGTCTGCGTAGCCGATGCCCGCGCCAGCGTTATGTTCGACCACAACTTGGTGTCCGTGCTTGATGAGTTGATACGCAGCGGAGGGAAGCAGAGCCACGCGGTATTCCTGTCCTTTTATTTCTTTGGGAACTCCGATGATCATGTTTCGCGTCGAAGGTTGAGAGTCGAAGGTGGAGAGTCAAGAAACAACAACTTGGAGGTTTGCATTTGCGCCGCGCGATCCGGGTGTGATTCCAAGTGGTGGTCACTACCAGTGCCGTTAAAAGCGGCGGAGGGCCGCCGCACTCCAAGACGCTCGCGCGAATTTCGATGGCGCATGAATGCCGCGAAGCGTCTTGGAGTGCGCCAGTCCTCTGGCACTCTTGTTCTGACCGCCAGTTTAAATCACAGCTGCGCGTTACCCGACATTTTCTTCAACCAGCGTCTGCAAAGTAATTTCGTCGGCCACTTTTTTTTCGGCTTCGAGAATTTGATCGAACTTTCCTCGAACCAGTGCGCGAGACGGTTCATCCCGTGTCTCCAGTTCCTGGCCTTGCCCGGCGCGCACTGCATCCAAAATATCCTGGTAGGAAATTTGGTCGAGCGGCCGCGCGGGAGCGTAGGCTTTTTCATTCGGCACAGCGGAGGCGGCTTCCAGAATCAACTGCATCTTCAGGAGCGGGGCCATGACTTTGCTCACGAGTTGGCTGGGCACACATAACCTCTCGGCGATTTCGCAACTCGTCGGCGGCTGCTCGCCCCGATGATATTTTTGCGCGATAAAAGTCATCAGCCGCAGCGCGACAAATTCCCGTCCGCGCTCGTTGATATTTTCCGTCTGCCGCTCTTGAATATAGGCGCGGCGATTTTGATAGGCGTAGGCGACCTGCGCGCCGAACAGCACGATCAACCACGAAAAATAAATCCCCACCAAAAACACCGGCACGATGGCGAGCTTGCCGTAAATCTGGCTGTTGCGAACGACTTGCCCAAAATAAACGAAGCTAAAAATATTATTCAAATGCCAAAGACCTCCGCCAACCATCCCGCCCACCAACGCCGCGCGCCAATTGACTTTGGTGTTAGGCATCAATTGATAAAAACCGGCGAAAGCCATCACGAGCATGAGCAATGGCAAAATTTTGTAAGTCACTTTTCCAATCAATGACGATTGGGCTACCAGCCCTTGACTCCATTGAAGCTGGGGACCGACGTTCAACCCCATAATGAGGAGCAGAAGAATTGGCCCCAACGTAATCACCGCCCAATATTGCACGATGCGCGTAAACCAGCTTCGCCCTCGCGTCACTCCCCAGATGTCGTTGATCGTCGCTTCGATGGTGCTCAAAAGTGAAATGCCCACGAAGACCAGCGCGATGATCGCCGTCGCGCCGAGTGTGCCGCTGCTGACATTGTTGACGTAGGCGCTGATGCTCTCCACCACTTTTTGCCGGCCGCTTTCTCCGGAGTCGGCTTTCGAAACCAAGTCCAATTGCGGAGCAATTTTTGCGACAAACGTATTGATCAAATCTTCGATTTGTTGTTTGCCGCCCTGGCGTTTGAGCAGGCCGGTGGAAATGCTGATCGCGACGGCCAGCAGCGGGACGAGCGCGAGCAACGTGGTGTAGGCCAGCGCGGAGGCGCGCACGGCGCAGCGATTGCGCCAGAAACTTTTCCCGACCAGGACCCAGAAGTGCGCGAATTTTTCCCACCGCGACATTGACTCGTCGCCATGCGTTCCAATTCGTTTTTCCCCCAGGATGGCTTGTGCTCCCTCCTGGATTTTGCTGAGTCTGGAAATGGATTCTTCTGCCATACGCGCGAGACAAATCTAATGTTCCAGGAAAGAAGTTCAATGCGGAATGCGGCTGGCCATTAACTTACGCAGGAAATCGGCGGTCGCAATCTTTGGGAAGGGTGATCGGTCCCGAAGTAGTGGCGCAGGCATCTTGCCTGCGTCAGCGGGCTTCCAGCCCGCGAAATTTTAAAAAGTGAAGGAGGCTTCGCGGGCAAGATGCCCGCCGTGACAGGCTGGAAGCCTGCCCCACTATTCCGCGAGGACAATAATTACAGCGATGAGTGAACGGCGTTTTGCAGAAACTTTTTTGTAAGCAGCGCGGGCTGCATCCTTGATCGCTGCGGGAATTGCATAATAAGCTTTCCAGAAATCTGAAGTTCCAAACGATTTCACGAGCGTTGAGCAAAATCGCTTTCTTTGATTTTAGAAAAGCAGTTTGGACCCGCTTTCGGTTGCGCTTCGATTTCGTTGCCAGGCGCCGTGAGCGCGGGACGCGGGTTCGGGTTGGCGATGATGCGTTCCCACACCGCGTCGCCATTCAACTCCGGCAGGATATCGGGCAAATCTTCCACCAACTTTTCTCTTTCTCGCGGAGGCAGCGCGACTATCGCGGCTTCGATTTCTTGAACGGTGCTCATGGTGGAGAATGTTATATAACCCGATTGCCGAAGACAAACGTCTTGGCCGCGACTGGGCGAAACCGATTGCCTCTCACAATCTTCGGAAAGAGATGGCGACGGAACGCCGATCTCCCGATCGGCATCGGGAACGCTCCCTATTTTCCGCGAGCCGATCAGGAGATCGGCGTTCCGTAAATTTTTCTCTTTCTCGCGGAGGCAGCGCGACTATCGCGGCTTCGATTTCTTGAACGGTGCTCATGGTGGAGAATGTTATATAACCCGATTGCCGAAAACAAACGTCTTTGCCGCGACTGGGCGAGACCGATTGCATCTCACAATCTTCGGAAAGAGATGGCGACGGAACGCCGATCTCCCAATCGGCATCGGGAACGCTCCCTATTTTCCGCGAGCCGATCAGGAGATCGGCGTTCCGTAAATTTGGAGAAATTGAAATGCACCAGCGCAAATCCACTTTGAACTTTGAACTCAAACTCGACTGCCCTAATCTCCCGCGCATGGCTCGAAAAGCAGCACCTCCGTCGCCCGCGCCGCATGGTTTCAACGACACCATTGGCATCGCGCTCATCGCCGCGGCGCTGTTGTTGATGGTCGCGCTCCTCACGCACGACCGGCGCGATCTCTCGGTCAATTCCGTTCCGCCCAACGAAGCGACCCACAATCTCGGCGGCCCGATCGGCGCGTGGGCTGCGAACAAAATGTTTTTCGTGTTTGGCGCGGGTGCATTTATTTTGCCGTTGCTCATGCTGGCGTTTGGCGTCGGTCATATTTTTCAATTTCTTTCTTATCTCCGACAGCGCTGGTTTTGGGCGGCCATTTTATTTTTCACCTGCCTCGGTCTGCTCGGATTTTATTCGTCGTGGTTTCCAGTCTTGACCCAAAATTTAAATGCGCCCGGCGCGGGTGGTCTCGTTGGTTTGATGGCGGACAAATATATTCGCCAATTGTTCGGACTGACTGGCGCGACCATTATTTTTCTGACGTTTTATCTGCTCGCGCTGTTGAACCTGACCAATTTTCAACTGGGCGAATGGCTGCGCGCGAAGTGGTCGCCCGCTTTGAAGATCGATCCGAACGCGACGCCGGACGAGAGAGAATTGGGAAAACGCGCGCGCGAGTTGGAAAAACAAGCCCGCAAATTACAGGAGCAAGAAACGGCCAGACTCGAGAAAGTCGCGGCCAGTTCTGAAAAGGAAAAATCTTCCGGCCTCGGCGCGGACTTGAAACCAGTCCCCACTCCGACCGTGCGCGATTTAAGTTTTCCCCAAACCAAACCGGAGCGTGGCGGAATATCCAAAACAGCAGAGCCGGAAAAGCGGAATGAGAAACCCGAAGTCGTTTTGGAAGAAGTTATTTCCGCGAAGGAAATTATCGCAGCGACCACCGCTGACATTCTCGGAAAATCCGCCGGTAAAAATTCCGAGAGCGAGGAAATATCTTCCGCCGAATCCGCCGCCAGAAATGAAAATGGTTTGCCGGAGCCAATCATCACTTTGCCGGAAGCTTCGGGCAATGCCTTGAGAATTAAATCCGCCCCGCGCAAACCGAAGCCGATCACCGTCGCCTCCACGCCCATCATCGGAAATTATCAACTGCCCCCGCTCGATTTATTGCGCCATCCCGATATGACGGTGAAGGCGACCGAATCGAAGGAGGAATTGATGGCCAACGCGCGGCTCATGCAGCAGACCCTCGCGCAATTCGACATCGAAGTTTCTCTCGGCGACATCACCAAAGGCCCGACCATCACGCGTTACGAATTGCATCCCGCGCCCGGCGTGCGCATGGAAAAAATTACCGCGCTCAACAACAACATTGCCGCGGTGTTGAAAGCGGAACGGATCAATATTCTCGCGCCGGTTCCCGGAAAAAGTTCGGTCGGAGTGGAGGTTCCGAACCTGATCAAAACGAAAGTCATCATTCGCGATCTGCTCGAATCCGAAGAATGGCAAAACACGAAGGCGCGCATTCCGCTCGCGCTGGGCAAAGATGTCTATGGCCACCCGATTATCGCCGATCTCGCGGAGATGCCGCACTTGCTCATCGCGGGCAGCACCGGTTCGGGAAAATCCGTTTGCATCAATTCGATCATCGCCTCGTTGCTTTACAAATTTTCTCCAGACCAACTCCGCTTCGTCATGATCGATCCGAAGGTGGTCGAGTTGCAGCAATACAACGCGCTGCCGCATCTCGTCGTCCCCGTTGTCAACGATCCGAAAAAAGTCATTCTCGCTCTGCGCTGGGTCGTCAACGAAATGGAAAAGCGTTACCAGATTTTCGCGAAAGTCGGCGTGCGCAACGTGAAATCTTTCAACGAACGACCGAAGAACAAACCCATTCCGCAAGCAGAACCGGAACTTCCGCTGATGGCGAAAAAAGAAAAAGTGGAAGCTGGTTCGGAAGGTTTCGCCGTGGAACTCGACGAGGAAATCGTCGTGCCGCGCGACGACGATATTGTCATTCCGGAAAAACTTTCCTACATCGTCGTCATCATCGACGAGCTTGCGGACTTGATGCTCGTCGCTCCCGCCGATGTCGAAATGGCGATTGCGCGCATCACGCAAATGGCGCGCGCGGCGGGGATTCATTGCATCGTCGCGACGCAACGTCCGAGCGTCGATGTCATCACCGGCGTGATCAAGGCGAACATCCCGGCGCGCATCGCGTTTCAAGTTGCGGCACGGGTGGACTCGCGCACGATTCTCGATGCGATGGGCGCGGACAAATTGTTGGGCAAAGGCGACATGCTTTATTTGCCGCCCGGCTCCGCCAGATTGATTCGCGCGCAAGGCGCATTGATCACCGATCAGGAAATTCAGGACATCGTCGATTTCATCGCGAAACAGGGCAAGCCGAGTTACGAAATTGAAATTCACAAGCAGTTGCAGAAGCCATTGATGATCGATAACGAAGGCGGTTGTGACGAAGACGAATCGCTCATCGAGCAATGCATCGAGGTGATTCGCAGCGAACAAAAAGCGAGCGTCTCGCTCATGCAACGCCGCCTGCGCCTGGGCTACACGCGCGCCGCCCGCATCATGGATGAACTGGAAAATCGCGGCGTCGTCGGCCCCAGCAAAGGCGCGGAGCCGCGGGATATTTTAATTGATCTGGATGGCGGGGGGGCGGATGGGGCGGGGCAATAGAAAGTGGCGAAGAAATTGCCGGAGAGCGGGCACAACGCGGCTATCGCCCAAAGACTTCGACGATGCTGTCGGTATCAATGAGCACTGCTTCCTTCTCGCCGAAATAAATGATGAGATGATAGTCCCTGGTTGCCCCGACATCTCTGGGTTCCTTGAACGTATATTGCGCGCCGTTGTTGAGGCGAACGCCAAAGGAGCGAAACGGTTGGCGTTCCACCACGCCCTTGATGTCTTTGACTTTCATGAAGTAAAAATAGCGTCAGGAGCGGGCGCGGCAAGGCTGGATTTGCGTGATGAGTTGGAAAATCGCGGCGTCGTCGGTCTCTCATTAGCACCCGGCTTCAGCCGGGTGAACAGGAACCGATTGCAACCCTTAACCGCTTTAGCGGTTTCCCGCATGAGGAAAACCGCTGAAGCGGTTGAACTCCCCCCATCACTTCAACACCCGGCTCAAGCCGGGTGCTAATGAGATTCGGAACGAACATTTCGAGAAACTGAGATGCGGACGGCGCAGGGCAAGAATTGTAGAGCAAATAATTGGTGCTACGATTCAGGCGTGAAAAAAACTCCACTGCCGTCCACGTTCCGAAGACTTTTTTTTGTTGCGTCCATCATCAGCGGCCTCGCTGTTCCAGCGCAAACGGTGAGGATCGCGGTTTCGGGAAATAATGGTTACGGCGAGGCGTGGGTGCCAGCCGATTTACCCAACGTCAAAACAGCCATTATCGAAGCGAACAGCGGGTTGGCTCTTTTATCGAATGGACGGCTCGCGGCGTGGGGACGCAATTTTGACGAACCCGCCTGTGATGGGCGCCAGCGATTTCAGTGTGCCCGCGACAAATCAGCTTCGGTTTTTTCGGGTTTCTGAAGGGGAGTAAAAACGTTGTTACCCTGCGCAAACTTCTCGGCGAACGTCGAGAGATGCAATTCGAGGTGAACCACCCAAAAATGTTTTCTTTTCCAGCCGAGATGTCGGACATATTCTTTGACCATGAGCGTGCAAGAACTTGAATCAATTGTGACCAAGCTCCCGGCTGACGAACTGGCTCGTTTCTCCGAGTGGTTCGAGGAATTCATGGCTGACCAATGGGATCGGCAAATCGAACAGGACATGCTCGCAGGCCGCCTCGACGCCGCAATTAAACGCGCCGACGAAAATTACGAAGCAGGCCATTGCAAACCGCTTTGAACCATCTCGCCGATCCAGATTTCTGGTTTCACTACCGCCAACTTCCAGACGGCATTCGCGCTCTTGCGGACAAAATTTCCAACTGCTTAAAGCGAATCCGAGGCATCCGTCCATTCAATTGAAAAAGATCGGTGTTCTTTATTCAGCGCGAGTTGGACTTCACTATCGCGCCCTCGCGAGAGAACGTCCCGATGGTCTTCAGTGGTTTTGGATTGGACATCATTCGGCTTACGATCAGTTGCTCCGTCTGCGGTAAGGAATTTTAGTTATCACCTAAAGACTTCGATGATGCTGTCGGTCTCAATGAGCACTGCTTCTTTTTCGCCGAAATAAATGATGAGATGATAGTCCCTGGTTGCCCCGACATCTCTGGGTTCCTTGAACGTATATTGCGCGCCGTTGTTCAGGCGAATGCCAAAGGAGCGAAACGGTTGACGTTCCACCAAGCCTTTGATGTCTTCAACTTTCATGGCGTAAAAATAGCGTCAGGAGCGGGCACGGCAAGGCGGGATACGTGCACTGAATTGGAGAATCGCGGCGTTGTGAGCGCGAGTAAAGGCTGAGGCACGGGAGATTTTAAATTGATCTGGACGGCGGCGGAGCCGATGGAGCGGGGCAATAGAACAGCAGACTTCCACAATGCTGTCGTTCTGAATGGACACTGCTTCCTTCTCGCCGAAATAAATATCAACGATAGTCCACAGTTGAAACTAGTTTTCTTTGATGCCGCTGACTTCAGCGCGCACCGCTTTTGGATCGGTCACCAACGCTTTAAATCTCCACTCTTTTCGCGGCTCAATGATGGGCGTGTAATCCGACGCGGAACCGATTTTGGTTTCGTTGGCGTCGAACAAATCCAAATCCACTTTCACGGCGAAACGCTGGCGATCGGATTCGTTGCGAATCGTTCCCACTGCATACAACAAGCGGCTGCCGGATTTCTCGAGGACGACTTCGCCCGGCGGCAAACCATTCCAATCGGCGTCGTCGGGTGAAATTTTCTTAACAGGCGGAACGATTTTTTTACGATGCCTGATGGGAGGAGAGGTTTCGTCCGCCGGTGCGGGTTTGACGGCGGAAACTTCGTTGACGCGTGGTAATGGAGTCCCGGAGTGTTTTCTCGCGGCCAAAATTCCAATGGCGGTCGCGCCAGCTAAGGAACAAAAAACCAGCGCGATAACGAGAATTGATTTACTGCGTCGAGGACTCGGAGGCTCCCACCGCGAAGTGGTGCGAACCAATTGAGTCTCTTCTCTACAGTGCGGGCAGCGGATGGATCGACCAATTCCTTCCTCAGGAAATTCGATATTGCCACCGCAATTTTTGCACGCGCATTTTAAAAAAGTTTCAGATGGCATCACGTTAACATTTCAGGCCCGTCATCCTAGACGCCTAGAGTTGGCAAACAGAAACAAAAAAAATCCGGGCGCTCTTTTGCGGCCAGACCGATGGAACGAGTTGTCGAAAATACGCCCAACCGCGAACGGAGCGCGGCGTCCACGCGGCTTCAACGTCCGGTCGTCAGAGCGGCATGGAAATTCATTGGAATTTTCTACGCTCGCAATCCGAAGCGGCGTAAAACGCCGCGCTCCTTTTCGCGTCAGGCTTCGGGCAACACGCCCGGAAGTTGCGCCCACCAGCGGTCGTGGCGATTCTGCGATTGCAAATTTTGTCATCGCATCTTACAACCTCCCCATGAATCGCATTGCACTAAGCCTGCTCGGCCTGAGCGCGCTCCTCGCCACCTCGATGTTTGCCGCAGAGATTAAATATTCCAACGAACCTGATTTCTTTGAGGCTAATCCCGACGGAAAACAACTCGGCCCTTGTCACGGGGGCGTCGTCATCGACAAGGCGGGGAAAATTTATGTCACCACGGACACCGAGCGCGGCATTGTCGTTTTCACACCGAAAGGAAAATTCCTCCGCGCTTTTGGTCCGACTCGAATTCACGGGTTGGAGTTTCGTGAGGAGAAGGGCGTTGAATACATTTATGGAGCGCGCCCTTCCGAGCACGAAGTCATCAAGCTCAAGCTCGACGGCACGATTGAGTGGACGATTCATTCTCCGAACGAATCGGATATTTATAAGGATGAAAAAAAATTCAATCCATGCGCCGTCACTGTCGCGCCCGACGGCTCGATCTTTATCGCCGACGGTTACGGAGCGAACTACGTGTTGAAGTACGACAAGGACCGAAACTTCATCAAAGCCTTTGGCGGGCCGGGGACGGAGGAGGGAAAATTCAAGACCTGTCACGGAATCGCATTGGACAAGCGACAGGGAAAGCCACTGCTCCTGGTTTGCAATCGCAACAACAACCGCGTGGAGTATTGGGATCTCGATGGCAACTTCGTTCGCGTCATCCAGAAAGACCTGCGCTTGCCCGCCGCTGTTCACATACGAGGCGACTACGCAGTCATTCCCGAATTACAAGGCCGCGTTACCGTGCTGGACAAGGCGGGGAATATCGTTGCGCAAGTCGGCGATAATCCAGACCCGAAACAGCGCGCGAATTTTGGGTTGCCCCAGGACCAATGGAAGGAAGGCATCTGCAATTCTCCGCACGGAGCGTCCATCGACAAAAAGGGCAACTTGATTGTGGCGGAATGGAGTGCGTTTGGTCATCTGCACAAATTTAAGAAGGAGAAATAGGTTTCTCCAAATCCGAAATCCGAAGCCCGAAATCCGAAAGAAATCCGAAGCCCGAAGGCCCGAAGATCTTGCGGAACTTTCCCAGCCGCAAATAATTTTTTTTGACCAAGGTCCAATGATAATCGGTGGAATTTGTCGGTGGCTGGTAGGCGCGTCACTCCGTGCGCGCCCTACCTTCAAAATACCGATCTTCATGGGTAAATGATGCGTCAACCGAGAGCCGCTTTCGGCATTCGGATTTCGGTCTTCTTTCAGATTTCGGGGGATTCGGATTTCGGATTTCGGATTTCAGAGTTGGGTTAATTGAGTTCTCCCCCGAACAAAAAATTAGCGGCGCTCACAGAGACGCCGCTACAATTCAAAATTTTTTACCCGATCAATTCGTGAACGATCCGGGCCTGCTCCACTCCGGTTAGTCGTTGGTCAAGACCTTGATAACGAAACGTAAAACGTTCGTGATTCATGCCGAGCAACCGCAGCACCGTCGCGTGGAAATCGTGGATATGCACCGGGTCTTTCACGATGTTGTAGGAAAAATCATCCGTCTCACCAAAAACCGTTCCAGCCTTCGCGCCGCCGCCCGCCATCCACATGGTGAAGCAACGCGGATGATGATCGCGCCCGTAATTTTCTTTGGTCAGTCCGCCTTGCGAATAAATCGTGCGACCGAATTCCCCGCCCCAAATCACCAGGGTCGATTCAAGCAAGCCGCGTTGTTTCAAATCCTGGATCAATCCGTAACACGCTTGATCGACGTCTTTGCATTGCATCGGCAAACGACCGGAGACGTTGGAATGCGTGTCCCAATTGTTGTGATAAATCTGCACGAAACGAACGCCGCGCTCGACCATGCGCCGCGCCAGCAACGCGCTTTGCGCGAACGTCCCCGGCTTCTTCGCCTCGTCGCCGTACAGTTGATAAGTAGAGTCCGGTTCGTTCGAAACGTTGGTCAAGTCGGGCACGCTGGACTGCATTCGAAACGCTAACTCAAATTGTTCGATGCGGGTGTGAGTCTCAGGATCGCCGACCTGGCGGAAATTTAATTCGTTCAACGCTTTCAATCCGTCCAACGTTTTGCGGCGCACATCAGAAGAAACGCCCGGTGGATTATTGATGAACAAAATCGGGTCGCCCGCGGAACGGAAAGAAACTCCCGCGTGTTGCCCCGGCAAAAATCCCGACGACCAGAGACGCCCGGAAATGGCTTGCACCTGTTCGGTGTTCGACGGCTTGGCGATGAGCACAACAAAGGTCGGCAAATCTTTGTTCATCGAGCCGAGCCCATAAGAAACCCACGAACCCATGCAGGGGCGACCGGTGATTTGATTCCCGGTCTGCATGTAACAGATTGCCGGTTCATGGTTGATCGCTTCGGTGTGCATCGAGCGCACGAAGCACATGTCGTCCACCATTTTTCCAGTCCACGGAAGTAATTCGCTGACCCACATTTCACTCTTGCCGGGCTGGGTGAATTTATATTTCGACGGCGCGACCGGAAACCGAGCCTGACCGGAAGTCATGGTCGTGAGTCTTTGGCCTTTGCGAATCGATTCCGGCAAATCCTTGTCGTAAAAGTCCTGCATCATCGGCTTGTAATCATACAAATCCATTTGTGGCGGGCCTCCGACCATGTGCAGATAAATAATTTGTTTCGCCTTCGGCGCAAAATGCGGCGCGACAAATTTGTCAGCACTGGTTGCGATGCCGGATTTTTTCTGAGCAGCGGACAAAATATTTGGCGCGAGCATTCCGAGCGCGGCGGCGCCCATAAAACTTGCGCCGCGCCGGAAAAATTGTCGGCGCGTTTCGTAACGGACGTAATCTTTTATCAGCGGATGGAGTTCAAATTGCGGGTTCATACGGTCTTTTCTTATCGCGAACGATATCCCAAAAAAACCGTTCTCGAAAGTTTTTCCTGAGGTTTAATTTTGAATCCGGCGCGTCTCAGTTTCTTGAAAGCGCACGGTTTTATCGCATCAGCCGCCGCGATGCTCTGGCGCGATAGCGTCTTGGACTGCGCCAGCCCTCTGGCGCTTTTGGAGCGGTAGCAATTCATCGAAAGCGCCTGAGGGCTGGCGCAGTCCAAAACCTGGCGGGCTGTTGCGCCCATTTTCATCCATCAGCCTAAATGCTGGATTTGAATTTCAAGCGCCGCTCAAGGTAATTTCCGCCTGGGCCAAAATTCTGTCTCCGAGAGACGCGACTCCCTTGGCTTGAATTAAATTCCCGAGTCGCGCGGAAATCTCGGCGCCCAGTTGAATGACTTCTCGCGGCCTGGCGCTGCCGAAAATTTTTACGCCGCGAATGGCCGTGAGTTTCAATCCTTTCAGCGGCGCAATTTGCGGATCGGTTTGCGCGATGACACCCGCCAGTTGCGCAATGGCTTCGAGCAACAACACGCCGGGAAAAAGCGGCTCGCCCGGAAAATGGCCACGCAAAAATTCTTCCGTGCCCCGAATGGTGTATTTCCCGGAACCGCTTTTTCCAGGATTAAGAGAGAGGATCTCATCGACAAATCGAAACTCCGGCCCGTGCGGCAATCGAGCCAACGCCATTCGCAGGGCGTCATTCGATGTTGAGTGTTCGATGTTCGATGTTCGATGTTCCGCCTTCAAAACATTCCGTCCCGCCCGATTTATTTCGTTCCCCCAGCCGTTCCACCGCCTGCGATGCTGTCGCGCATTCCCGTGTCCGCCTGAACATTTTTCATTTTGTAATAATCCATCACGCCAAGATTGCCCGAACGAAACGCTTCGGCCATGGCGAGCGGGACTTGCGCCTCGGCTTCGACCACACGCGCGCGCATCTCCTGAACTCGCGCCAACATTTCCTGCTCGACGGCCACAGCGGCGGCGCGGCGAACTTCCGCGTGAGCCTGCGCGATCAATTTATTCGCCTCGGCTTGTTCGGCCTGCAATTTCGCGCCGATGTTTTCGCCGACATCCACGTCTGCGATGTCGATGGACAAAATTTCAAAAGCGGTGTTGCTGTCGAGCGCTTTGTCTAAAACGGTTTTGGAGATACGGTCGGGATTTTCCAAAACATCTTTGTAACTCTTCGATGAACCGATGGTCGTGACAATGCCTTCGCCGACGCGGGCGATAATTGTTTCTTCCGTCGCGCCGCCGACGAAGCGGTCGAGATTCGTGCGAACGGTTACGCGAGCTTTCGCCTTCACCACGATGCCGTCCTGCGCGACGCCATCAATCGTCACGCGGCCCGAAGCGGGATTTGGACAATCAATCACTTTTGGATTTACAGAAGTTTTGACGGCTTCGAGAACGGTGCGTCCCGTGCCTTTGGTCGCGAGGTCAATCGCGCAGGCGCGATCATATTCCAAATGGATTCCCGCTTTTTTCGCGGCGATGAGCGCGAGCACGACCATTTCGACATTGCCGCCAGCGAGATAATGGGTTGAAAGATCGTCGATGGTGATGGGCAAACCGGATTTCACAGCGGTGATGCGGGCGTCCACCACCATGCCGACAGGAACTTTGCGCAGCTTGAGCGCAATCAATTCAAAGAAACCGACGGGCGCTCCTGAAAAAGCGGCGCGAATAAAAATGCTGAGAAAACTGAACGCCCAAATCAGCAGCACCAATCCGAAAACTAAAATGATCCCCCAGATCACGAGGCTGCCGGAGAATTGCGTCACGGCGAACAAGACAGAATATTTATCCATAAATTTTTTTGGGTGATTGTTGTTTGTTTTAAAGGGACCGCACGACGACCCGCAAGCCTTCGAGGCCGACGACTTTAATGGCCGTGCCTTTTTCAATCAAGGCTCCTTCTGTCACCACGTCGATTCGTTTTCCCTCGATGAGAGCGATGCCCGACGGACGCAAATTGGTGCAGGCCGTTCCCGTTTGATTGAGTAATTCCGGTCGCGCCGCGCCGGTGTCGCCAGACGCGCTTCTGGAAATCAATGGTCGGGCCAGACGGCTATTGGGAAAATATTTCAGCCAGCAAATAATTCCGATTAGAAGTCCAATGGCGACTCCCATCAAAACCCAATTGCCGGTGGTTGGGCCAAGACGGTCGTAAGCAAAATAAATTCCCGCGATAAGACAACACAGTCCGACAATGCCAGCGACAAGGCCGGGCAAAATCGTTTCAAGGATGAGAAGAATCGCGCCGACGACAATCAGCGTGATGACAAGTTCCATGCGGTGATATTAAAACGCGCAGGAGATGCCGCAAGGGTGAAGTGGGGATGTGAATCGTTGAATCATCTCACCGGTTTTAGTCCGCCGCAGCGAGCAGAAATATATCGCGGATCGTGGCACGGATCGCCCGCCGCCTTTGTTGGGGAAATTGAAACGCCAGACCTCAAATTGGTCTTTCATGGCCTGGCCAGCACGCAGTTTTTCAAGATGGAAAGCTGCTCCTTGTCCCGATCTGCTGTCAGATACTTCTTTAGGCTGCCGGACGGGAAGCGTTCCTGAACTTCAGTCTTTACTTGCGTGAGGGTGAGGGTGCCGTCGCCGTTGTTTTCATAGGCGAAGAGTTGGCGCGGCTTTGCGTCCGGGATCCGGATTCGCTTGCGGGCGTCCACGGTCAGGGTTTTCACGGTGGGAATTTCCCAGATGAAAACATCGAAATCAACTTCAATCGCGGAAAGCAAAAAGTTGGAAGCAAAGGGGGAACCGTTTGGTTTGTTGAATTGATGCTCACGTTTCACGTTTCACGTTTCAACGATTCGGCAAAATCATCTCAAACGCTCAAACGGTTTTTTTCTTAGCTCCATCAATTCCTGTTTCTTTTTCCACAGAGCGATTTGGTCGGCTTCTTTCAAATCGGGATTGGCCATCTGCTGATTGAGCGCCGCCAGTTGCCGCTCGATAAATTTGTCGCGCAGAAATTCCACGACACCTTGTTTGGCCAGAAATCCCTTCAAAATTTTTTCCGGCTCGGCGATGGGACGTTCCTCCAGCAGAGCCTGCGTGACCAGGCTGCGGCCCTCGGCAGTTTCCAATTGCGTGAGAAACCCGGCGGGGTTGATCCATTCGCCGGAGTGATGGAACTCGAAACGTCGGGAAATAATTCCACGAATTCCCGCGTGCGAAATCCATTCCAGATTTAAAATATCCACCGCCCAATGGACGTGTTCGTCGGTGTGCAAAAGCAATTTTAGCAGCGTGATTTCCTGCATGGGTGGCGGCGTCGTTTCCAGTTCTTCCTCGGAATCAAAATCGTCGTCGCCCACAGTGGGTTGAGCGCGGGATCGTTTTTTAAATTCGTTGCGAACGGAATCCGCCGCGACGCCGAGGCGCATGGAAGTTTTCTGCGCATATTTGTCGATCAAAACTTCGTTGCCGGTTTTGCGAACTGCTTCGGACATGCTTTGCAAAATCGCCACTCGGCCTTTGTCGGTCGCAGCGTCATTGGTCGCGCACAAACGATGCAAATAATAATCGAAAAATCCCTCGGCGTTGTCGGTTAGTTTTCGAAAGGCGTCTCCGCCAAATTCTTTGATAAAACTATCGGGATCGTGCGGAGCGGGAACGGTCGCAACGCGCACGGCCAAACCGGATGCGAGCAAACTGTCGAGGGAACGAACCGCCGCATTTTGCCCGGCGTTGTCGGAATCAAAACAGAGGACCACTTCATCGACGTAACGTTTCAAAATGCGGGCGTGATCGGAAGTGAGCGCGGTCCCCTGCGGCGCGACCACATTTTGCACGCCGGCCATGTAACAGGCGATGAGGTCGAGTTGCCCTTCACACACGATGGCGCAATGCGCGTCGAGCAATGGACGTTTGGATTTATCGAGGCCGAAAAAAACTTTTCCTTTCGTGAAGATCGGCGTCTCCGGTGAGTTGACATACTTCGCGGTTTTCTCGTCGCCACTTAAAATGCGTCCGCTGAAACCGATGATTCGTCCTTGCTCATCACAAATTGGAAAAATCAATCGTCCCCGAAATCGGTCGTAAAATTTGTCGCTTCCTTCCTTGCGAATAATCAATCCGCCTTGTTCTACCGCGACCATTTCAAAATTTTTGCTCTTCGCCCAATTCACCGTGTCGTCCCAGTCATCCGGCGCGTAGCCGAGACGAAAAAGTTTTGTCGCTTCGTCGGACACGCCGCGTTTGGCGAGATAATCGCGCGCGATTTGTCCGCCCGGATCATTGGCCAGCGTGGCCTGCCAGCGTTGCGTGATCTGCTCGTGAATTTGCAGCAACGTGTCTTTGATGTGACGCGCTTGTTGCGCGCCGGGATTTTTATCCGTCTCGAGAGAGATGTGGGCGCGCTCGGCCAGTCGGCGCACGGCATCGGTAAAGCCAATATTTTCGTACTCCTTGACGAAGGTAAAAACGTCGCCGCCTTTGTGGCAACCGAAGCAATAAAAAATTTGTTTGTGCGGATTGACGTTGAAGCTGGGCGTTCGCTCTTTGTGGAACGGACAGAGCGCGGTGAAGTTCGCGCCGTTACGTTTGAGCGGAATGTAACCGCCGATGATGTCCACAATGTCACTGGCGTCCCGGACTTGTTCGAGAGTTGCGGGCGAAAACAGACCGGCCATGGCAATTACTTTTTCACTGGGCCAAGCACCTCGTTGAAGGCGCGCCCTTCACCGCGAGGCAAGGCAATGTTGTGTCCCTCGGTCGATTGGATCAGCACAAAGGGCAAATGTTCTTTGACGTTTTTTCCGACGAACGATTCGTAGAGCACCGCCTGTTGGATCGAACCAAAAGTCGGGAAGGAGATTCCTTCAAAATTTTTGCTTTGCATCCTGGCCGTCGCCGCGAGTTCCCGCTGTGTGATCAGCCGCGCGTTGATCAAAGCCATTCCCATCAAAATCATGCAGGCGAAACGAATCATCCCGGCCAGCATACCCAAATAATATTCGGTCGCGCCAAAAAAATTGCTGCCCAAAAGTTTCTCCCCAACCGCCCGTTGAATTTGCAGAAATAAAATTTTCGTCAGGATGGCGAACCCGACATAAACCGTCACAAAACAGGTCAGCAGACTGAAAGGAACCTGCGCTGAAAGCATGGAACCGAGAGGTTCGTAAATTCTGGCGCCGACAAAAACAATCATCAGCCATTGCAGAAAGTTCAGCAACTCTTCGGACATTCCGCGCTTGCGTCCGCGGAAAATGCCGATGGCCAAGAGCACCAGGACGATGCCGTCCACGTAATTGAAGTGCAAATCTTTCATAGCTCGCCGCGTCTTCCAAGCAGGAACGCTACCAAAAGCAGCACCGCTTACGAGCAGATACTAGCCCGCGCGATTTTTAACTCGAATTTCATCCTTCACGCTTTTTAAAGGCGAGCATTCTTGCTTGGAAAAATCCATTGGACTAAACTCCGCCGCGTGAAAAGCTATCAGGAATTTGAGATCAACTATTTCCAGGACGAGGATGGGATGTTCACTGCCGCAGTGCCGGCCATCCGTGGTTGTGTGGCTTGGGGAAAAACGCTGCTGGAAACCTACCACAACGCGGTGGATGCGATTGAAAGTTGCCTCGAAGCACGGGCAATGGTGGCGGCCAAAAAACCTCGCAAGCCTCGCTACGCCGGCGTGAATATTTACCGCCGTCCGATTCATGCCTAAACTGGACCGATTCAGTTGGACAGATTATTCGCCCTCACCCTAACCCTCTCCCCCGAGGGGAGGGAACCTGCCAGCAGGGTCCGCAATCAGGCATTAAACGGTGAATATTTTCCAACGCTGAATAATATTCTCCCTCTCCTCGGAGGAGAGGGCCGGGGTGAGGTCGAGCGTTTCTCTTCACTGAATAGTTCCGGCTAAACTGGTGCCGATCTCGCACCGCGACCTGGCGCGAAAACTTCGGCGCGCGGGTTTCGTGGAAATCCGCACCCGCCGCCATCCGGTTTATTATTCGGCGGAAAAAGACCTCACTGTTCCAATTCCAATGCATCCCGGCGACGTGCCCAAGGGAACTTTGCGGAGCACGCCAAGTCCGCCGTCGTTCTGGTTGGGACGCATGACTGATACAGGCCGTCGTTTATGGTAGGGCGCGTCACCCCGTGCGCGCCGCTGCTCGCATGCACAAGCGGCGCGCAAAGAACTGACGCGTCCTACCTCTTACCATGCTATTCGCGTTTGCCTCTATTGCGCCGTCGTCGTTAGGCTCCATGCATGGAATTACCCGTCCGCAAAAAGATTCCGCATTACGATTCCACAATGGGTTGCCGAAGGCAGTTGGTTTTTCATCACTATCAAATGCGTGCCTCCGGGAAAAAATCAATTGTGCCGCGCCGACACTGGCGACGCCGCTCTTGCGGCAATGAAACACAACCATGAAAAACTCGCCTGGCACTGCCGCCTCTGTTTGCTTATGCCCGATCATTTGCACGCGATCCTCGCGTTCCCGCGCGAACCGGGAATCGCGACGGCAATTAAAAACTGGAAGAAATATGTGGCCGGAAAATACGCCGTGGAATGGCAACGCGACTTCTTCGATCATCGCTTGCGCGATCATCACGAATGGGAAGAGAAGATCAGCTACATCCTGATGAATCCCGTTCGTAAAGGTTTCTGCGAACGGGCCGAAGATTGGGTATGGATCTATCGTCCAAACGACCGACCAACGCCGCATCTTGGGTAGGGCGCGTCACTCCGTGCGCGCCGTTCGTTTGGCATATACAGCCACGGCGCGCACGGAGTGACGCGCCCTACCAATCGTGTCCAATGATTTGTACGCTACCGGAATTTTGAAATCGGAAGCGCCAAAAAATCCGAAAAAACCATTCCGGAAATCCATCGCCACCATAAGAAACTCGCGCGCGCGTGCGACTGCGACGTGAAGAAGCTGATGAATCATTATCGCCAACGCGAAAGTGAGCGCGACGACAAAGGCCGCCAACTGGTTTCACTCGTTGAATTTGCTCGCGCGACTGAAACTTCTAAATTAAGCGCAGCGAAGGCGCATTCCACATACTGAACTAAAGGCCAATAAAGCAAATGATACAGGCTTGCTCCAGACGTGTTGCCCGGCTCCGGCGAGGCTGACGGGATGAAGGATCGCGCCAGCTTTCACGCCGCCTTTGAAGTCGGAATATCTTCAATGCTGGCAATGTGGAGAATGGAGCAGCGTCGAGTATTCAAAGCAATGCCTTCCGCGTTCGGATCAAGCCCAATCTCAACCGCGTTTTGAAGTATCCACGCCGCGTCATGATGTGGAACATCATAGGTTTCGCCGTTTGACATTTTGATTCGAAACGGACGGAAGGGTTCTTCATCCAGCCGCTCTTTGAGTTGGTTTGCCGTAAACATATTTTGCCTTTGCTAGTAGCTTTTGTCGGAGCGGTTTGTCCTGTCAAATTTTATTCGCCCTGACTCAACGCCCGCTCAATCCGCGCCATCACCTTCTCTTTCCCCAACACTTCCAGCAAATGATACAGGCTCGGTCCAGAAGTGTTGCCGGTGCAGGCGAGGCGGACGGGATGGACGAGCACGCCGGCTTTCACGCCGAGTTCGGCGGCGGTGGCTTTCAACGCGGCTTCGAGATTCGCGGCGTTGAACGGATCGACGTTCGCAAAGGCGTCTCGGAGTTTTTGCAGGCGCGGTTTGTTTTCCGGCGTGAAATCTTTCGCGGCGGCTTCGGGAGAGATTTTTATTTCTTCGGCGAAATAAAATCCGGCATACGGACCGAGTTCGGAAAATTTTTTTACTTTGCCGCGACAGGTGTCGAGCCCGGCGTTGACGTATTCGGTGGAAAACTTTTCAAGAGGAAAATTCGCGCGGCGCAACGCGTCTATGCTGAGTTCGCGGAATCGTTCGGGCGGCAGTTCGCGGATGTATTCGCCGTCGAGCCAGTGCAATTTTTCCAGATCGAACCGCGCGTTGTGCCGGAGAATTTGCGGGAGGTCGAAGAGCGCGATGATGTCGGCGAGAGGCATTTTCTCGCGGTTATTTTTCGGCGACCAGCCGAGCAGACACAAATAATTCACGACCGCTTCAGGCACATAACCTTCGTCCATATAAAATTTCAACGACGCGCCCTGATCGCGTTTGCTCATTTTCGTGCCGTCGAGATTCAGGATGAGCGGGATGTGCGCATACTTCGGCGGCTCGACGCCAAACGCGCGGAAGAGCGCGATGTGTTTGGCGGTGTTGGAAAGATGATCTTCGCCGCGAATGACGTGGGTGATTTTCATTTCCAAATCGTCCACGACATTGACGAAATGGAAAACCGGCTGGCCATCGGAGCGCACGATC
>JBBQRQ010000042.1:0-41256 GCA_038214755.1 Verrucomicrobiota bacterium
GTTGGTCATGGTGTTATTTTTATAAAGATCGTAATAAGTGGCGACCATTCCTTCGCCCTGCACTTTGGCCAGATATTGTTGGGCGTTGCGATTGAGGCGGCCGTCGGCGCTGACGAGCATTCTCTTGGCGTCGTCGATGAACGAAGGGTCATTATAAAGTTCCAGAACTCCGTAGAGATAACCTTCGGCTTGTTCGTCGAGACGATTGGGGCTGTTGATCGCGATGGGATTGCGCAACAAATCTTTCGCGGCAGTTAACGCGGTCTCGCGATATTTTCCGGGAGCTATTTCTTCCAAAGCGCGAGTGAGATATGCGACTTCAACGGCGCGACCGGATGTGCCGAGAACGTCGGCCATGAGTTTTTCCGCGGCGTCGCCGCCAATATCTTTTAACACGTCAAAGAGACCAATGCGCAATGAAGGCGGGAGCGAAAATTCTGTAGGCGGAGTGTTGCGCTGCCAGGGTGGCGTCCAGTTGCGGCGGTCCCCATTGTCCGAGCGGTCGGTGCGTTCGATGGAATAATCGAGGTCAGAGTTTTTGGCGAGGAAATCGCGGATGTCAGGAACCGCTTCGCTTTTCAATTCAGCGAGGTCTTCCAGTTCATGCACGATTTTGCGGATGGTAAAAATTCTTGTCGCTCCGGCCGGTTGGAGCTTGAGCAGGTTCTCCAGAATTTCTTTAGCGGAACGTTTGGTGGGAACGGCCACCGGGATTTCGGTGGTGACCTGTTCGACTTTGTTTTTTTTATTTTTGGCGATGGCGATCTGGCTTTCCAGCTTCGCGCGTTCGGTTTGCCACTGCGCTTCCAACTTCGCGCGCTCATTTTTCAAGGCCGCTTCGTTGCGATTGGAGACGATGGCAAAGGCCGCGGCGAAACCGATGCTGCCGGCGATCAGGATGGTTAGAAAAATTTTCATAGAAGTTCCTCAGTGAAGTTGAGAGAGGACCGTATCGGTCCGACCGCGAAAAACGTAAACACTTTTTTGGGAGGCGGCAAGTCTATCCTTTTTCCGCGGATTACCCTTGGGCGCATCTTGACACAACCACCAAAATAGTGGGGCAGACATCTTGTCTGCCATCGGGGCTTCCAGCCCCAGGTTTCGCGGGCAAGATGCCCGCTCAGACAGGCTGGAAGCCTGCCCCACTATCCTTTGAGCGAATCCATTGTTTCCAGGCGCGTCGTTTTGTAATGGCGATAAATGGCGATGATCAGTGCGAGTCCAACCGCCACTTCGGCGGCGGCGATGGCGATGGAAAAAATGACGAACATGATGCCGGTGAGCATTTCGGGATTTTCGCTGTAACGCCAGAAGGCGATGAAATTCAGGTTCGCGGCGTTGAGCATCAGTTCGACGCCGATGAGGACGAGAATGGCGTTGCGGCGAGTCAACGCGCCGGCCAGTCCGATGCTGAAGAGTAACGCTGAGAAAATTAAATAGTAATGCAGTGGAATCATATTCCTTTGCTCGTAGCCGCCGACGTGGGGAGGCGGTCTGACTTTTTTTCCTCGTCGCGAAGATTTAAATCCGACCGCCTCCTCACGTCGTCGGCTACGGGATCGCGCATCGCAATGATGACGGCGCCGATCATGGCGGCGGTGAGGAGCAGCGCGACGATTTCCAAAGGAAGGACGTAATTCGTCATCAACTGTTCGCCGATTTTTTTTACGGTTGCGTCGGGCGCAGGCGGAAGTTTGCGGGCGAGTCCGGCGCTTTTCAAAACGGCAAACCCCAACGTTCCTGAAACCAGAATCGCGACGATAATTCCAACGATCCACGAGGGCGATGCGATTGAGGTGTTGGCTTGTGTCTCGCTGTTTCGCGTCAGCAACACTGCGAACAAAATCAGGATCGCGACTGCGCCGACGTAAATGAGGATTTGCGCGAAGCCGACGAATTGCGCGTTCAATTGGAGATACATCGCGGCAAGCCCGGCGAAGGTCAGCACGGTGCAGAGCGCGCAATGGACGAGATTGCGGAGGCTCATCGCGGCGATGGCGCTGGCCAGCGTGAAGGTGGCGATAATTAAAAAAGCGATTTCCATTTTTAATTTTCGGCAAATTTATAAATGCGTTTCGTTCGTTGCGTTTCGGCAACGCCACGTCCGAGCCAGGCATAGGCAAGGGCAAGAATGACGGCGCAGAAAATCCATCGTAAAGCGAGCGCTCCGGGCATGTGCAGATTTTTCGAGAAATGCCAGAGCGCGGCAACCACGATGTTAATCAGCGCGAGCGGCAGCAGAAATTTCCATGCGAAATTCATCAGTTGATCGAGGCGCAATCGCGGCAACGTTCCGCGCATCCAGATGAACGTAAGAATTAGCGCGAGCAACTTCAAAAAAAACCAAATGTAAGAGGGAATGAACTGTAGAAATGGAAAGGGCGCATTCCAGCCGCCGAGGAAAAGTGTGACGGCGAGTCCGCTGATCGCGAACATTCCCCAGTATTCGCCCATGAAAAAAAGCGCGTATTTGAAACCGGAATATTCGGTGAGGTAGCCGGCGATGATTTCGGATTCGGCCTCCGGCAAATCGAATGGCGCGCGATTGGATTCCGCCGTCGCCGCGATCATGAACAAAACAAATCCGGCAAAACCCCACGGCGTGAAAATGTGCCAGCGCGGAAACCAGCCGAAAACAAAACCGGATTGCGCTTCGACAATTTTCACGAGTGACAACGAACCGACGATCATGATCACGGGAATGGTCGAAAGGACGAGTGGCACTTCGTAGCTGATCATTTGTGCAATGCCGCGCATCGCGCCGATGAGCGAATATTTGTTGCGACTCGACCAACCGGCCATGAAAACGGAAAGTTCAGTGGACGCGCCGACCGCGAAGAAAAATAAAAGTCCCGCATCGAACTCGACGGGAACCATGTTTCGACCGTATGGCAAAACGGCCAGCGCGAGCGCGACCGGCACAATCAAAGCCAGCGGCGCGAGGAAATGAACAATTTTGTCAGCGTCCCGGGGAACGATGTCTTCCTTGGTCAGCATTTTTATTCCATCAGCGGCGGGTTGGAGAAAACCGAATGGGCCAACGCGATTGGGTCCCAAACGATTTTGTATTCGGCCGAGAATTTTGCGTTCGAGAATGGTGGTGATGGCGAAGAGGGTGGCGAAGACACCAAGAATTCCCGCTATGACTAATACGACGGATGCGACGGGTTGAAGTTTTTCCGGCAAGAAAGAAAGCAGCCATTGTTTGCCATTCACAAAAATTTGGTCGAGAGATTCCATCACGCAGGTTTGATTGGCTCCGGCGACGCGGCTTTTTGAGAAGCAGCGGCTTTGGCCTCAGCTTTCTTTTTTTCTTCCGTTAATTTGGCGTCGCTTTGCGCAGCGTCGGTGGGATGAAGTTGTTGATAATAACTATTGGGTTTTGCCAGTTCGGATTTTTTCAAAAGCAAATTGTCGAATCGGTCAGTCGTGCTCAGTTCAAAAACCTGATCCATTTTGATCGCCTCGAACGGACAAACCTCGACGCAAATCTGGCAACTCATGCAGACGGAAATATCGATGTCGAATGTCTTCGGCTGGATTTGCATTTTGCCCGTGTGGTCGGGTTTTTTCACCGCGTCCTTGATGATGTAGATGCATTGCGGCGGACATTCCTTTTCGCAAATCTGGCAGGCGACGCAACGCAAGCCGGCGTTCGGATCGTGGCCGTCGAAAACGAGGAACGGAAAATTGCGGCCATTTTCTTTCGGCGGAAGTTTTTCCTCCGGATATTGCACGGTGGTGAGCCGTTCGGAATCGTGATAACTGCCGACGAAATTTCGCGCCGTCTCGACCATTCCTTTGATGATGCCGGTGCCTAACATTTTTAAATTCGATGTTGGATGTTCATTGTTCAATCTTCACCAAGTTAAGCAGGAGCGTAGGGACGATGTGCCGGAGCGAGCAGTTCCCCAGCTTTCTTATCCTTGTTCGCCTCAGACCAAAAAACTGATAAACTCTTTTTCGGAACAACCTCGTTTTTGGCCATTCCTCTGTGGACGGTGGAATAGATTTCCGAGCCATCGCCGATTTCGTTTTCCAAAATCAAATCCAGATCGGCTAAACCGAGGAACTCCCAGCAAACGTTTTTACCTTTTGAATTAAGGTAGGAATGCGTTTCTGTTTTTCCAAAAGCGATGGCCTTTTTGTATGCGTCATTGTGATTAGTTGCCTTTACCAATTTAATCTGACGATCGTACAGCGGACGCTTCTTTTTCCGCTTATCCACGGTGACTTGAACAATCAATACGGCGACATACCATCGTTTAATTGAATTTTTCATCGGTCAACTTCTCCAAGAACAATATCCACACTGCCCAAAATAACCACGGCGTCAGCAATCGTTTGGCCGAGGCACATGTCTTCCAAAATTGTCAGATTGATCAGGCTCGGCGGACGGACGCGATAGCGATACGGATTGGGCGAACCGTCGCTGATTAAATAAAAACCAAGCTCGCCTTTCGGTCCTTCGATGCGCGCATAGGCTTCACCCGGCTTTGGGCGAAAGCCGCGCAACTTCGCTTTCGGATCGATGATTGGTCCGGCGGGAATTTGTGCGAGTGCTTGTTCCAAAATTTTCAACGACTCGCGCATTTCGAGGACGCGCATCATGTAGCGATCATAAACATCGCCATGTTCGCCGAGTGGCACGCGGAAATTAAAGCGATCGTAGATTCCGTATTTGTCCACTTTGCGGATGTCATAATTCACGCCGCACGCCCGAAGCATCGGCCCGGTGACGCTGGCGTTGATGGCGAGTTCTTTTTTCAAAACGCCAACGCCTTGCGTGCGTGCGAGGAGGATTTCGTTTTCGCTAAGGAGCACTTCAAATTCGTCGAGGAATTGTGGAAAGCTCGCGACAACTTTCTTTGCTTCCTCAATCCATCCGTTCGGCAACTCGCAGCGACAGCCGCCGAAACGCATGTAATTGCACATCATGCGCGAGCCGCTGAGTGATTCAAAAAGATCGAGAATTTTTTCGCGCTCGCGAAACGCATACATGAGCGGCGTGCCCATCGCGCCCATGTCCTGCAAAAGAAAACCGATCAGACTGCAATGATTCTGCAAACGCGTGAGTTCGGCAGTGATGACACGAATATATTCGGCGCGTTCGGGAACCTGCAGCCCTGCCAGTCGCTCGACCGAAAGCGCGTAGGCCCAATTATTCGTCATCGAGCAAAGATAATCGAGTCGGTCGGTGTAAGGAACAGAGCCAAGGTAACTCGTGTTCTCTGCAATTTTTTCGTGGTTGCGATGGAGATAGCCGAACACCGGTTTGAGTTTTACGACGGTTTCGCCGTCAAGCGAAACGTCCATGCGAAAAACCCCGTGCGTGGAGGGATGTTGCGGGCCCATTGCGACTTCGAGAACCGTGCCGTCGATTTCGCTGTCGACTGCGGTTGATTTTGGCAGCAACTGATAATTCTTCCTTCGGGAGCCTTCCTGGGCAGTAGTCATACTGTTGGCTTCCAGCCGAGAGGCAACTTGATGTAAATCCCGCGTTCTTCTTCCTCTCTTCGTTTATCCAGTCGAGTGCGCAGTTCCTGTTCAACCATTTCCTCGGAAAGTTCTGGCCTCTCTTTGCGAATCGCCGCTTTCATCTGTTCACATTCTTCTTCGAACAAACGTGGCCCCTCCAAGAATTTTTCTTCAGGTGTCATCGCGCGCGCTCGAAGGACGCGCTGTTTGTATTCTTCGCTGTTATCTGGTTCCCATTTCATAGCTTTACCTCCTCTGGAATTGGATAATGCTGTTTCGCTTTTTCCAAAACTTCGGCGTGCGGCGTCGGTTCGTATTCGTAATCGTCAGGATCGACGTAATCTTTGCGCATCGGATGATCTTGAAATTCATCCCACATCAAAATGCGGCGCAAATCGGGATGGCCGTCGAAAATAATTCCGTAGAGATCGAAAATTTCGCGCTCTTGAAATTCGCAACCGCGCCAAATCGGCGTGAGCGAGGGCAGATGATTTTTGTCAGAACGATTTTCCGTGCGCAGTCGCAGAATCAACGGGCCGTGTTTCAGCGCCATTGAGTAAAGATGATAAACGGCTTCGAGATAACCGGGCGTTTTCGTTTCAATTGTTTCTTCGTTTTCCTGCTCCACACCATCGACGATTTTTTTCACCTTCACTTTTTCCTGAACAACTTTGTCGAGCCAATCAATGCCCGTGACATTTGAAGCATAATCAAATTGGAGGTGCGAATCTTCGCGCAGAAATTTTGCGACCGCGAAGGCGTGTTCATTATCGACCAACAACGAAGGCTGATTGGCCGCGCTGCCGTTGGAAATAATTTCCGAACGCGCGCCGGAGACTGCTGCGTCGATTCGAGTTTTGATTTCTTCGAGTGATTGCACAAAAAACTTTCGCCGGTTCAACTGAGAATTAGCGTCAGCACTTTGCCGCAATGAAACGTTTTTGCAAAGCTTCCCCGTAACGGAGCGCCGGTTTGCAACCGGCTTGGCTTCGGCGCAGTAGTTCAAAAGCCGGTTGCCAACCGGCGCTCCGATGTGGTTGCGACTTCGCCGCCCTACCCCCGGTTTATTTATGGCGGGTCGCGCGTTCCTGGAGCCAGATGACATCCGGGTTATTCGGCGAAGGATAATTATCACGCACTGTTCCATCGCGAACCAGCGTCGGCATGGTGCGGTCATCTTTCCAGCGTTTGATTTCTGCATGGCCGTCAACAAATGACAACCCACCGGCACGATGATGATAACTGCCGGGCAGATCGTAAAAGCCCGTTCGTCCCGGCTGATCGGGCCAGCCTCGCATGTCGGTGACGAAGTTGCCCCAATCAATGCTGTCTTCGCGCATGTCCATCAGCAGCCAGGTGCGGGCGGGGCCGGGATCGTTCATCTCGGACAGGCGAAGAAAAACCCGCCACGTTTTCCCGCCGTAAGTGTTGTCATCGCCATCGGAATAACGACCGTCGTAACCACAAAAACCCCCGACCCACAAATTCATCGACATGCTGCGCACGCGCGGCACTCGCTGACCGCCGACGATGACGGACGATGTATCCGCGGGGCAACGCCAGATTTGGAACGACTTCCCGCAATAAGGCCAGAGCAAACTGCGGCTGATATCAACTTCCGGATCCCAGTTCGAACGATTGGCCGGGTTGAAGTCCAGATGTCCCAAGACCCACGAAAAATTATTTCCCGCCGGATGATTTGGGCTGTCGCTGGCAAAGGGCAACTCCTCGCGGTTATCGTCCACATACATTTTCCAAGCGAGCGTCAATTGGCGATGATTGGACATACATTGCAAACCGCGGGCCTTGAGTTTCCCTTTGTTGAGAGCTGGCAGAAGCAACGCCGCCAGGATTGCGATGATGGCAATGACGACCAGCAATTCAATCAAGGTAAACGCCGCGCGCAGATTGATGGTGGAATCTTCTGCCCCTCGCTTTTTGTTTGGGACGTGAAACGAATGCGCGAATGCGATGCAGGGCAGACATCCCTGTCTACCGGTTCGAGGGACTTTCCAGTCGCTCGTTGGAACACCATGAAGGCCGGAAAAAACTTTATCGCGCCCAGCCTCGCACCGGCGCGCCGTTCCAAAGGTGCGCGCGCGTTTTTTCATCCCGCGAGTGAATCAAAAATCAAGGGACAAGACAATGGAATAGACTGGTTGGTTCCGCAGCGGGGCGCGTCGGAATTTCTTGCAAAATAACGGAACGCCGATCTCCTGATCGGCTCGTCAAAATGCAGAGCGTTCCAATGCCGATCAGGAGAGCGGCGTTCCGTTGCCACTCTTTTTCCCGAAGACAAAACTGGTCCGCTCCGATGAGTTTGCGCGCAGGCGGGAGAATTTATGCGTCTCTCGTCATTTTCGGCGGTTGCCAGACATCTGAATTTTTCGACGGCTCCAAATCGTGCGGGCCGAATTCAGGAACGGGAAATTCACTCGGCGCATTCGGATCGAGATGACGCGGTTTGTCTGGGCCGGTCAAAGTTTGTGACTCGATTTTCTTCTGCAACGTCATCAGCGCATGAAGCAACGCTTCGGGTCGCGGCGGGCAACCGGGAATGTGAACGTCCACGGGTATGTAACGATCAATTCCTTTCAGCACGTTGTAGCCTTGCTTGAACGGCCCGCCGGAAATCGCGCACGCGCCCATCGCGATGACATATTTCGGTTCGGGCATTTGGTTGTAGAGACGGACGACTTGCGGCGCCATTTTTTTTGTGACGGTTCCCGCAACAATCATTAAGTCAGCTTGCCTCGGCGATGGACGAAAAACTTCCGCGCCAAATCGAGCAATGTCGAAACGCGCCATCGAAGCGGCGATCATTTCAATCGCACAACAGGCGAGACCGAATTGCAGCGGCCAGACAGAATTTTTTCGCCCCCAGTTGTAGAGGTCTTGCAAGGACGTGGTGAACACGCCTTGCTTGCTCAGTTCGTTTTTAAGTCCTTCGTCGATCATTTTAAATCGTTGAGTCGTTGAATCGTTGAACCGGCAGTTAATCTATTTTGCGTTTCCGATTCAACGATTCACGATTCAACGCCATCACTTCCACGTCAGAACTCCTTTGGCCCAAGCCCACGCCAAACCTTCCACCAACAACAAAAGAAAAATTATTATCGCGACGAAACCGCCAATTGAAAGTCCTTTGAACGCGACCGCGAAGGGAAGCAGGAAAATCGTTTCCACGTCGAAGATTAGAAAAATAATTCCGTAGAGATAATATTGTGATTTGAACTGGACCCACTCGGCCGGTTTGGATTCAAGGCCGCATTCGTAAATTGCGTTTTTATCTTTGCCGGGTTTACGTGGAGAATATTTTTTCGCCCAGAGCCACGCCAGTCCCAGAGGAGTCAGAGCAAAAAGCAGAGTTGCCGCGATGAGCAGCATTAAAAACAAATACGACTTTTCCATAAATGGTTCGCTCGGGTTCTCGGCGCAATTGGCGTCGCCGACCTGCTCGCGCCCTCTGGATTGTCCGTAGTTCGCCGGGAACGGAAACGAAGTTGCCTGACGCATGGAGCTTTGAAAAGGTTTGAAAACAGAGGGAGACAAAAAACCTCTATTTTGAAGGAAATAACATTCTGCCGTTGGAAATTTTCCTTTTTCGCCCAGTCCCCATAAAGCCATCCCACGTTCTTGGCGCGACGCATGGGTTGCGCTAAACTGAACGATTGCAAAATGAGTAAAGGGTTCTCGCACGCCAGCCTATTTTTTCATTTTGTAAAATCATTCCGAAAAACAGATGCCAGATGTGAATTTTGCGGATAAACTTCGGTCGATCGCACCAATCATAAATCATGAAACATTTCAGTTCACAGCAGCAGCGTAGAGCATTTACTCTCATTGAATTGCTGGTCGTCATCGCGATCATCGCCATCCTGGCGGGATTGCTTTTACCCGCGCTGGCCAAAGCAAAAGACAAAGCGAGCCAGACCTTGTGCCTGAATAATCTTAAACAATTGAACCTGGCGATGGTTCTCTATGCGTCGGATAATCGTGAGAAAATGCCAGGGGCCGATACCGTGACCTTGCAGCGAGGAACGAGAAGCGACATCTGGTGGTGGTACAAGGAACTCGATAAATCCTACGCAGGCATAATCGGTCCTTCCACCAACACCGACCGCGTCTTCCAATGCCCGAAGGATCGAGGATGGAAGAACCATCCCCCGTTCGAAACTCCACATTGGCAAAACCCGCTGCTTGATTTCGGGAGTTACGTTTTCAACGGATGCGATAATGACAACAACTCCAATCATCTATTGAACGCCACTTTGACGTCCATAAAACGTCCAGTGCGGACGGTCTTGATGGCCGAGTGGCCGATCCATTGGAGTTACTCATGGCACAAAAACAAACTGGGAGCGGGTAACCGCGACATCCAGTTCAAAGATGCTCTGGTCAGTGTCAGCTTCGTGGACGGACATGCGTCATTTATCAAAGTTTATTGGAATTCGAGTTTTGGAAGCCCATTTACTTATTCTACGGCCCAAATCCCGCAAAGTTACGGGTATCAGTTTGCACCGGACTGATTCTCATGAAAAAAAGTTTGTTCGGCGTTTTATTCTTTGGCGTTCTTTGTTTCCACTTTGCTTCCTGCAAACCAAAGGAAGATCGCACTCAATCCGAAGCCGGTTCCGCACTCGGCTCTGTCCTGGCCGAGGAAACTATCAGAATAGCCGGAGCCAGAAAAAATGTGGTGATCATCTCGCAGCAGAGCGGCAAAGGAACCATGTCGTCAGCGGAAACCGAATTTAGAAACTCCTTGAAAAAAAATGGGCTGACGATTGCCACTACTCTGTCGCCTGATTTGGGAAACGCGATGCGCTACGACGAATACGGTTTGCAGCCGCGCGATTTTGTCGAAGCACTGGAAAAATTTTCAGATGCAGGGGCGATTGTGTCATTCATCGGCGCGCCGATTTTCAAGGCTGCTCAATTGGGAAGTTTGCCGGCCGCCCGTCCGCCAGTTCTGGTGGTTGTGGTTGCTTCACTCGGAGAAGTTCCGGGTGTCGCGGGCAACCGAACGATATTGCCGCAACTGCTCGACGCAAAAATAATTCAACTCGCCATCGTGGACGGTCCCGGTTCGCCAGCGACCAAGGCCAGTGACGATGCCCACAAATTATTTTCGCAACATTTTCAAATCCTCCGGGCTTCTTCGCCGAGGGTGCCTTGAGCCTGCTTTTCCTGAGTGGCGACTTGCGCGTGGAGTAATTATAGAACGTCGTATCGCGTTGACTCAAAATAAAAGGACACCGGGGGAGTTGGCTTTTATTTTGAGTCAACGCGCTCCCGAGTTGCCTTTGGAAAACTTTTCTCTTTCCACTCTCAATTCAACGTAATAGTTTCGGCGCAACCACCAATCTTTATGAATCTAAAAAATATTTTCTCGACGGTAATTGTTTCAGTTCTTTCTTTCATCGGCAGCGCCCGCGCCGACATCACCAGCGGCCTTGTGCTTTACCTTCCATTGAACGAAACCAGTGGACTGACGGCCAGCGATGCTTCCGGCCTCGGCAACAACGGCACGCTGATTAATTTTTCCGGCGACAATTCTTATTGGACCAATGGCTGGCTCAATGGCGGGCTGCAAATTGGCGGCACGACGACGCCAGTGACCAACTATGTTTCGATCCCCGATTCTCCGAGCTTAAATTTCAACAACACCAATGCGGTCAACACGACTTCCAATGTGTTCACGCTGGCGGTTTGGGCGAAGGTGCCGACGATTCAAACCGCTGGCGGGGCCATTCTGGCCAAAGGCACAGGCGGGAATGAGCAATACGATATAGACATCAACCCTGCCACGACTGCGGCCAGGTACCGAATTGTGCTGCGAAATAATGCGAACGCGGCCGTGACGCTTTCTTCCACCGTCGCGCCGAACAATGCCTGGACCCACGTCGTCGTAACGGTCGATGCCAGGAATACGGCCAGTCAAACTATTCGAATGTACATCAACGGAATTTCCAATAACACTGCCACAAGCACTGTTCTTGGAACATTGAAAGCCGGCTCCAATCCGGTCGCGGTAGGCGCTCGTCAACAAGCGGCTGCTGCCTACAATTTTGCCATTACGAATTCGACGGTGGATGAAGTTCGCATTTACAATCGAATTCTCTCGCCGAGTGATGTTTTTGAACTTTACCAGTTGGGCGGGTTTGGCAATACCAACGGCTCGATACCGACGATTACGACTCAACCGAGAAACGTGACGAATTATGTGGGCGATGTCGCGGCTTTCACTGTCGGCGCCACTGGCACCACACCATTCTTTTATCAGTGGTTTTCCAATAATGTGGCCATCCCCAATCAGACGAACGTCACTTTGGTTTTGACCAACGTGCAACTCTCCTGGTCGGCTGCTTATAGTGTCCAGGTTACGAACATCATTGGCGCGACGAACAGCACGGCGGCCTTTTTGCAGGTGCAACCATTGCCTGCCGCGAACATCACAGCTAATCTCGTTGGCTATTGGAAATTTGATGACGGCAGTGGTTCTTCGACTGCCGCTGATTCCTCTGGGAACGGAAATCCAGGAACGTTGACCGGCTTTGCAGATCTTTCCGCGGCATGGGTTACAGGCATCACCAATGGCGCCTTGAATTTTAACGCCGATTCTTCCGGTGCTCAGGTCGTCGCTATTCCCGCTGTCGGAACTCCCGGGCCAGCCGTTCTGGATTTTTCGGCAAACCCCGCGCTCACTTTGGCTGCGTGGGTCAACGCCTCGAATTCGTTGGTGCAATCCAACGGCGCGGCCATTTTTTGCAGGGGCACCGGCGGGGGAGGCGAACAATACACTTTGGATTTGCCAACCGCGGGCTACCGCTTTTATGTCCGTAATGGCAGCAACACGAGTATCGCCGTCAACACAACGATTCGGCCTAACGGAACCTGGCAACATATCGTCGCGGCGTTTGACGCCATCAATGGCATCCAGAATGTCTATATCAACGGCCAGTTAGTGAACATCACAGTCGCACCGACTTCCCTCACTACCAACGGCAACAGCCACGAAGTGACCATAGGGAGTCGTCAGAGCGCAGCCGCAGCTTATAATCTACCGTTCACCGGCGCAATTGACGATGCGCGCATTTACAGTCGTGCTTTGACGTCGGCGGATGTTCAGGCGCTCTATTTGGCTGGCGGTGTTTATCCTCCGACATTTGCCACGCAACCTCAGGGAGGTTCGCGTTATGTTGGTGATGATGTGACTTTGTCGGCTGTCGTAGCCGGCACCGCTCCTATTGCTTATCAATGGCGAAAAAATGCGACCAACATTGTGGGCGCGACTAATCTAAGTCTTATCTTTACGAATCTTCAACTGACCAATGCGGGCACTTACACTCTTTTTGTGAGCAACGGCTATGGCACTAACCTGAGCGCTCCCGCGGTTTTGCAGGTGTCTAGTTTCGTTCTGACCAATTCGCTGGCGGCCTATTGGAAGTTTGACGAGGGTAGCGGTTCCACTGCGGTAGATTCTTCCACAAACGCAAATAATGGGTTCCTTGTGGGTAGCGACTACCGATGGGTAGCTGGCCGTATCGGCGGTGCTTTAAACGTCAATACCCTGGGTTCGTTAAACACTTATGTTAGCGTTCCGGACTCCCCTTCGTTGAATTTTGATACTAGCTTGCAATTCTCACTTACGGCGTGGGTGAGAGGTTCAGGGACACAAGTCAGTGGCGCTGGCATCATCGCAAAGGGCACCGGGGGCGGCGGTGAACAGTATGCGCTGGACGTACAATCGGGCGTCATTCGATTCTTCGTTCGTAACGCCGCCGCCGTCGCCTCCGCACTGGCCAGCACTGTGCCTCCTTCAGGCACTTGGCAGCATGTAGTTGCTACTTATGATGGATCGACCGGCGCTATGAGGCTCTACGTCAATGGCCTCTTAGTCGGTTCTCTCACTGGACCGACGGCTCTTCTGGCAAACACTGGTCATGAAGTGAGCATTGGAAACAGGCAAAGCGGTAGTGCCGCTTACAACTTCCCCTTCGCAGGAATGATTGATGACGTGCGTATCTATACGCGGGCGTTGAATGCTTCGGATGTGCAACAGCTTTATTCTTCGGCGGGACCTTTTGCGCCGGTCATTTACTCATTCAGTCCCACCAATGGCGCGTTGTTGGCCGGCGATAATGTGACTTTCTCCGCTTCTGCCGACGGTGATGCGCCTTTAAGTTATCAATGGCTAAAGAATGGAACGAATATACCCAACGCCACCAACCTGACCTACACCTTGAACAACATTCAAACTTCCGATTCGGGTAATTATACCTTCCTCGTTTCTAATGGAACGAGTGCCAGCACGAACGTTGTCGTCTCCGTCCAAGCGGTGCCCGCGCCGGCATTAACCAGCAGCCTCGTTGCCTACTGGACTTTCGACGAAACCACCGGAACCGCCGTCGCCGATTCATCAGGCAACGGAAATAGCATGACGCTTTATAACTTTGCTGGTGACAATTCCCAATGGGGAGCAGGTCGCATCGGAGGTGCTTTGCACCTGAACGCCAACGGGTCGGTGAGCAATCAGTTTGGCGGCGTCGACCAGCCTCTTACCCTTCAAAACGGGGATCGATTTAGTTTCAGCTTTTGGGCAAAACTCGATCCGGGACCGCATGGAACTAACCCTCGTTTCATCACACCACAACTCACCCATTGGGTTCTGTGGACTCCGGGTCGGGGGGTCGGATTTTTCACTCCCACCAACAGCACCGAACCTTCCAGCAATAGCTGGACTCACTACGTAGTGGCGTTTGATCGCGTGGCGGGGACCTATACTCTTTACGTTAATGGAGCGCGTGAGGCAGCGAACGTCGGACCGTATTCCAAGGGGGATCCAACCACGTCGTTGTGGCTGATTGGACATTCAGAGAGCACCGTGCCCGCGACTACTGATGTTGATTCATGGACGGGATTTCTGGATGACATGCGTGTTTACAATCGGCTGCTCAACGTCAACGACGTGCGCGCGCTCTATTATTCGGCTGGTGGCCAGCCCGCGCTTTCGATCACACAGAACGGAAACAACGTCGTCCTCTCCTGGTCCTCGGCGGCCACTGGATTTAATTTACAAAGCACCGATGTGCTCGGCACCGGTTGGACAAATGTCGCCGGAACACCAACAGCTTCGGACGATGGGCTGACGCAATCGATTACGGTGGCCGCGAGCGGCAACGCGAAATTCTATCGTTTGCAGAAGTAAAAAAACGAGAGAATCTTTTTCACAGATCGAATTTCTTGAGAAAAATTACATGACCGCATTGCGACATTTTTTCAACGGCGTGCAAAAGAAAAAGCCAACAGCATTTACGTTGATTGAACTTCTCGTCGTTATCGCAATCATCGCGATATTGGCGGGACTGTTATTGCCTGCATTGGCCAAAGCCAAGGCCAAGACCAAAGGCATTCAATGCATGAACAACAACAAGCATTTGATGCTGGCGTGGCGCATGTACGCTGACGATAATCGTGATGGATTGGTTGCTGCGATGAGTGTAGGTGAAGTGGCCGCTAACGCTTTTCCCGGGCGGACAAATTGGGTTAACCAAAGCTTGGACTGGTCATCAAACGTGAAAAATTGGGATATAACTCAAGATTTAACCGTCGGACCGCTCTGGAATTATTCAGGCAAATCGGCCGCTATCTACAGGTGTCCCTCTGACCCGGCGGTTGTGCCTAATAACGTCGGAGCGAAGGTGTCGCGCATCCGTAGCATTTCCATGAGTCAGGTGTTCGGTGTGGGATCGTGGCTTCCTTATCCTTCCTATCGACGATATGCCAAGCTTGCTTCCATTGTCCTTCCCACGAAAACCTTTGTCTTTGTCGATGAGCATCCCAACAGTATCAATGACGCTGCCTTTGCCACCCAATGCGCCGGAAATCAGCCAAGTGATGGGCCGTTTTCAGCAACCATTATTGATGTGCCCGCCACTTATCACAATGGGGCGGCCGTCTTTTCTTTTTCTGATGGCCACGCTGAAATTCACCGATGGGCCAGTGACAAACTAAAGAAAGTAGGCACCAGCATCGGCGACAATGGTGCGCTGGCAACCTTACCCAGAACGGATGCCACGTTCTTGCGCGACGGACATTGGCTGGCGGAGAACTCAACGGTGAAGTGAGGGCAAGCTCCAATGACTAATGATTCAGGAGTTATGAAAAGTTTCAGTTCATTTCAACAACAACGGAAAGCTTTTACCCTCATTGAGCTTCTGGTCGTTATCGCGATCATTGCGATTTTAGCGGGATTACTTTTACCTGCTTTAGCAAAAGCAAAAGACAAGGCGAGCATGACTTTATGCCTGAATAATCTTAAACAATTGAACTTAGCCATGGTTCTCTACACTTCGGACAATCGTGACAAAACTCCAACTGTGGACAGTGTCCCCCCTGTCCCCCCTCACGACATCTGGTGGTGGTACAAGGAATTGGATAAGTCTTACGCAGGCATCACGGGGCCGTCCACGAATACAGACCGGGTCTTCCAGTGTCCGAAAGATCGGGGTTGGCCATCTCGCGCAGCCGCAGGCAATTCTTACGACAAGCCTCATCATCAGAATCCAACCCTGGATTTTGGAAGTTACGTTTTCAATGGTGTCGGGGCCGTCAATGGCGTCGGGCAAAATCAAAACACCAATCATTTGCTGAATATTTCTTTGTCCACCGTCAAACATCCGGTGCGCACGGTCATGATGGCTGAGTGGCCCATCCATTGGAGCTATTCGTGGCACAAAAACAAACCGGGTGCGGGCAACACTGACATTGCATTCAAGGATGCTCTCGTCAGTGTCAGTTTCGTCGATGGACACGCTGCATTTATCAAAGTCTATTGGAACGCGTTTTTGGGAAATCCTTTTTCCTATTCTACTGCGCAAATTCCGCCAAGTTATGGGTATCAGTTTGCCCCGGACTGATTCGCATGAAACAAAATTTGTTTGCCGTTTTATTCCTGGCCGTTCTTTGTCTCAACTTCGCTTCCTGCAAGCCAAAAGAACTTCGCACTCAAGCCCAAGCCGGTTCCTCGCTTGGCTCCGTCCTTGCCGAAGAAACCATCCACGCCGTCGGGGCAAAAAAAAGTGTTTTGATCCTCACTCAACAGAATGCCAAAGGAAGTATGTCATCAGCGGAAACCCAATTTCGAAAATCGTTGAAGAAAAATGGCGTGACGATTGTCGCCACTCTTTCGCCTGCGCTGGGCGACCCGATGAGTTACGACGCGTACGGTTTGCAGCCGCGCGATTTTGTCGAAGCACTTGAAAAATTTTCAGACGCAGGGGCGATTGTGTCCTTCATTGGCGCGCCGATTTTCAAGCCTGCTCAATTCGGAAGTTTGCCGGCCGCGCATCCGCCGGTTCTGGTGGTGGTGGTTGCTTCCCTCGGAGAAGTTCCGGGTGTCACGGGCAACCGAACGGTATTGCCGCAACTGCTCGACGCAAAAATAATTCAACTCGCCATCGTGGACGGTCCCGCTTCGCCGGCGACCAATGCGAGTTCGAGTGACGATGCCCACAAATTATTTTCTCAAAATTTTCAAATCCTCCGGGCTTCTTCAGGCACTGTTCCTTGACGAATAATTTATGCGTCCTGGTTTGATTCCCAACCGCCACAAATTCATCGTGTGCTGCGCGTGGAGCAATGGCGAAAATGGATCGTTGGTTGGGTGGATTACGCCGGATCCGGTCGGCGGCAACCATCCAAATATCCAACGATCCAACCATCCAAATATCCAACGATCCAACCATCCAAATATCCAACGATCCAACGATCCGACTATCCAATCCGTTGCGCGCCCAACGGAATTGCGGATGTGCTTAAAAGCGGGTGAGGCTGGATTTGGTTTCTTGGACTGCGGCGGCATGACGCCGCTTTTCCTGCACGTTCCGCGATGGAGCAAGTGCGCAAAATGAAGAACCTTTCCGGCTTTTCCACCGTGCCGCCAAAGCGGGGACGTGTCCCCCGCAGTCCAAAATAACATCGGTTCCAACCTCACCCACTTTTAATCACACCACGGAATTGCCTCGGCGGAAATAAGGCTTGCGGTGCAGAAAATTGCTTTTATATTGCGCTCCCTTGATCGCGGGGTGGAGCAGCCTGGTAGCTCGTCAGGCTCATAACCTGAAGGCCGTGGGTTCAAATCCCACCCCCGCAACCAATTTCTCGATGACTCGCCGGGCGCGGCCAAACGCAGGAAAAAGAAAGCACGCAGCTTATGCAAACCACACAAAGCAAAGCCCGTTTTGGCGGACATCGCGGTGGAAATATTCTGGAATTTTACACGGAAGAATTCAGACCGGAATCAACTTCAGTAGAAATCTTCCGGCAACAGGTCATCCAATGGTTTTTTGCCGTAAAGCACCTTCGTTTTTTTGAAACGAATAGATTGACTGATCAACCAGCGCCGGAAGATTTGGCCAGTCACAGAATGGTTTGCTCCGCTCTCATCACCTTCGGCGAGTTCGCCAGCAACTTTGCCAGAAAAAACAAATCACAGATTGATTTGGGGGCTGTGGGGTTATCCGTGGAATGCGTCGAAGCTGAAACGCGATTGCTTCGCAACAACTTCAAAATGTTTCACGACCATACGATTTCTTACGCTGAGGCGGATGCGGTGCTGAAGGAAGCGTTTAATGAAGCGTGAAGATGTCTTGAGCAAAATGTTCGAGGCGGAATTTTGCGAACCGACTGACAAGGCAAACAAGGAGCGCGAACTTCAAGAAGTATTGGTGCAGGCTTCTGAGCAAACCAGAAAACCGCTTTACCTACTGCACCCGGCGTTTCTCAAAGTTTATCCCCAATACCGAGCTAAACGACTTGGCAAAGAATTTCCCGATCTGCCGTTCAACCTCCGAGACCAATAAGTTCCATTTCTTTGCGCCTTTCTATCTTCGCGTCTTTGCGTTAAAAAAAACTATGGAATCCGAACGCAAAACTCTCGACGACCGCAACAAGATGACCGACCTCGAACGCCTGCGCCATTCCTGTGCGCACGTGCTCGCGACGGCGATTCTGAAACTCTGGCCCGACGCGCAATTCGCCGCCGGGCCGCCCGTTGAAAATGGTTTTTATTACGACGTGGAATTGTCGCACCGCATTTCGCCGGAAGATTTCGCGAAGATCGAAGCGGAGATGAAGGCGATCACAAAAGCCAATCAGCCTTTTGAAAAAGTTGTCGTCACGCGCGAACAGGCCTTGGCGGATGCGAAATCGGGAAAACTTGCCGCGCTCGGCGAACGCAGCACTCCGAGCAAATTCAAGTTGGACATTGTTGAGAATATTCCGGCGAACGAACCGATTTCTTATTTCAAGAATGGCGATTTCATCGATCTCTGCGCCGGGCCGCACGTCATGCGCACGGGCAACATCGGCGCGTTCAAGCTCACGCATGTCGCCAGTGCCTACTACAAAGGCGACGACAAAAATCCGCAGCTGCAACGCATTTACGGCACCGCGTTCAAAAACAAAACCGAGATGGACGCTTACTTCACGATGTTGGAAGAGGCGAAGAAACGCGACCACCGGAAAATCGGCACGGAGATGGGCTTGTTCGCCATCGACACGGAATTTGTCGGGCCCGGTCTGCCGCTCTGGTTGCCGAAAGGCACGGCAATTTTGGAGGAACTGGAAAAGCTCGCGAAGGAAACGGAATTTCAGGCGGGTTATGTGCGCGTGAAGACGCCGCACATTGCGCGGGAGAAAATGTATAAAACGAGCGGCCACCTGCCGTATTACGCCGAGTCGATGTTTCCAGCGATGCAGATGAAATTTGATCCTGAGGAAGAACGGCAGATAGTGAAGCTCGAAGCAATAATCGAGGAAAAATCCAAAGCGATACAGGCCTTTGAACGTATTTTCTCTACCATGAAAATGGAGGAGGCGGCCAAAGATCATCGCGATAAGCTAGATCAGTTTGAGCAGTATAAGCGTGACTTGGCCGAGATCAGCGACAAGCGAGATGAAACCCTTAGTCACAATCGCTATTACCTCAAAGCCATGAACTGTCCGCATCACCACCGCATTTTTGCGGCGGAACCGCACAGTTATCGCGACCTGCCGTTGCGCCTGGCCGAATACGGCACCTGCTATCGCTACGAACAGTCGGGCGAGTTGTTCGGCCTCATGCGCGTGCGCTCGCTCAACATGAACGACGCCCACATTTATTGCACCGAAGACCAGTTCGCGGAGGAGTTTCGCGCCGTCAACGACATGTATCTGAAATATTTTAAAATCTTCGGATTGGAAAAATATCAGATGCGTTTCAGCACCTCCTCGCCCGAAGGTCTGGGCAAGAAATACGTCAACGAACCGGAGCTGTGGAAAAAAACCGAGGACATGGTGCGCAAAGTGTTGATCGATTCCGGCATCAACTTTGTGGAAGTCGCCAACGAAGCCGCGTTTTACGGCCCGAAAATCGACGTGCAGGTCTGGAGCGCCATCGGCCGCGAATTCACAATTGCGACCAACCAGGTGGATTTCGCCGTGCCCGCGAAGTTCGGCCTGAAATATCGCGACAAGGATAATTCCGAGAAAACGCCGTTGTGCATTCATCGCGCGCCGCTCGGCACACACGAACGTTTCATCGGATTCCTGATCGAACATTACGCCGGCAATTTCCCGCTCTGGCTCGCGCCGGAACAGGTGCGCGTCCTGACGCTCAACGCCGACGACAATCTCGTGGCCTACGCCAAAGACATCGCCCAACAACTCCGCGCCGCCGAAGTCCGCGTGACCAGCGACCTTGGCCCCGAACCGATCAAAGCGAAAATCGCCGAAGCCGAACAAGCCAAAGTCCACACCATGCTCGTCATCGGTGGCCGCGACGTGGAATCGGGTAACGTGAGCGTGCGTTTGCATGGGAAAGGGAATGTGGGGGCGAAGGCGAAGGGGGAAGTGGTGGCGGAGATTCTAGCATCGATTCGAAAACGACAGGATTAATTCACAACTGGATTGAAAAATCGAAAGCATGAAAAGAGAAACTTCCTTTACGCGAACACTCTTTCCCGCGCACGTAATACGCGAAGCATTCGAGACCCTTTTTCCGAAGGAGAGTGTTGAGAAAGGTATTCGGCATTTACTATCTCTTCAGGTAGGCAAAGACAAGTGGACGTACGATTCGTTCGAGCAGTTCTTAGCGGATTATCCAAGGCATACAGGTTACGTTTATGGCGATCTCCACGACGATAAGCACCAGTTGATCATCAGTGTCAGAACCCACGATACCGGCATCCAAGTGAAAGCTTCGACGCATGGCCCTATTAACGCCACATTCTCAGTGTTCGAGCGCGCAGCCGATGCATGCAGACTACCTCCACCTCCTGAGCCACCCAAACCTGTAAAGCCCCCTCCCGTCGTTTTTGTCGGCCACGGGCGCAGTGCGCTTTGGCGCGCCCTCAAAGACCATCTCGCCGAAAAGCACGGTTATCGCGTCGAAGCGTACGAAGTCGGCGCACGGGCTGGACATACGATCAGGGACATTCTGGCGGACATGCTTGGAAAATCTTCTTTCGCCTGTTTGGTTCTGACAGCAGAGGATGAAATGGCCGATGGAACGATGAGGTCTCGCCAAAATGTCATTCACGAAACGGGATTGTTCCAGGGACGTTTGGGTTTCAGTCGGGCGATTGTGCTGCTTGAAGAGGGTGCAGAGGAGTTTTCCAACATCGAAGGCATACAGCAAATCCGATTCTCCAAGGGAAACATCAAGGAAACATTTGGCGAAGTACTCGCAACTCTAAGGCGTGAGTTTGGCCCAACATCTGGCGATGCTAAAGGCTAACGGAATTTTCCGTTGCGCCTGGCCGAATACGGCACCTGCTATCGCTACGAACAATCGGGCGAGTTGTTCGGCCTCATGCGCGTCCGCTCGCTCAACATGAACGTTTGGCAAATCTCCTTTGCTTCAAATTGAAAGTGCGTATTTTATCACTATGAAAACCGCCAGCGTTCAGCAACTGCCGCAGAAGTGGACCCAGATTTTGGAGTGGGTCGCCGCTGGCGAAGAAGTGGAACTCACGGCGCAAGAAAAGGTCGTCGCTCGAATCGTTCCAGCCAGCCAGCCTGATTTTCTGGCGCGCGCAAAAAAGATTTGGGGCGAACAACCGTCAGGCCAGCCGTTGAGTGAATTGATTTCTCAAGCGCGCGGAGGAGAGTCGTGACTTATCTGGACACCGGCTGCTTCGTCAAACTTTACTACCCGGAAGCCGACAGCGTGCAAGTCATCGCGCACGTTCAGGGCAAGTCTGTCTGTTACACGCCGCTGCACGAATTGGAGTTTGTGAATGCGCTTCAACTCAAAGTGTTCCTCAAAAATGCCACACCACAACAAGTGATCGCCGCGCGCGGACTGGTCGAGGCAGATTTGAAATCAGGTGTGCTTGTGTCGGTGGGCGGTGATTGGCCGAATTTTTTTCGCGAGGCAGTAAAGCTGGCAGAGCAGCACACCGGAACAATCGGCTGCCGCTCGCTGGATATTCTTCATTGTGCCGCCGCCAAGGTTTTGACCGCGACGGAGTTCATCAGCACCGACACCCGACAGAAAAAGCTGGCCGCAGCGATGGGTTTGAATCTGGTGACGATTTGAAGTTGCCAGTCAAAGTCAGAGAATTTTTATGAATGAAAACTGATTTGAATTTGATCGAAGAAGCCGTCAAAACCGGAACCGCCCCAGCGGAGATTGCCGACGCTTTCAACGAGTTGTCCTCGTTGCGCGAACAATTTAAAAAAATTCGGCGAGCCGGAAAGTTACTACCTCGAAGCCATGAACTGTCCGCATCACCACCGCATTTTTGCGGCGGAAGTCTTTGCAGACGGCCACAAGCAGTTATCGCGACTTGCCGTGGCGTCTGGCCGAAGTGTTTGCACACGGCCACAAGGCACCTGCTATCGCTACGAACAATCGGGCGAGTTGTTCGGCCTCATGTGCGTCCGCTCGCTTAACAAAACCAGTTCGCTGCCCTTGACGAACCTGTAGCTTAAAAGCTACACTTTCTCAGTGCTGATCACGCCCAAAGAAATCGAGGTCTTCCGCGCCAAAAACGGCGGAGTGCCTTTCGAGAATTGGTTGGATGATTTAAAGGATAAAAAGGCCGTAGCCCGCGTGCTGGCACGGCTGGCGCGGGTGCGTCAGGGCAATCTGGGCGATTGCAAATCGGTGGGCGAAGGCGTTTCCGAATTGCGGGTGGATTACGGGGCGGGCTACCGGGTTTATTTTGGACAGAAAGGCCGGACGTTGGTGGTGTTGCTCTGCGGAGGCGATAAGCGGACGCAGGATCGCGACATCCGTCTGGCGAAACAGTATTGGCACGAATTCAAAGAGGGCGAATTATGAAAACCGTCAGTTACAAAAAAATTCTACGCGAGAAACTGGATGACCCTGAACAAGCGGCGGAATATCTCACCGCCTGCTACGAGGAAGGCCCGGAAGTTTTTCTGGTTGGCCTGCGCGATGTCGTCGAAGCGCAAGGGGGCGTGAGTCGCACGGCGGAATTGAGCAAACTGAATCGTGAAAGTTTGTATCGCCTTGTTTCACGCAATGGTAATCCGCGTTTATCGAGTCTTAATTCCGTGCTTTCCGCGCTTGGTTTGAAACTCACGTTCGAGGCGGCTTGAAAGTTGCGCCTTGAAATATCGCGACAAGGATAATTCCGAGAAAACGCCATTGTGCATTCATCGCGCGCCGGTCGGCACGCATGAACGTTTCATCGGTTTCCTGATTGAACATTACGCCGGCAACTTCCCGCTCTGGCTCGCGCCCGAGCAAGTCCGCGTCCTGACGCTCAACGCCGACGCCAATCTCGTCGCCTACGCCAAAGACATCGCGCAACAACTTCGCGCCGCCGAAGTCCGCCTGACCAGCGACCTCGGCCCCGAACCGATCAAAGCGAAAATCGCGGAAGCTGAAACTGCGAAAGTCCACACGATGCTCGTTATCGGCGGGCGTGATGTAGAAGCGGGCAACGTGAGCGTGCGTTTGCATGGAAAAGGGAATGTGGGCGCGAAACCGAAAGGGGAAGTGGTGGCGGAGATTTTGGGGGCGATTAAAGAACGAAAATCATGAGCAAGCAATCACGCCAACGAATGCGCGATGCTGCCGGACAACGCGGCTCTGGGAAACGCTCGCGCTGGGTGTTGGCAATCATTCTGGCCGGAATTGTGATTGGCGGTTTTGCAATTTGGAAAAAACGTCCATCAACAGCGAATGTTGCTGGAACTGATGGTCACAATTCAGTCACCGCCAAATTTCCACCGACGAGTTTTGCCGAACTTTGCGCGCTCGAAACCAATGATCTCGAACGGTGTGACATTGCTTTGATGAACCTGCTCTGCGCGGAAGGACTGGTCGGTTCAGAACATCTCAACATTTCCAGTAACCTGACGCTGCTGGATAATTTCGCAAAATACGTGAAGTCCGAAACCGAGAGGCATTTGTATAAGTTTCGCGAACACCCTGATGAGTTCAACAATTCCGAAGGCTACTTCCGCATGATGATGATGACGACGGTGCTTCAGCAAGATTTGGGAGTGCGGTATAATCCAGAACGAATCCAATTGCCGTGGAATCCAATCGAATCGAACGAGCGATTTTTCGCAGACTCACGGGATATTTTTATTCACGGTTTGGCGCGCAAGAACGGCACTGGAACTTGTTCGTCCATGCCGGTGTTTTTCGTCGCTGTTGGTCGTCGGCTTGGTTATCCGCTGAAATTGGTGAGAGCCAAGTCGCATTTATTCGCTCGCTGGGACGAAGCGGGTCGGAGTTTTAATATCGAAGGAACATCCATCGGCTTGGTGAGCTATCCCGATAATCATTATCGGAATTGGCCAATGTCGTTTACGCCTGAGGAAGAGGAGGCAGAAAGTTATTTGAAATCGTTGACGCCAGTGCAGGAACTGACCGTATTCCTCTCCATTCGTGGCGCGTGTCTGCGAGCGCACACGAATTATTTGCATGCTCTTGGAGCATTTGCGCAGGCATTTTACAAGGAGCCGCAATCCGTCGGTTATCAAAAGCTTTTCGCGAATGCGGAATACGAGGCGTATCACGCAGGCGTGTTGGACAAACGTGCCGCGCTCCAGTTTGCAATACATTCGTTGGAAATTCCGCCGGGACCGCGAGCCGCAGAATTTTCTGAGAGAAAAGCGACGCTTAACTTCAAAAACGAAAAGGGAATCGCGGCATCCGAAATTGAAAGAGAATTGGAAATTCTGCGCGCAGAAATAAGTTCTAGCCGCGAAAAAACTTATTTACAGAACGAACCGAATCCACTAAAAAGCCTCTTGTCGCCACAAAACTCAGTGCCATAGAAAAGGAGAAATTATGAAACGAATATTCCTGCCTCTCATCGTAACAGCAGTTCTTTTCTCAATGACGTCCGCAAAGGCGTTTTACGATCCGTCCATTGGTCGCTGGGTGAATCGAGATCCACTGGGTGAAGGCAGAGGTTCCAGCGCAATGATGGAAAATGTGATTGGCCCGTTCGAGTTATTTAACGGGGGCAATCTTTACCATTTTGTTTACAATGATCCAGTGACGCAAGTTGATGTTTGGGGGCTAGATGTTTGGGTGGTGCAGCAGAATGGCGGTTTCGGTCATCAATGGGCGGTAGGCGACAATGGCAACGGAACATATTGGGATTCGGATAAAATGCCCGGAAAAGGCCCTCTTGCGCCGCTTAATTGCCCTCCACAAATTAGTTTTCACCCGGACTCTGGATTCGATCCCAAGAATCTTAATCCCGACTTCACGATTAAGCGGCATGTAACAACGAGTTCTTCGGTAGATAAAAAAGTTCGCGATGAAGCTGAAAAGCGAGCGCGGGAAAATAAAGGACGATATGATGCAGCCTGTAGCAATTGCCGAGATCATGCTAACGGTCTGGCTGATTACGCCGTAGGGGCCAAATTAGTGGATTAGTAAAACCTTTCGTTTCGATGCAATCAGAGGAGTCGAACGGAGTTGGGTCAGGATTTCCTGGTTGGATTTTGGTAGTTCTTGGGGTGTTAGTTGGGACTTACGCAATAATTGGTATACTGACTCAACGTAGTTTACGCAGAGCGACCACAGCAGAGCTTCGATTGTTACTTACTCGTTGGGTTGAGGCGGGGAAACCCACGGAAACGCCTTTGAAAGCGTTTATGTCCGGGCGAGGTGCCGAGTTCGTAGTTTCCAATCGAAATATCACTCTAGGAGACAGCAATTTTGTAACTCAGTTCGCCACGGTTCGCCCAAAATCAGGAGAGGAAGCAACTGTTTTCATCACAACGAATGGTATTTGCATCTGGTGGCCTAAAGTTGGAAAACCCAAAATCGTGAATTAAACTTGAGGTCAAAAATTTCTCACTGCCGGACTGCAATCGTCCTCGCGCTGGCGGCGGCGCAAAGAATAAAAGTTAGCGGATGGAATGAAGAAGGCTCTTATCGTTAGCGGCGGGGTAATTTTCTGCGTTGTCGTTGCTTATTTAATCCTGAGTTTTTTTGTTACCCGAAGTCTCCATCGAGCGGATTGTGCTGAAATTTCCTCGTATTATAAAGGGTGGATCCAAGCAGGAAAACCGGGTGGTGAAGAACTTATCAAATTCATGCAAGGAAGACGGCGGGATTTGATTGTCACAAACCGCATTTTTCTCATTCAAGGCACGAATTATTTTTCCCAATTTGCAGTGACAGAACCCAAGTCTTTGCGTGATGGAACGCTGTTCATTACTACCAACGGCATTTTGATTTGGCAGCCGTTAAATCACGATCCTGAAATTGTTCAATTCAATTGACCCCAACTGTGGAAAAAAACCGAGGACATGGTGCGCAAAGTGTTGATCGATTCCGGCATCAACTTTGTGGAAGTCGCCAACGAAGCCGCATTTTACGGCCCGAAAATCGACGTGCAGGTCTGGAGCGCCATCGGTCGCGAATTCACGATTGCGACCAACCAGGTGGATTTCGCCGTGCCCGCGAAGTTCGGCCTGAAATATCGCGACAAAGATAATTCCGAGAAAACGCCGCGGTGCATTTATCTCGCAGCGCTCGGCACGCATCCCGCAGGCGCGGGATTTCATCGGAGATAAAGTCAGTCCGCCTCCGCACGTCGTCGGCTACACATCCGTAACTTCCGCTCTGGCTCGCGCCCGAACAAGTCCGGCTCCAGATACCATGAGAAATTCGGCCGTAAAAACTTTAAGCAGAACCGAGAAACCTCATTTGAATTTCGAGCAGAGATAAGCCAATCTCCGCCCAGAAGTGGCTGAAACAATTTTAACGGAAAAGACAAAACCGAAACGCAACATACGTTGGTGGCCGGGTTTCAGTATTTTGCTGGTAGCAGTTTTGGCGATAGTCTTGGTGCGCGCGCAAACGGACTGGCCCTTTCAAAGACGAAATCTCACTTCCGCCCGAATCATCGCGGCGACCGTGATTGCTCTGCTCATCTGGTGGACTTTTTTATCACGCGCGTCGAATCGATTGCGTTTGGGCATAACGTTTGGGTTTGTCGGAGCGTTAATAGTTGCCGCTCTTCTGTTTCGAGTGCGGGGAGTAACCGGCGATCTGCTGCCCATACTTGAATATCGCTGGACGAAACAAAGCGCCGACATAATCCCACCCAAAACATTCGCCAACGCTTCCGCTGCGCAACTGACTCGCAGCGTAACAAATGATTTTCCACAATTTCGCGGGCCGAATCGCGATGGGGTTTTGCCGGGTCCCCGTCTTGAAACCAACTGGATGGCGCATCCGCCACAAATTATTTGGAGGCAAAAAGTCGGCGGGGCGTGGTCGGGATTTTCCGTCGTCGGAGACATTTGTCTTACGCAAGAGCAGCAAAGCGAGAATGAATGCGTTGTGGCCCGTGACCTGACGAGCGGCAAGGAACTTTGGCGGCATGCCGACAAAGCGCATTACAACACGACTATTGCGGGTGAAGGACCGCGAGCGACGCCGACGGTGGTGAGTAATCGTGTTTTCACTTTCGGCGCTACAGGAATTCTGAACTGCTTCGATCTTTCGTCAGGAAAAATGCTTTGGAGTCGCGACTTGATAAAGCTCAGCGGTGGAAAAATGCCCGACTGGGGCGTGGCAGGTTCGCCGCTGTGCGTGGATGGACTCGTCATCGTTCATGGCGGCAAAGGAGCCAAAAATTCACTTCACGCGTTTCGCGCGGAAGACGGGCAGCCGGTCTGGTCAGGCGGCCTAATGAATTCGGACTATGCGTCGCCATCGTTCGCGATCCTTGCGGGCGCGCCACAAATTCTCGCCTTCAACAGCGGCGCAATTTCCGGTCACGATCCAAAGACGGGCGCAACGCTGTGGCAACTTCCGTGGGGAAGTGGCAATGTCGCCTGCGCATCGCCGGTGGTGGTAAGCGATAACCAGGTTTTATTTTCCAGCGCTTACGGCTTCGGCGCGGAGTTAGTGGAAATTTCGCGGACCAATTCAGAATTCGCCGCGACAGTTTTGTGGAAATCGATCCGCATGAAAGCAAAGTTTTCCCACATGTTCGCTCGCGGCGGATTTCTTTATGGATTGGATGACGGAATTTTCGCGTGCGTTGATTTGAGGGATGGATCGCAACGATGGAAGGAAGGCCGCTACGGACACGGCCAGGGATTGGCCGTCGGCGACCTCTATCTTTTGATGGCGGAATCGGGCGAATTGATCCTTTTGTGGCCGACGCCTGATGCATCTAACGAACTTGCGCGCTTTCGAATATTTGATTCCAAAACGTGGAATCCCATTGCGCTCGCGGGCGACTTGCTTTTGGTTCGCAATGATCGTGAAGCGGCCTGTCTGCGACTATCTCCGAGTTCTAAATAAATGAATTCTTCGTTACCGCCAGTAACTTCCCGCTCTGACTCGCGCCCGAACAAATCTGCGTCCTGACGCTCCACGCCGACGACAATCTCGTCGCCTACGCCAAAGACATCGCCCAACAACTCCGTGCCGCCGAAGTCCGCCAGCAATCTCGGCCCCGAACCGATCAAAGCGAAAATCGCGGACGCTGAATCAGCCAAAGTGCATACGATGCTCGTCATCGGTGGGCGCGATGTGGAAGCGGGCAACGTGAGCGTGCGTTTGCATGGGAAAGGGAATGTGGGAGCGAAATCCAAGGAAGAAGTTATATCAAACATTCTAAAAACGATCAAAGAGCGAACGGCCTAACCGGGAGCGATCGTTTCATTTCCAAACCGAGCAGCGCGACGGAAACGGTAGAGCTGGGCAGACCGCAACGGCGAATCACTTCGTCGATGCTCGACTCCTGTTCGCTCAAGGCGTCGTAAATTTTCTGCTCGTTTTCCGAAAGTGTGAGCATGGGCAAAACTCCGGTCTCGCTCGCGCCCGCTGGACGGTTGCTCGTTGGAAATAAATATTCGAACTCGCTTAGAATATCTTCCGCGCCTTCGCAAAGCTTCGCGCCTTTCTTGATCAACTCGTGACAATTTTTGCCGCGCGGAAAATCAATTCTTCCGGGCACAGAAAACTGCCCGCCATCCGCGAACCGAGCGAGCGTCACTCGCCTGGTCGTTTCGGCTAGGAATGCGCCGCCAGCCAGTAACGAATCTGCGTGGCTTGCGGATGTTGCGGCTCGGCTTCCAAAACTTTTAAATAATGTTCGCGCGCGTTGGAAATTTGATTGAGCCGTTGTGCGCAAAGATTGCCCAGGAGCAGATGCGCCCGCGTCTCGTTGGGATTTTGCGCGAGCAATTTTTGCAACTCATTTTCGGCGTCGTGGAAATATCCGGCTTCCTGCAAAGTGAAGGCGAAATTGTATCGGGCGTTGACCGACTCGGGCAAAATGGCGAGGGCTTGTTCGTAGGCGGCCAGCGCGGCGGATAACTCTCTCACTTCGTGCGCCGCCAACGCCATGTTGTAATGGGCTTCGTAGAAAGACGGGTCCAATTTAACGGCCTGGCGATAGGCGGCCAATGCCTCAACCATGCGACGATCTTTTTGGGCTTGCATCCCGTCGGAAAAAAATGGCTCCGCTTCCTCTCTCTTTCCCTCCGGCGGTTTGCTGGGCATTCGATATTTATAACGGGGAAAAGTCGGCGTAGTTCTCGTCGTCGCAACATTGCGCTGTTTTTTTTCCGTCGGAGTTCGCTCGCTCACCTCGGCACTCTTTTCGATGCTGGGCCGGGTTGCGGGCAATTCTGTGATGGACGGCGGGGTCTGTTTTGGCTTTCGCTTGAACCAGTTCGCCGGATTTATTTTAGTTAGAGTGCCCGCTCCTTTTTCCGGCAGAGGCGCGCGATTGAAGGTGCGTGGCGGCGGCTCACTGGAAGTTGAAAGCGGCGCCGGGTTTTCAATCGCTGGAACATCCGGCGCGGACTTGAGCGGCGGTTCGTCGGGCAACTTCGTCACTTCCACGTGCGCTTCGCGTCGCGGAGAAGGTTGCGCTTTCGGGGAAGAAATAATTGGCGGTGCTTTCGACGTTGTTTTCGAAAAATTGGTTTCCGTTTTTGTTGGAGCAGCGTTGGAGGGACTCGCACCTTTGCTGGCCAAAGTGGCCGGAGGTTTCGCGGTAGGGGGCGCGCTGGCTACGACCACGGAGGGGTTCAAGTCGTTCTCCAGTTGCCGCACCACTTTTTGAACCTGCGCGACCTCGGGAGCTTGTTTGGCCACGCTCAGGAATTTCCGGTAATTGAGCAGAGCCAAATGGCGCTCATTCAAATGTTGATGATAAACCACCGCGAGATTGAGCGCGGCCGGCGCGTAGTCGGGCTGTTGTTGCAGCGCGCTGGTAAAACTGGGAATGGCGTCGCGAGGACGGCCGCGTTGCATCTGCAACAAACCAATGGCATTGAGCGTTTCGGCGGAGGGGCGCAACTTTTGCGCGGAATCAAAATTCTTTTTTGCCGCATCAAGCTGGCGATTTTTTTCGACTCCGGAGAGAGAGGAGGCCAATTGCAATTGCGCCAGTCCGAGCTTCATCCAGCCGTCCGCATTGTTCGGCTCCAATTGGGTGAACGTCGTCAGTTCGGAAATGGCGGCGGGAAAAAAATTCTGCTCCAGATACAATGCGCCCAAATTGTAACGCGCTGCGGTGAGATTTCGATCCAGCGCCAACGCTTGTTGATACGCTTGCGCCGCTTTCTTTTGATCGCCCGAATACTGATAGCCGAGACCGAGATAGTTCCAGGCTTTGGCGCTGTGCGGATACGCTTTGGCCGCCTCTTCAAACTTCTGCACCGCTTCGGAATATTTTCCTTCCTTGAGCAACCGCTCGCCTTTGACCAAAGCGCGCGCGCCTGCTGGAGCGCAGCCAATCCCGCTCGCTACCACCATCGTCGCCAGAGAAAAAATCAGAAAAATTTGCGCCAGCTTTTTGGTGGTCAGCATCGCCGAGGGTGGTAACATCCGCCGCTCGGCGTGTCAAGAAACGCCCCGGGTTGCGCAGTGCTCAAACTACTTTTTCCATTGATAACGAGTGCCCTGCTCTTGCGCCAGGCAGGAGCAGCGGAAACTATTTTTTCGCAAAAAAATATTTCTTCGCGCGCGCGCGTTGTCGTGGCCGGCGATCCGAAGGCCACCGTCGCTTTTCAACCGCAGCCGGAAAAAGTTCGCGCTCTGGTCAATCGCGGGCTGTTGCGGTTCGCGGGAAAAACCAATCTTGCTCTCGCCTGGAAAACTTTTGTTTCCACCAACGACGTCGTGGGAATCAAAGTTTACTCCGCGCCCGGCGCCAATAGCGGCACGCGTCCGAGCGTGGTGGCGGCTGTGGTGGAAGGTTTGCTGGCAGCGGGAGTTCCGGCAAAGAAAATAATTATCTGGGACAAGGAGTTGGTTGATTTGCGTCTGTCCGGTTTTGTGGACCTCGCCGAGAATTATCACGTGCGAGTCGCGGCCAGCGCCGCCAGCGGTTACGACGAAAAAGTTTTTTACGAAAGTCCGCTCATCGGGAATTTGGTCTGGGGCGATGTGGAGTTTGGCAAAAAAGGCGAAGGCATCGGTCGAAAATCTTTCGTCACAAAATTACTCACCAAAGAAATTACAAAAATTATCAGCGTCGTTCCCCTGCTCAATCACAACGTCGCCGGGACCGCCGGACATCTTTGCAGCGTGGGACTCGGCGGCGTCGATAACACTCAACGTTTCGAGCAACCCGAACGTTTGGCGACGGCGTTGCCGGAACTTTATGCCCTGCCCAGTTTGAGCGATAAAGTGGCGCTGACCATCACCGACGCTTTGCTTTGCCAATATCAGGGTGAGCAACGCAGCCTGCTGCACTACTCCGCTCCGATGAATGAAATCTGGTTCAGCAAAGACCCCGTCGCCCTAGACGTTTTGGCGATTGGCGAACTCAATCGCCAACGTGAAGTTGCCAAAATCGCGCCAGTAAAATCTTCCATGGAAATTTACGAAAACGCCTCGCTGCTCGAACTCGGGGTGAGCGATTCAAAAAATATCCAGATCGAAATAGCGCCCTGATTTTAGAATCTTTCCGACGCATGACGAACGGCGTTCTTTGATTGCCACTCAGCGTCCTCCAAGACTCCGGCGCAGAAACAATTGCCTTGTTTCGACGCATTATGGTTCTTTATCTCCTTCGAGTCATGAAACTCTGCTTGGTTCCAATTGCGTTTCTCTTTTTTGGAGCCGTCCATTTCCAAGCTGTAGCGCAAACGCGTGTCCAGGATATCTTCGGGCGCTCGCTGAATCAGCGCGGCATCACGTTGGTTGATTGGGACGGTTACATGGCCAATCCGCTGCTCAAGTTTTACATCTTCGCTCCGACGAATGCTTCTCTTCCAGGCTCGGCCATAATTACGGCGAACGGGCCTCGCCTTTACTTTGATACTCCCAGCAGTGTGAGCACCAATGGCCCGAGCAAAACGGTTTCGATCACCAATGCGGCCATCGGCGTCCCAATCCGTCTCTCGATTTTTCCCGACCGCGACAGCCTCGATGAGGATTATACTTTGACGCTCGTCTTCACCGGCGCGAACAGCGTCCGGCAAACGAACACTGTGCCGCTTCACGTCCTCGACCAGGACCTTCAACGCACCAATGATTTTGCGGTGACGGTGAATTTCGAGCGGGATGCCACCGGGTTTTTCGCAAACGCCACACGGCGAGCACTGGCCCAACAAGCGGCGGATGACTGGTCCTATTTCTTCGCGGGAATGAATTTGGACCGGGTGAACATCGGCACCGAGAGCACTTACATCTGGTCGAACAATTTCAACGGCGGCTATTACTTCAGCAACACCAACGCCTACACCGGCTATCTCCTTTATTCTTACGGAACGACCAACACTCTTCATCGTTCTGGCGGCGAGGGAAATTTCTACGGCACAGTGCAGACCAGCGGTGGCTCGCCGCTGACGATGAAACGCTCCGGCGGATTCGAGGCGGAAATTTTTGGAAACTACAACACGCTCGGCTGGTTGCTGCTGACCAACGATAATGACTGGCTTGTCACCGGTAACCTCGGCGGCGAAACGAATGATTTTTATTCGATCGCGCATCACGAAATCGGCCACGCACTCGCCTTTAACATTGCGCATCCCGCTTTCAACTCGGCAAAAAATGCCGGCGGCTTCTCCAATGCCGCCATCACGAACTACTACGGCGCATCGGTGCCAATTGATTCCACCGATCATCTCAACGGCGCCATTGATCCGGAGAGCGGCCAGGGTGCGTTCGGCTATGAATATTATGGAAACATTCCGCGCAAACGCTGGCTGATCACCAAGCTCGACCTGTTGTGCGCACAGCAAGTCGGCTACGTCCTGCGCAGTTCTTCCGCGCTCGCACCACTCACTTTTCCCAGCAACGCGCTTCCATCCGCCGCCTCGGGTATTGCGTTTTCGAATTCCTTCAACGCCAGCGGCGGCATCGTGTTTTACAACTGGGACAACATCGCGGGTGCTTTGCCGCCCGGCCTCACGCTGGATTCTTTCTCCGGCGCGTTGACCGGAACGCCGGTGACCAACGGCACATTCAACTTCACTCTGCGGGTTCGGGATTATCACGAAACAGGAGCGGGGCTGACCCAAAATTTTACCATGAACGTTGCGACTACAACCCCAGCGCAACTCGCGTTGTCTCTTGTGGGCGAGGGAACGAATACGCAGGCGTCCCTGACTCTCACGGGGCCAACGGGACAGCATCAGGCGATTCAAATCTCAACCAATCTGGTGAACTGGACATCCGTTGTGACGAATCTTTCCGGCACAAACTTTTTTCAGTTTACGGAAACGAATGCGTTGCGTTTTACGCAGCGGTTCTATCGATCAGTGGTTGGTCCCTAATCCACGCCAGTTTTACTTCGTCAGAAGACTTCGGTTTAATCCAATCCTTCGCAACGTTTTCTTAACGTCCTCCGCGAAGCGGATACTTCGGTTTCTTGACGACAACTGGCGGGTTTTTTCCAAGGGCCTTCATTACCAATTCAACCGCCCGTTCCAGTTGTGGGTCGGCTCCTTTTACCATCCGGGAAGGATCGTCCACCACCGTCACGTCGGGATCAACACCGTGGCCTTCGATGATCCATTCACCTTTCGTGCTGTAAATCCCGAAAGTCGGCACGGTTATTTTTCCATCGTCGATGAGCGAGGGAACGCCCGTCATTCCAATCAATCCGCCCCAAGTTCGCGTTCCAACCAGCGGGCCCAATTTCGCTTGCTTGAAATAAAATGGAAAACAATCTCCGCCCGAACCGCTCCAGCCATTAATCAGCATCGCCTTCGGACCCGAATGCGCGATCTGCGGCCAGGACCAATCTTCGCCATCGCGCACACCCCAATAATTCAGATTGGTGCGGCTCAACATTTCAATGAAGCGGTCGGGAATTTGTCCGCCGCTGTTGAATCGCTCGTCGATGACCAATCCGGCTTTGTGAAATTGTCCGCGAAATTGCCGCACCAATTCGGATTGCCCGCCGCGCCCGGTGTCGGGCACGTAAACATAACCAATTTTTCCGTCGCTTAATTCATCGACGCGTTTCCGGTTTTTCTCGATCCACGCGAGGTGCCGCAATCGCGCTTCGCTGGCCAACGTCTGCACGAGCACTTCGCGAGCGCCCTCGCTGGTCGGCTTGGAATTGACTTTCAGAAAAACCGGTTTGTTGGCCAATCCTTGAAAGGCAGCGGAAGGCTCTTGTTCGATATCCACCGGCAATCCATTTACTGTGATCAAGTAATCGCCTTCGTTCACCTCGACGCCAGGTTGCCTAAGAGCAGAGCGTTCCTCGCTGTCCCATTCTGCCGTCTCGATAATTTTCTTGATGCGATACGCGCCGTTCTCCAGAGAGAAATCGACGCCCAGATAACCAACCCCGCGAGAGGCCTCGCTTTCCGTGTCGCCGCCGCTGCGATAGGTGTGCGATGAATTTAATTCGCCGAGGAGTTCGCCCAAAATATAATTCACATCCCAGCGTGTTACAGCGTCCTTCAATAATTTTCCATACCGTTCCCGCATCAGCTTCCAATCAACGCCGTGCATGGCTGGGTCATAAAAATAATCGCGCTCCAATCGCCAGGCTTCGGTGAAGATTTGCCGCCATTCCGCGACGGGATCGATCACCATTTCGAGTGAACTGATCGGCAACTTTTTCTCGAATTTCTGGCCTTCCTTTGGCTCGACAATCACAAACTCGTTCTTGCGGCGGAGCAGAAGCTTGTCCCCTTTGGCAGACAGTAAAGCGTCGTCCACATCCTCCAAAATTGTTTTGGTTTCGCGCTTCTCGAAATCGAAATAAAGCAGCGCGCTCTTTCCGTCCTCGATACCGGCGCGGGGCAATTGGCGGTAAATCAGTTTTCCATTTATGGCCGACAGGTCTGCAAAATATCCGGCTTTGGGAGGCAGGATAACCGCGCGCCGTTCGAAATCAGCGAGATCGATTTTTACGGGTTTGGCCGGTTTCTCTTCCTTCTTCTCTTCTTTCTCGTCCGTTTTCTTCTCGTCCTTCGCGTCTTTTGTTTCGGACTTTGGCTCGTCTTTTTTTGGTTCTTCATCTTTCCCACCCAACTTCGGCTCATCTTTTTTCTTGTCGGGATCTTCCGGTTTTTTCTTTTCGGCATCCTTTTTTACAACCTTCTCGCCTTCATCGTCATTGCGGGGCGAGAGCGGCGAGGGAACATCCTTGCGCAGTGGAACGGCGATCAGTTGATAGCTGTTTGGGTAAATCCAGGTGCCATCCAAGTCGCTGTAAACGGGGGAGAAATTTCGACCTGAGCGAAAAAACAAATATTTTCCTTCGGGATCGAACACCGGCTCCTCGTCGCTGTAATAACCGCTCGTGACGACATGTAGTTTTCCCTCTTTCGTGTCGTAGAGCGCAATGGCGGTATTGCGATTTTCCATGTCGTGCGTGAACGCGATCCAGCGGCTGTCCTTCGACCAACTGAACTTAAAATTGCTCAGCCCGTTGTGATATTGCCAAAGCTGTTTATCGATTTGCGTGGTTTTCTTTTTATCGAGGTCGTGCAACCGGACGCGCATGGTTTGGTCGATGAAAATAATTTTTTTACTGTCCGGCGACCAAAAAGGCCGGTAGCGAAATCCGGGCCCGAGCTTCGTCAGAGTTTTTTCTTCCCCCGAATCGTCCGGCGGGCGAATGGTCAATTCATACTCGCCAGTGCGGTCGCTGAAATAGGCGATGCTTTTTCCATCGGGCGACCATGCGGGAAATCTCTCCGCCGCGCCTGAGCTGCGCGTGAGATTGCGCACGACGCCGTGCTCCGCTGGAACGGTGAAAATTTCTCCACGCGCCGCGAAGACCGCGCGTTTGCCCGAAGGCGAAATATCCGGTTCACGCGCCAACCGCGATACATCATCCAACCTCGGCCTCAACGTCGCGCGGTCGGTCACGACTTTAATATTTATTTCGTGAGCTTTCTCACTTGCCAGCTCCAGCAGATGCAGCCGCCCGCCATTTTCGAACACGATTTCGTCGGGGCCGATGCTCGGAAAATGCACGTCAAATTCTTCGAAGAAAGTCACCTGCCGGAAGTTTTGTTTTTTTGTGTCGTAGGCCCAGATGTTCGCGCGTTTGTTCTTGTCGCGATCCGAAAGAAAATAAAGCGTGGACCCATGCCACATCGGTTGTGAATTGGCCGACTCGTTGGAAGTCAGATTTTTTGATTCATGCGTTTGGAGATTGAAAAGCCAGATGTCCGGATTCATCCCACCGCGATAACGTTTCCAGGTCCGGAAATCCACAGAGATGGGAATGTAGGCGAGCGTTTTTCCATCGGGGGAAATCGCGCCGAATTCTCCGTAGGGCAAAGGAAGTTTCTCCGCCAAGCCGCCGTTTGCGGAAATTTTGTAAAGTTGATTGAACCGATCTTTCTCGCTCGTGCGCGAGGTGGCGAAGAGAATCGATTTCCCATCGGGATACCAGCCGAGCATCCGGTCGAGCGCGCCGTGATAGGTCAGGCGTCTTGGCAAACCGCCGCCGACCGGCATGGAATAAATATCGGTGTTGCCATCGTAATTTCCGCTGAAGGCAATCAGCGAACCGTCCGGCGAAAATCGCGGAAAGGTTTCCTCACCCCGTGGGGAACTGAGTCGTTGCGCGTAGCCGCCCTCCTTCGGCGCGATCCAAATATCTCCCGCATAGACAAACGTGATCTGCGTCGCGGAAACATCGGGATAACGGAACATGCGCGCATCGGTTGCGACAGCAGACGGAGCGTTGGTTGAAGTTGCCGCGGCGAGCGCGGAGAAATTTGCGAGCAGGAAAAAACTAACTACGAGGAACGAGTTGGTGGTTTTCATTTTGAACGTTGCGGGATTTTAGAAGGCAACAAAAAAATCAAAAGGCAATTGTTGGAGGAAGCCGCGGGCACTGGACCGTTGCTCCAAATCAAATCCAAATGGTTCGAGAGCGACTGCATTTGGAGTGCGGTGACTCGTCACCGCTTTTGCCGCTTGGCCGACTTGTCGGACAAGCAGAGCCGCGTCCAGCGGTTCGCGAAATTTCACGCGCCTGCCCCCGCGCCGGCGACGAGTCGCCTTCCGAAAAGCGGCGAGAACTCGCCGCACTCCACGCTGTTGATTTAAGAAGCCGGTGGATCGCCGAAATCGAACGGAAATATTTCCGGCCTCAACATCGTGTCCGCCAATGACGAGCATTATTGCACTTTAGTTTTTTCCGCTTCAGCGACTCACTGGAAAAAAACTGCCAAACACCGGTGGAATTTCCCGGACGACGCAACGCAAACTGCTGCCGCATTCGCGCAATTTGGCATTCAATGAGACTTCGTCCGCATCAGAAATTAAAACTTCTTCGATAAGATTGCGATGTTCCTCGAATCGGCGCCGATACGGATGCCGATCATCCATCCAATGAGCCAAGAGACGGCGTTTCATTTCGGGCAAACGCCACATCCGCCGACCGTATTCAAAACGAGCAATGTCGTCGTAATTCGGGTAAGGGCCCCAAACAGAGTTGTCCGTTTCATTGTTGAATGCCCTCTTCACGAGATCACTCTACCAGACCAACTTGTTTTGCCCAAGCGGCGTGTGAGCGGTCACGCGGTTCATTGCGTTTCAGTTTCGGAATGAGAAGATCGCGCGCAGCGGGAACAACGACTTCCAGAAAAAGATATTTTTTCTTTGCCGCACGAACCTCCCAATCCGTTGGAAATTCGCGCAACGCCGAGTCTGGCATCAGGTTCACGTGCCAGCCATGGATTTGTTCGAATTCACTCCCAATGAGCGCCTCATAGCAAAGCCGGGCAATTTCGTCGGAATCAGTAATTGGATCAACATCCATGCTGTTTTCCGGCAATGGTTCGGAAAGTCCTCGCTGCGCGGCGTGCCACAACAACGCGCCGGAACCGATGAGAATAATCTTGCCGGGTTGGGTCAGTTGCTGACTGACTTCGACAAGCCATTCTTCAACTTGCCTGGGATATTTCAGTTCGCGTCGTGGCACTGGCTTTACTTATCAGCGCCTGCGAAGAATGTCACGCCCGACGCTGCTTTATCGCCGCCAAAATTTCCGCCACCACTTCCCCCTTCGCCTTCGCCCCCACATTCCCTTTTCCATGCAAACACACGCTTACGTTACCAGCTTCAACATCGCGTCCGCTGATGACGAGCATCGTGTGCACTGTCGCTGATTCAGCGTTCGCAATTTTCGCTTTGATCGGTTCGGGGCCGAGGTCGCTCGTCACGCGGACTTCGGCGGCGCGGAGTTGTTGGGCGATGTCTTTGGCGTAGGCGATGAGATTATCGTCGGCGTTGAGCGTGAGGACGCGGACTTGTTCGGGCGCGAGCCAGAGCGGGAAGTTGCCGGCGTGTAGCCGACGACGTGAGGAGGCGGACTGACTTTATCTTCCGATGAAACGTTCGTGCGTGCCGAGCGGCGCGTGATGAATGCACAACGGCGTTTGGGCGGAGTTATCCTTGTCGCGATATTTCAGGCCGAACTTCGCGGGCACAGCGAAATCCACCTGGTTGGTCGCAATCGTGAATTCGCGGCCAATCGCGCTCCAGACCTGCACGTCGATCTTCGGGCCGTAAAACGCGGCTTCGTTCGGCACCTCGACGAAATTGATGCCGGAAGCGATCAACACTTTGCGCACCATGTCCTCGGTTTTTTTCCACAACTCCGCTTCGTTGACGTATTTCTTGCCCAGACCTTCGGGCGAGGAAGTGCTGAAGCGCATCTGATATTTTTCCAATCCGAAGATTTTGAAATATTTCAGATACATGTCGTTGACGGCGCGAAACTCTTCCGCGAACTGGTCTTCGGTGCAATAAATGTGGGCGTCGTTCATGTTGAGCGAGCGGACGCGCATGAGGCCGAACAACTCGCCCGATTGTTCGTAGCGATAGCAGGTGCCGTATTCGGCTAGGCGCAACGGCAGGTCGCGATAACTGTGCGGTTCCGCCTCACACGCAGGACGCCGCCAAGGCGATTGAGTTTTACAAAAAAGCTTTTGGCGCACAGGAAAACGCGCGGCACATGACGCCCGATGGCAAGTCCGTCATGCACGCGCAACTGAAAATCGGCAACTCCATGCTGATGATTGGAAACGAATTTCCGCCAACGTGTCCCTCGCCCAAATCGCGCGGTGGCACAAGCGTGGTGATGCACTTTTACGTCGAGGACGCCGATGCCGCATTTGATCGCGCCGTGAAGGCAGGTTGCACGGCGAAGATGCCGATGAGCGATCAATTTTGGGGTGACCGTTACGGCCAGGTGGAAGATCCGTTCGGCCATCAGTGGTCCATTGCCACGCGCAAATAGGATTTCACGGAGGAACAAATTTCTGCGAACGCCAAAACCTTCTTTGCTAACATGCCGAAGATGTAATGAGACTCCACTGCTTTCTCAATTCGATTACTCTGCGTGCCATGCATGGAGTCGGAAAAACCTCGGCGATGGCTGGCTCTTCACATTGGGAATTGTGTAATTCTTGATACTGCCGCTGCCGGTTGGTCCGCCATTCAAGCTCGTCCAGGCCACCGGTGGTGTCAGATTGGTGGCCTGCTGTATAAGAACGTTTTGATTTCCGCCCCAATATATATACAAGTCAGTGCTGTTGGTGATAGCGACGTTCATGGTCAGCGCAACGGGAGTTACATTCGGCCAATCGCCTTCCACTCGGATTTGGTCGAGGGTTATGCCACCTGGCCCTTCCGTCGCTGAGGTTTGGTGAATTACCACTTGGCCGACACCAGTCAGCAGATCAGTGCCAGCCGTAGCCGTAAGAGTGGGAGCGGGACGATTGGCGTCGGCTACTCCGTAATTGGTAGGATTGGGATTGATCCATAATAAAGTCGAAGTATCTCCTTGGTCGGGAGTGGCGTATTTGCAGACCACAAAATTAGTCCGGCCCACCAAATAAGCGTTCCCATCCCAAACCGGCGCTCCGCCCAGGCCGGAAGTTTTTGCCACGCCGATATTGTAGCTGTTCGCGGCGCCCAGAACGTCCTTGCGAAGAAATAATAATCCGCCGTAAGCGTTCGTCTGAATCGATTGAGAAAAAGCGGCAATGAAACCCCCGTTCGTCGTCATGGAACCCAAGGCTGTGACTTTGAAAGCAAGCGAATAAAAATAAATGCCCGGTTGCTCTCCGCCCAACAAGTTCGTCAGAGCATGGCGAACCTCCATTGGTCCGCCGCCAAAGGCAAGGCTGTTGCCTTCGCCCGCCGGCATCAAACCTGGTGTGACCAATGTGCCCGCTTGGATAACGGGGTTGGTGCCGGAAGAGAGCACCCATCCTCCTTGCCCACCCAGAGCGGAAGCCGGTGGATAAGCAAACGATTCGTAAAACTGGAGTGCTCGGGCTTGGGTTCCAAAAAAACAAAGGGTGAGGATGATAAGAATATTTTTCATATATTTTTCAGGGTGGACAGGACGATCTTTCCCGCGCCGCAAAAGTTTGTCAAGTTAGGAACTTAGAAAAATCCCATGAGCTTTTTTCTTACTGCTAATGGAAGGAAGAAAACAACGAACAGCGAATATCAAAGGGCGAACTTTCCCGCTTTTGTCATCCCGGAATAGCCCAAACGCGCAATTCGATTGTTCGATGTTGGATATTGGATATTGGATATTGGATATTGGATGTTGGATGTTGGATGTTGGATGTTGGATGTTGGTGATCGGCGGATGATCCGTCCCTCGTTGCGCATCGACGAGCGGCTGACGTCCCAAGTTCCGACGAGGCTTCCAGCCTCCGGGTCTACTTCGTTTACCAACATCTAACATCCAACATCTAACATCTACCCCGCCTTCCGCCCCGCCTCACCCCATAAGCCGCCCTAGCGCCTCCCAGGTGGCGGCGTCGAGCGGGATCCAGTCGTTGAAGGCGAGGCCTTCGACATCG
>JBBQRQ010000043.1:0-40819 GCA_038214755.1 Verrucomicrobiota bacterium
TTGGAAAACCGGCAAAAGCCAGTGATCCACCCTCAAAGAGTCGTCGTGAAATTGAAATCGAAAAAAGCTATGACCGCAAAAGAACGCCCGTTTTATATGGGGAAAATTGCTGTCAGCCAAAACTTAACCGGACAGTAGTGAAAAATTTTAGGAACTCAAGGAACAGTGCGCGATTGTAACCCTCGGCCATTGCATCAGCGACTTCTGTCAAAACCCAAGCCGTTGTCACACGCGGATTAGGCAATCGACGACTGAGGGCTGTGGCGGGGTTGTGAGCGGAATCCGAAGGATTGAGAATGGCCAAAAAGAAAAACGTGTCGGCGAAGACCGCTTTCATTTTTTGGGGAGGCCGTAAAGATAATGATCGTGATTTTTGGCAAGGTCGGAAGGAAGCCCTTTCACGCGCGCGGCGATTTGCTCCAAAGCATCCGTGAATTCGTCTGCGTCCGAACGCAGCGGCTTAACCTCTACAACCATTCCTTCAGGCAAATGAACATCGGGCGGCAGAACGATTGCGCCCTTCGAGATTTTGCCCACATAAGTCATGGGCGTTAAACTGCGCTTTTCTAAGATGCGCCGCAACTTTCTTTTTGCGGCAATGACTTCTTGTTTCGTCAGAAACGGGATTACCCTTCGCGGCTGCGTTCGGCAATCAAGTCAGCGATCGGGTCGTCACCGGGCTTCAAATATTTTCGTCCTGCTCCACGAAGGCTGGCGGCCAGAGCCGCGCGATCCTGCACTCGCAATTTGACTACACCTTTTTCGTCCGTTGGAAACCATTCCACCAAGCTGCCTGCTTTGATACCCGCCGCCGCAGCGATGGATTCAGGGACGGTTAACTGATGCGGATCGGTCACGGTTGTTGTCATCGGATTAGTTTATGGTTTGGAAATGAATTTTCAAGCAGTCTGCGAAATCAGTTTGACGCGCTTCACGAAACTTGAAGTTCCGCCATCCTGCGCGTGGAAGGAATGACGTCACTCGACAAGTCCTTGAACAAGTCGCGCAGATATTCCTCCAAGTCCGCCAGTGATTCGCCCTGCGTCAGGTCATCAGGATATTCCTCCAGATGATCGAGCCATGCGTCGCCATCCTGCCAATTGAAGTTCTGCGCGGCTGAAAAACGGAAGAAATTTTTCCGATGATTTTTTTACCAAAGCGTTTTAACCCATGCGCCGCCACGGATGGGGGCGTCGCTGGTAATCAGGGTGAGGCGGTGGATTTGGGCGGTGGCGACGATGAGTTGATCGGCGGGATCATTATGGAAATTTTTCAGTTTCGTCGAGGCGACGGCGATTTCGGGGGTGATGGGCAGGACCTGCACGGAATCGGGCAACGCGGCTTGAATCCATTCCAAGACGGGCCGGTCGAGTTGCAGTTTTCCTTTCTCAACTTTCTTGGCGATTTCCCAAAGGCTGATGGCGCAGAGTCCTACGATGACAGCGGGTTCGGCCAAAGCGGCGGCGGCGCGGGGGGAGAGTTTTGCGGGATTGCTGGCCGACCAAATCCAGACGGCTGTGTCGATCACGTATTTCATCGGGCCACTTCCCAGATTTCTTCCGTGGGCGATTCGGCATCACCCCGCACAGAGCCGAGTAAGCAGCCCAGCAAAGGATTTCCGGCAGCGCGTTTCATCAAAAAAACAAAGTCTTGGCCGGCGGCGTCGTGGATGAAAACGGTTTTTCCTTCTGAGGCGATGCGCTTCATTTTTTTGAATTCACGTTGAAAAGAGCGGGTAGTGGTTTTCATGTCAAACAACGTGTCAGACACATCTGCGGCGGTCAAATTTGATTTTTTTTCAACAAATCCAGCGCGTATTTGGTGGATTTACTTCAGCCATGTTCCTGAAGATGATCGCCGCGTTTCATGCAAGCAGTAGTTCCGCAGTTTCCGCTTTCGGATCGAGACGAAAAACTTCCTCCCGTTCGGTTTCCAAAATGAGCGGAATGGCTTCCCGCAGATTGGCGAGACATTCTTCCTTCGTTGCGCCCTGCCCATTTGTGCCGGGGACTTCGAGACAAGTCGCCCAGAAACCTACTCGTCCGGCTCGCCACGGTGAACGATCGCTGTGAATTGCTTCATGTGAATATTTGTAATCTCTTTGGCGAAGAATGGAATTTTTTTCTTTGTTCTGCCGAAGCCTTCCCGTGCGAGATTCATAATCCGGCAACAACCTCATGCCAATCAATCCCCAGTTCTCGCGTAACATCGATCAAACAATCAATGTTCCATTGTTCGAGCGCGTTGGCTGCGTTTCGGAGGCAACTTTCAACTTCCCATCCGACAATATTTTCAAATTCGGCGACAGAGATTTTTTTTCGGGAGCAAAACGCTTTAATTTTCTGGGCGACATCCGAAATAGAAAATCCTGCCATCCTGTCATCACAAAATAAATCGCGCGGATGAATATCAAGAATTTTGCAGATCTCGACAATTTGATTGAGTGAATAGCAATACGTGAGTTCATCATCAAAGGCTTCGATGTCGTGGTAGCTTGCCCTGTTTTCTACGACAGATTCCATTTGGGCAGCCGCTTCATGTTCAGACCAATTTTTCCGTTCACGCGCCTTGCGCAATTTATCGCGGTAATTGGTTGCTGCGATTCGCTGTTCCGCCAAATCTCTTCGTCTTTGTTATTCATTGGATTGTTGAATCTGCCTCGTTATTTCAAACGCCAGATCAAGCGCGTGTTTGGCCGATTCACCGCTGACTTTGGGAGTTTGTTGCGCCTGAACGCACTCGACGAAGTGTTGCAGTTCCAGTTTCAGCGGCTCGTCTTTTTCAATCGGCACTGGCTCGCGCACGATTCGTTTGCCGCCGAATTCGCTGACGATGGTTGAATCGCGTGCGGCCAAAAGCTTTTTGAGCAGCGACGATTCTTCTTCGTCGTCGCGGGCGATGCGATAGATGAAACCTTCCTGCGCGCGGTAATCGAGCGAGACGTAACTGGTCATCGCGCCACCGCTGAAGACGCGGATTTTTCTCATGCGCTCCGGGCTGACGCGGCTCGCGGTGAGATTGGCGACGCAACCATTGGCGAAACGAATGCGCGCATTGGCGATGTCTTCGGATTTGCTGAGAACCGGAATTCCAACGGCATCGACATTTGTCACGGGCGATTTCACGAACGCGAGCACGACATCCAAATCGTGAATCATCAAATCGAGCACGACGCCGATGTCGGTCGAGCGGGCAGGGTAGGGCGAGAGGCGATGCGTTTCGATAAAGCGCGGTTCGGTCGCGACGTTTTCAAGATATTTGAAAACGGGATTGAAACGTTCGATATGGCCGACTTGCAGCACGCACTTGTTTTGTTGCGCGAGTTGGATGAGTTCCGCCGCCTGTGAGGAATTGTCAGTCATCGGTTTTTCGACGAGCAAATGTTTGCGTTGTTGGAGCAAAGTTTTCGCGAGAGTGAAATGAGTTGCGGTGGGCGTGACGATGTTCAGCGCGTTACTGGCGGCAGAAATTTCTTCGATGGAATTGAACGCACGCACAGAAAATTTTTCCGCAATCTTCCGCCCACTTTCGGGAACGACATCGTAAACGCCGACGAATTCAACTTTTTTTGCGGCTGCAAGTTCCGCGTAGATACGCGCGTGTTCTTTTCCGAGCGAGCCGGTTCCGAGCACTGCGACTTTCAACAGCGATGACATGAAATAGGTATGAGGTTCAAAGTCCGAAGTTCAAAGTTCAAAGTTGTCGGGTAGCATCTGCCTCCGGCGGGTGCGAGTTCATCTTCATTCGATGTTCAGGGTTCGATGTTGGATGTTCGATGTTGCTGAGTTGAAGCAAACATCGAACAACGGACATTGAACATCCAACATCGAATTGGAAAAAAAGTTTTCGCACCCGCCGGAGGCAGATGCTACCCCGGAAACGCCCGGAAACGCTTGAACCGATTCAAATCCTTCGCCTAGATTCGTCCCGTGGAAATTCTCAGTTACGCCATCACCGCGCTCGCCGCGTATTTACTCGGATCGATTCCCACCGGCTACCTCGTCGCGAAAGCGAAAGGGATCGATATTCGCAGTGTTGGCAGTGGCAATATCGGGGCGACGAATGTTTTCCGCATGCTTGGCAAAGGCGCGGGAATTTTTGTTCTGCTTGTGGACGCGCTCAAAGGTTTTGTCGCTTGTCATTTGGGAATTTGGGTGGCGCATCATAATTTTCCTCCTGACTCACTTGGTGGAAGGGATGAAATATTAGCAGTTCTCGCCGGAGTCGCCGCAATTGTCGGCCATAACTACACCTGTTTTCTAAAGTTCAAAGGCGGCAAAGGCATCGCGACTACTGCTGGCGTTTTAATGGCGCTTGCGCCCCGCGCTTTGCTCGTTGTTCTCGCCCTATTTATTTTGGTTGCCGTTTCGAGCCGCTACATCTCGCTCGCATCTATCGTAGCGGCGTTTTGCTTGCCGTTGGCGGTTTGGTTTTTGCACGGCAGCCCGACGATGATTGTCATCACCGCATTCCTCGGAGCACTCGCCATTTACAAACACCAAGCGAACATAAAACGTTTGCTCAATGGAACGGAAAATCGTTTTGGCAAAAAGAAAATCGTGGGAGAACCGAAATGAAAATCGCCGTGATCGGGGCGGGTGCGTGGGGAACGGCGTTGTCCAACCTGCTTTGTGAAAATAAAAACGAAGTGACGCTTTGGGGACACGACAAAGTGCATCTGGAGACAATTCAGAAAACACGCCGCAACGAAAGTTATTTGCCGGCAATCGATTTGTCGCGCGAGTTGGATTTTGAAACTGATTTGTCCAAAGCGGTTGAGGACAGCGAATGCGTTGTCATCGCAGTTCCGTCGAAATTTTTTCGGGAAGTTACCAGCCAATTGCCACGCTACGATGGAATCGCGGTCAGCGTGACGAAAGGAATCGAATATGAAACCGGCTTGACCATGTCGGGTGTTTTGCGGGGAACGATATCGCGTGCGAAACGAGTCGCGCTTTCCGGTCCTACACTCGCGCTCGAAGTGGCGCAGAGAATTCCCGCTGCCATCGTTGCCGCGAGCGACGACCCACATGCTGCTCTAACTGCGCAAAATCTTTTTCTGCGTCCGACCTTTCGCGTTTACACGAGCAGCGATTTGCTTGGCGTGGAATTGGGGGGCGCATTGAAAAACGTGATCGCGATTGCGGCGGGAATGTCGGATGGCCTCGGCTTCGGCGACAATGCGAAAGCGGCGCTGGTGACACGCGCGATTGTGGAAATCCGGCGGCTCGGTATGGCGTGCGGCGCGAATGCGGAAACTTTTTCCGGCTTGAGCGGAATTGGTGATTTGACTGTGACTTGTTTTTCCAAACTCAGTCGCAATCGCGGTTTTGGTGAGCGACTCGGGCGCGGAGAAACGGTGGAAAATATTTTAGCAAACACGGCGAGCATTGCCGAAGGCTATCCGACGGCGCGTTCTGCGTTTCAACTCGCCAAAAAGCTCAAAGTAGAAACGCCCATCATCGACGAAGTTTACGCGATGCTTTACGAAGGAAAACCAATCCGCGAAGCAGTGCATGATTTGATGTCGCGCGATACGAAGTCCGAGAACTGATTGAGCAATCGTTTGGATTATTTACGAGGCGTTTCCCGGGTTATGGAAGCGTCGACAGTCAATTTGATTGAACTTCCATCTGGAGAAATTTGAGGAACTACTTCCACTTTCGGACCGAACTGATATTTCTGATTATCGATCGTCCTTTCGTCGGTCACGCTTACTTGTGCCTGACGGCCATTTGCAGTCGTGATGCGCGGCGCTGAAAGAGTGTCTATTCCAGCGCCATTGGTGAGGTTTTTCAAGAGCAGTTCGGATTGGTCTTTAGTGAGGGTGAGTTGCGCAGAACTTTGATTGCCATCCGACACCACGTTTTTTAAACCGAGACTTTGCAATAATTCTTCCGGCACTTCTACAAATCGGGTTTGGAGATCGATCTGTGCAGTGCCCGCTTTTTCCCGGGCTTGCTCGACTGTAATTTCCTTGCCCGTTTCATCGATGAGCGTTGGTTCGATCAAAAGGAAAGTTCTCCTGCCATCAGGCGTGGGCCAACCTCCTGTCACGAGAGTTTGCCGGGGAGAAAGTTCCGCTTCGACATTGGCTATAGAAATTTCGACGGGAGACGCGACTGCGGGAGAGGTCGATTGCTCGCGAGGTTTAGGAATTGCGGCCTGCGCTTTGAGTTGTTGCCGTAATCGCGAAGTTTCTCCTCTTAATCGCAGCAATTCAGAATGATCTTCCCGTAACCTGGCAAGCTCGACGGAATCCATTTCAGTTTTCGAGAGTCGCGCGTTTTCGGAGCGCAACTGTTCTATGTCGGCGGCAATGGCGCGTAGGCTCAGATTATCTTTTTGCAAATGCCCGATTCTTTCGCGCTGCCAAAAAACGATCACCAAAGCCACGGTGATCAGTCCGAGCAGAAACAGGCGAAGTTTTTTCATAATCACAATTCTTCTTTGATCAATTTTAACAATGCCGAATATTCCTCGACCGCTTTAAATTGTGGAAATTGTTTTTGGATATTTTCCGGCGCATGAAAAAGAAAGCCGACATTGGCCTCAATTAACATCGCGGTGTCGTTGAAAGAATCGCCCGCAGAAATGACGTGATAATTTAGCAGCTTCAGCGCGGCGACGGCTTTTTGCTTTTGCTCAGGTGTGCGGATTTTGTAATCGACGATGCGATCATTCTCGACGACCAACTTGTGACAAAGCAGTGTCGGCCAGCCGAGTTGGCGCATGAGCGGTTTGGCAAACTCTTCAAACGTATCCGAGAGAATGATGACTTGGGTCAGCGTGCGAAGCTCATCGAGAAACTCTTTCGCGCCGGTAAATGGTTTCAACGTGCCGATGACATTTTGGATGTCCGACAATTTCAGATTGTTTTCCGACAGAATTTTCAGGCGACCGCGCATCAGCAAGTCGTAATCCGGTTCGTCGCGCGTGGTGCGACGCAGCGCGGGGATACCGGTTTTCTCCGCGACGGCGATCCAAATTTCGGGAACCAACACGCCTTCCAAATCCAAAGTGACGATGGATTGTTTCACGGCGCGAATAATTTCAGGAAAGTTTTTGAGTGTCGAGGGAATCGGATTCGGTTTTTTTATTTGCAGCCTTGAAGCCAGAAACGAAATTCAATTCATTTCAAGCAACGTAGCGAGGGCGTCGTGTATTTGGTCCATTTCCGTGGAGGTTGCCTCACCCAGTTTGCGGATGAATCGTTCTTTGGCAGCCGCTTTGATTTGGTCCACCACTGCGACGCTAGGTTTGCCACTGCTACGAATCGCGATGAGCAGCGGAAATTCCGTTCGATTATGTGCGGTGGAAAGCGGAACGACAATCAGCGTGCGACGAAGCCGATTGAACGGCTCTCCTGAAAGGATGATGGCTGGCCGCGTCTTTTTGATTTCTGAGCCGAGCGAAGGGTCGAAGTTGACCAGCCAGAGTTCGCCCTGCTTCATGCTTCGTGGTCGTCAAATTTTTCCCACTCAGCCATCTCTCGTTGCAAAACGTGAAGATGATTGACGCGACGACAAACGGCCTCGAGCGATTCTGGCGAAGGCCGCAATCTTTTGCGCAGGAGATCCGTTACCACGGCGGAACGGTTTCCCGCCGGGACAGTTTTGCGGAAGCGATGACCCACTTCGTCCGGTAAGGTAAACGTCATTTTCACTCCGGCAATATGGGGGCGGCGAAATGAAACTCAATTAAAAAGCCGCGTGTTGTTTTCAAAGCTCGCTCGTTGAATCGGTCCCTGAAGCAACGTGAATCATTTCCGATCAGCCTTTTCAACTCGGGTAATTTTCACTTCTTTAACGGCGTGATCAGCCCAAAAGGTGAGCGCAAAATCTCCGACAATCTTGATTTGAACTTCCCGGCCCACTTCGTCCTTTTCTTCGTAATCGCCTTTTCGGTTCGGGTCATGCGCTAGGTCTTCGAGAAAAGCCAAAATCTTCTGGCGCTGGCTGGGTCTGGGCCGATCCAGTTGAAGAATTTCAATGGAGATTAAGACCTTGTAAGGCGGCAAAACTCAGTCTTTCCATTTTTCCCGCAGTTCATCCAGGGAAAGCCAATGCGAAGGATGGTTGTCATCCATGCGGGCGGCGATTTCACGACGGATATCTGGATCGCGCTGATGCCGAAGATGAACTAAAAATGCGGCCAAATAGTCCTGATGTTCACCAGGCATTTCGGCCAACTCGCTTTTCATCGTCTCCAAATCCATGTGAAAACAATTAGCGGATCGAAAAGGCCTTGTCCAGCCAGCCGTTTTCTTGGGGTGTGATTTAAACTGGCGGTCAGAACAAGAGCGCCAGAGGGCTGGCGCACTCCAAGACGCTTCGCGCCATTCATGCACCATCGAAATTCGCGCGAGCGTCTTGGAGTGCGGCGGCCCTCCGCCGCTTTTAACAGCACCGGTAGTGACCGCCACTTGAAATCACACCCGTTTTCTTGACGGCGGAATTTGTTGTTACAAACTGGAACAATGGAACAACCGCTCCCGTCACTCACGCCCGGAACTCTTTATCTGGTGGCGACGCCGATTGGGAATTTGGAGGACATCACCCTGCGTGCGTTGCGGATTTTGAAAGAGTGCGATGTGGTCGCGGCAGAAGACACGCGGCATTCGGGCCAACTGCTGAAACATTTTGGAATTTCAAAACCGATGTTGAGTTATTTCCAATTCAACGAGGCCAGACGCACCGAGGAAATTATAGAGCGATTGCGGCGCGGCGAAAAAATCGCGCTCGTCACGGATGCGGGAAGTCCTGGCATCAGCGATCCCGGTGAGCGTGTCGTGAAAGCGGCTTTGCAAAATGGTTTTCGGGTGGAGGCGATCCCCGGCGCGTGCGCGTTGATCGCCGCACTGACGGCGAGTGGATTGGCGACGGACGAATTTCATTTCATTGGATTTCTTCCGCACAAATCCGGTCAACGCCGGAAACAACTTGAAGCGCTCAAAAGTTTTTCCGGCACGCTGATTCTTTACGAGTCTCCCTATCGAATCGAAAAAATTTTGACCGAACTGTGCGAAATTTTTCCAGATCGAACGGTCGTGCTGGCGCGCGAACTGACGAAAAAGTTTGAAGAATTCTTGCGGGGAAAGCCGGATGAACTTTTGGAGCTGCTCAAAACGAAATCGGTCAAAGGTGAGTTTGTCGTTTTGGTGAGCGGTGGAAATCAGCCGTAAATTCTGTGGAGAAGGTTGCTCGCCCTAACCCTCTCCCCCGAGGAGAGGGGACCGGAATCATAGGCTCGATCAGTCATTCAGTAGCGAAAATTTTCCAAGGCTGAATAACTTTCTCCCTCTCCTCGGAGGAGAGGGCCGGGGTGAGGTCGAGCGTTTCTTCGTACTGAATGGTCCCGGCTTAGGATTTCATAGCCGCCGAGGTGAGAAGGTGGAAATTCCTCGTTCAAAGGATGTCACCGCAAGCCGGAGGAAATCCGCCTCCTCACTGTCGGCGGCTACGAAATTTGAAAAACGAATTACGCCAAAATCTCTTTGACGACTTTTCCATGCACGTCGGTCAGCCGGAAACGGCGTCCTTGAAATTTGTAAGTCAGCCGCTCGTGATCGATGCCGAGCAGGTGCAACATGGTCGCGTGAAAATCGTGAACGTGGACGCCATCCTTCGCGATGTTGTAACCGAATTCATCCGTCTCGCCAAAAACCGTTCCCGCCTTTACTCCGCCGCCGGCCATCCAGATTGAAAAGCAGCGCGGATGATGATCACGTCCGTAATCGGTCGCCGTCAGTTTTCCCTGCGAATAATTGGTGCGACCAAACTCGCCGCCCCAAACCACGAGCGTGTCTTCCAGCATCCCGCGCTGTTTCAAATCCTGGATGAGCGCGGCGGACGCCTGATCGGTTTCGCGGCATTGGGTGCGCATTCCGCCGGGCACATTGCCGTGATGGTCCCAGCCCTGATGATAAAGCTGAATGAATTTTACGCCGCGTTCAGCGAGCCGCCGGGCTTGCAAACAATTCGCGGCAAACGTCCCCGGCTTCCGGGAGTCGGCTCCATAAAGTTCGAAAATGTGATCAGGTTCACTCGAAACATCGACCACGTCGGGAACGGAAGTTTGCATCCGAAACGCCATTTCGTATTGGCTGATGCGCGAATGGATTTCGGCGTCGCCTAGGTTTTGCTCGGCAGCAATGTGCAATTCGTTCAGTCGATCCAATTGCAAACGTCGCGATGTCGCGCTGATGCCATCGGGATTGCTCAAGTAGAGAACCGGGTCTTTGCCGGAACGAAATTGCACGCCTTGATAACGCGACGGCAAAAAACCGCTGCCCCACAAACGCGCGTAAAGTGGTTGATCGACTTTGCCCGGCGTGATGAGAACGACAAAGGCCGGAAGATTCTCGTTGTCGTTGCCCAGCCCATAACTCAGCCACGCGCCCATGCTCGGGCGACCGGAAAGTTGCGAGCCGGTTTGCAGAAAAGTAATTGCCGGATCGTGATTGATCGCCTCGGTGAACATTGAGCGCACGATGCATAAATCATCGGCAATCTTGGCGGTGTGAGGAAGAAGTTCGCTCATCCATGCGCCGGATTTTCCGTGCTGTTGAAATTTAAAAATCGAACCCGCCATTGGGAGCGACGACTGGTTGCCGCTCATGCCAGTGAGACGTTGTCCCATGCGAACGGAATCGGGAAGCTGTTGGCCATTGCGCTCGTTGAGCAACGGTTTATAATCGAAGGTCTCCAATTGCGAAGGGCCGCCCGCCATGAACAAATAAATAACTCGTTTCACTTTCGGCGGAAAATGAGGCGCGCCGAGAATTCCCTGTCCGGGAGAACTTGCGAGAGCACGAACGGGATTAATTAAATTCGCGAGCGCAATTCCACCCAAGCCCATACCGAAACGATTGAGGAACGCGCGACGATTCATTCCATTGAGTGGCATCGGTCCGGTGCAAAGTGGAAGGCGGGATACGGGATCCGAGATGCGGGATTCGGGATGGGGGAAACGGTTCATTTCGGGCTCATGTGTTGTTCTTCAACTGCTTGAATAAACCTATTCAATTTTCCACCGAGTCGATTAAGCAAATCCATCAATCGAAGATACAAAGTCTCGTCCTGCAATGATTGGCAGTCTTTCAGCGTCTCGATGTGATCAATGGTTTCGTCGCAAGAAGCGTGGGCGAAAACCAAAAAACGAATGTATTCCTGTTTATATCGTCGTCGTCCGAAACCTTCCACGATGTTTGATCTGATAGACTTCACGGAGCGCCGCACCTGGCTTCCTGTCTCGAACATCTCGAATTTCGGCAGCGCAGTGAGCGTCATGGCGTGAACCTCCTTCGTGGCCTCTCGAGCCAGTTTCCAAATTTCTAAATCTCGGTATGTCATATCTCGAATCTCGAATCCCGCATCTCGAATCATCTCTCCATCACAAACTCGTCATGGTTCATCAACGTGTTTATCAGAACGGTCATGGCGGCAACTTCATCTTCCGGAAGTTTTGTGTCGCGCGAATGTTCGCCGGTCGCCAGATATTTTTTGGCCGCTTCCCCATCCGTCGTGAAAATTTCCAATTGCTCCTGATAAAGTTGGCGGAGAATTTCTCGTTCGCGCGCTTGCGGAATTCGGCCAATCACCAGACGGAAAACGTTTTCGATGCAGCTATTAAGGTCGTCCGTTTTTTCCCGCAGAATTTTTTCGGCCAGCACCCGGCCAGCCTCGATAAATTGCGGATCGTTCAACAGCACCAACGCTTGCAGCGGTGTCGTGGTTGGCTCGCGCCTCGCCGTGCAAACTTCGCGAGACATCGCATCGAACGTCAGCATCGACGGCGGGGGCGCGGTGCGCCGCCAAAAAGTATAAAGGCTGCGCCGATAAAGTTTCTCGCCTTTGTCCTGCGCGTAGGTCTTGCCGGTGCCGGATTGCTCCCAAAGTCCAGCGGGCTGATATGGCTTCACACTCGGTCCGCCGATTTTCGGCGAAAGCAATCCGCTCGTGGCCAGCGCCGCATCGCGAATTTCTTCGGCTTGCAAACGATGTTTCGGCCCGCGCGCGAGCAAACGGTTGTCGGGATCAGCGGCGACTAATTCCGGCGGCGCAACCGATGACTGCCGATACGTGGCTGACGTGACGATCAGTTCATGCAATTTTTTTACGTTCCAACCGCTCTCGACAAAATTTTTCGCCAGCCAATCGAGAAGTTCCGGATGCGTCGGCAATTGTCCCTGGCTGCCGAAATCTTCCGGCGTCGCCACCAGCCCGCGACCGAAGTGCATTTTCCAAATCCGGTTTACCACCACCCGCGCAGTGAGCGGATTGCGCGGATCAACCAACCATCGTGCGAGGCCCAGCCGATTTTTCGGATACTTTTTTGGAAAAGGAAAAATGCCTTCCGGCGTTCCGGATTCGACCGCGTCACCCGGCGCATCGTAAGCGCCGCGTTTCAAGACGAAGGTGGGACGGTGCGCCGTCATTTCTTTCATCACCATGATCTCGCGGATGTCATTGACGAAATTGTTTTCTGCGTCGCGCAGTTTTTTCAATTCGGCCAGCCCGTTTTGATATTCGGGATCAACGCGATTGAGAAAAAGCGAGAAGAGATCTTTGTTTTCATTCGGTGGGGCGAGGCTCCGCCGAGCCTTGTCCGTCGCGGCAGGCGACGCGAGTGAAACAAACCTCTTATTCGTCTGTGAATGGATACTTGCTCTGCTCCCCTGGCTTCGCTCGAAATTTTGCTCGACGGAGTCTCGCCCTACCACTTCTTGCCCCACTACTTTTTTGAAATGTGCTTTCACCTCAAAGCCCGTCAAACAGCGATCAAAAACCTCGAACTCATCGATCAATCCATTTTTGAATCCGGAATCGCGGAAACGGGCCGCGAGTGTGAGCGGAATATTTCCAACATCCGCGTCGCCCCACTCGGAGCGATACAAAATATCTTTAAATAAATTGTCGCGGATAATTTCGATCTCGGCTATTTGGCCATTGAGAAAAATTTTCAAACCCGCCGCGCGGCTCGAGCCATCGTAAGTAATCGCAAGATGCGTCCATTCATTTTGCGGAAGCGATTCCTTCGCACGAATCGAAATCGCGTTTCCCGGCCAGAAATGAATCAGGGCAAAATTTGGTTTTGCATCTTCCAAAATTAACTGGTAGCCACGGCTGCCGGCGTCTGTCCAGGAACGCGAATGATGAAAGATCACGGCGCGTTTTTGTTTCTCGGTGGGCTTGAGCCAGAGCGCAAATGAAAACGGATCAGTGCGTTTGAAATCGCCGATGCCTTTGCTAACGACGGAATTTTCGCCATCAAATTTCAAAGCGTTGCCGATACGACCTTCGACTTGTTTCGGATTTTCAACGAGTGACGCTTGAATCTTTCCATACACATCCGGCGTCTTGCCGTCCGCGATTTGCTCAAAAGAAAAGTGAGCGACAGGATGATCGGTATATTGGAGGAGACCTGTCGGAAGCGAATTATCGTGGGTAGCATCTGCCTCCGGCGGGTGCGTGAAGACAGTCTTCGTTTTCTTAAGACCCGAAGCGATTTCGCACCCGCCGGAGGCAGATGCTACCCGGAGTTTGTCTTCCCATCGCGCGAAATTTTCTTTCGCCGACTTTTCGACGCGCTTCAATTTCATTTCCTGTTCGGAAATTTGCTTTTTCAGCGCCGCGTGTTTTTCCTTCTCCCCATTTTTGTAGAGCAAAAGAGTCGGCGAAGGCGTGGCGTGAGTGAAGTGCGAGTAAAGTCCCGACTCGTCGATGTTGTTGAAGAAGGCGGAGAGCCGATAATAATCCTTCTGTTTGATCGGGTCGTATTTGTGATCGTGACAGCGCGCGCATTCGAGGGTCAGACCGAGAAACGCCGTGCCGAAAGTGTGAACGCGATCCGAAACATATTCATTGCGAAATTCTTCTTCGATGCTCCCGCCTTCGTTCGTCTGGCGATGCAAGCGGTTAAAAGCGGTCGCCAAAATTTGTTCATCCGTTGCGTCCGGAAATAAATCCCCGGCGATTTGCCAGAGGATAAATTTATTGTAGGAAAGATTTTTGTTGAATGCGCCAATCACCCAATCGCGCCAGGCCGACATATCGCGGTCCACGTCGGATTGATAACCGTACGTGTCGGCGTAACGGGCGAGGTCGAGCCAATCATTGGCCATGTGTTCGCCGTAAGCGGTCGATGCGAGAAATTGTTCCACCAATTTTTTGTAGGCATGGGGCGAAGTGTCTTTGAGAAAATCGTCAACCTGTTTGAGCGATGGCGGCAAGCCGGTCAAATCAAACGCTAGTCGGCGAATCAAAGTTTCTTTAGTGGCTTGGGGAACGGGCTGAAGGTTTTCTCTCTGCAATCGCGCGAGCACAAATCGATCAATGGAATTTTGCGCCCAATCATTTTTTATTTTCGGCACGGAAATTTTCTTCGGCGCGAGAAAGGCCCAATGCGTTTTGTATTCTGCGCCTTCCTCAATCCATTTGCGAATCAGCGCGATTTCCTCTGAACTTATCTTTAAATTGCTATCAGGCGGGGGCATTTGTTCATCAGGATCGACGGAAAGGAGGCGGCGAACGAGTTCGCTCTTTTCCGGTTTGCCCGGGACGATGGCGCGGAGTTCCGATTTTTTACCACGAGCGGCGAGCGCGCCTTCCGCCGTGTCCAACCGCATATCCGCTTTGCGCGTTTTCGGGTCGGGCCCGTGACATTTGAAACAGCGGTCCGAAAGAATCGGGCGAATTTGAAAATTGAAATCGACTCTCTCAGACGCTGGACGTTCCGTCGCTTTGGCAGCAAGGCTGGTGATGCCTAAAATAATTAAAGCTCTGTAGAGCACGATGGAGTTTAACCCCACACTTGAGCGGCGAAAAATGAAAATGTTGAAACGACCGCTCTTCTCAAACCTGGTTGCAATGCGGCGGCCCGTCTCAGGGCGTGGGAACCCAGCCTCTTCCTGGAATGTATTCGCGGCTGCCGGAATTGGATTTGCAGCCACTCCATAAAGTCGTGCCCAAAAGGGCGACCAGCGCCAGAAGATAAATTTTTTTCATCTTTCAATCTATTCCGATTTGTCATGTCGGCAACCTTGTTGCAAACTAATCGGCAGATGGCTGAGATTCCAAAGTATCTCAAGGGGCAACTCCTGCTGGACGGCGGGAAACTCAACGGATCGTTTTTCCATCGCACGGTTGTCTTAATCTGCGAACACAATTCCGAAGGCGCGCTGGGACTTATCCTCAATCGCTCCAGTGGAAATAAAGTTGGGGAAATGATCGTGGCGGATTTGTCCGAAACTTTGAAAGAACAATTGCTGTATCTGGGCGGCCCGGTGCAACCGGCAGCGCTCAGTTTTTTGCACAGTGAGGATTTCCTTCCTGACGCCAACGTGTTGCCGAATTTGAGCGTGAGCCATTCACTGGAAGATCTCGTCGATCTGGGTGAATCGTTTTCCAGCAGCCAAAAGGTAAAAATTTTTGCGGGTTATTCGGGATGGACTTCGGGCCAGCTTGAGGAGGAGATGGAACGAGGGGCGTGGCTAACTTATCCCGCGTCGCTCGATCTGATTTTCAAAACGGAGCCAGGTGAACTTTGGAAAAATATTCTGGATAAAAAAGGTTGGGAGTTTCGCCTGACGGCGCAAAGCCCGGAGGATTTGTCGTGGAATTGAGGGCGAGCGATATCAACGCAACGACGCCAGGAAACAAAGACGCCAAGGTCAGGACTGACAACTTTGCGCCGAACTGGATTTGAACTCGTCGAAAGGTTTTCCAGCCCTTGCCTCTTCGCGTTAAGCCGATTTCCGCAAAGATTTCAGCGCCAGCCACCACGTGAAAATTGTGATGGCCGCTAAGAGAATCACGCAGAATAAGTTTGTCGTTCTTCCTCGAAACATCCTCGGCGCGAAATGCAAAATGAAACCGAGAATTGCGCCAAAGAAAAATCCGCCGACATGCGCGATGATGTCGGTTCCCTCCGAAAACCCCATCAACACCAAAACAAGAAAGGCTGCTGCTGCTCCGCGCCGAATTAAATAAGTGCCGCGCGTCTGTTTCCACGCCGCGATCCCTTCCACGCCCAGCAAGCCAAGCGCGCCCATGATCATTCCAGACGCGCCCAAGCCCCGATGCGGATCGGGATAAAAAATGTATCCGGCAAAATTTCCACCTGCTCCTGCGACATACGCAGCGAGCAACGCCACGCCCGCTCCGTAACGCGCCATTGCCATTCCAAAAAGTAAAAATCCCGTCGTGACATTGGCGATGAGGTGGGCCGCATCGGCGTGGAGGGTGACCGCCGTAAACAATCTCCACCATTCTCCTGCGGAGACCGCATTATTGTCATTTATTCCCAGAGTCCTGAGCGAAGAGTTGGGGGCCTCGCTCAAAATGAAAAATGCCACGAACAAAAGACAGGGACCGATTCCGCCCCAATGAAAAATCAAACCAGTGCCGGGAAACTTTTGCCGCCAGTTCCAGCCGCGATTCTCGCGTTGATACAAATCGATTGCGGCGAGAGCGCGCTGGTAATCACTTTCCGCGACCAGCAATCTCCAGCTTGCTTCATGGGTAATTTCCGTTTCGATTTCCTGACTGGCGAGGACCAGGCTCCAATCCATCACTTGCCGTTTGGTGCGAGCGGGGATTTCCCTGAGCAATGGTTCCATGTTGTCCGAATTTATTTCGCTGTTATCTTTTGGCGTCCGGCAGTGATACCAGACTATGTCTTTAGCGAACATAGATAACGGCAGTGAGTTCTCCGGCCCTTTTGCTCTCCAAATTTCTTCTCCACGGGCGGCACGGGATTTGCAGCGTTTTTTCGATTGCAACTACTATGAAAATGATCCGACCTAATTGCAGGATTCAATTCACGGCGGAAGATATTGTGTTTATTACTCGCGTTTTAGGAGTGAAAACGAACAGTTCCGAGTCATTGGTTATGCTGTTGACTGAGCCGGAGACGCGCGACTTGATTCTTGATGACGAGGGGCTGTTTCGCGCATTGCTCGAAGAAACGGGCTGCCTGCGAGTGTCCGATCATTTTTATTTTTACGTTCTGGTCCGTCACGTTTTGCGCGACGCCAGAATTGAAGACCGATCCGTCGCGGATTACGTCGCGGAAATTCTGACCGAATACTCTCGCAGCGGACAAAGTCTTTGCGTCATTCCGGGGCAAACCAATCCGCTCGATTATTTTTTTGAGATGCTGGGCGCGCTCCGCACGGCGGACGAGCGAACCAGTTTTTTGCTTCGCGCGCACATTGGCAATCATTCTCTCTTTCTTTCCGGCGTGTTTCCGGAGCGAATCCGTTTTCGCTCCGAGTCAAAAGGCTTTCCAGATTTGAAATATTATCAGGAAGTGGGGAGAGCGAATTTCAAGGTGGCCAGTAATCATCGCCTCGCGCGGAAGTACGAACTCGCGCCAATTTTTTCTTTGCTGTCGGAAAATTTCGAGTCGGCGCGACGTGCTTTAAATGATTTGGCCGAACGCATTTTTTCGCTCGGAGATAACGACCGTTTCGTCCAGGCGCTCTTGCGGCAAAATTGAGATTCGCGGCCGTCCTATTCAGTAAAGAAGATTGTTCGCCCTCACCCTAAACCCTCTCCCCCGAGGAGAGGGAAAAGCCATCGGTGCTTGGCGGACAACCCGCGACCAATTTGGAGTAAAGACCGAAGGCGGCCAAAAACTGGGAGAAGAAAACCAACTGGCCCAGCGGGGTGACCGGGGGCAGAGGATCCCATTCCACACGCCGGTGGCGAGCGCGTTGGTGAAAGGCTCAAGGATGTCTCAACCGATAAGAATGAATTGGCTCCTCGACGTTTTCAGTGGAATGACCTGCATTATTGTTCGCTGCTATTACTTGGTGACGCGGGCAAAAGCGGTGGAGGGCCACCGCACTCCAAGACGCTATCGCGCTGTTTAGGCCTCCTCGAAATTCGCGTGAGCGTCTTGGAGTGCGGTGGCCCTCCACCGCTTTCAGGGGGGACAACCGACTCCTATTCCACTGAAAATGTCGAAGATCCAACTGCTGTGATGAACGGCAAGGGCGGACTCCCCTTGGCTTTATTGGCGCGACGAATGATATCGTTTGGGTGGGGCAACGCTTCACTCAAAAGAAATAGCTACGGTCAACGACGTATTTCCAACGAGAGGCCATGACCTCTCTTCTGTGGGAGTTAAGTCGCATGCCCAAGTCTGCTCGAGGCCGAACCAGGAAATTATTCAAGCCGCCGCCGTTTTTGCCGCGGCCAAATCATCACGACGTTGCGCCATTGATTTGAAAAATTCGTAACCTTCGCGCAAACGCCGAACGCAAACGTCTTTGTCTTCCAGCATGGTCTTGACGATGCGGAGAATTGGTTTCGGACGCAGATAGTAGCGGCGATAAAATTTTTCCACCGACTCGAAAATTTCTTCCTTGCTGAGTCCAGGATATTCCAGCGCGCTTTGTTGGAAGCCATCGTTATGGACGATGTCGCTTTTGTCTTTCTTGGCGAACCAACCATTTTGCCGGGCCATTTCGTAAAGCTCCGTTCCGGGATAAGGCGCGGCGAGAGAAACTTGAATGCTGAATACGTCGAGGTCCATCGCGTACCGCACGGTTTGTTCAATGGTCTCTTTGGTTTCAACGGGCAAACCGAGAATGAATGTGCCGTGAATGATCACGCCAAGTTCTTTGCAGGCTTTGGTGAATTGCTTGGCCTCCTCGAGATTGATTCCCTTTTTGATGCGATTGAGAATGTCTTGATTTCCCGATTCGTAGCCGACGAGGAACAAGCGCAAGCCGCAATCTTTCATCAGCTTGATCGTTTCGTAATTTACATTCGCGCGGCTGTTACAACTCCAGGTCATGCCGAGCGGTTTCAACTTTTGCGCGATCTCTCGCGCGCGCGGCAAATTCGCGGTAAACGTGTCGTCGTCGAAGAAAAATTCTTCCACTTGTGGAAAAAGTTTTTTCGCGTGAGCCATTTCCGCAGCCACGTTGTCGGCCGAACGAACGCGATATTTATGTCCGCCAATCGTCTGGGGCCACAAACAGAAACTGCATTGCGCCGGGCAACCGCGACCGGTGTAGAGCGAGAGATAGGGATCTTTGAGGTAGCCGATGGAATATTTCTCGATGGTCAAATCGCGTTTATAGACATCGCTCACCCACGGCAAGACATCCATGTCTTGAATCAAAGCGCGCTCTTTGTTGTGCACGATTTTTCCATCTTTCCAAAATGAAAGTCCATCCACTTCCGCGAGCGGTTTTCCATCCGCCACTTCTTTGCAGGTGAAATCGAATTCTTTGCGACCAACCCAATCAATTGACGGTGAAGCTTTGAGAGTTTCCGTCGGCATCACTGCGGCATGCGCGCCGACGAAACCAATCGTCGTGGCGGGCTTCTGCGATTTGATGGCCTCGGCGACTTTGCAATCGTTTTTCAACGAAGGCGTGGAGGTGTTGATGATGACGTGATCAAAATTTTTCGCTTCGGCCAAACAGGTTTTGACGTCGATGTCGTGCGGCGGGCAATCCATCAATTTGCTGTTGGGCACGAGCGCGGCCGGTTGCGCGAGCCACGTCGGATACCAGAACGAGCGAATCTCGCGCTTGGCCTGATAGCGCGCGCCCGCCCCGCCGTCGAAACCGTCGAAACTTGGAGGTGAAAGAAAAAGTGTTTTGCTCATAAATTTATTTTTTCGGAAAATATTCAGGCAAGCTGCGGCGAATTAATTCCAGCATCTCACCCATTTGTTCGCGCAGATTTTCGTAATCGTCGCCCAAGTCTGTTGTGTCCGAACCCGGATAATGTTGCGCGAAAAAATCCTCGGTTAGATCAGCGGCAAACCGCTCGAATGATTTGAATCTGTCATCAAGTTTTCCAGCTTCACGAATTAAGCGGCTAAGATCGTGGGTCTTGACCAATTCCCAACCTCTCGCAATTAAATAGCCTTTTAGAAAACGCTCCGCCGCCTCTTGCAAAGTTTCAATTCCACTAGCCGTCAGTCCTTCCGTTCGCCAAAGAATATCCGCTGCCCGCAACCGCTCATCAGCGAAAGCAAACCAGTCTGAAGGCGATTTTTCGCTAGTTTTTTTACGCAACATACAACTCCACTCCCTTGGAGAAAATATCCTCAAAGATGAAGCTGTGCTGCGCCAGTTTTTGCTCAACCTGTTCCGGAGTTTTTGAGAGTAGAGTGAACGAAAGAGGCGGGGCGGGCACTTCGTAAAACGCCATCCGAATTTCCACATTACTTTTTTTTTCGGAAGAAATGTTTTTCCGGACGATCAGCAAATCAACATCACTATGTTGGGTTGGTTGCCCGTAAGCCTGGCTGCCAAACAGAATAATTTTCTGAGGATGAAACTTTTCCACAATTACTTGCAAATAAGGCTCCAGTTGACTCGCAATTTTGTGAACGGGATAACGCGCGTCGCGCAAAGCGGGAAAATGGATGGTTTCGGAAATCATCAGGAGTCCATTCATGCGTAGGCAAGCCGCCCTTTTGGTTCGGGAATTTCGCGCCCCAACTCTTTGGCCGTTTCAATCCATTCTCCAATGACAACGTCGATGTTCTGCAAAGCTTCTTCTCGCGTCCTGCCGTTCGCCATGCCACCGGGCAGTTCCGGCACCTCGACCAGAAACGCTTTGTCGCGCTCGCTCCAATACCTGATGAGTTCGTATTTAGTCATTCGTCTCCGAGAGTTCGTATTTCAAAATCAAATCCCGAACCTGTGCCACTTGATAATTTTTTGCGACCTTTCCTCTGGGTTGAACGTTAATAATTTCTTAATTCCATCCAACGTAAAATGTGATGGCTGCCTTTCACACGCTCACGAAAGTCCAGCCTCCGACGCAAATGGCACAAATCATCGAAAGGAATGTTCGCGTCAGATTCTCCCAATAAAAATTTCTGACGCAGCCTGGCCCATTTTCCCAATTCTAACTTTTCTTCATGGAAATTTTCGCCAGCAGTTCGTCGCGCTGGGCCGTGTCCCCGCTGCCGCAACTTCCAGCCGCTTCGTGCGAGTGACTTTCTTCTTTCCGCGAAAAAACCGATTGCGCTCCATTCATAGCCGCCCGCGGAGAATTGATCGCCGCCTTTGCTTCGGCCAAATGACCTTTGCCGATGGAAGTGCCGTTGAAAGCAAACACGTCGCGCCCTTTGTAATACGGCTTCGGTTTTGCGCCGAAGTTGTATTTCATATTTTTGAAAGTATCGCTGAGCTTCGGGCTGAGCGCGCCGCTCGGATCATAGCCACAATGCACCATGCAATTTTCGCAGCGCGGATCGCGGGCGACGCCATCCACCACGCCATATTTTTCCCAATCCACTTTTTCTAACATTTCGTCGTAGCGCGGATAATGTCCGTCGGTCATCAAGTAACACGGCGCTTTCCATCCTTTGACGTTGCGGGTGGGAATGGCCCAGGCGGTGCAAGTGAGTTCGCGTTTGCCGGCGAGAAACTCCTGATAAACCGGCGTGCCGAAAATGGTGAAGCGTTCGCCCCACTCCTGAATTTTCGCAAATTTTTGCCGCGTCATTTTGCGAGTCAGGAAAAAATTTTCCGGCTGTTTGCCGAGGCGCGAGACCATGTCTTTTTTCGCCGCGTCGTATTCGTAGCCCGGAGAAATCGTGTGGCCGTCCACTTCCATCGCGGAGAAATACTCGAACATCTCCTCGATTTCTTTCACGTCCGTCTCTTTGTAAACGGTCGTGTTGGTCGCGACTTGATAGCCGAGAATTTTCGCCATCTTGATGGCATCGACGCATTCTTTGAAAACCCCTTCGCGTTCGACAATCAAATCGTGCGTGTATTCCAGTCCGTCGATATGAACATTCCAATACATCCATTTTGTCGGGGCGATAGTGGGGCGGGCATCCTGCCTGCCTTTGCGAATCGTCTCGGCATCTTTTTCGGAAATTAATTTTTCAGAAAGCAGCTTTGAAATTTTCGGCTCGATTTCCGGAGAATAAATTTTCGCCAGGTAATCGCGCATTTTTTTCCGCATGAACATTCCGTTGGTGCAGACGTAAACGATGCGGCCTTGCTCCAAAATTCCCGCGATGAGTTCTTCAATCTTTGGATAGATCAGCGGCTCGCCTCCGCAAATCGAAACCATCGGCGCATCGCATTCCGTCGCGGAAGCCAAACAATCTTCGAGCGACATCATGTCTTTCAAGCTGGTGGAATACTCACGAATGCGCCCGCAACCGGTGCAGGTCAAATTGCAGGTGTGCAATGGTTCGAGTTGCAAAACGAGCGCGAACTTTGGCGTTCGGCGGATTTTATGTTTGATGATATGACGGGCGATTTTCGCCGTCAGCCCTAGTGGGAATCGCATAATTTAATTGGCTTGTGCCAGTTCGTTGGCAGACTCCGGTGGTGAAATGGGCGGAGGGGTTTGTTCTGACGGGGCTTTGTTTTGCACAAGTCCAGGCAGGAAGAAACTCAATGGCGAAACACTGCGAGAGGCGTTGATGCCGCTGCAACCCGCGCCCAATAAAATGATGGCAGCGAGAACTGCCAGCCGCGGAAGAATCCAATTCAATTTCACAGTGGCGAATATAAAAGAGGTCAACATGATAGCAACTTTTAATTGTCCCTCGCCAAAGAACAGCACGTATCCTGGAAGCGCCTCCAACGGGATGGAGTCGGCCATAGTAGCGCAGTGCGTCTCGCCTGCGCCTCTCGCCCCTTTCTCCCTGCGCAGGCGCTACGCGCTCCACTACTTTGGGATATTCGCCCGATGCAGCTTGAGGAACAATGTCCCGCTTTTTCCCGTCCAGCTAATACGGATTTTCCGTCCCCGACTGATTGTTTACCTGAATGTCCTGGCACTTTTTGCCGCCATTTTTGTGGCAAAAGGAAAAAGCGTCGAAGAATCTCTTTTCGCCACCCGCGCAAAAAAAAACTTCGCGCTGGCCCAAACCCATTTCGAGGCGGAGCCGACGAATTCGGAAGCGGCCTTGAAATTGGGACAGGCAGCTTTCGACTGGGCTGAGTTCGCGGCCGACCACAAGCAGCGCCAGGAACTGGCCGATCAAGGGATCGAGGCCTGTCGCCAGGTGATTGCCGGGCGGCCCAACTCCGTTGCGGGCCATTATTATCTGGGCATGAATCTCGGACAGCTCGCGCGCACGAAAAAATTGGGCGCTTTGAAACTGGTTACCGAAATGGAGTTGGAATTTAAAATCGCGCGGGACTTGGATGAAAATTTTGATTTCGCGGGACCGGACCGCAATTTGGGACTGCTTTACTTTGAAGCACCCGGCTGGCCGACCAGCATCGGTAATCGCAGCAAAGCGCGGAACCATTTGCAACGAACCGTTTTTCTCAAGCCGAATTATCTCGAAAACCATCTGGCCTTACTCGAGGCGTTTTTGAAATGGGGAGATAAAAATGGGGCCGAACGCGAAATGAAATCAATCCGGGAACTCTGGCCGGCGGCAAAAAAGGAGTTGTCGGGCGAGCAATGGGAATCCAGTTGGTGGGATTGGAACCAGCGCTGGGAGAAAGCGAAAAACAAGTTTGCCGAGTTGAACAAACTATATAAATCACCTCGCATCCGGGAATAACTTTGCCTATGAAAACTTTTCTCTCCCGGTTTATTTCTTTGTTAAGAAGTGGCGTCCGGCGCATTTCAATTTTGCTTTTGTTGAGCGGCCTGTTCTGGTGCGGATGCGCCAGAATGAAATCCTGGGTTCCGCATTTTTCGAAAAAAGAGAAACCAACTCCCGCGCGCGCAACCAAGCCGGTGGCAACTCCCCTTATTTATGACTTGGGAAAAATCGCGAGGGTGGACGCCAACGCGCGTTACGTGGTGATGACTTTTCCTCTGGGCGGTGCTCCTGCAATGGATCAGCGGCTCAATGTGTATCGCAACGGGTTGAAAGTGGCGGAAGTCAAAGTGACCGGCCCGCAACGCGACAATAATACCGTGGCCGATATTATTTTGGGGCAGCCGCAAGTGAACGACGAAGTGAGGGCGGATTGATTCTAAAATCCGAAATCCGAAATCCGAGAGCCGAAAGAAATCCGAGAGCCGAAAGCCGGGAACTCCGCGGAACTGGGCGGGCGGCAAAACAATTTTCTGGGGCGCTGGCGAGTCGTTTCGGATTTCGGACTTCTTTCGGATTTCGGGGATTCGGATTTCGGATTTCGGTCTAAGTGGCTTTGGCGGTTTTGGCCGCAGGTTTTTTTCGATAGGGCGAAGAAAGGTTGAAATAAATTCCACAAAGCGGACGCCCATTTTCCGTCTGGCTGAGAATAATCGTGATCTGTTTATCGAGCGCGATGCCGTGGCGCAGGTTGGTCCCTCGGCTCAAGTAAGCTTTGATCGCTTTGTCCACCAGCCGCTCCAGCGCTTCGCCGCATTCCTCGGGAGTCTTGTCGAGGCATACGACATATTTTTCAAAATTCCTGACCGCTTCGGAAATTTCCTGCGTGAACATTTCAACTGTCAAATCCATGGGGCAAAATTAAAACCCCATCCCTCAGATGTAAATTCATTATCACATCAGGGAGGGTGTGATTAAAAGTGGGTGAGGTTGGAACCGATCTTATTTTGGACTGCGGGGACACGTCCCCGCTTTGACTGCACGGTGGAAAAGCCGGAAAGGTTCTTCATTTTGCGCACTTGCTCCACCGCGGAACGTGCAGGAAAAGCGGCGTCATGCCGCCGCAGTCCAAGAAACCAAATCCAGCCTCACCCGCTTTTAATCACACCCCATCAGGGAAGCTTCAAGACAGAGCGTTGCCAACGGGATAGGTCTTGCCGCTGCCGTTCGTCGCGTGGGTGCTAAACCTATGAAAGCGAAGCTGTCGCACTACCGCCAAATTTGATTCCTTGCGCGAGCGGCAACTCCTTCGAGTAATTGATCGTGACGGTCTGCCGCCGCATGTAATTTTTCCAGGAATCACTTCCGCTCTCGCGCCCGCCGCCGGTTTCTTTCTCGCCGCCAAACGCGCCGCCGATCTCCGCGCCGCTCGTGCCGATGTTCACGTTGGCAATTCCGCAATCACTGCCACGGCCCGATAAAAACAATTCCGCTTCGCGCAGTTCATTCGTGAAGATCGCGGAACTGAGTCCTTGCGGAACTGAATTGTGCGCGGCAATGGCTTCTTCCAACTTGCAATAAGGAATCAAATATAAAATCGGCGCGAACGTTTCTTCGTGAACAATTTTGAAGGTCGCTTTGGCCGTGGCGATACAGGGAGTGACGTAGCCACCGCCCGGATAATTCGCGCCGCGCAATCTTTCTCCGCCATATAAAATTTTTCCACCCTCGCGTTGAAGTTGTTTGAGCGCAACTTGCATTTGTGCAACTGCGCCTGAATCAATCAGCGGCCCCATCAGAGTTTTCGAGTCGAGTGGATTTCCGATTTGAACTTGTTTGTAGGCGGCGAGCAAACGGTTCGTCAGGTCGGCTTGAATCGATTCGTGAACAAAAACGCGCCGCGTGGAAGTGCAGCGTTGTCCGGCCGTTCCAACTGCGCCGAACAAAATTGCTGGAGTTGCCAAATCTAAATCTGCACTGGGCGCGACGATGATTCCATTGTTGCCGCCAAGTTCGAGCAACGTTTTTCCCATGCGACGAATCACGGCCTCGCCGACCGCGCGTCCCATTTTTGTCGAGCCAGTAGCGGAGATGAGCGGAACTCTTTTGTCGTTGGCCAGACGTTCGCCCACACTTTTTCTATCGCCAATCGCGAGCGAGAAAATCGCCGGATCAATTTTGTTGGCGCGACAAACTTTCTCCGCAATTTTAATTGTCGCGATGGCGGTGAGTGGAGTTTTTTCGGAAGGTTTCCATAGAGTTGAATCACCGCACACCGCGGCGAGCACGCTGTTCCACGCCCAGACCGCCACGGGAAAATTGAACGCGCTGATGATGCCCACGACACCCAGCGGCTGCCACTGTTCCATCATGCGATGCTGCGGACGTTCCGACGCGATGGTCAGCCCGTAAAGTTGGCGCGAAAGCCCGACCGCGAAATCGCAAATGTCGATCATCTCCTGAACTTCGCCTTCGCCTTCGGCTAAAATTTTTCCAGTTTCGAGCGTGACAAGTTTTCCCAAATCTTTTTTCGCGGCGCGCAGAGCATTTCCAAATTGGCGAATCACTTCACCGCGTTTTGGCGCGGGAATATTTCGCCAGTTTTCAAAAGCGGCTTGGGCGCTTTGAATGGTTTTTTCGTAGTCGGCCGCAGTGGCGGTGCGGACGCGCGCCAAAACTTTTCCATCGATGGGTGAAATACTTTTTAGAAGTGGTCCGCTGCCGAGCCACTCGCCGCAAAAGACGCCGGGATTATTTTCTCTGAGGCCGAGTTTTTTCAGGAGAGCGGCAATGGATTTCTTATCTTTGGTTTTCATTTTTTTCCAAGAAGTTGTTTAACCGCGAATAGACACGAGCGCGGCGAAGCCGCAGCAACGGAGCGCCGGTTTGCAAACCGGCTTAACCTCGCCGCATTGATGCAAAGCCGGTTGCAAACCGGCGCTCCGTCCATTCGTGTTCATTGGTGTGCGTTCGTGGTTTCACTTTGCGTGAGCGGCTGGCCATACGGCAATTCATCCGGCACTTCGCAGAATTCACCGACCGCTTTCCACAGTTTTGAAAAATCTTTGTTCACATCGCCGGACAAACAATCCGTCACATCTCCGGCGAGTTCGGGATATTGGTCCGTCAATTTGCGGAAGCTGAAATTGGGATCGTAAAACGCATAAACGAGCTTGCGCATGTTTTCGATTCCTTCACGCATGTAGCGGCCGTATTCGCCGAAGCGCGCGGGAGAAAAATCATTTTCGCGAATGGCGTCGGAAACAATTTCCCCAGCCCTCACGCCACTTTTCAGAGCGAGCATGACGCCGGAAGAAAAAACCGGATCGAGAAAACTGAGCGCGTCCCCAACGAGCAGCAAACCTTCGCTGGCGCAATGATGCGAATGAAATGAAAATTCATTGGTAACAAAAAATTTCCCGACCTGCTTTCCCTCGGCGAGATATTTTTTGATCCAAAGATTTTGCTCCACTTCGCGCGCGAAGATTTGCGCCAAATCCTTCACGCCTCCGCGCGTCAGATATTTCCCCTCCGCCACCACGCCCACGCTGACCATGTCGTTGTGTTGCGGGATGTACCAGAACCAGCCTTTTTCGGGGACGAACGCCACGGTGGTCGCGCCTTCATCAATTCCTTTGTCGCGTTTTGCGCCTTTGTAATAAGTCCAGACGGCGACTTTTTTTAAATATGGATCGGGCAATCGCCAGCCGTTGCGGACCGCGGCGAAAGATTCTTTGCCCGAGCAATCGAGCGTGATCGGCGCGAAAAATTCCTGGATTGCGCCAGATTTATTTTTTACGCGAACGCCAACACAACGTGTTGCCGAGATTCTCTCGGCAGAATCGGGGTTTTGCGCGGCATGACTTGAGGAACTTTTCTGCCGAGAGGATCTCGGCAGCACATTCTCGCGTAGCAATTCCATCACTTTCATTTCTTCGCGAACGACGGCTCCTTTTTCACGAGCGTTGTTCAAGAGTATTTCGTCGAATTCCGAACGAAGCACCTGCCAGGTCTGCGCGACATCTTTTTCGTAGCGCGTTTCAAAATAAAATGGCTGCGATGCTTTTCCCGAAGGCGAGACGAATTGAACACTGTATTTTTTTGTGAACCGTGACTTCCGCATTTTCTCAATTAGTCCGAGTCGTTGCAGGGGAAAAAAAGTAAAGGGCAAAAGCGATTCGCCAATGTGGTAGCGCGGAAATTTTTCCCGCTCCAACACAAGAACGCGATGGCCTTGTTCGGCGAGAATGGCGGCGGACGACGCGCCCGCCGGGCCGCCGCCAATGACGATTGCGTCGAATTTGTTTTCTTTGGTCATTGCTGAATTCGCACCCGCCGGAGGCAGATGTTACCCGTCAGGGCGGCAAAATTTCGACGATCTCGGCGAGCGGCCTGTCCCAGTTATCCACGAGGTTGTTGCGGCGGCCATAGAGGGCATGGGTGCCATTTAATTTCAGCGCGCGATTCATGAAGTCGTCCGAAGTGACGGCGAGAAAAGTTCGCGGTCGGCTGGAATGAGCGACGTTGAACTGCTTCAAGATTTGGCCGAGCGGACGTTGTTCTTTGAGAATCTCTTTTTGGGCTTCAGCAGAAAATAAATCCAAAACGATTTTGATCGCGCCGAATTCAACCGGCTTTTTCGCGCCGCTTGAAAGGAGAACCACTTCGCGAAAATATTCATTCTCATGCGTGTGCCGCGCCAGCAGTTGGATGTGGATGCTGTCGCCGTGAAATGCTTCCAGACGCGAAGTCATATCGCCTTCATGCACGAGGAGGGATTGGTAAGGCTCCGGGATTTCGGTGGGTTCGACGCGGCCGATAACGGGCAAGGGATCGCCGCGCTGCTGATAAAATTCATCGAGCGGATAAACGTCGGAGTAAATCGCGCGCGGGGCAAAGGCTTGAACTTCTGATTTTTTTTGTGAGTTAGGCATATCGGAGACTTTCAGGTTTTAGCCAGGGCTGCTTTGCGATGTTGCGGCGAAGTGCGGCCCCAGTAACCGGGTTTAGTTTTTTTCCCTTCAAAGGAAACCACTTTGCGCCCGAAGGATTTTTCCAACTCCTTCAAATGAGCGACATAGTTGTCCAGATTGCCATTGTGTTCAGCGAGCAACTCTTCCCGGTTGCGCCAGACTTCTTCAAGGATTTCGTCTTTCATAGCTTTCAAGTTAATTCCTGTGGCGTGCAAATGATAGGGCAACGATAGCCGGACTGTTCGCACAGTGCTTCTACCTTGGGCAGAATCTGCGCGTTATTAATATGTGTGCAATTCCAAGTGAGCAGAAAATCCATCTGGTGGCATGTCGCGACAGCGATATGCAGCGCATCGATCTGCTTCTTTTCTGGCAAGCTCATCTTGCGCGCCAAGGTCTTGGCTAACACCAGAACCGGCGGAGTAATATCGAGAGCAGGAATTCCGACCAATTCCTTCAGCCTCGCTTTCGCAGAATCTGCGTCGCCACGCTTGGCTTCATCTTCAACTGCTGCCGAGATGAACAATTTGTATTTAAAGCGTTGCGTCGCCCACCATTCGCGAGTGATTTGCTGTTTGGCAGCGGTAACGAGGTGAGCACTACGTCGAGCCGTAAGATAACTAGGAATCGTCGTTTCAAGATAGACGCTGGCTTTGCCCATAAACCTCTACGCGTACCGAGCATTTTTGTGTTGTGGCAGAAAAAATTCGTGGAGCAAACGATCGACTTGCAAAAGGCCGTCGCGATTCAGTCTGATGATGTCGCCTTCCACTTTTCCGAAACCCCAATCGTGCAGAGTTTGGAGCGGGACAGCGAAACGTTCGCGAGGATCGACGCCGAATTTCTTCTGAAAATAACCGCAACTCACGTGGCCCAGTTTGAGTTGCAGGACGAATTCGCGGATGAGTTTTTCATCATCAGTCGGAGTGAGTGCGCGGTAAATCGGCAATTCGCCTTGCGTGATTTTTGTCACGTAAGTCTCGAAGTCGTGATGGTTTTGATAATGCGTGCCGCTGAAATGGCCGAAGCTCGCCACGCCAAGCGACAGCAAATCCGCGCCCGCCCAAAGTTTGTCGCGATAAATAAATTGGGTGGGTGGCACGGGCGACCCGCCCGTCCCGCTCGGCGACCCGCCGAGCGGAACACCGGAAGGCGTCGAAGATAAAAGGACTCCCGTATTCAGTTGTGACGTCCCGCTCGTTTCGTCCGGCGAGTCGCCGGACGAGACAGGCAAGTGGCCTGTGCTACCCATGTTTTTGCTTCCCGACCTCACCGCCGTGTAAGCGCTGGCGACGGTGTAGCCGACTTTTTCCAATTCGCTGAACGCGTAATTGACCCACGCGCGTTTGGTGTCCCAATCGGCCACGGGCGCGACGAGTTTTCCCTCGGCTTTCATCTGCTGATAAATCGTGGTGTTGTAGGGAATTTCCATTTCATAAATCGTCACGCTGTCGGCAGAAAGCTCGATGGTTTTGGCAACGCAGTCGCGCCAGTTTTCCGCGGTCTCCTCCACCATGCCGGCGATGAGATCAATGTTGATTTGGGGAAAACCAATTTCGCGGGCGTAGTTGTAAGCGCGATAAACTTCCTTGGAACGATGGGCGCGCCCATTGATTTCCAAAATATGATCGGAAAAATTTTCGATGCCGAGCGAGAGTCGCGTCACACCCATTTCGCGAATCGCTTTCAACTTGTGATCGGTGAGCGTGCCCGGTTCGCACTCGAAGGTGACTTCCTCGACGCCATCCCACGAGATGAGTTTTTTCATTCCGTCGGTGAGATGTTTGAGTTGATCGACGGACAAATACGAAGGCGTGCCGCCGCCGAAATAAACGAAGTTCGCCGTGCGCCCGCCGATGACCGGTTTCTTCGCATAAATGGAAAGCTCCTTCAACGCGGCGTCCATGTAGGCGCGAATCGCGACGGAATCTTTGTCGGTGTAAACTTTGAAATAACAGAAATGGCAACGCTTCCGGCAAAACGGGATGTGGAGGTAAATGCCGAGGGGCGGAGTTGAGGGTTGAGAGTTGAGGGTTGAGAGATAATTGTGCGTTGGCGGTTTTTCGAGCGCGGCCAAAATGTCCGGGACGAATTCCGGTTTCCAAAAAGAGAAAGGCGGATAGTTGGAAACGAAATAGTTCCCGACGGTCGTTTCCTTTTTCATCGGCGGCTCAGTCGTCTGCGAAATGGGAAGCGTGGTGTTCATCGAGTAGAAAGTTTATACCGGCTGCCGTGGTGTGTAAACAGATCGTCTCCGGATGAAAACGTCGAAAGATTATTCCGCCTTTGCCTCCGTCCGAGCCGCCAAATCCGCCAGCATCACGGCGAGTCCGTCCGCGTGCGTTCGTCCATCGCTGCCGTTGTAAGCATTTAACATGATTGAAAAAACCAGATGCTCTCCGGCTTTCGAGGTGACGTAGCCGGAAATGGAATTCACGTAACGGATCGTTCCGGTTTTCGCGTGAAGATTTTTTTCGGCAGAAGTTCCTTTGAAACGGTTTCGCAAAGTTCCATCCACGCCGGCAACGGGCAGCGAATCGTAAAATGTTTCGGCGTAGCGATGGTGGCGCATGTATTTCAAAAGCTGGACGGACGCGGCCGGTTTCACGAGGCAACCGCGGGAAAGCCCGGAACCTTCTTCCATCAGCACGGCGCCGCGTTCGATGCCGGCTTCGGCGCAAAACTTTTTCAATTCCGCTAAACCAAGATCGTCGGAATTCATTTTGTTTCCCGGAGCGCGAAATTTTTCTCCGACTTGCAGCAAGAGCAAGTGCGCATACAAGTTTTGCGACGGCTTCATCATGTTTTTCAAAATCTCGGACATCGGTCGCGATTCGATGAATGCCACTTCGGTCAGTTTAGAGAAATCAAGCGGCGCGATTTCGCGGTCGAGCCAGTTCACCGTTTTTAATTTCCCGGAGATTTTGATGCCGCGTTTTGCCAGCGCGTCGCGCAACGTGGTGATGAACCACAGCGGCGCGTTGTAAACCGCCACCGCATCATCGACGCCAGCGCTCCCCAACGGCAAACTTCCCTGCACGTAAACGACGTTTCGGTCGATAGGACGATAAATCTCCACGCCGCTCTTGCCGCCTTTCTCCACCGTCTTCGCGCGGTTTTCGAATGTCAGATATTTCGTTTCCGGCTTCGTAATTATTTTCACTGGCTCGCCGATTTTTTCGCCCGGCTTGAAATTCAAATCAACGGTATTCTCCTGCAACGTCAGCGCCGAAACTTCCGCCCCATAATAAAATTGTAAATCATCCACGCTCCAGCCCACGCCGAAGCGCGAGCCGCGAAAAAAACTTTCGTCGCCAATCAAATCGCCGGAAATATTTTTGATGCCGGCTTTTGCAACCGCGTCGGCGAGTTGAGCGATGGCTTTCTGGTAATCGCCATCGTTGAAACGATGCGAGAAGGATGGATCGCCGCGGCCAAAAATTATCAAGTCGCCGGACAAAGTTCCCGACGCGTCAGGTTTGCCATTGGCGTAAAAGGAAGTGCGAATTTTGTAATCGGGTCCGAAGCGATCCAAAGCGAGCGCGCCGGTGTACATTTTTCCATTGGAAGCGGGCTTCAAAAGTTTCGTGGCGTTTTGCTCGAAAATTATTTTGCCCGTGTCGAGGGATTCGACTTTGACGCCGAGCATCGCAGCGGAAAAACGCGAATGCGTGGCAACGGTTTTTAGTCGTGTTTGAAAATCAGCGAGTGTTTCCGATTTGTTTGCTGCGCTCGTCTGCGCAGAAACGCCAGTGGTAAAGAGAGAGATGGCGAGAAAGCTAACGCTGATGCGTGAAATGAGTTTCATGACGAGTTTGGATTAAAACCTTGGAGCGAAATTATAATTCCGCCAACTGATTGAAAGGTTTTTGTCTGAGAACCGTTTGCCGCGAATGCATCTGGATACCACTCCCAATCGAATCAGATCTAGTGGAGTAGGTTTCCAGCCTGTCTGCGCGGGCATCTTGCCCGTGAGTCCTGGGGCTGGAAGGCCGATGGCAGACAAGATGTCTGCCCCACTACTTTGGTGGTTGTGTCAGGATGCGCCCGGTTGTAGCCGCCGAAGGAATGAGGCGGACTGCCGCGCGCAACAGAACGGAGACCGCTTCCTCACGTCGGCGGCTACATTTGGGCTATGGCCGCGTCATTTGAAACGTGCCGTGATCGTATTTGCATTGGTAGGTCGAAAAGAAATTCGTCGCGCTCGCCCTTCCTTCGTAACGATACAAACCGCCCGCCCACCACGGCAATTTGGCAGCGCCGCTGAAAGTAAAAACATGGTTGGTCGTCGCTCCGTTCAAAGTCACGGTTGATTTAAAATGCAAAAGTTTTTTGTAAGTCGAATCGAAGCGGGCACGATAACTTTGTTCGGACATTTTTTCGACGAGGCAAAATAGTTTGCCGGAATGGCCGCTCGGCTCGCTCGTCCAGGTTCCTTCCCAGGCGCCTTGAATATCTGATGGCGCGGAAAGCGCGGCCGCTTTTTTCCAGTCGCGATGAAATGTAGAACAACTGCACAACATCAACAGAGCGCCGACTGAAACGATCTGAGCCATTTTAAAATTCATAAAAATATTTACCAAGGATGTCCTGAATGAACGGTAGAGCGAGACTCCCGTCGAGATCTGATATTCTCCTCTCATCATCCCAAAGTTTGAAATGAAGCTCGACGGAGTATCGCTCTACCCATTCTGTTCATTTCTGTCCTTGCTGGCCGCCTTGTTCTCCTCGTTCCATTTTTCTCTTTCGATCGTTAATTGCGAGCGCCGCGGATTTCTCGGGTTGTCAAAATCAGCTTCGCGAATATCGCCTGTGGTTTCTCCTCCGGATTTCGTTGATTCATTTTCCTCAGTGGCAATAAAGTTTTGTTGTTCAAGGCGCATCACTTTGCGGCCGAACTCCAACAAAATCGCGCACGGTTCCAAACAGGGAATCCGACTTTTTTCTTCAGGCGAATCTGGCGGCAATCCCTTGATGGACCACAGTCGTTGTTTCAAACAAAATTTTTTGTGGCAACAAGCGCGAATCATCGGCGCGGCTTGCTCGTCGGTCAGCATCGTCGTGATGCGATACATCCCAGTCTGTCGATTCGTGAAATGGCGATAATTCGTGGGAGCCGCACTGGAAAACTTCACGGCAAACCAATCCGCGATTGCGCCCGGGTAAATCTGATTGAGTGCGAACTCCAAACTCGTTTCATCCAAGATTTTTATGCACCAGCCCGTTTGCAGATTCGGCGCGGATTTCAACGGGCGAAATGCGCCGTTCGCGGTGAATTGCGTCAGCGGGCGAATTTCCTTTTCAGCAATCAGCCGCAAATTTTCAGGAGCGCAATTGCGGTCCTCGACGTGGCGAAGTTCAAAACTCTCACCGCTGCGCCGAATCAAAACTTGCGCGAGAACCAGTTCCGTTTTGATTTCGGCGACGAACGCGCGGAAGGCTGGATTCTCAATCGCGTTCACGGTTTTGAAAATGCTCCCGGAAAACTTATCCGTTTTTGTTTTGCTCTTTCACAGTTTCGCTGGCGATTTTCCACTCGGAATCTTGTTTGAGGTAAACCGTCTGGCTCGGAAACGCGAAGCTCAAATCTTCTTCGTCAAAACGTTTTTTCACCGCCAGGTTCAGCTCCTGCATTCCGAGAAGTTGTTCGCGAGCGTTGGTCGATTTCCACCAGTGAGTCACCTGAATGTTCAGAGCGGAGTCGGCGAATTTATTGAAGGCGATCAACACGTCGTGAGTTTGCGGATGCGCTTTGTAAACCTCTTCGAGAATCGCCACTGCGCGCCGCAGTTTTTCGGCGGGAGTGTCGTAGGCCAAGCCGATGTTCGTCTGCGATTTGATATTCGGACGACTCGTGATGTTGGTGATGGTGGCGTTGCCCATCGTTTTGTTGGGAACGGTGATGAGATGCCCGTCGAGATTGCGCACGCGCGTGCTGCGCAAACCGATGGATTCCACCGTCCCCTCGACTTCGGTCAGTTTGATGGTGTCGCCGATGCGAAAGGGTTTATCGACGAAGACAACGACTGCGCCAAAAAAATTCGAGAGGGTGTCCTGCGCCGCCAACCCAATGGCGAGGCCGCCGATGGAAAGCGAGGTGATGATCGCTTTGATGTCTTGATGAAAAACATTTTCGCAAACGAAAAGGAACGCGACGATCAGCACGAAAACTTTCAAGCTTTTGCGGACGACGGGGAAAAGCTGTTCATCGAATGCCTTGTCGTCGCCGGAGGAAACTTTGATTTTCCAATAACCAACCGAAAGATCGACGGCTTTCAAAATGACGTAAACAAAAGCGCTGACGACGACGAGGTTGAGTCCTCTGGAAAAAAACTTTTGCACGCCCGACGGCCAGGAGAAGACGCTCAAGCCGATGTTCAAAAAAATGACAAAGGAAACAATTTTGACCGGGCCGTTCAATAAATCGAGAAAGAGATCATCGAATTTGGTCTTGGTCTTTTCGGCCCATTTTTTCAGCCAGATGCGGGTGAGAAAATCGAAAAATTTGGAAACGTAAAACGCGAGGACGATGTAAATAAAGGAGGCGAGATATTTCCAGCGCGGCTGTCCGCCCGCGAGTTCGGGTTGAAGAATTTTGACGCGATCCAAGCCAAAAGAGAGAACGGTTTCGTTCTTTTGCAAAACACCGGGAAGATCGATCAAAGAACTTTTTTCTTTGGAGTTTTTTTCCACAACAACCGCGGGGTTGGTCGATTTGGTTTCCTGCGCGTAGCCCCAGAGGCTCCAGAACAAAATCAAAAACAAAACAACGAGGGTTCCACGGAAAAGCGTTTCGAACTTCAGTTTCATATCGAGCCAATTTGCTTGAACAGAAATTGAGGTTTATCGCAAAAGAAAAAAACGTCAACCGCCCGCGACGATTTTGACAATCTCAAGTTTGTCACCGTCCGCCAGTTGGCGCGTCGAGAATTCGGAAGGGGCAACGGCTTCGCCATTGTGTTCCACGACGACGCTGCGCGGGAGAAGGTTTTGGGCGAGGAGAAAATCTTTAAGAGAACACGGAAACGTCGCCTCGATTTGTTTTCCGTTCGCAGTGACGAAAGACTTGTTCACGAAAATAATTGTCGAAGTCGTTATGTGTGCCGATCCAAATCCATCGATGGTATCGCTGAAAAGGTTAAAGTTTTTATCGAAGATCGTTGAATTTTTTCAGGTCTTGCGCCGCACTCTTCTCTCCATTGTCGGCTGATTTTTTCAACCAGAAAAGCGCCAGACGCCGGTTCTTTTTCACGCCGTCGCCGTCACGATAGCACAAACCCAAACAATATTGCGCGTAAGGATCTTTCTTCAAAGCTCGTCGATAATGCTTGACCGCCTTGTTGATTTTTTTTTTACGCCAACACCGTCATGGAAACACATGCCGACGTAAGTGTTCGCCTCAGGGTTTCCGTACCACGCAGCTTTCCAAAACCATTCAAAGGCGCGACGAGAATTTGTCTTAACGCCGCGTGCCCACCAATAGGAGTGGCCAATCCAAAACATCGATCGGACATGATTTTGAGTTGCCGCCTTCCGAAACCATTTTAATGATTGGCGATAATCTTTTCTTACTCCATCTCCGAACTGATACGACAAACCAAGATTCGATAATGCATTTACCTGTCCTTGTGCAGCCGCTTTTCGATACCAATAGATTGCTTTCTGTCTATCTCGTTTGAAATGTTCGCCGTAAAAATATTGATAGCCGATGCTGACCTGCGCATCAGCATTTCCTTGTTCCACAGCATTCAAAAGAAGTTTGATTCCTAATTTCAAATTCCGCCGAACGCCGTGGCCATCTCGATAACATTCCGCCAGTAGGTTGTGTCCTGCCGGATTTCCTAACTCAGCGGAGCGTCGATACCATTTCACTTCCTGCTGAAAATCTTTTGGCCGTTCAAATGCGTAACTTTGGGCGAGTTCAAGAGCCGCGTCGGAATTTTTTTCAGCGATAGCCCGTAAGCGCTTTCGTTTTTGTTGAATCGGAATCATCTGTAAAATCAGGCTATCAACGCCGCATGGCACACTTTCCAAACTGGTTAATCGCCGAATTGGCGGGGTCGTTCTCCCTCCCTCACGCGGCGGCTTCGAGAATCGCTTCGGGATGAAGCGCGGCGACTCGCAAAAGAATGCGGGCCGCGCCGGTAGGTTTGCGACGGCCCTGTTCCCAATTGTGCAGCGTCTTGACGCTGATGCCCAGGAGCGCGGCAAATTTGCTCTGTGAAAGATTCAGCTTGGCGCGCGTGGAAGTTACGTTGTCTTCCCGCGCCATTCGTTGTTTGCGCCGATATTTTTCCGGGTCAATCTGTCGGCGGATTATTTTACCCTCCTTGCCGCGCGTGACTTTCCAGACCCGACTGGGAGCCGCTTCCCCTCGCCGCACCGCTCCAGCCTGACGAATCGCTTCGGACAGTTCATCGAATCGATCTTTGTTCATAGCAAATACTCCTCTACCAGTTGTTTCAGTTTTTGGATTTCCCTCGCGCTTAAGTTCTCCTTCTCATTTTTGGCATAGATATCGAGCAAAAGAATTTTGTCCCGGTTCATTAACCAATAATAAATCACGCGCGCACCGCCGCGTTTGCCATGACCTTTGGCGGCGCAACGGATTTTCCGCAGCCCGCCGGATTTTGGAATCACCTTTCCCGCGTCGGGCCTCACCATCAGCAACACTTGGAATTGGGCATAGTCTTCATCCGAAAGCAACGCAGCCAGCCGCTTGCTGAAGGGTGCGAATTCCTCAAATTCCATTGAAAGAATAATACGTCAGTGGCGTAGGGTGTCAATTTTCTGTTTCACGCTCCCCTCGCGCGAAGAAAAATTAAAATTTTCGTCGCCAGTTACACCGTCAACCCAGCGTCCCAATCTTTCCAGACCGGTTCGTAGCCGAGCTGGCGGATTCGTTCGGCGACTTTTTCGGGAGAACGTTCGTCGGCGATTTCAAATTGGCCCGTGGCGTTTGTCGCGTGGCCATTCGTCGTCGCCCATTCGCTGGAACCGGCGGCGAGTTCAACGATTTTTCCGCGCACGGTCTGATGAATTTTTTCTTTCCCTGCGCCAGTGTAGCCGCCGGGTTCGGTGTGGCTGCCCGCGCTCATCATCGTGATGCCGAGCGGAATCAGCGCGTCACGCAGCCTGGCGGGTTCGCGCGTGGAGAGCACCAGGCCAATATCTGGAAACGTCAGGCGAAACGCGCAGATCAATTGCACAAGTTCGCGATCACCCAGAGTCGTGAGAGGTTGAAATTCCCCCGCGCACGGACGCAACCGCGGCAAGGAAATTGTCACCTGCGCTTTCCAACAATTGCGCAATAAATAATCGGCGTGCGCGGCGAGGGCCAATGCCTCCAATCGCCAATCGCTCAAGCCGAAAAGCGCCCCGATTCCGAGGCGGCGAAAACCGGCGGCATAAGCGCGTTCGGCAGTTTCCAGTCGCCAATCGAAATTACGTTTCGGTCCGGCAGTATGCAGTTCGCTATAAATTTTTCGGTCGTAAGTTTCCTGGTAAACGATTAGCCCATCCGCTCCCGCCTCGACGAGCGGACGATATTCCACCGTTTCCATCGGTCCGACTTCGAGCGAGATGCTGGGAATTTCCTCGCGCAACGCAGCGACGCATTCAGCCATGTAACCGCTGGAAACAAACTTCGGATGTTCGCCCGCGACGAGGAGAATGTTGCGAAAGCCCTGCTCCTTCAAAGCGCGCGCCTCGCGGAGAACTTCTTCGACGGAAAGCGTGACGCGGAGAATCGCGTTGTCGCGGGAAAATCCGCAGTAGGAACAATTGTTGATGCACTCGTTGGAAAGATAGAGTGGCGCGAAAAGGCGAATGACCTTGCCGAAACGTTGTTGGGTCAATTGTTGGGAGCGGCGGGAAAGGTTTTCCAGAAATCCAGAGGCGACCGGTGAAATCAAAGCGGCGAAATCGTCCAGGGAAAATTTCTGTTTCGCTGCGGAATCGCGAACGGCGGACCGGCTCGCGCTCGCCGAACGCCTCAACCCTGAGTCCAGCGGCAAACGATTGAATTCCGAGACGAAGCTCACGAGAGAAAACCAAACAGGTGTTCTTATTTGGCTGAGCCAAAAATTTGGCCCACCTTGCACTTGAATCCCGGCAAAACTTTTCCGCCAGTCAACACGTCGTTCGGGCGCGTGAGGGATTCGATACTGTCCTCAGCATAAATGTGGACCTGCTGCTTGGGCCAATTGATCAGCCAGGCCAGCCGCGCGCCGTGCTCAAAATAATGATCGAGCTTGCGATTGATCTGCGTCATGCGGTCACTCGGAGACAGGACTTCGACCACCAGATCGGGAGCGCCATAAAGAAATTTGTCCGGCGCAATCAGAATTTTTTTCAACCGCGCTTTGCTGACGAATGAAATGTCGGGACTCAACAGCAATTCATCCGAGAGACGAAAACCCATGCTGGAACCGAGAACATTTCCAAGTTCATGCTCCTCGACATATTTGAATACCAATGACCCTAATCGGACACAAAGCATTGCATGATTTGTGCTACCCGGATTCTTAATCAATTCCCCATCCAGCAGTTCGCGTTTGTAGCCGTCCTTGGGAAGGGCTTCCAACTCTTCGTCCGTCCAAATCTTTTTTCTCGTTGAAAGTGTGGCGGTTGCCATAAGAGCAAGCTATCAGAAAACGCATTAGGGTCAAACTTTAGCGCAGCACAAACTGCCGATGCTTCGCAAAAATTCCGCGCAACGAAACAGACATTTCATCCTGCAACGTTTGTAGCTCGCGATAAATTTTTACGTTCTCTGTTTTTGGCTCCGCCGTTTCGCTCCGATTCAATTCCACAAACTGATCCGTGATTTCATTGATGGAAATTTTTTCGCCACGTTGCAATCGCCAGCACCAGAGCGCTTGCAAGGCCGCGCCATACGCCGCGCCTTCGCTCACTTTCAACGTCACGACCTCTGCGTTGAAAATGTCCGCCATGATTTGCCGCCACACTTTCGACTTTGCGCCGCCGCCCGTCGCGCGAATTTGTTTGCACCCACAGCCCAGTTCGGCGAGTCGGCGCAATCCGTAGTTCATTCCCATCGTCGCGCCTTCTATCGAGGCGCGGGCGAAGTGCGCGGCCTCAAATGTTTTCCCGTTCACGCCGAACCAAACGCCGGTGCCATCGGAAACATTCGGCGTGCGTTCGCCTTCAAAATAAGGCAGCAGCAGCAAACCATTCGATCCGGCTGGAATTTTTTTCGCCTCCTGCTCGTAACGTTCGTGCGTCCACTTGAAATCCGCGCGCAACATTTCCGTGGCGACAGTGACGTTCATCGTGCAGAGCAACGGCAGCCAGCGATTGGTCGAATCACAAAACGCCGCGATCTCCCCTTGCGGATCGATGACGGGTTTTTCGGAACAGGCGTAAATTGTTCCGCTCGTGCCGAAACTCGCAGTCACGACTCCGGCCCGCGTGTTGCCGGTGCCGATGGCACCCATCATGTTGTCGCCGCCGCCAGCGCTGACCAAAATGTTGGCGGGCAAGCCAAGTTCAGTCGCGGTCGTTGCTTGTAGAAATCCCGCCGGTTGATCGCTCGAAATCAGCGGGGGCAATTTTTCCGCGAGCGAAAAATCAATCGTGTTCAACGCCGCTTCCGACCATTTGCGTTTCTTCACGTCGAGCAACGCGGTGCCACTCGCGTCGCCGAATTCCATTTTCTTTTCGCCGGTCAACCAGAAATTCAAATAGTCGTGCGGCAAAAGAACCGTCGCGAGTTTTGCGAAATTTTTCGGCTCATGATTTTTCAGCCACAGAATTTTCGGGGCAGTGAACCCCGGCAAAATCGAGTTGCCCACCGCGCGAATCGCCGCTTTTTGTCCGCCAAGCTTTTCGGTGATTTCCTCGCACTCTGCCGCGGTCGAAGTGTCGTTCCACAATTTTGCAGGGCGAATGACCTCGCCGTTTTTGTCGAGCGGAACGAAACCGTGTTGTTGCCCGCTTACGCCGATGGCTTTGACTTCGCTGGCCGAAGCCTTTGCATTTTTCAACGCCGCGCGAATCGCATTGGCCGTCGCATCGCGCCACGCGTGCGGATGTTGTTCCTTCGCGCCCGTCGGTAGATTGGGAATCAATCCGTATTTCTGCGCGGACTCCGCCAGGACTTTCCCGTTGCGGGCGTCCACCACCAAAACTTTGGTGGACTGGGTTCCGCTGTCGATCCCAAGCAAAAGCGTTCTCATAAATTGATAATTATCACGAAGGCCAAACTCGCCCAGAGAAATTTCCACAGGATAGGAGCGCGGACGGTGTCGTCCGCGAGGGGGATTTTGAAACACGCGGACGAGGACGTCCCCGCGCCGTTATTTTTTTGAAGGGTGGGT
>JBBQRQ010000044.1:0-40637 GCA_038214755.1 Verrucomicrobiota bacterium
CCTTCCCCCCTGGGCGGCCAAGGGGCCGGGATCCTCGCAACCAACAGCGCAAACGGTTCCATGTTTTCTGAGAGATACATTGAATTTTCCTCAGCCGGTAAACCGCCTGAGAGGGGTCACGATGTACCGGGGCTGTTCCGGGAAAATTCAATTGCGCCACGAGGGGGACTGGTCGTAATTTCCAACTGGGTTGCAGCAGCAATCCCATCCCCATCGCACTCGTGTTTATGAAGTCTGAAAATAAAAAAACCTCTTCCAAATCAGCGGCCCAACCGGCCAAAAAAATATCGCCGTCCGAAAAAATCACCGCGCCAGATGAAACTAAAAATAAGTCCGCAAAAATTCTCTCCAAAAGTTCTGCTCCCAAAACGTCGAAAATAAAATCGATCCCGGTCGAGCCGATGAAAGCGGAGCCGCCCCTGTTGGAAACCGCCGCGACCATCGTGAAAAAAGTGGCCAAGCGCGTCGCCCGCGCCACAAAAATAATCAAAGCCGCCGTGGCCGAAGCGGCGCCCGCTGCCAAAGAAATTACCCGCACCGTTCGGAAAGCCGCTTTGGAGATTCCCCCAATCCTTCTCGAAAAAGATTCGACCGCCACCCCTTCGCCCAGCGGTCCCGGCCAGCGTTATTCCCTCGGTCCGACTGCGCCCGCCGAACATTTGTCCGGCGAAGGCGAGTTGCCGGAAGCTTACGGAACAAAGAGGCTTCTGCTGACCGCGCGCGATCCGCACTGGCTCTACGCGCATTGGGATTTCACCGACGCGCAACTGCGCAAATACAACGCGCTGTCCCGCGACGGCCATTTGATTTTGCGGATTTACAAAAATAAAATTGCGAGCGAACCACACTCGCAAATCCATGTCCATCGCGACTCGCGCAACTGGTTCGTGCCGGTCGAAGAAGCGGGAACCCAATACATGGCCGAACTCGGCTATGACAACGAGAACGGCGATTGGAATCGCATTTCCGTTTCGCGCGCGACGATGACTCCGCCCGACTCGTTGTCCGAAGATGTGACGGTTCGTTTCGCGACGATTCCGGTGGATGTGCCGTTTGACGAATTGATCAAGATCGTCAAAGCCGTGGTGAGCGAAAATATTCCTTTGGCCGAAGCGATTATGCAATTGCGGGGCCACGGTTTTAAGAATTTGCCCGCGCCCAGCGAATTTGCTTCGGCGAAATGGACATCGGCGCAGGAACGAGCGCTCGGCTCTATCATCACAATGGATTCGGTGCGGCGCGTCTGGATCGGTTCGCTGGAGATTACGGAATTGATTCGCCAACAACTCGTCCAGGAAATTTCATCGGCGGGCGCCGCGCAATTTTCTTTGCCGAGTTCGATTTCTGTTTCGAGCTTGTCCAGTCCGTTTGGCGGAAAGAAAAAACAAAAAGGTTTTTGGTTCAACGTGAATGCCGAGTTGATTATTTACGGCGCGACCGAACCCGACGCGAAAGTGGAAATCGGCGGACGCAAAATCCCACTTCGCCCCGACGGCACATTCAGCTTTCGTTTTATTTTGCCCGATGGAAATTACGATCTGCCCGCGCAAGCCACTTCCGCCGATGGCGACGACACGCGCAGCGCGCATCTGAAATTCAGCCGGAAAACAAATTACAGCGGAGAAGTCGGCGCACATCCGCAGGATTCGCGGATGAAAAAACCGGAAGCGGCGAATCTGGTGTAGATCGGTATGCTCAACGAGGAAACATTTGCCGCGCCGTGGAATCGGGTGCTCAAGCTGATGACGATCTTCTGTGTCATCATTTGCGCCGGCGTTTTCTCCATTGGAATTGTTTCTCTGCGCCATGCTCCAGCCTTTGCGAAAGTCAGCGCGATTTTCATTCCGCTCCTCATTCTCCTCGGTGGAGCGATTTTTATGGTTCGAGGCTACACGTTAAGTAATGGCAGGTTGATTATTCGTCGTCTCGGCTGGTCGTCGGTGGTCGATCTTACTTCGCTTATCTCCGCGACGCCCGATCCTTCGGCGATGGATCGCTCGATTCGACTGATGGGCAATGGCGGCTTGTTTGCCTTCACCGGTTTATTTCGCAACCGCAAATTGGAAAACTTTCGCGTCTTCGGCACGGACCCACGACGTTCGGTAGTTCTGCGTTTCCCGAACAAGACTGTTGTCGTCACACCGGACAACCCCGAAAAATTTGCGGCGGAAATCGCCAAAGCCAAATGAACCCCTACACGAAAGCAGCGTCCTTCGTCATTCGCTTGATCGCTTTCGGTTTCATTTTGTTCGGCGCGCTGCCACTGGGCGCAAATTATTTTGCCCATCGTCAACACAAGCCGAGCGCCGGAATTTTTTGGATCGCGCTGGAAATTCTTTCTCTCTTGCTCGGCTTGGTTCTCCTCTTTAAAAGCGGCGCGCTGGCAAAAAAATTGACCGAAGATTTGGAGGAATGAAACTTTCGCTTGAGACGCGCCGAGCGATGAGACACCGTTGAATCATGAGCACCGAAATCGCCGTTACTCTCGACAACGAACTACTGGTCAAGCTGGATAGCTTCATCAAAAGAGAACTTTTTCCCAATCGCGACTCCGCCATTCAATCAGCGGTGAAAGAGAAGTTGGCGCGATTAGAAAATAGACGGTTGGAAGAGAGTCGCTTTCTCCGCACCGAAACTTACCGCGCTGCGAGCGCTTGAAGCCTTACAAAAACATCTTCAATGGGACGCAGACAAAGCGGCGAAATGGATGGCTATCGCGCGTGAGGGACAGCGTTAAGCGGCATGATTCATTTCGACACGAATTTTTACATTATGACTGCAATTCAAGTTAAGAAGGCCTACTCGGAATTACCGGAAACGGAACAGGTGTTGGTGGCGTCATTTATCGCCGCCGACCTGATGGCGAAGGATTCTCAATTCGCGGCGAAACTATCTCGACGTCATCAGGAAATAGACGTGGGTTATAAACACACTCATACCGAATTGTTAGAGCTTCATGACAAAATGGAAAAAGAGGGGCTTTGATTGTATCAACCGGTTTATAATGCGGATGCGTTGCACCAAATCCTTTCCTTGCGCCCGCTCGCGAGGCGTCGGATGATTATTTCCCAAATCGAAAAGCTTGCCAACGATCCATACACCAACGGCGATTATGAAGTGGCCGATGCAACCGGGCGGAAGAATCAAGTTCAGGTGTTACACGGCTTCGCCATCACGTTCTGGGCGGATCACGCGGTGAAGGAACTTCGGATTGTGGATGTGACTCGTTTTGGCCGCCGCTTTTAACAGAACTTCTAGATGAGCCAAGGTTATCTTTCCCTCGTTCTTCACGCCCACCTGCCGTTCGTTCGGCATCCGGAACACGAAAAGTTTCTCGAAGAAAACTGGTTGTTCGAAGCGATCACGGAAACTTACGTCCCGCTGATTCAAAAAATGGACGGCTGGCTGCGCGACGGAATGGAGACGCGCCTCACGCTCACGCTTTCGCCGACGCTTTGCTCAATGCTGCTCGACCCGCTTTTGCAGGAACGTTATTTGCGACATCTCGACGGCTTGATCGAACTCGCCGAAAAAGAAATTCATCGCACGCATTGGGAGCGGAGCATCCATCAACTCGCCTGGATGTATCACCATCGGTTTACGACGGTGCGCGATACTTATTTTGCTTACGGAAAAAATCTCGTCGGCGCATTTAGAAAATTTCAGGAGCAGGGAAAACTTGAAATCATCACCACCGCCGCGACGCACGCGCTCTTGCCATTGATGGCCGATCATCCGCAATCCATTCGCGCGCAAATTCTCGTCGCGCGCGATCATTACCGAAGGTGCTTCGGCTGCGACCCGCGCGGCATCTGGCTGCCGGAATGCGCTTACGTCGATGGAGTGGAAAATTTTTTGCAGGAAGCGAACATCCGCTGGTTCATCATCGACACGCACGGAATTCTCCATGCGAAACCGCGTCCGCGCTACGGCGTGTTCGCGCCGATTTTTACGCCGAACGGTCTGGCCGCATTCGGGCGCGACCTCGATTCCGCGCGCCAGGTTTGGAGTCGCGAAGAAGGTTATCCCGGCGACGTTCATTATCGCGATTTCTACCGCGACATTGGTTTCGATCTCGATTTCGATTATATCAAGCCGTATTTGCCATCGCCGGAGTTTCGCGGCTTCACCGGAATTAAATATCACAAAATCACCGGCGGAAATTTGGAGAAGTTGCCGTATGACCGCGACGCCGCGCTTGGAAAAGCGGCTGAGCACGCGCAACATTTTCTCAATGCGCGCGTCGCGCAGATTCAAAATCTTGCAGGGCTGATGGGACGCGAGCCGCTCATTCTTTCGCCCTACGACGCCGAACTATTCGGCCATTGGTGGTATGAAGGAATTGAGTTTCTCGACTACTTCGTGCGCAAGGCCTATTACGATCAAAAAGTTTTTTCACTCACCACGCCCAACGAATATTTGCGCCGTTTTCCCACGCAACAAGTCGCCACGCCCAGCGCGTCGAGCTGGGGTGAAGGCGGTCATTGGCGCGTCTGGCTCAACGAAACCAACGAATGGATTCACCCGCATCTCCACGTCGCCCAGGAACGGATGACGAACCTCGCGCGCAAGTTTCAAAATGCGACCGGCCTGAAAGAGCGCGCACTCAAACAAGCCGCGCGTGAACTTCTCCTCGCGCAATCGAGCGACTGGCCATTTATTTTGCGCACCGGCACGAGCCCCGATTACGCCAGCAAGCGGGTCAAAGATCATTTGCTCCGTTTCATTTTCTTGCACGAACAGTTGACCACGACGAAAATCGACGAACCGTGGCTCACCAAAATCGAAGCGATGGACAATATTTTTCCTGAGGTGAATTATCGCTACTGGGCGTGACGTAGGGCGGACATTCTTGTCCGCCGGTTCGCGGTGCTTTCCAGCACCGCGTGCGCACGTGAAGAAGTTTTCCACTGGCGACTGGAAAGTCGCCTCACCGGCAGGCTGAAAGCCTGCCCTCCGTTGCGCGCCCTCCCTTCAGACACTTTGAAGATTGAGCAAACACTTTTTCGCGTTTATCTTTTGCTCATGGATTTATCGATCACAGCTCAGGTTCATCGCGATGGAAAATGGTTCGTCGCCTTCTGCCCGGAATTCCCCGAAGCCAATGGGCAAGGCGAAACTCAAAAAGAATGTTTGAAAAGTTTAAGGGCCGCCATCGATCTGCTTTTGGAAGATCGGCGCGAAGATGCGAAAACCAAACTGCCGCGGGGCGCGGAATTGGTTGAACTTTCGTGAAACGACGAGAACTCATTCGTCATTTGGAAGCCAACGGTTGCCCATTCAAACGAGAAGGTGGTTCTCATACCATTTATTGGAATCCAAAAACCGGACGACGCGAACCAATTCCGCGTCATTCGGAAATTCCAAATTTGTTGGCTCGCAAAATTTGCCGCGTTCTCGAAATTCCCGAGCTGTAAAATCTCTTTGCGCCGTTTCATCTTTGCACGAAATTCTCCGGTATGCCGTTGACTGACCAAGTCCGAAAAAAACTTTCCGACCTTTCACACAAACCGGGCATTTACTTGATGAAAGACCGGTTTGGGACGGTCATTTACGTCGGGAAGGCGCGCGACCTGCGCAAGCGCGTCAGCCAATATTTTCATCCGTCGCGCCGCCAGGGCTGGGACATAAAATTCCGCGCGCTCGTCGATGCCATTCACGATCTGGATGTGCATCTGGTGCGAAACGAACCTGAGGCGATGCTGCTCGAAGGCAAATTGATCAAGGAATTTCATCCGCGTTACAACGTCAGTTTTCGCGACGACAAACGTTTTCTCCTGCTCAAAATAAATCTCAACGATCCGATTCCGCGTTTCACTTTGACGCGACTTAAAACCGAAGACAGCGCGAAATATTTCGGGCCATTCGCCAACTCCGGCGCGTTGCGCAACACGCTTTCGCTGGTGCGGCGGAAATTTAATCTGCGCGGCTGCCGTCCGCTCACCCCGAACGAAAGCGATTACAAACATTGTCTCTACGCCAATCTAAAATTTTGCACCGCGCCGTGCATCGCCAATGTTTCCCGCGAACAATATCTGCAGCAGGTGATGGCTGCGGTCGAGTTTCTCGAAGGGCAAACCGGCGAGTTTGAAAAACAAATTGAAGATGAAATGAAGAAGGCCGCGCTGGCGCAGGACTTTGAAAAAGCAGCGCAACTCCGCGACGCTCTCGATGACCTTCGGCGCACAACAAAAAAAACGAATCCGTTCAAGCGATTGCCTTACACGCTGCCGATGGCGATTGAACCGCGGCGAGATTTGGAAGAACTCGCGCAAGTGCTCCATCTTTCCGCGCCGCCTCAACGCATCGAAGGTTTTGATATTTCAAACATCAGCGGGACGTTCGCCGTCGCGTCCCTGGTCAGTTTTTTCCAAGGACGCCCGGACCGTTCCAATTATCGCCGGTTTAAAATGAAAACGGTGACGGGCCAGGATGATTTTGCCTGCATGGCGGAGACGGTGCGGAGGCGGTATGCGCGGGTGCTAAGGGAAAATGAAAGTGGGAAAGTGGGAAAGTGGGAAAGTGAGACCATTTCCGAAGTCGCGCGCTCACTTTCTCACCCGCCCACTTTCCCACCTGCTCTCCCCGACCTCATCCTGATCGACGGTGGCAAGGGACAACTCAATGCCGCGTGCGCGGAACTCGCCAAGCTCGGCTTGAGTGAGATTCCAATCATTGGTCTCGCGAAAGAGTTTGAGGAAATTTATCGGCCCGGCGAAAGCGAGCCGCTGCGATTGTCTCACGATTCCGGCGCGCTGAAATTATTGCAACGCGTGCGCGATGAGTCGCATCGTTTCGCCAACACTTACAACGCGAAGCTTCGTTTGAAGAAAATCTCCGAAAGTATTTTGGACGAGTTCCCCGGCATTGGCGGTAACCGCAAAGCGGCGTTGTTAAAGAAATTTGGTTCCGTGCAACGACTTCGTTTGGCTTCCATCGAACAGATCGCTGAAGTTTCCGGCTTCGGCGGAAAAGCGGCCGCTGACTTGAAAACGTTTTTAGCAGCGCGGTCCTTATTGCCCGAAAACGAAGGAAATCGTGGAATCACAGTGCTCCCCGAAACCACCGGTGGATCCGGATGAACGCAAATAAACCAACGGTTTGAAAGTCGAATGATCTTTGGCTCGTATTGACGGAGTGATGACTTGCTTCGATGAAATGGGAAGTTCCTCTTGCGCGTCCCATCTGCGCTTATCTGGGTCCATCTGCGGTTCCTCAACTGAATACTTACGGCTGATACATTTCTCCTTCACAACTGGCGAAAAGATCACTGCGTTTTTGGCGCGGGCATCTTTTCGCCGAGCCTGATGTATTGCCAAATCGCGTCAATCTGTTTCTCGCCGTTGCCGTCGCAGACATCGGTCAACGGACTTTTTCCTTCTTCGTCAAAATACACCGGCATTTTTGTGGTGGGATCAATCAGCGGGGGATTGCGCAGCCAGCGTTTGAAAAAGCCGGGCAACAATCGTTCGCCACTGGAGGCGAGATTGATTCCGGGCGCTTCGAAAACCTGCGTCGCGCTCACGCTGCCCACGGAGTGACACGAGACGCAGGAAAATCCCAGTGGCGGAACGGAAATAAGTTTCCGCCCGATCTCCGCCACCGCCAGATCGACGGGGTTTTCCGCGATCGTGCGCGAAGAAAATCCCTGCTGATGCGCGAGTCCTTCGGCCAAAAGCGGGGCGCGGTTTGCGAACGCCGGCATTTGCGAATCCAGCCACGGGCGCGGTTTGTCGGAAACCTCTCCGGCGATAAATTTCGACGCCCATTCTGGTTTCAATTTTCCGCCGAGAATTTCAAAGGGCGGAATGCCTTCGATTTTTCCGTGACACTCGGAGCAGTTCAACCCGCGCGATTGACGTTCGGCGAATTCGACGGGGACATGGCGGGTCAAAGAGGCGTGGTCTGTCGCGGCGAAAGTTTGCAAGGCGTCATGTTCTTCAACCGAGAAATCAAACCAAGGCGCTTTGGAATTTTCGTTGCGCTTCTCCGCCAGACAGCCCGCCTTCCAATTGGAAATTTGCGCCAACGCTTTTGTCGTAAACTGATTCTCCAGTTTCAACGAGTGGCAATTCAAACAGCCGGAGGTTTGCAGCAATTTTTTCCCGCGCTCGATCGTGTTTTTGTCCGCCGGAACAGAAATTTCTTTTAGCTTTTCGCTTGTTGAAAAAAGGAATGCGGTGATTTGTTCGCGTTGCTCATCGGTTAATTTAAAGCGGGGCATTCGAATCCAGGAATAATGCGCGTTGGGCTGCTTTAAAAATTCAGCGAGCGCGGCGGCGGGAAATTTTTCGCGAACATTTTTCAGCGAAACTTTTTTTGGATCGGTTTCCGAAGACCCCGGGCCGTTGTGGCAGGCGATGCAGTGCAGGGTTTCAAACAATTTTTTCCCGGTCTCGATTTGGTCAGCGGCAATTTCTTTCACGGCCGTTTTCAGCGCGTCAATTTTTAGGGAAGCGAGAAATGCGGCGATGGTTACCGCATTTGTTTTCCCAGAGTCACCCGAAAATATTTTCGGCATCTGCGCCGTGACGCGCAAAGCTTTCGGATGCGCAATCCAACGCGCCATCCATTCCAAATTTCGTCGCGAGCCAATTTCTTCCAACGAAGGCGCGTCCATCGCGAGTTCCGGCATTCCAGATTCGGCGGCGACGTGGCATTTCGCGCAACGATGTTCGACAAATAATTCGCGACCGAGCCGCAGTTTTTTTCCTGTGTTTTCCTCGCTCGAAACAATGTGAGTCAAGGCCGCCGACGGAATGGGTTGGACAAAACTCTCTTTCGGTTTCCACAGCACGCGAACAAAAGCGTCGCCGTTCGCAGGACTGGAAAACGTCGCGGAAAAGTCGTTCGTTCCCTTATTCAAACGCAGCGGCTTGCTCAATTCGGAAATAGAATTTGTTCCCGAAATATCGAGCGCGGTCTGTCCGTTGACTTCCAGTTTCAACGCGCCGTTGAGTTCGGCTTGAAACGCATACTCGCCGCGCAAATCCACTTTGATCAAACCCTCCCAAACTGAAGTAAATTTTCCAGCGGGTAAAAATGGACTGGGGGATTGCCCACTCGGAACGTAAAGCCAAACGTTGGGCGTCTCGGTGACATCGACGTTGGGTGAAGCACCGGGAGTTTTGTAGGTCGCTTTTAATCCCGGCGTGCCGCTGGCGTTCTCGGCGAGACCATCAAAGGAAATCATCGCAACAACAAGTGGCAAAACAACTCGACGCATTTTTCTATTCGTTGGTTTTTATTTTTTTTTCAGGCGCGTTGGCCTATCAATCATGTGATTGAAAAACCGAGCCGTATTTCTCGACCGCGATGGCACCATCATCGAAGAAAAAGATTATCTGCACAAGCCGGAGGACGTGGTCGTGTTTCCCGGAGCAGCTTCGTCCTTGAAAAAATTGTGGGACGCCGGTTTCAAATTATTTCTCATGACGAACCAGTCTGGCGTCGGTCGCGGTTTGTTCACCATGGAGGACGTGGAAAAAGTTCACGCTTATCTCAGCAGCGAACTTGCGCGGGGCGGGGTGAAGTTTGAAAAAATCTACGTTGCCCCCGAGCATCCCGATCAGCCCAGCCACGGACGCAAACCCTCTCCACAATTTCTTTTCGATGCCCGTGATGAATTCGATCTCGACCTCTCCGCCAGCTACATGATCGGCGACAAGTTGAGCGACCTGGAATGCGGGTGGAATGCGGGTGTGAAAAAAAGTATTCTGGTGCGGACGGGCTATGGGAAATTAGTGGAACGGATGGGGCCAGCCAACATTTCGCGCGCGGTCGTGGTGGACGATTTCGATGCCGCGACAGAATGGATTTTGACTCACGCTTCGGAGTTGCCTGAAAACCGCTGAACTTTTGCGAGCCAACGCGCGCGATGAATTGATCGCGGTGAGTGAAGGGGCAACAACTATTTTTTCGCAGGCTCTGCTTCCTTCTTGGGCGCTTCCGCTTCTTTCTTCGCCACGGTCGAAACATCCCAGCCGCGAACGATGTTCAATTTCGACAATGTTTTTTGCAAATTTGTTACGCCCGCATCCGTCACCTTGGTTTGCCAGAGATGAATATTTTTCAAGCGCGCCAGGCGTTTGAGATTTTCCAAACCGGCGTCACTCACCTGCGTGTCGAACAAATTTAAATATTCCAAATTTCCCAGACCTTTTAAATTCGCCAAACCCGCGTCGCCGATTTGCGTGTGCTCCAGATGAAGATGCGTGAGATTGGTCAAGCCTTTGATCGCGGCCAGACCGGAGTCGGTAATTTTTGTGCCCGCCAAATTCAAATCGACCAACCCCAAAATATCTTTCAGCGGCGCGATGGTGGCATCAGTGGCATTCGTGCTGAGAGAACGAAAGCTGGCTTCACGCCAATTGACATTTTGCGCAATGGGTCGAATGGCAATGCCCAAGCCTTCAAACTTCGCAACCGCTTTCAACTCGGCGGGCGATGGTTTGTATTCGGCGAGTTTCACCGTTTCGGTTTTAGTTTCTGGTTCCGCTGGCGCGGAAGATTTTGCGACGACGCCCTCTGGCCAGTTCGCGCCTTGATTGATCCAATCGCGAATCAAATCCGTTTGCGCCTTGGTCAGCAAATCGCCTTTGCTCGGCATCACGTCGTCATGGTCTTTCGGCAAGGTGATGCGGTGATACAAATCACTTTTCGCAGCGTCGCCTGCCACGATGGACACTGCGTCTTTGCCGCCTTTCATCGCGGCTTCTTTCGTATCGAGCCGCAAGCCGCCTTTCCTTTTTTCGGGCCCATGACACTGGATGCAGGATTTTTCGAGGATCGGTTGGATGTCTTTTACAAAATCAACTTTCTCGGCGGCTGGCGCGGAAACGGCAAGAATAATTATCGCGGAAATCGAAGAGAAAATTTTCATGCGCAAATTTTTATCAGATTTTTCAACGAAGTAAATCTTGTTGCACAACTGAAAGCGGAAAATTTGCGCACCCCGGCACTGTGGCGCGAGAGCGTTTTGGAGTGCGCCAGTCCTCTGGCGCTTTTTGGAGCGGTGAGGAGGGCAAATTCGTATTGCATATGCAACACGAATTTGTCCGTCGAAAGCACCAGGGGCGCATCTCAATTTCTTGCCAGACAACGGAACGCCGATCTTGATCGGCTCGCCGAAAATGAAGAGCGTTCCAATGCCGATCAGGAGATCGGCGTTCCGTTGCCACCTCTTTCCGAAGATTTGAAACCTGCAATTTAGTGAGATGCGCCCAAGCACCAGAGGACAGGTGCAGTCCAAAACCTGGCGGACAGTTGAGGCGTTATTGAAATAAATGTTCTGCAACAAAATGAGATGCGCCCTTGCACTATCGGAAATTAAAATTGCGACAGGTTGAACAGGATTTCGAGATCGTCCCCAATTTATCCTGTGTATCCTGTTTATCCTTGTTAAAAAATCCGGGAACTTATGACCAACATAATTAAATTCGGGACCTCCGGCTGGCGCGGACTCATCGCGCGCGATTTTACTTTTGCCAATGTCCGGCTCGCCGCGCAAGGCACGGCTGAGTTTTTGAACGCTCAACTCAAAACTCATCCCGCAGCGGGCGGGACAAAACTTAAAACGGTCGTCATCGGTTACGACACCCGGTTTCTCGGAAAAGAATTTGCGCTCGCGGTGGCGGAAGTTTTGACCGCCAACAACCTCACTCCTCTACTCTGCAATCGAGACACACCCACGCCGGTGATCGCCTTCACCATTCGCAAACGCAAAGCGGTTGGCGGCATCAATATCACCGCCAGCCACAATCCGCCGGAATATTCCGGCTTCAAATTTTCGCTGCCAGATGGCGCGGGCGCGCCGACGGAAGTGACAAAACAAATCGAGGCAAACGTGGCGAAACTGATTCAAGAGAATTGGAATTTTAAATCCGCCGTAATCGGAATCCTGCAGGCGCGGGACAAAACCATCGATCCGCAGCCGGATTATTTTAAACAAATCAAAAAGCTCGTCGATTTTTCCGCGATCAAAAAAGCGAAGATGAAAATCGCGGTGAACTTCATGTTCGGAACCGGACGCGGCTATCTCGACACGCTACTCGAAGAAGCCGGCGCAAAAATTTTCAGGTTCAACGACGAGCCTAATCCGCTTTTCGGCGGACATCATCCTGAACCGGATGCCGGGAATATGGCGGACGTTGCAAAATTTGTTCGCAGCGGCAAAGCGCAACTCGGCCTCGGACTCGACGGCGACGCCGACCGTTTTGGCATTGTCGATAAGGACGGAACGTGGCTCACGCCCAACCAGATTCTTCCCCTGACGCTTTATCATCTGAAAAAAAATCGCGGCTGGACCGGCGCGGTCGTTCGCACCGTGCCAACAAGCCATCAAGTCGATGCCGTCGCGAAAATGCTCGGTGTGAAAATTTATGAAACGCCCGTTGGTTTCAAATACATCGGCGCACTCATGGAAAGTGAACCGATCATCGTCGGCGGCGAAGAATCCGGCGGACTAAGCGTTAAAGGTCACGTCCCCGAAAAAGACGGAATCCTCGCCTGCCTGCTCATGGCGGAATTGGTCGCCGTCGAAAAAAAATCGCTCGGACAAATTTTAAAATCTTTGGAGAAAATCACTGGTGAATTTCACACCGACCGCATCAACATCGCCATTCCTCCTGAAAAAAAAGCCACGTTGCTCCAACAACTTTCGCGGGGGCTGAAATCAATCGGCCCCTTCAAAGTGGAAAAATTTATCACGACCGACGGCTACAAGTTTCTTTTACCAAACGACGAGTGGGTCGCCTTTCGCGCCAGCGGCACGGAGCCGCTGATTCGTTGTTACATCGAGGCGAAATCAAACGCGCAATTGAAAAAGTTGCGTGAAGTGTGCCGGAAGCTTTTAGAGGGTTGATTTGCTGCCGCCTTTAATCTGGGTTAATCCCGAAAGCTCGTTCCAACTTCTGGAGCAGAAATTTTCGACCGGGATTTTCGTATTCCCGTTTGTGATGGAGAAACAAAAGAAAAACTTTTTTGGCAGATTTATTTATCGCGTAATAGATTCGCCAGCCTCCAGATGCCCCGATCCCGTGGCAACTATCTTTGCAACGCGTTTTAAAAATTGGCAACGCCAGGTGCTTCAATTCCGGAACGTGATCGCCGATCAATTCAGGAGCAACAGCCAGTCGGCCTGTTAACCAGTTTAAATCTTCTTCCAGATTTTTGTGGCCCTCGGAAATGTATTTGTTCACCAAAGAATCAAAAGGGGAGAGGCGGACGATTGTAAAAGCGGCGGCCACGCGAATTTAGCTCAAGGCCGCGACATAATCGGCGAAGGTTTTCGACGACGCCAAATCCCGATCCAGTTCTTCAAACCCGATGCGGCGGCGATATTCGGCGAATTCGTAATCGATGGTTTTTCCATCCTCGGTGCTGGCCCACGGAGCTTCAGCATGGGTCGCTGCTTCGATATCCGCAGCAGAAGCGTCGGCCCAATCCGCAGCTACTTTTTCCAACGTCTGCAATTCCGCGCCCGAAAATTTCGTCGGGTCGAAACGGGCATTCAGCGTAATCAGCCTGTGCTGCGTGTAGCCTTTGTGATCGACTTTAATTTCCTGCAACGACTTTTCTTTCTCCATCTTCGTGATCAACTTCTCGGCGACTTTCGGATACGGGCCGTGCGGCAGTTTGCGATAGACCGCGCCCGTAATGGGCCGGCCATATTTTTCGCAATGATCGAAGTCCACAAAATAAAGCAGCTTCATCAGCTTGGTGCGCCCGAGATGAACATTGTTGATGCGTTCCAGAAAATACAAAATCACCTGTTGCAATTTTTCTTCGGAATATTTGATCGCTCCACTCTTCACGGTAAAATTATAAAATCATACGTCGCAAACAACGTCAATGTCCGGCCTGTCATGCTTCATCCAAATCATTTTCTGACCTGATTCGAGCGCGCCGCGCAAATTGAAAAAATAGCCGATGACACCGCAAGCTCTCTGACGCGCGCCTGCTATCGAGGAAAAGATTCACTGCTTGGACTGAAACTTTTTCCAGTCGGCTTCATCTTCAGCAATCCAAGAGGTAACTTCTTGCGGAGAAAATTTTCGGGGAGCGGGTAGAGAATTGCCCTCGGCTCGCAGGCGCTCGGCGAGAAAGAGAAACAGTTTTTGTTTGTCCGTTGAAGGCAAACTGGCCGCTGCATTTTCAATTTCAAGCAAGGTGCTCACGGATGAGAAAATATCATCGTCGTTAATTTGCTTCAATGCCTCTTTCGCTGGAATCAAAACACGATTGGAAACGATGGTGAAATTCGAGGAGCAAACTTATTTCACTTTCGTCACCGGCTGATCGGGATGCGCGGGATTAGGGATGAGCTTTTGGTTCGCGCAATCAACCAGGAGATCGAGTTTTTCCAAAACCGTTTGGCCAATCAACACTTCGTCGCCGAGAACAAGCGCTTCTTCCAAAGTGTCGCGACCATTAATTTCCATGACGATGGGTTCGGTCACGCCGACGGTTTCTTTGCGGCCATCCGCATATTCGGCGACGCGTTGGCCGCGAATGGAAACTCCCAATTTCTCAACGACATGAGCGGGCAAAACAGAACGAACTGCGCTCCTGTCAACCAGTGCGGTTGCTTCGTAGCGGCGAATTTTTTGTTCGGGCAATTGTCGGCGGCGCGAAAGCATTTCGTCCAGTGAATTGGTGAGTTTGATTTGAACGTGAACCGCGACCATAAGTTTATCGCTTTTTTTTTTTTACATCGACGCACCAAATCATGTTTCAGCCTACGGGGTGAAGTTTGGGGCGTCAATTTTTCCCGCTTGCCTAAGCTGCTTCAAAAGGTTGCCTCGAGAATGGCCGGAAGAAAAACGATGTGTCGTTTCCGTCGTCACTGCGTTTTCGCTTGGGAGGGACCGCGACCAACACTCACCACTTGCGCCAGATCAACAAAGCGAAAGCCGCCTTCCGGCAGAACGAGGAGAAACTCGCTGCCGTTCGGCATAAAAAAAAGATGATCGCCGGTGGCGACGGTAAGGCTTCGCCCGTCCGCTAAATGAATTTCGAATGATTTGAAGGGCGTGATGTCGCGCATCTCCTTCAAGGTCTCTAGTGTCATAAACCTATTTTCCGTTTTTGATTGCCGATGTCAATTGTTGCCCGCTGGACGATTTCGTGCGCGCTCGAACTCGTTCGCGGATGCCGTTGAAGTCGGTTTTGGTCAGGGAAGTGGTTGGTTTATCTGCGGCTTCCAAAAGCCACTTCTCCAATTCGGGTGTGTAACGACGAACGGCCTGCGTTGCAGTTAGCGAATGGAGCGAATGACGTCGTTGACCAATTCGCTGGCGTCGGCGCAAACACCGGAACGCACTTGAGCTTGCAGGAATTCTTCGACATCTCTGGCAAGGGCGACTGTCATGGAGAAACTTTATCTTTCGTTGATGATCTTGGCAAGCAGACCATCTTAACGAAAAGATTTAAAACAGAATGTTCTCAATAAATTCGGTTAAGTGATCTGCTGGTTTTCGGTGTCGTCGTGCGACCACGACGAGTTCGCGGGTGAACCGCTGAGAAAGCGCAATGCGTTGAATCGAATGCTTGTTTCCATAAAGTGCGAGCGCACGAATCGGAACAAAACTCGCGCCCATGCCAAGCGCGGCGAGGTTGATAATCAAATCAAAATTGTCGAGTTGCATCATCGGCGTGACTGGCCATTGCTCGCGGGAAATCCATTTTCGCAAACGTTGGCCGGTGTTGGACGATTCGTTGATGAGAAGCCAGCGTTGCTCTTCCATCCACGTTCGCACGGCTTTGGCACTGGACGATTTTGGCGCGGCGAGAGTACGTGAAGAAACTAGCGTAAACGTGTCCTTTGGAAATGGAACCGCAAACGCCGTTACGCATCTGCAAACGCAGGAATTCTTCGGCGTCTCTCGCAAGGGCAACGGTCATTGCGAAACGCTATCTTCCGCAGATTACGTTGGCAAGCGAACCATCTTTCGCACACTTCCTATATCGCCGGGAAGAACTACGCACTTTTGGCTGATCTCTTAAAATCTCCAACTTACTCCCGCGGTAACATAAACTGTTGCTTGCTGATCGAGCCGGGCTTTGCGCGTGCCCACCGACTGGTCCAAGTCGTTAAGACTTTGGAATTGCGCGCCGACATAGACGCCCCAGCTTTCGGAAAAGTCGTAGCGGAGCATCGCGCTGACATACGCACCGTAAAGCAGTTCTGTCTTGGAGGAGTCGCCGCGTGTCACAGACGTGCCGCCGGCAACGCGTCTGGTCGTCTCGGAAAATTCATATTCGATGGAAGCTGGTGCGAGACTCAAGCCCACGCTCGCGGACAGGCTCCATTGTTCCGCGAAATTCCATTCAGCAAAAGGGCCGAGACGGATGCCATAAATTTGGCCGCTCAGCTTTTGTTGGCTCGACATCATTTCGGACGTCACGGTGCGCGTCGGGATGTCTCCAAGGAATGCGCCCGGTCCGTTGAAGGTTCCGTGATAGCCCGCGCCGGGAGGCAAAACGCCGTTCAGAGAATAAGCATCGGTAGTCAGCGTTGAAGTGCCGCTCCGTTTCGATTTTAAATCCAGGTCGGTATAACTAAAACCAGCTTCAAAGCCCCAGCGGCTGGATGGCCCAAACAATTCGCCAATCACCCGTTGGTACGTCAGTTCAACCCCGTATTGGGGTTCGTCGTCGGCTGTTTGGTTGGCGACACTAGAGTTTGCCTGTCTGGCGTGGAACTGCATGGTATCACCGACGACCTGCGAATTGTTTTCATAACCCCAATTCCAAGTGGAACCGCCCGCGTTACCGCTGCTGTCCAAGAGGACATAGCCGTCATCATAGGTGTGATTCACGCCGCCCGTGGCAGGGCCGGGATTGGTTCCAGGGATGCCTGGAGTAATGGCGCGGTTGCGAAAGTCGGCTTTGAAGTTCATGCCAAAGCGCGGACCAAAACTGAATCGATTTGGATTATCATGCGAGTCCGCGCCGAGCAGGGTCAAAGGAGCGGCGGCGGCGGCAAGTGTAAGGGTGGTGGAAACGAGAATGCGGTTCATAGAGTTGCGTTAGTTAGGAGTGCGATACTCGATTATTGAAGTTCAATAATCCGGTAAAAGCGGCTTCCGCTAGTTGGTTTGCTTTGAGTTTTGGGAGGACCGTCATCATACCATTGCACGCGATTCGCCGGGGCGGTGATCGTTGGAACGACGGTCTGCCAGTTTGTCATGGTGCTGCTGTATTGCACCGCGTAGGTGCGACCTGGAGTGGCTGAGAATTCAATCAAAAACCTGCCGTTAGCCAATTGCACGTTGCGGTCAATTGCGCCAATTCTTCCGGTTGGCGTCCCCGTGACGGGCGTCGCGTCCTCGGCGACCAAGACAGGCTGCGGAATCGCCTGGCGATTGGCGCGGTAATATTCGATCAACAAATCCACCGATTCACCCGGAGCAATCGGATGGTTGTGCAGCACGAATGGGGATCCATTGGTGCCGCCTGCATTATAAACCCGCACATCGGAAGGAAGGTTTTGAATCAGGAGCCGGGCAGCAGTGATGGTGCTGGGACGGCTATTGTTCAAACGAACGGTTTGCTCGAACAGCCCCGTCTGCGGATTCATCGTGATTGGCGAAAATGCGACTACCGTGAGGTTGGTCGAAACAATAACCACCGCCGTGCCTGTGCCGGTGATTGTAATATCGAAAGGGTTCTCATCGCTGTCATTGCTGGCGATATGCAGCACGGCGGTCTTTAGGCCTGCGCTGAGGGGGCTGAATTTTACCGTAAAAGTAGTGGTGCCGCTCGGACCGTTGAGTGGCGTCGTTGGGTGGGCCGTGACGGTGAACAGAGTTGAATCTGCGCCGTCGATGGTGATGCCCAAACCGGTGAGGTCCGCCGTGCCGGTGTTCTTAATCGTAAAGATGAGACTGGAATTGGTTCCAACCAGCACCGAACTAAAGTCCTTGTTGCCTCCATCGTTGATATTCGCGCCGAAAGGTTGTTCAACGGCAATTTCAGGAACCAACACTACTACGACCGTTCCCGTTCCCGTGATCGTGATGTCGAAAGGATTTTCGTCACCGTCATTGCTCGCGATATGCAGTGCCGCAGTCTTGGCACCCGCGCTGACGGGAGCAAATCGCACGGTGAAAGTGGTCACGCCGTTGGACCCGACTGGGGAGACCGCATTGGTTGTCACTGTGAACATCGCCGCATCTGCGCCATCAATGGTGATACCTAAACCAGTCAGATCAGCGGCGCCGAGGTTCGTAATTGTGAAAGTGAGGCTCGTGTTTGTGCCAACGAGCACAGAACCAAAGTTCTTGCTGCCTCCGTCATTGATATTCGCGCCGAGGGGTTGCTCAACCGCAATTTCAGGAACCAACACTACTACGGCCGTTCCCGTTCCCGTGATCGTGATATCAAAAGGGTTTTCATCGCTGTCATTGCTCGCGATGTGCAGCGCGGCGGTTTTTACACCTGCGCTAATCGGAGCAAATTGAACCGTAAAAGTGGTCGCACCATTGGACCCGACTGGGGCGACTGCATTAGTTGTCACCGTGAACATCGCAGCATCCGCGCCATTAATAACGATGTTCAAACCGGTAAGTTCAGCCGTCCCAAGATTTTTAATCGTGAATGTGAGACTGGTGTTTGTGCCGACCAGCACAGAACCAAAGTCTTTGTTGCCTCCATCATTGATATTCGCTCCGAGAGGTTGCTCAACGGCAATCTCGGGAGCCCCAACGACTACGACCGTTCCCGTTCCCGTGATCGTGATGTCGAAAGGGTTTTCATCACTGTCATTGCTCGCGATGTGCAGCGCGGCGGTTTTCACACCCGCGCTGACGGGAGCGAATCGCACGGTGAAAGTGGTCGCGACGTTAGGTCCCACTGGGGAAGCCGCATTGGTTGTCACTGTGAACATCGCCGCATCCGCGCCATCAATGATGATGCTCAAACCAGTGAGATCCGCGTCGCCAAGATTGGTAATTGTGAAAGTGAGGCTCGTGTTTGTGCCGACCAGAACGGAACCGAAGTTGTTAGTGCTGAAGCCGTCAACAAGGTTCGTGCCCGTCGGTTGTTGAACCCCTATTTCTGCCGAAGTCGCAGGCTTGCTCGCTCCACTGCCATTGAATGTAACTCCCGCGCTGGAGGCCAACGCCCTGCCTTCGATCGTGCTGCTGGTTCCCATTGTGATCGCCTGGTCGGCTAGAATGGTCCCTTTGAAAACGGAGAACGTGTCAAGAACAGCAGAAGTCCCTACCTGCCAGAAAATATTTTTCGCCTGTGCGCCTCCCGCAAGGATGATCTTGATGCCGCTGCCCAGGAGAAGGTCCTGCGCACACTGGAAAATCCAAACATCTTCCCGACCGCCTGTGAACGTGACGTCTGTTCCTGTGATCATTGCCGTGACTGTGAATTTGTAGAGACCAGGAGCGAGGTTCATTCCTCCGATATTTCCGGACCCGGGAATTAGTCCAGGGTTCAAGTTCGGTCCCGTCGGCGTCGGCGTTCGTCCAGCGGCATCGTTGTAGGCAGCGGTCAAATCACCTTTTGCCGTGGTTAAAAAGGTGGCGTCGATTACCGCACAGGGAGGCCCACTGGCATCGACTGCATAGATCGTCCCATTCACCTGGGCACAAGTGACGCCAATGGCAGATCCAGCGATCGGACTGGCTCCAACGTCACCATTGATGCTCCCACCGCCCGTTGAGGTAATTGCGGCACCCGACAGAATGACGAAACTCGCGGTCGAACGAAGATTCACAGGAGCCGGACCATCGGCAAAAAGTTGAGGCGAATTGGCCAAAGCCAGCAGAAGCAAAGTTGAGATTCGCGCGGTTGCCTTGAGTTTAGAGAACATTTTGGTGGTTTCTTTCCAGAGTTTTGTGATCACTTTTCCTTTTTTATTGCGACACGGAATACTAAGGAAGACCTGTGGACGCAATAAGGTGTTTTACCCTTCCCCCCACCCGGGAAAAACGCCGGTCTGTTCTTTGAAGCTGCGGAGCTGAGTCGGCGGCAAGCCTATTTGATCTAAATCTTCTCCACCCGCGCCTGCGCATTGTAATCCGGCACGCCGCCGACGGCATCGTAAACGCCGCGACGAATGATTTCGTTTCGTTCCGGCCAGTGGACTTGCAAATTGCCGCGCGCAATTGGCGCGAAGAAAATTTTTCCTTCCATGCGGCCAAAATCGTTGACGAGTGCGACGCGATCCTGATTGGCGAGATGCAGTTTGGCGGCGTCTTCGGGATTCATGAAAATCGCATCGCGCGCCGCGCCAGTGATGGGATCAACCTCGGCATAGATCAACGTGTTGAATTGTTTACCGCGGCGCGAACTGATTTCAAATTGATCGGGAGCGCGGTAGAGATTCGGCAGTGAAATGGTTTTGAAATGCGCTTTGCCATCGGGCGTTGGGAATTTCCAATCGGCGCAGAGATGGGGGCCGCCGTATTGGAATGCGTCGCCGGTTTTGCGCAGGTGTTGGAAGCCGTCGTAGAACGGAACCACGCGGGCGATTTCGTCGCGCATCGCCTGGCCGGTTTCGCATTTCAACAAATCGGCGCGTTCGGGAAAAGTCGCGGCGGCGAGTTCGCGCGCGCAATGTTCTAACGTCCGCGTCATAAGGAAACCTGAAGAGCTAAATCGTCAACCAATATCATGCTTGACGCCAGTTTGCGGAGTCCAATCATCTCGAAAGATGACCCCGATGCCAAAGCGATTCTCGTCGAACTGCAGAGTGTTTTTTGTTACCACTTTAATATCTATAATAACTCTTTTTGCTGCTGAAACCAAATCTGCGCCTTTGGAAATAAGAGGCCAAATTTCGGCGCGAGTTTACAGGGATTCCTCTATCATTAACATCGCCAGTAATTGGTTTGTGGTAACGATTGACGACAAAAATACACGGATTAAGGCTGGACCTATGGGCGATCCGGCAATAATTGATTTTGAATATGGCCTGTTGGACAAGGATTCATATTTGCTCATAAATTATGTAACTAATCTGCTCGTAACGGAGATAAATAAAGTCGTGGGTGGAGTTGCAACAAAAGTTAAATTGCGAACGCCTCAAAAGGCCCAAAATACTGCGATGATTTTCCTTAATAATGGCAGAACTCCGGGATACGTGCTAGGAATGATAAGCCCTGTCTGGATGGCCTATTGTTTTCATCTCGATTTGCCGAATTCTGAAACGACTCGGATCCAAGGAGCGCCAATTTTTTCAATGGGGAAAACTTACCGCCAACAAGGTGGATTGGCTGAGATAACTTATACACTTAATTCTCAATCGCCTTTTTTTTTGCAGACATTAGTTGAAACAGGTGACTCTAAACAATTTGAGACATTGAAAATGCCTCCACCTTTACGGGGAGTTTTTACAAATGCGACTTACAATGTTTTAAGGTGGACAAATGTTGCTAGTTATACGGTGCCCCAACAGTTTTATATAACCAATTATTTTGTAATGGGAGCGACTGGGCTTGCTGATGTGGAAAAGATTGTTTTCGAGGGCACGGCAACAGATTTTCTAGTGAATGTGCCGTCAGTGCCGGTGATTAATATCCCGCTGGTGACAAGGGCGGTTGAAAGACGATCTGGGCTGGTCGCGCCCTTATCCGAGTTTAGCTATACAACAACGAATGGTATTCTTTTGAGCAGAGAGAAAGTTGTGCAGCACGAGGACTTTATCGTCGAACTGTCAGAAAGGCCTGGATCAACGCCATGGTCAAACTCAAAAAATCGGTTGATTATACGCGTTGCCTTCGTAGCATTGATTGTTTTACCTCTTATTGTCTGGTGGTTTACAAGAAGAAAATCACGACGATAGAACTGTGAATTTTTCCTCGTGGTGAGGAAGATTAGAATAAATAAAATTAAACATTCGAACAAGAAAGGAAAAAAATGAAAAACCGAACGAAACTTATTGCTGTTTTAGCGGCGTTCTGTCTGCCAACTGTGGCTGTAATCGCGGCCTGCCAATATTGCACCAAAGTAGATACGTCCATAACATATATCGGCAACGGCACGAGCTGTGATGCTATTTGCCCGAGTGCGCCAGCGTGCGGCCCATCATCGTGGCGCACATGCGATTTTCCGGAACCGGTTACTTTTGTTAATATCACATGCACACTCTCTTACCCTTGTGCCGGCACCGTTACTCAACAATTCGGTAACTGTAAGAGCCATTGGGGATGCGGTGGTTAACCGGTTATCGTTTGAAATTCAGATTGCTAACAGCGGGTTCAAGATACGTCCGACGAGCGGTGTTTTCGCACTGTCTCTGATCTTTGAGTTGTCGATGCCTGTATGGTGACAAAATAGTTTGTGAAAAATCGCGAGCGCATCGCATACACATTGGTCGCCCAAATCAGAAGGCATTTCTGTGGCATATGCAGTTTTAAAAATATAAATATGAAAACTACGAAAATCGTCGGAATAACGTTTGCAATTACGCTTGCTTTGGCTTTGGCTGCATTCGCGATTGATCTCCCCAACTCCAAGGGAGAGGTCAAGCTAGTTCGTATTATTGCCGGCGGCAGAAATGTCGCTGAGTTGAGAATTCTGGATCAGGGAAGCGTCAGTATAGATCCTCAATCGGTTTCAATTATGAAAGACCCCAAAGGCGGGAACATTTACGTCTGTAGCGGTGGCGTCAAACTTAGGTTTTCGACCGATAGCAAAACGGCTTTCGCACTTTCAGCAGATCGGATTCAGGTCGAAAATCTGAAGCCAGATTCGCCAAAGCGACTCGAATAATAGGTCGCTATTGACGCTTTCATGCGTTCGACCGGTTGATCAAGCGTTCGTGTCACAAGTCGATTAAATTTTCTCCACCCGCGCTTGCGCATTGTAATCCGGCACGCCGCCGACGGCATCGTAAACGCCGCGACGAATGATTTCGTTTCCTTCGGGCCAGTGGACTTGCAGATTGCCGCGCGCAATTGGCGCGAAGAATATTTTTCCCTCCATACGCCCAAAATCGTTGACGAGCGCGACGCGATCCTGATTCGCGAGATGCAGTTTCGCGGCGTCTTCGGGATTCATGAAAATCGCGTCACGCGACGCGCCCGTGATCGGATCAACCTCGGCGTAAATCATCGTATTGAATTGTTTACCGCGCCGGGAGCTGATTTCAAATTGGTCGGGCGCGCGGTCGAGGTTCGGCAGCGACACGGCTTTGAAATGCGCTTTGCCGTCTGGCGTGGGAAATTTCCAATCGGCGCAGAGATGCGGGCCGCCATATTGAAAGGCGTCGCCGGTTTTGCGCAAATGTTGAAAGCCGTCGTAAAACGGAACGACGCGGGCGATTTCGTCGCGCATGGCCTGGCCGGTTTCGCATTTCAACAAATGTGCGCGTTCGGGAAAAGTTGCGGCGGCAAGTTCGCGTAAAATTTTCCATTCGGCGCGCGCTTCGCCGACTTGACGCGGAATTTCTGGCGAAAAAGCGATGCGACGTTCGGTGATCGTTTCCGTGCCACCGTCGTCCTGTTCATAGCGCGTTTTCGCGGGGAGCAAAATGACTTCTTCCTTCGCTTCGATGAACATCTGGTCAGTCAAAATAATATCCTGATGCACGCGCATCGGCACATTGGCCATCGCTTTCGCGACGTAATTTGGATCGGGCAAGGTGCGAAGAAAATTTCCGCCGAGACAATAAAGCAAATCAAGTTCGCCGCGCGCACCTGCCTCGACCATTTCGGTCGCAGGCATTCCCGGCCAATCGGGAACGGGGAAGCCGTAGAGCGTGGAGAGCGTTTGAGCGTTGTGAGCGTTGATTGGTTTCACACCGGGAAAGGCGGTGGCATACGCGCCCATTTCTGCGCCGCCTTGCACGCTGGAATGACCGCGAATCGGCATCAGCCCGCATTTGTCGCGACCGACGTAGCCCTTCATCAAACCGAGATTCAACACGGCCGAAACAGCATCGCCTCCATAAACGTGCTGGGTGATTCCCATGCTCCAAACGAGAACAGCATTTTTTGCGTCGCGAATCAGTTCGGCAAATTCCTGCATCGAACTTCGCGGCAAGCCAGACTGCTGTTCCAAAGTTTTGAATTCTAAATTTTCAGTTTTGAGTTTCAGTTCGTCGAAACCGCCGGTGAAATTTTCCACGAAATTTTTGTCATACCAATGATTCTCAATCAGAATTTTTAGGACGCCATAAATGAACGCGATGTCGCCGCCTTGCGAAACGGGGAACCAATAATCCATCAAGTCTGTTCCAAAAATTGCGCTGCTCGCGCTGGAGGGAACCCAATAGCGCGCCATTCCCGGCTCGCGGTACGGATTCACCATCACGATTTTTGTGCCGAGTTTTTTTGCTTCGTGAAAATATTTCGTCGTGACCGGTTGGTCGTTGGCGGGATTTGAGCCGAACAAAATAATCAAATCCGTTCCGTAAAAATCCTTGTAACTGCAAGTGGTCGCGGCAACGCCAAGCGCATATTTCATCGCGCCGGTGCTGGGCGAATGACAAAGGCGCGCGGCATTATCGACATTGTTCGTGCCGAGGAAACGCGCGGTTTTTTGCGCCATGTAATAAATTTCATTCGTCACGCCACGCGAGGTAACGAAAAAAGCGAAACGTTTCGGCGTGCTAGCGCGAATTTTTTTTGCGATTCGGGAAAAGGCTTCCTCCCAGGAAATGCGGCGAAAACCGTTTGCATTTTTTTCGCGCAACATCGGATAGGGCAGACGGCCAAGCTCGCGCAGTTGCGCGTTATCCAGTTTTCGGAGATTTGAAATGTCAGAAAGCAAATCCACGTCGAGCGCCGGCATCGTATTGAGCCGAAGCAGATTCAGCCGCGTCATGCAGAGATGCGTTCCTTTGATCGTCCAATCGTGAAAACCGGCCACACCCAGCGCGCACCCATCGCAAACGCCACGACTCAAAACTTTCCATGCGTAACCAAGATTGTCTTTGTTTTTCCAAACAACTTTCGCCATGTCGCGAAAATGTTGCGGCTTGGTTTGGCCGAGGCCGAAAGGGATGGCGGATTTTAATTTCGCTTTCCAATCTTTCTGAATTTTGTGAGAAGGCATGAATTGCGTTCTATAGTGCCGTCGAGCTGCTTTCTCTCAAATGAAAATTTTTGCGTGTGCATTTACAACCCAAGGAAGGTCGCGGGGTCTTCCACGAACATCTATCGTATTCCAAGGCGACTGAGACTAAGTGTGAGTTGTCACTCCAGCTTTCTCCGATGCCGTGCAAGAGAAATCACAGAAGACGCGCCGCCTTTTCAATTTATTTTCCTTCGTACGACAGGTATAGAAATGCCTTCGATGAAAAGCCCTTTTAAAAAAATCAAAGACTTCGTTCGCGGCCGCTACGATTACCAGAGGAAACGGCAAACCGGAAATGAACAACGCTGGCAATTGATCCAGGATCGCTCGATGGGCGCGCGTTCTCTGTTGGATGTGGGTTGCAACACGGGACGGTTGACTGCCTGGGCTGCGGAAAATGGATTTTTCGCGCTCGGGTTGGAAACGAATTGGGACGCGCTGGCTGTGGCCCGCCGACAATGCAAACCGAACCTCACTCTGGCCTTCATGCATTTTTTGGTGACACCGGAAAATGTCGCGGCTCTACCAGTCGAAGACGTGGTTTTATGTTTGTCGGTTTACCATCAATGGCACAAAAATTTCGGCCATGACGGCGCGCAAAAGATTTTGAAAACATTAGGCGCAAAGGCGCAGCGTTGGTTGTTTTTTGAACCGGCTTCGAAGCAAAGCAAATACGGAGATAAGCCGCCGGATTTTACAGACCGCGATGAACGTTCAATTGTCGATTACAACCTCACGATGTTGAGCGGATTATTCGGCGAAAAAAATGTCGAGTTCCTGGGCGCAACTCCCGCTGGCCGAAGCGAGCCATTTCGTTATCTGTTTGCAGTGCAGATGCAGCCCCTGACAATTTGATTTAGGCGAGAACGATTCAGTGCCGAGCAACGCTCGACCTCACCCCTACCCTCTCCTCCGAGGAGAGGGAGAATCTTATGCAGCGCTGGAAAATGTTCACGGTTTAGTGAGTGATGGCGCATGCTGATGGCCAGTTCCCTCTCCTCGGGGGAGAGGGTTAGGGTGAGGGCGAGCAATCTGTCCAACTGAATCGTTCCGGTTCAGGCCGGAACTCTTTCTGGCAATTTCAAACCTTGTCGCAGAAGACGGTTCGCCAAATTGAAATGCCCGGTAAACTTGCGCGGTTTTTGCAATCGTTTGTTCACGCCGTACTGCAATAAATATTCTGCGATCGCGAAAAAGAATTGGGACTTCGCGCACAAAATGGCGGGGTTGTTAAGTTGAACCGCGTATTGATCGAGTTTTGCCGCAAATAATTTTTCGGCTTCCGGCACGGCCAGCGCCACTTCTAAAACATCAGACGCAATCGGCATGGGCTTGGAACATTCCCAATCGAGCACAAAAATACGGCCGTCATTTCCTATCATTAGATTGGCCAGGCCGAGATCCCCATGCCCCACCGAAGTCGTGATCAGACCGCCCTTTTCCAAAAAGGTAATGGTCTGCTTGACGAAGCTGGCGCGGTCCAGCCAACGGTCGTCCCACCAGTGAGCCGCACATAACTCAGACAAATTTTTTTGAGCGTTTGGCAGATCAATCAAGTCGCGGATCTTTTTCAAATGGATTCCGTGTTTTTCGTAGGTCTGCCACAGCGGAAGGCAAAGCTGATTTACAATTTGCGTGGCATCTTTGCGACGGTGCAAACGTCGGCCGAGAATTAATTCTTCGCAAATAAACGGTGGATCGAAATTTAGATCGTATTCGAAGATGCGCGGAACATTGAGCGTTTCAAATTTTTCCAACTGCTGTCGAATGTTCACCTCATTGCTGAGATGGGACGCATTTCGCGTTTTGCTTAACAAAATTTTCACAGTCACTGGCTGGGAACGGCTGGTGTAAAACGAGCGAAGATTATTCTTCACGCAAATCACATCGGCGTCGGCCTTGCCTCGAATGCGTGTGAAAAACTTGTAGCGTTTCAAAACTTTGCCCAAAGCATTTGTCCAGGGCGGCATTGAAAACTATGGGATGAGGACGGGCGAATCCGCCTTGCCCAGGGCCTTGAAACAAGTCCTGAGATAACGCGGCTGGACCAGCCAATAATCCAACTGATGATAAACGCTTGCCGTTTGTTTCTCGCTCAGTCCCAAACGCTGCTCGACGCGGCTGATGCTTTCCAAAATGAGCGTGGGCGCAAAGCCGCGCAGTTCCGTTTTCATCGGAGCGAAAGTAGCAACGGCCCGAAGACAGAAGCAATTCCGCAACGAACCTGTGGCGCAACTGGATGATTTATTTGCGGCCATGTTTTTCGAGGCAACCAATTCGAAACTCGACCATGAGACATCTTTGGTGTCCGCTAGAGGTTGAAACGACATCGAAAGGGAACGTGATTGGACAACTGCTGAATGACAACAGAGCGCTTAAAAAAAGGATGAATTCACTGCGGCAACGGAGGAGCGGCCCGCATCGGGTATTGATCACTCAAAAGTCTTCCTCGCTGGGTGGATCTCAAAAAAGTCTTTTTCACCATTTGGAGTTGCTGGATCGGAAACGGTTTGAGCCGTATGTGTTGGTGGCCAGGACAGGCTGGCTTACCGAGGAAATGGATCGCTTGCAAGTGCCTTGGTCACTGATGAAATTCAGTCGATGGACTCATCTCCTGTCCCTCCCGCGTAATCTTCTAGTTGTGCAGCAAATCAAACGCTATGTGAAAACGCATGGTATCGAGATTGTGCATGCTAACGAACATTGGGTCGGACCACCTTCTTACCTGGCCGCCCGCATGTGCCATGTTCCATCCATCTGTCACTTCCGCACCGGATTGAATGATCTGACTCCAGCCCGCGTGCGCGCCTATTTTTATGGCCGATTTGATCGAGTCATCGCCGTGGCGGAGGTGCTGCGAGAATCGCTCGCTTCGCAGTTAAAACATCCCGAACGCGTGGTAGTAATCCGCAGTGGCGTGGAACCGTTTCCAGAAACACCACGTTACTATCCTCAGCGCCAATCACGAGTTGTGCTGAATGTCGGGATGATCAGTGAGGTAAAGGGCCAAGCCATCATTCTCGATCGGGCGCTTCCCTGGCTAAAAGCTAACGCGAAGCATTTCCTCGTTTTTGTGGGCCCAACCCAGCATAACCCGACTTACGTTGAGAAGATGCGCAATGTCGTAGCGGCGCAAAAGTTGCAACGACAGGTTTTGTTTTTGGGATCGCGCGAGGATGTTCCGCGTCTGTTGCGGGCTTCCGACTTGTTGGTGGCCTATTCCAAAGTTGAAGGAATTCCCCGGGCGGTGATGGAAGCGATGTTTGCCGGCAGACCCGTGATTGTATCCAATACTCCCGGCATGTCGGAAGTGGTGGTAGATGGACAAGTAGGCCAAATCCTGAATTTTGATAACGACGCGACTGGCGGTTTGTCGCAGTCTTTGTCGGAGTTGGATATAAATTATCCTCGGTGCGAAACCATGGGACGGCAGGGTCGCGAATTAGCGTTGGCCCGTTATTCGATCCAAGCCATGTCCGATGCGATTCAAAAAGTTTATACCGATCTACTAGAGTCAACATCCAGTGACTGAGAAATAACTAAACTATTTCCTTCCGACCACTACTTAAATGGCTCTGAATGCGGTTGGTGATGGCACGACACAGTGGAATTTACCCTGGTCCTACGTTGGGGGCGGCTTAGGGAGGTCTTCGCTATGTATAACTACGAAACAAGAAAGACGTATTTTAAGTCGATGCAGGAGTATCCCGAAAAGCCGATGAATCCGCGGCTCCAAATCATCTTGGATGCAATCCCGTCCGGTTCCACAGTTTTAGATGTCGCCTGCGGGACGGGGCGTGTTTTGTATGCGGCCACATTAAAGGGTTGTCGGGGACGGGGAATTGAGCTTTCGGCGCCGGGTGTGCAGGCTGCGCAGCAAAAAGGGTTAGATGTTCTCAGAGGTGACGTTGACTTATTTGAAAAAGACCCTGCCGTCCGCGAACTCCTTTTTGCACGGTATGATGTAGCCATTTTCTCCAAATGCTTGATGTATTTGAAGCGCAAAAATGAAATGATGCGTCACCTCAATACGGATGCGATTATTATTTTTCAAGCTAACCCCTGTTATACACGAAGACGATTCACCGCCTTCTGGAAAAACTTGTTTCGTCGCATCTTTGATAAATGCGATCTAGGAAGCAATCATTCAGAGGAAGCATTGCCGTATTGCTTTAAGAATGGAGAGGAAATTAAAATCAATTCTCCCCACGCTCTTGCTGCCTGGGCCGCCTCTTATGGTTATGTGCACTCCGAGTTGCTCTATGGCGGGTCCAAAAAATCGATGATTGTGAAATTAAGTCATTAATGGCGTAACGGAGTATTAACGAAGGGATTGGATTTATTCCCATGAGGTCAAACCCAGACCATGTCTTGGCCGCGGCATTTTCACTCAATACAGGAGGAATCAGCGCCTCGAAATCCTTGGGGATGCAACTCATGCGGGATTCAACCCGCTCTTCTCGCCATCTCAATGCGGGCCAGCGTGTCATTCACTTCCTGGGCGGTGATGGATTTTTCGTAGATGAGAAGTTTTTTACTGAAACGGGCGGAGCGTCCGAGAAGGCTCTGCTTTAATTTCGATATCGGTGGAAACGTGTAAGGCTCGCCCAACGCGCGATAAAATTTCAATTTCGCCGCGCGACGATAATCGTGGAAACCCAGTTTCAATTGTTTCTTGCGTGAGCGGCGGCTGAGCGCGCCGGCGATTTTTTCCGCCACCGTTTTTGCGGCTTCCCCATTCGGTGAATTGCACCATTTCGCTAGATGCGCGCGCCGCCCCTCGGTAAAACTGGTTTGATCGGGATTGGCCAGTTGCGCTTCGATAGTGGCGACGATCTTTTCCGGGGAATCGCAAGCGACGTTGAGCGCGCTGAGTTTCGCGTCAAAAAAAAGCGGATATTTTTCGAAAATCAATTCGATGGTCGGCTTGCGCGCGATCCATGACTCCATGGCGGTGGTGCATTTTTCGCAGGAGATTTCCAGATCGCAGTTTAGGATGAGTGGCGTGATGTTCGAGTCCGAGGCAACGAAGGTCAGATCTGTGCTCAGCTTTGCCGGAAGCGAATTGAGCCAATTTTCATAAACCCCACGCGATTCGCGCGGATGAATCTTGAGCACCGCTTCGAATTTTCCGCTGTCCAAAATGGCTCGGAGAAAATCCAAAAAGCGCAAGCGGCTCCGGTGATTGATTTCGATGGCGTTCCAGTAGTCGGCATAGGCCGGCATATGGGTCCATTGCGAAAAGAAGCGGTCCACTTTTTCTTTGGGACGCTCGCGCCATTCCGCATAACCGAAGTTCGTGCAAAGCAAAATGCGCGGACGACTTTTGGCCGGGCTGGATGACGAATTGAAAATGCGCTTCCACGGCTCGAAATAAAAATCAAATCGCGGCACGCCGACTGTCACCACGTCGGTCTTGTCTTTGTAACCGCTCGCCAGCAGGCATTCTCGGTGGAGTTCATTCCAACAAAAATAATAGTCCAGGTGGAGATTCGGGAGACGTTGCGAATTATACTCTCGCACTGGTTCGGTATAGAGCAGGCCTTCGTTCAATAGGACCGCCGTAAGCACGCCCATTTCGGCAAGATGCCGGGTGTAATCCGCCAGGTGTTTGCGATTGGTATGATTGAACACAATCATATCCGGCTGATGCGCGCCCAGCACCGCCTGCCAGGCGTTGACGGGTTCAAGGTGAGCCTGGACGCCAAGATGTTTGAGGTGATGGGCGATGAGCGCGCACCCATTCAAGTCTCGCTGCCGATGTTCCACTAAAAGAACGACATTCTTTGAAGCCATGCGGATAATTTTTAAAAAAAGCTAGCGGAGAAATGAAGGTCAGTCGCTAAAATTTCACGGTGAGCCTAGTGGCGGGCCTTGATCAATTGGGAAAGACGAAACTCGGCTTCCAGCCAATCGTCCGCACTGTCGATATCGACCGACTTCTCGCGCGACATCGGGAAACCGATGAGCGGTTGCGCATAGTAGGATTTTTCTTTTTCAAAAGCGGCCACATTGAGGATGTGCAACGCGCCGTTGGGTCGCCAAGCTGTCGGTAATTGCTGCGACTTTTTGCCGATGAACTCCGGGAATAAAGGTTGAAGTAAATTGTCCTCGGTCAAATTGAGCGCGGAAAATGGCGGATGTGGGAAAGGCGAAATGCTCATGAGAAACTTCCCATTTTTTTTTTGAAATAATTCGAGCGCGTCGCGGATGTCCTCCGCGGTGCGAAAGGGACACGTGGGCAAAAGAATCACCAGTGTTTTGAATTCCACGCCCTGCTGGCGCATCGCTTTCAACGCATGCAACGCGACTTGCTCCACGCCGGCGGGATCGCGAGCCAGTTCTTCGGGCCGAAGAAATGGAACTTCGGCTCCGTATTCGCGAGCGACGTTCGCGACGACTTCATCTTCTGTCGAAACAATAAGCCGATTGATTACCCCGGAAGCGCGCGCGGCGTCGATAGCCCATCCCAGCAGTGGCTTGCCGCCGAGCGGACGAATGTTCTTTCCCGGCAAACGCATCGAGCCGCGTTTTGCGGGAATCAGCCCGAGTACGGGACCGAGAAAATCATTCGTGGTGATCGTCATTTAGAAATTTTCCTCAACAACTCTTGGTCGGAGAGTGCAAACTCTGCCTCCCACGCGTAAGTGATTTCGATGTTGCGCAAATGCTTGAAGAAATCAGTTCGCCAACTGTCCTGGCCCATCAAAAAATTGACGCGAAAAATCCAATTGATGCGCCGCACGGCTTCCCGGCGAACGAATGCCGGGAGCAGGCGCAATTCTTTCGGTGTGAGCGGAACTACCGAGTGATAGCTGGCTAGAAACTCCCATGGCACTTTTTCCGGGCTGAGGCGGCTGGCCGCAAACGCGATGGCGTGCAATTCGAAATCAATCACCAATGAATCGGGATCGAGCACAGCCACGACCTGCTGATCTTTGAACAACAAATTTTGCGGCATGAAATCGTGATGGACTGGCTGACGCGGGAGATCGGATTGCGACTCGATCAATTCGATTTCCGCATAGCGCGCGGGTGATTCGCATTCCAGCCATTCGATGGCACGCTGACCAAAATCGCCTGGGCCGAAATCTTTTCCATCGCATTTCAGGACGGTGGATTTTTCCACCTCAGAGAGATTGGTGTAGAGATCGCTGTTTTCTCCGAACGTGCAATTCTCGAGCGCAAGGTGAACTTGCGCCAGGGCCGTGCCACAGGCGCGCAATTCAGCAGTCGTACCAGAAAACTTTTCTCCCTCTCGAAACTCCGTCAGACGAAAGAACGCTCCATCATCGAAGACGAAAAGCTGACCGTTGTCGGCGGACAAAAGTTTTGGAAGCAATTGGTTTTTTTTTGCCGCAATCGAATATTCACAAACAGTGACTGGCAACCGATCAACCAGATCTTTGTCGGGGCTGGTCTTCTTCTTCAGCACGAAACGCGGGACAGTTTCGTTGTTCAAATGCACGAACCAGTTGCGCGAATTGATCTCCGCACCGCTGACAGGCTGCAAGGTGGACCGTTCGGGACAGAGCCGGGAATAGTGCTTCCGCAGAAGGTGAATGGGCGGAAAATAAAGGCTCATTTCAAATCAGCGAACGAAAGAAATTCGCCGGTAGAAATTTCTCTGGTGGTCTGTCGTCCCAGGACTTGCTCGAATTGATCGGCAGGAATATGCGTTCCGGGCCGCCGGAAATCCAGGTCGTCGAGTGTGATTTTGTGGTCAAGAGGCAATGTGCGACGCGCTTGCAGACTTCGGCGATGTTCGGCTTTCACCCGCGAATTGAAAATGATCCGAGGATCGCCCAGCGCAGCTTCCACCGCGCGGACATCTTCAATGAACAGTTTCAGTTCGCGCGGTTCCAACGACATATAATGTTCCACTGCGTCCGTGTGCCGGTTCAGCGTGATGGTTTTCTCCAGGAAACTGGCGCCCAAACCAATCGCGGCAAAATTCATTGCCGTCCCGGTGGAGTGATCCGAATAGCCGACGGGATATTGAAAAATTTCTTTGATGTGCCGAATGGCGTTGAGATGAATGCCCGCGTGTTGTGCCGGATAACCGGACGGACAATGCATGATGATGATGTCGTGCAAACCGTGTCCCTCACAAATTCGCGCCGCCGCTTCGACATCTTCAAAACGTTCGCGGCCATCCAAAATCATAGGCAGTTTTTTCCGCGCCATGTAATCGACGAGCACCCGATGATTGATGTCGGACTTGGAAACCTTGATCGCCGCCGCGCCCATGTCCGCCAGCAAATCGACTGTCTCTGGTCCGCTCGGTGTGGAGATGAACGCGAGGTTCAGCGAATCACAAAATTCCTTCAACCGCCGCCAATCGTCGAAGGAAAGCTCGCGGCGTTGGAGCGCCTTTTGGACGCTCTCGGAACGTTTGCCCTGCGCGTTTTCAAATTCGATGTTGGTATCATCGCGCACTATCAAATCCGCAGCGCGTACAGTTTGAAATTTCACCGCATCTGCTCCCGAGTCACTTGCAGCCTGGCAAAGTTTCTTCGCAGTTTCCAATCCGCTATGCGTCGCCCCTGCTTCAAACGAAATAAAAACTGGATGCCCTTCACCGACTGCTCGACCGCCAATTTTGACTGTTCTCATAAGCGTTGCTCAGTCTGCTTTGTTCCTCTTTTGAATCAATTCCCAACTCATCGGAGTTCCCTTTTTCACGTCGCGCGCTGCTTTTTGACCGATCGATTCATGAAGATGCCTGGTATGAAGTCCATTTCCGGGACGGATCGAGCGCACGTTTTTTTCGGTGAATAATTCGCCCGTCGCCACATTTTCGACGACGAATAACGAGCGGCGAAACGAACGCATTCCTTTTTCCTTTTCGCTTATTGAATAATCCGCGTTGCCCAATGCTTTTTCGGCGATACGAATGGCATCGACCATCGCCTTGAATTCTTCCGGCTCGAGTGAGAAGGCGGAATCAGGCCCAACCATTTTTCGCGACAGCGTAAAATGTTTTTCCACGATGCACGCCCCGAGCGCGACCGCCGCGACAGGAACGGGGATGTCCATCGTGTGATCGGACAACCCGATGGGCACGTTGAATCGAGCCGCCATGTCCGGAATGGCACGCAAATTCATTTCATCCGGTGTCGCGGGGTAGGCGCTGGTGCATTTGAGCAACGCGATTTGTTTTGCGCCGGCGTCGCGCGCCACTCCCACCGCTTCGGTGATTTCTTCAACCGTCGCCATTCCGGTCGAAGCGATAATTGGTTTTCCCGTAGCGGCAATTTTGCGAATCAACGGAAGGTCCACCAACTCGAACGAAGCGATTTTGTGCGCGGGCACATTCATCTTCTCCAAAAAATCCACGGCGGCGAAATCGAACGGCGACGAGAAAAAATCCAATCCCAGTTCGAGGGCAACGCGTTGCAATTTCGGCTGCCATTCCCACGGCATGTAGGCTTCCTGGTAAAGTTCGTGGAGAGTTTTGCCGTCCCACAATGTTCCGCCTTTGATGCGAAAAAAATCGTTGTTGCATGGAATGGTCAACGTGTCCGCCGTGTAAGTCTGCACCTTCACCGCGTCCGCGCCGGATCTTTTCATGGCACGAATCGTTTCAACCGCTTGCTCGAAATTCTGGCCGTGATTAGCCGAGAGTTCCGCGATGATGTAAACGGGATGGCCGGGGCCGATGAGTCGCCCGTTGAGGTTGAGTTCGCCGTTCATGTTTCGAGACGACCGCGTTTTATTTGAAACCGCAGGGCCGGTTGATTTTTTACGACGGTTTGATTTGCCAGTTCAAGTCCCGCCTTCCGAAACGCGCGGATGGACGCGTGATTGTTCGGTTTGATAAAAGCATCAACCGCCTCCACCTGCGTTTCGCGAAATAATTTTCGGCAAGCTGACCAAATTAAAAGCGCGCCGCGATTTCTCCCGCGCTGGTTCTTATCAAGGCTGCCAGAAATGGCGACGGTTTCGCTTTCCAAATCGAATCGCACCATGCCAATCTGACCGCCATTTTCGTCTTCAGCAATCCAGAGAAAACAATTTGGATCGGATAATTTTTTTTGGAACCAATCGAGATGAACCTCCCAGCAAATCGGCTCTGACGAAAAAGAAACTTCGCGCGCGGTGCGATCGTTAGCCCATTGCCAAATCAAGCGCGCGTCGTCAGTAGCGGCGCGACGAAGATGAAGCGCGTCTTCGTTCAGATGGAACCAGGCGCGAAAATTTCCCAATCCATCGATGAGTTGCCGGCCGGTGTGCGACATCGCGGCGCGCGCGACGGAATCAGCGGCTAGCTTGGAAATTTCTTCCGCAATTTTTTCTGTGGAGACGTGGGCAGCAAAGCCGAGATTTCGCGCTACTCCAGCGGCTTGAAGTTGTTCGCCATTCGAACGCTGATTTTCTGCCAACACCAAAATCAAGGCGGGCAAACCCATGAAGGCCAGCTCCCACGCCGTCGTTCCGCCAGCAGCAATCGCCAGATCATGCCTCGACATTATTTCAGGCATGTTGGCGGGGTTTTCCACGAGGTGAATCCGAGCGAGATTTTGCGTGGCTTTGGCGAGAACCTTTCGATGGGGATTGCTGCTGCCGACGACCACCGTTGCGTCACCATTTGAAATAGTTTCCAGCGCGCGAATCGCCTTGAGAGTGACGTTCTCTCGGTCGCTGCCGCCGAGAGTGACAAGAATTTTTTGCGCGCGCTGTGGAATCGTTGGCTGCCAACCACGCCAGCGCATGAACTCGCCGCGTAATTGGACGAATCGGGTGCCGAGCAGCAATTTCGTTTGCGGCGCACGATTGGAATAAAGTTTCTCCGAAGCTCCAAGATTTTGGTTGAGAATGAAATCCGCCGAATAATGTTCGGCGTGGCCAAAGTCGTCAAAAAATAAAACTTTTGCTCCGGCTTTTTTCAAAGCGAGTTGATATTCAGAGCCAAATTGATAGCCGTCCACGACGACCCATGGAGCTTTCCGCCCCGAGGTGATTTGCAACAGTTCGCGCGCGTCTTCGGGAGTGCCGGCGAGGGAACGCAACGACGCCATTTTGATTCCCGAAGTTTGGGTGCGCTCGGTGAACTCGCTGGGAAGATTCGAGGAAACAAGCGTGACCTGACTTCCGCTCTGCAACCACGGCTCGGCCAGCGCCAGACAGCGCCTCACGTGGCCGGTTCCTATTTGCAAACCGGCATCCGCGCGAATGACGAGATCGTAGGCCATCACGAACGACCGAGAATTTTTTTCAGCGCGGCCACGACGCGGTCTTGTTGCGCGTTCGTCAAGTCCGCGAACATCGGCAGGCTGATGGTTTGGGAATAATATCTTTCAGCTTCAGGAAAATCACCTTTGCGAAAACCGAGCTGGCGATAAAACGGCTGCGTGTGAACGGGAATGTAATGCAGATTCACGCCGATGTTTTCGCGACGCAACGCTTCGAAAACTTGGCGATGCGTTTTGGAAATTTTGTCGAGTTGCAGTCGAATGACGTAGAGATGCCAGCTTGAATTCGCGTCGGGATTTTGCCACGGCAATGTGAGTGGCAACTCACGCAAAAGTTTGTTGTAACGTTGAGCGATGGCGCGGCGACGCGCGACAAATTTATCAAGGCGCTTCATCTGGCTCAGGCCAAGCGCGGCTGGAATGTCGGTCATGCGATAATTAAATCCGAGTTCGATTTGCTGATAATGCCACGGGCCATGCGACGGAAGTTTCATGAATTTTTCGTCACGCGTGATGCCGTGGGTGCGCAAGCGAATCAACTTTTCAAACAGTTCTTTTCGGTTCGTCAGAATCATCCCGCCTTCGCCGGTGGTGATGATTTTCACCGGATGAAAACTGAAAATGGCGAGGTCGGAAAATTCGCAGTTGCCAATCGGTTTGGTTCGGTAACTCCCGCCAATCGCGTGCGACGCGTCTTCCATCACGCGGAAATTATATTTCTTCGACAACTTGGAAATTTCCACCATCTCGCAGGACTGGCCGGCGAAGTGAACTGGCACGACGATTTTGGGCAGACGATTTTTTTTCTCAGCGGCGACAAGTTTTTTTTCCAACTCCGCCACGCTCAGATTGTAAGTGCGCGGATTGATGTCCACAAAATCCACCTGCGCCCCGCAATACAAAGCGCAGTTGGCGGAGGCGACGAAAGTGTTCGGCGAAGTCCAGAGCCAGTCGCCTTTTTTCAGGCCGAGTGCAAGGCAGCCGAGATGAAGTGCGCCAGTCGCATTGCACACGGCCACGGCGTATTTCGCGCCGCAATAGTCCGCAACTCTTTTTTCAAATTTTTCGATGGCCGGGCCTTGCGTGAGCCAATTGGAACGGAGAACCGCGACGACGGCCCGAATGTCTTCCTCACTGATGGATTGGCGGCCATAAGGCAAATATTTGGAACTCGGAATTCGGAACGCGGAACTCGGAATATTGCGGGCGCGGCTCATCCGACATCGTGAACGAGTTTTTGCAAATCGTTTTCTTTGAGCCATTGCGTGTTGTTGTCGCTGCCGTAGCGAAAATCGGTCGTTGATTTTTTCCCGTGGCTCCAATTTTTTTCGACCCACTGAGGGTGGTAAGGCTGTAGCACGACAAACATGTCGTCGAGTTCGACCGTGTTGCGGGCTTCATCTTCGGAGATCAAAACTTCGTGGAGTTTTTCGCCGGGTCGAATCCCCAGGTGGTCAATTTCACATTCGGGGGCGACGGCTTTGGCCAGGTCCATGATGTTCATGCTCGGAATCTTTGGGACGAAAACTTCTGCGCCGTGCATTTTTTGGATGCACCCAATGACGAAGCGGACGCCTTGTTCGAGCGTGATCCAAAATCGTGTCATGCGCGGATCGGTGATGGTGATTTTTCCATTTTTACGTTGCTGCTGGAAAAGCGGGATGACGCTGCCGCGGCTGCCGACGACATTTCCATAGCGGACGCAACTCAGGCGGGTTCCAGTGCCGCCGGAATAAGCGTTGCCCTGCACGAACAATTTTTCGGCGCAAAGTTTCGTCGCGCCGTAGAGATTGACGGGATTGACGGCCTTGTCGGTGCTGAGGGCCAAAACTTTTTTGACGCCTTGGTCGATGGCGGCGTCGATGATGTTTTTTGCGCCCATGACGTTGGTGAGAATCGCTTCGAACGGATTATACTCGCAGGCGGGAACTTGCTTGAGCGCGGCGGCGTGAACGACGATATCCACTCCGTGAAAAGCGCGTTCCAATCGTTCGCGGTCGCGGACATCGCCGATGAAAAAGCGCAGCGGCAAGTTGGCGTTGTCGGGGAATTGCTGCCGCATCTCGTGCTGCTTCAATTCGTCGCGGCTGAAGATGATCAATTTTTTTGGGCCATAATCGCGGAGCAAAATTTCCGTAAATTTTTTTCCGAAAGAACCGGTGCCGCCCGTGACGAGAACGACTTTATCATGCCAATTCATCGGGCGAAGTTAAGGAAAAGATTTTTAAAACGCCACAGGAAGTTATTTCGGCTGTGAGAGAAATGGATTTTGCCAATCAAGAGATTGGCATCCCAATTTACTTGCCCACGAACAACCGAATTTTTTAGACAGGCACTGCGGCTCCGAAAATTCCCTGGCGGCGAGCCATCGCGGCGAAGGGGCCGTTGGCTTGGAGCAATTCGGAAAAACTTCCTTGTTCGACAATTGCTCCGGCAGACAAAACGACGATGGAATCCATGTTCGCGAGGGTGGAGAGGCGATGGGCGACGCAAATGACCGTGCGATTTTGCTCCAGTTTTTCGATGGCGATTTGAACTTCTGCTTCGGATTGCGAATCGAGCGAGGCGGTCGCTTCATCAAGCGCGAGAATCGGCGCGTTCCGAATGAAGGCGCGCGCAATGGCGATGCGCTGACGTTGTCCGCCGGAAAGAGTGACGCCGCGTTCGCCGATGATGGTGTCGTAACCTTTGGGCAGTTCAGAAATAAATTTATGGGCGAAGGCGTCTTTGGCGGCGGCTTCGATTTCAGCGCGGCTCGCTCCCAGTTTTCCGTTCTCGATATTCTCGGCGACAGATTTATTGAAGAGAACAATTTCCTGACTGACGAGCGCCATTTGTTGGCGCAAATCGGTGACGGAAACTTCGCGCAACTCCACGCCGTCAATTTTTATCACGCCGTGAGTTGGGTCGTAAAAGCGAAACAGCAAATTGACCAGCGTGCTTTTGCCGGAGCCGCTCTCGCCCGCCACGCCCAACTTGAATCCGCGCGGCAGAGTTAAGTTGATGTTTCGCAAAACGACTTTGGTTGCGTAAGAAAAACTCACGTTTTCCAAACTCAGTTCCGAACGAAAAGTTTTTACCGGCCTGGCGTGAATCGGTTCGCGCACGCTCGGCTGTTCGTTGAGTGTTTCGATGAGGCGTTCGATTCCTGCGCCAGCTTGCGAGACGTTCAGATGCACGCCGGCGATTTTTCGGATGGGCACATACAAAAGTCCCATTCCAATCAGGAAGCCGGCCATGTCGGAGGTGGTTTGTTTTGTGTAAAAAATATAAACGACCAGCACTCCCAGTCCGAGGGTGGAAATGATTTGAATGAGCGGATTGGCCAATCCTTTGGCCTGCACGTTTTTCATTCCGTGATGGATGAGTTCTTTGGAATGCTGGCGAAACCGTTCCAATTGGCGCGCTTCCAAATTGAAGGCTTTGATGACGCGGATGCCGGCGATCGATTCGATCAGAAGACTGCTTTGCGAGACGCTGGCCTTGCGCGTGGAACGGCTGGCGCGGCGCGTTTTTCGGCCGAGAACCATCACTGGAAAAACGCAGAGCGGCAAAAAAATCAACGCGAAAAGGGTGAGCCTCCAGTCGGTAAACAACAGCGCCCCAATCACGCCTAAACATTGGAAGATGCCTTTGACGAGATCGCCGCAACTATCTTTCAAAGCTTTGTGCAGGCTCGCCGTGTCCCCACTGATGCGCGTGATTAAATCCCCCGTGGTGGAGCGATTGAAATAATCCAGCGAGAGGGTGTTGAGCTTGGCGAGGACATCAATGCGAAGGTCGTTGATCACTCGTTCGCTTACCCAACCCATAAAATAATCTGCCGCATAATCCGTCGCGCTGAGGATTACCGCCAGCAACGGAAGAAAAAGCAGCGCGCCCAGCACCCGACGCCAGGTGAAAACTTTTCCCACCATCGGGAGCCAGGGATCGAGCCGGAGATCGGTTTGCCTTTTGAATTCTTTTAATCGCTTCTCGAAAGCGGATCTAAATTGGGATGGAAATTTTTTTTGGTTGAGTTGAGCGCGCTGCGAACTGTTTTTTTTTAACGCTTCGGCGCTGGAGTCGCTTTTGATTTCCACAGGGTCAAGTCGGGCGACCAACGTCCGCGTGGCCCAGATAAAACTTCCGTTGGCCATCCCAAACAAAATCCCAAAAAGAATCCCGATCAAAAGTCGCCCTCGATAGCGGCGCAAGTAAGGCCAGCCGAAAGTGAGGACTGCTTTGAGGTGATTCATTGTCGAGTGTCATACTTCTTTTTTTCAAAGAGGTGTCAATCACAGACCCCCCATAAAGTAGCGGGGGGGGTGGAGGGGGCGGGGGGGGAAAAGGGGATAACCCGGGGGCCCGCGCCGGCGGGACGCCCCCCCCAACATTTGGGGGCGCCCCCGCGGGTGAGGTGGG